>NZ_NIJM01000070.1 GCF_002836945.1 Shewanella chilikensis
ATTGTCTCTCATCAGAAGGATCGGTCAACCGATCCTTATCTGATCTACATTGCGCAACTTGGCGGGGATTGTTGTTGATGGTAAAGCTTACTTAACGATTTCCATCTCTTGCAGCAGGTTGTCTGCATTATCCAGATACTTCATCACCCACAGCATGTAACGGCTGTCCACCTGAATGGAGCGGTTGATGTTATCGTCGTAGTTCCAGTCACCTATGATGCTCTCATAAACACCGTCAAACAGCAGTCCCACCAGCTCGGCGCGGCCGTTGAGAGTTGGCGAGCCTGAGTTACCGCCTGTGGTATCCAGAGTTGAGAGGAAGTTGACCGGTACCGAGTCAATATCCTTGAAGTAGAAGTCACCATATTGCTTGGTCTTGATAAGCTCCAGCTCTTTCTTGGGAGCATCGAAAGGCTCAACCCCTGTGTCTTTCTGCACTATGCCTTCCAGACGAGTGAAAGGTACGGCGTAGAGACCATCTTTGGGTGAGTAGCCCTTCACATGGCCCACTGTCACCCGCAGGCTGGAGTTGGCATCGGCATACACAGGTTTACCCTGCTCACGGTTGTAGGCAATGATGGCTTCCATGTACTGAGGACGCACCTTCATCAGCTCACCGGCCAACTCTTTCTTTTTCTGCTCCAGCTGCATACCTGTGTCATAGAAGGCCACAGCAAACTGGATCATAGGATCTTTCGAGGCCTTGAAATCGGCAACCGACTTGTCCATCCAGGCCAGACGCACATCTTTGTTATCCAGCTTGGTATTCTTGTACATCTTGTCCAGAGTCTTCTTCAGCTTGGCCTCATCGAGCTTGTTGCCTATGCCGAAGTACTTGTCCAGCGCCGGCAGCCGCTCAGACTTGGGCAGCGCTGCATAACGCTTGAGCATCTCAAACACCAGCGCCTTGTCGACACTGGCGGCATAACGGCGATCGATACGCTCCATACCGGCCTTGAAGCGGATCATGTCACGCTCCTGGAAACCCGGCTCGCGCTCCATGTCCGGCAATGCCTTTTCATTGGCCAGACGATAGAGTTCGCGGGCCGTTGGCAACATAGTGGTATACCCCAGATAGCCCAGGATAATGTCACGCTGCTGATCTGCCTGGCTTTGGGCGACCAGCTTGTCCAACTGTGCCAACACCTCACCATACTGGGCCTTGCGGCTGCTGTCGGCATCGATCCAACTCTTGAGCTTGGCTTCCAGGGTACGCTTGTCTTCCAGCATGGTCGACTTACCATAGAACTCGATCATCGAGGTGAAGTTCTTGGCATAGTTGGCCAGACCGGCGATCAGGCTCTCGTACTTGATGCGCTCATCACTGCCTTCCGGGGCCGTCTCTTTAATGATCTCGATAAAGCGCTCACGCAGCTCCTTGCCTTGTGGGTAAGACCACTCAAACTGGTTTTCCACTTCATTGCCGGTGCGGTATCTGTTGGTGCGGCCCGGGTAACCGGCCACCATCACAAAGTCCCCTTCCTTGACCCCTTTGGCCGACACCTTGAGGAAGCTCTTGGGCTCGTAAGGTACGTTATCCTTGGAGAAATCGGCCGGCTTGCCATTTTTGTTGACATAGGCGCGGTAGAAGGAGAAATCACCCGTGTGGCGCGGCCACATCCAGTTGTCGACATCACCGCCGTACTTACCCACACTGGCCGCCGGGTTATACACCAGGCGAACATCACGGATTTCCAGCTGCTTCACCAGATAGTACTCGAGACCACCGTGGAAGCTGTAAACCTGACAGCGATAGCCATCTTCTTTTTCACACTGGGCCACCAGTGACTTTTCGGCCGCCTCGACACCCTTATAGAAAGCATCGCCCTGCTTGTTGTCCAGGCCTTGCTTGACCTTGTCGGTCACATTGGTGACCTCTTCGGTGACATATACCCGCGAGCCCGGAGTTGCCGGCAATTCTTCGGCAAAGTTTTTCGCCAGGAAGCCATCACGCAGCAGATTCTTCTCCGGGGTGGAGTTGTACTGGATGGAGCCGTAGGCACAGTGATGGTTGGTTACCACCAGCCCCTTGGGCGAAACGAAAGACGCGGTGCAGCCGCCCAGGCTTATCACGGCGTTCATCGGGAATTCGGTCAGCTTGGAGATAGACTTGGCGTCTATTTCCAGTCCTTTGGCCTTGAGTTCATCGGCCATGGCCGGCAATTGGTAGGGCTGCCACATGCCCTCATCGGCCTGAGCACCAAAACTGGTGGCTATGGCCGTTGCAAGTAACCATTTTTTCATTCTAGTAAGTCCATTCGCTGGTATCAGTTCAATTTGTTGTTTTTGTGCAACAAAAAAGCCGGGCACAAGTCCCGACTTTAACACAGACTACCAAGCGGCTACAGACTCGGAAAAATTCCCTTACAAAGGGCTTCGCTTAGGCCCCCAGCGTCGCATACAACTGGGCAGCTATAATGCCTATCCCCAGGAGGGCCATCAGTGCCATCGCCGGTTTGCCACCGGCAACTTTGTAGCCTTCCGGCGACTCACGCCGCTGTTTCAGTGCTATGGCTATCGGCAGGAAGATGATGATCACCACTAAAGGCACGGCGGCAAAGCCCAGCAGCGCCGAAAAACCTTCTGGCAGATACAGGGCGCAGGCCAGCGGCGGAATAAAGGTCAGCAACCAGGTCTGCAGGCGGCCGACAAAGTTACTCTTGGCGCGGATAAGCTCGGCGCTGAAGTCAAACAGGCTCAGGGTCACTCCAAGAAACGAGGTGATCAACGCCAAGTCGGCAAACAGCCCAATGCACTTGCTCACCAAAGGCTGCTCGCTGATCGCCTGCAAGGCACTGATGAGTTTCGACAGTGAACCGCCAAAGCCATGAATGGTATCACCGCCGACAGTACCCAGGGTCACCAACAGCCAAAGCAGATAGCAGGCCAGCGGAATGCCGGAGCCTATCAGCAGCACCTTGCGCAGGGAAACCGTGTCACCATCAAGATAGCGCACCAGAGTGGCAATACAGACATGGAAACCAAAAGAGGTAAACACCACAGGCACGGCGGCAAGCCACACCTTGGCATAGGAATCGGTCGGCGCCTGCTCCAGTAAGGTATTCATATTCACCTCAGGCAGCAAAAACAGTACCACCAGCACCAGCATGACTATCATGGCAGAAAACAGCCCGCGGGAGAGCTTATCGACCCAGCCGACTCCCAAGGCGGCAAAACTGCCCAGAGCCAAGGTAAACAGCAGCACCGCATCCTGGCCATCCAGGGTCATATCGAACCAGGCCTTGGCCTTGAGCATCAGTAGCTCGGCGCCACCGGTCAAGTAGGCGGCGGTCAGGGCAAACAGCAGGCTGAGAAAAGCGGCGCTTTGAATCAGTTGCCCCGTCTTACCCAAGGCTTTACCTGTAATGACATGCAGGTTATCCCCCACGCCGGAGCGCAGATTGACTTCCAACATCAACAGTGAGGTGTAGGCGGAAATGCCCCAAATGACCAACATCAATAGCAGTGCCGGAAGCAAGCCCATGGCAGCTGTTGCCAGTGGCAAGGCCAACATACCGGCGCCAATCGCAGTACCCGCGACTATGGCTACAGAGCCCAATATTTTTAAGTTCACTAAAATTCGTCCTGTTCTTTTGTCTTGTTATCTTTAAGGTCAGATTTACCCAAGGGGAAAGGCGAATTGTCAGCGCAGCTGGCAAGCTGTAACGTCTTGGCCGCAGATGAAATTCCGCCTTACGGAGTTTCATTGGCCCCAACAGCTCAGCAAACAGAAGAGGTATGCCACCAAGCCACTGGGGCTAACTAAATCGTGGACAGCGGAATTGGGGACTGCAAAGATGCAAACTCAACACTGAGGCTCTTTCTCAAAAATTAACTTAACCGGGACATTAACAGAGCCACAGCCCTTGGGCAAGCGGGGAAGCGCGACTATCGGCCAGTTACCTTATGCTTCTACTTGATTCCTGATGCAGGGCTATCAAACGGAAACATAAACCATTTTCTCGACCTTCAGCGGCGTAAAAATCGCGCCACACTCTTTCCCAGACAAAGAAATCTCATTTTTATCGAAATCAGAGCAGTGTTGCCATGGCGAGCTTTATGGTTATAATGGCCGCCTCTGTCTTAGGGGAGTAGCTAACCTGGGTCCCGCCCAGGGGTAAGCATCAACACACTTGGCCTCATGCCATGGTGCTTACAGCAAGTTTAGGCTTGCCAGGCAAGACCTGAGCACGGTATACCGCACAAATATAAAGGGGTGGGCGGTGGACTGTGCTTGGAATTTTGCCACCCCGAAGGAACGCCCATTTTGGAAGCACTCATCGCCTCAACTCTCACTGTCGCCGTAGCCGAAATCGGTGACAAGACTCAGCTGTTGGCCCTGTTGTTGGCCGCTCGTTTCAAAAACAAGACCGCAATTATCTCAGGGATCCTTATCGCCACCCTGCTCAACCATTTTGCCGCCGCCTGGCTGGGCCAATGGGCCATGGGTTGGCTCAGCGCCGATATCGGCCGTTACCTTGTTGCCGGCAGTTTCTTTGCCATCGCCCTCTGGGTGCTGGTACCCGATAAGGTCGATGCCGAAGAGAGCCGCTTCTACCGCTATGGCCCCTTCGTAGCGACCTGTTTGCTGTTCTTTATCGCCGAAATGGGTGACAAGACCCAGGTCGCAACCGTGGTGCTGTCGGCCAAATACGATAGCCTGCTGATGGTAGTAACAGGCACCACTGTCGGCATGCTGTTGGCGAATGTTCCCGTGGTGCTGGCCGGCCATTTCAGTGCCGACAAGCTGCCCATGACCTGGATCCACAGAGGTTGCGCCCTGCTGTTTGCCCTCTTGGGGATAGCCACCCTGTTGTGGGAGTAGGAAAACCGCTGACAACGCAAAAGGAGCAGCTCAAGCTGCCCCTTTATTTCCGGCGTGCAACTATCAGCTGACCAGCATCTCTTGCACCCGGCGGCCATAGTCGGCATCGGCCTGGCTGAAGTGGCCTATCATTCGCTGCTGCACATCCTGAGTCGCTTGACTCAGAGTACCGCAGATATTACTGATAAGCCTGGCCTTTTCCTCTTCCGGCAACAGGCGGTAAAGGTTGCCTGCCTGGGTGTAGTCATCCTGGCCATAACGGCTGTATCTGTCGGCTTCACCATCCAGGCGCAGTGGCGGCTCTTTGAACTCGGTCGCATCCTGCAGGCCGCTTGGCTGCGAGTTGGGGCCATAGTTTGCCGACGCATCGCCACCTGTCTGACTTCTATGGTAAGGGCACTGAGCCCCGGCCATGGCACCGGCACGTTGATGGTGATTGGCCTGAGTCGCGTGAGGACAGTTCACCGGCAACTGGTTATAGTTGGCTCCTATCCGATAACGCTGGGCATCGGCGTAGGCAAACAGGCGAGCCTGCAACATCTTGTCCGGCGACGCGCCAACACCGGGAACCAGGTTACTCGGCGCCAGTGCCACCTGCTCCACTTCGGCGAAGTAGTTCTGTGGCAGACGATTGAGCTCCAGTATCCCAACCTCGATCAGCGGGTAGTCCTTATGTGGCCATACCTTGGTCAAATCAAACGGGTTGATATGGTAAGTATTGGCATCGGCTTCCGGCATTATCTGTACCTTGAGCTTCCAACGGGGGAAATTACCATCCTGGATTGCCGCCACCATGTCGCGCTGGGCATGATCCGGATCGATTCCCTTCACCTTGGCGGCCTGCTCTTCAGTCAGGTTAGCTATCCCCTGCTCTGTCTTGAAATGGAACTTGACCCAGAAGCGCTCACCCTTGGCATTCCAAAATGAGAAGGTATGCGAGCCAAAGCCATGCATCTGCCGATAGTTGGCCGGAATGCCTCGGTCAGACATCAATACAGTCACCTGATGCAAGGACTCAGGGTTGAGCGACCAGAAGTCCCACATCGCCTGAGGATCTTTCAAATTAGTGTGCGGATTACGCTTCTGAGTGTGGATAAAATCAGGAAACTTGATGCCATCACGCAGGAAGAAGGTGGGGGTGTTATTGCCCACTATGTCGTGATTGCCGCGCTTGGTGTAGAAACGTACTCCAAAGCCACGGGGATCGCGCTCGGCATCGGCGCTGCCCATTTCACCGCCTACGGTCGAGAAACGAACAAAAGCCTCGGTCTGGGTACCAACACCCTGGAAATGTTCGGCTATGGTGTATTGGCTCATATCATTGGTCACAGTGAAGGTACCATAAACACCTGTGCCCTTGGCATGCACTACCCGTTCTGGGATCCGCTCGCGGTTGAAGTGGGCCAACTTTTCAATCAGGTGCCAGTCCTGCAGCAACAGGGGACCACGCTCTCCGGCGGAGAGGGAATTCTGATCGTCTGCGATAGGGGCGCCGCTCTGGCTGGTGATATATTGCTTCTGACTCATCTCGTGCTCCTTAGTCCTTTGTTTCGTTTAACCAGTTTTCAATCACATCATATATGGTAGCCATAGGTGCTCCCTTGAGCAGTCATATTGGCGATGTGGTCATCTTAGTCAAACAACCACGCTTTAAAAAACGATTAAAACTGATTATCACAATCCCGTTTATAGATTGCTTTGAGTTTGAGATTGAGAAACGGGGATAAAGAAATGCATAACCGAGATGACAGTGACTGCCAGTCAAGATGAAAAACGGCTAAAAGCAGAACAAGAAGATATTGTCACGAAAGAAACAAATGTTATAGAAACCGGCACCATGAGATTACTCGGGCGCCGGTGGTTTGCCAGCTTACTTATCATCTGATTTTTCAGCGTTTATTTGATCACTTGACGGCAATTCAGGCGCAGGGATGCGATAGAGTTTAACCAGGTAGTAGGCATCGATAAGCACTATAAAGAAGTTCACCAAAGCCACAGGATATGCAGCAATGGCCACACCATAGGCAACAAACAGCGCCGCTCCAAGCAGGTTCCACCAGCGCAGCCGTTTGATATTGGACATCATCAGAGAGATGGCCACCACTACTGATGCCAGATATCCGACCCACTCCCATATATTGATTGTATCCATCCAAGATCCCCTATTTCACAGCAGTGACAGTCTTCGAATCATGACACCCCTGAATGCCAATTCCCGAACCCTCGCCTATAAGGATAGTCGCTAACAAACAGGAGCAAAAATGAATACTGGTGCTAAAACATCGGCTTTGGGCCTGTTGGCAATCTACCCAATTGCAACTAGGCCCATTGCCCATGCGGGTGAAATAATCTTGAAAAACAAACTGATAAAATGGCCTTAATCTATGCTTTTACGCAAGCGCCTCACTAGCATATGGCCCTAACGCTTGATCACGGCCGCGGTCATACGGGAGATACAGGTCAGCTCACCGGCGCTGTTATGAATAAGCACTTCCCAGACAGAGCTGCGTTTCCCCAAATGTACCGCTTTGGCGGTTGCCTTAAGTTCACCATTGCGAGCTGCCCGCAGGTGATTGGCGTTGATCTCCTGACCGACACAATAGTAGTTTTCAAAGTCCACCGCAAAATTGGCGGCATAGCTGGCCACCGTCTCTGCCAGTGCCACATTGGCACCACCATGTACTATTCCAAGTGGATTGTGGATAGCCGGAGACGCCGGCATGCTGGCCACCATATAGTCATCACCTATCTCAGTGATGCGGATCCCCAGTGTCTGCATCAGGGTGCCCTTGCCACTCATACCAACATCCAGTTTGGCACAATCTTCCAGGGTGATGGGGCGAAACCAAATACTCATCTTATTGTTATCCTTAGTACTCCAATAGGAAAATCAGTGTACTTGGCCGCCAGCATCCAAGTAAACCCGGCCAAGCAGATAAGCTTGCACCGACACAACTTCAATGAAAGATAAAGCATTGGGCAACCTCCCCCAGCTTGAATGATTGCGATGTTCTGAAGTTATCTCCCCCTGTCATCAAAAATTAATTTTTGCGCGATGTGTTTATAAAAAAAGCGGCCAGCTGGCCGCTTTCATCTATTCGGGTTATCAGAATTGAGCAACAACAGGATCAGAGCAAAGCTCGGTTTCCAGCTCACAAACCTGATAAGTCACACTCTCGGCTTCAGTGCTGAAGCGATCACGGAACTGGCCATCGTTGGCGGTGGTCGCAACCTGCTCACCATCGCGGAAAATCGCCACTTCATCACCCAGGGCACCATTCCAGTTCACATCGACCATGGCGCTGCCACGACGGGACTTGAGGGCGCGGCTGATATCGGCAGAAATGCTGTGGGCAAATACCTGCACTTCCATGCTGACGCTGTCGCTGAGCTCAGTGGCATCGGTCGCTGTCAGGGTAACTGTGTAGGTACCAGCCTCGGCATACACATGTTGAGGGTTTGCCTCGCTGGAAACAGAGCCGTCACCGAAATCCCAGTGGTAGCCGGCGATATCATCATTGATATCAGAGCTACTGTTGCTGAAGCTGACACTCAGACCTTCGGCTTGATAGTCAAAGCCGGCATTAGGTGCTGAAGGACCAGCTTCACCCAGCGCAGTGATCACCATACCCCAGTTGTTCAGGGTGCCATTGTCACCACCGGCGTGGTCAGTCACACTCAGAGTCCAGATTCCTTGGGCAATTTCACCGTTGAAGTCACTCAGATCCCAGCTCTTGACGATATCATCATTACTGCTGCCTTCACGATTATGCAACACCACTTCGGTACCGGATGGCGAAGTCAGGGTCACAGTCAAATCACCAATCCAGGTGTGGCTAATGTTGACGTTGCTGTTGACCCCGAAGATCTGCAGCGGATCGGCGATCTCAATGGTGCTGGTCACTGTGGTGTTATCGGCAATAGCCACCGGGGTATCATTGCTGTATGGGAAGTCATTCAGCCCTTGAGGGATGATTTCCAGGCTCACCACACTGCTCTTTTCAATACTGCCGTCATTACCCGATACCGTGATGGCGTAATCGCCCCACTGAGTCTCGGCGGTACTGGCGACGTTCAGGGTAAAGCTGTCACCGGCACCAACGCTGGTGGCAGACAAAGATACCCCTTCCAGAGCGGGCTCCACACTGACACTCAGCTCAACACTGCCATTCCAACCGGCGACACTACCGACACTGAAGTCATAGCTGGTGCTTTCACCGGCTTCAATGGTGCGGGCAGCCGGGGTCACGCTGAAGCGATAACTTGGGCTTGGGTTGGCTTGATCGAGTGCGTTGGCCGCGTTCAGACGGGTACCGGCAACACTCTTGCCAGTCATGGCCGCATTGGCATCACCCGAATTCATCAACAGTGCTTTCATCTCAAGCGGTGTCAGATCCGGGTTGATGGACCACACCAGAGCTGCCACCCCGCTCACCATAGGCGTAGCCATTGAGGTGCCAGAGTAGCTCTCGTAACCACCACCTGGAACCGTTGACAGAATGGCACTGCCAGGCGCCGCCATGTCTACGCTGGTAGCCCCCCAGTTGGAGAACCATGAGATACCATCCGAGCTATCGGTACTGGCAATAGACATCACTATGTCCGATTCATAGTTGGACGGATAATGGGGGCTGGCATCATTGTCACTGGTATCGTTACCGGCCGCTGCCAGGAACAAAATACCTGCTTCACCGGCGGCTTCGATGGAATCCTTCAGCGCCTGGCTGAAACCACCGCCCCCCCAGGAGTTGTTGGTGGCCTTGATATCGACGCCATGATTCACCTTGAGATCCGTCATATAGTCAATACAGGCGATGGCATCGGCGGTAGAACCTGTACCGGCAGGAGTCAGGAACTGACAGCCAATAATCGTCACGTCCCAGTTTACCCCGGCGACACCCAGGCCATTATTTCCCTTGGCGCCGATGGTTCCTGCTACGTGGGTACCATGACCGTTACCGTCCATAGGATCGCCGTTATTATTGGCAGCACTGAAACCGTGAATATCATCAATCACACCGTTGCCGTCATCATCTATGCCGTTACCTGGAATTTCGCCCGGGTTGACCCACATGTTGGCCTGCAAATCAGGATGGTTATAATCAACCCCGGTGTCGATAACCCCGATGATCACATCCGTGCTGCCTGTAGTGACATCCCAAGCTTCGGGAGCATCAATATCGGCGTCAGCCACACCACCGGTTTGCCCAGTGTTATGCATGCCCCAGAGCTCAGGGAAACGAGGATCATCCGGCATGCCTATGGCGCGCAAAATGTAGTTGGGTTCAGCATATTTAACCGCCGGATGGCTGGAGATCATCTTGATCGCCTGCTCAATATCGGCTCCTTGGCGCAGATTCAGCTTTGCCAGACGGCCATCGAGCAAACGGGCAAATTTGTCATCTATACCATCGGCATTGGCATCACGCAAAGTACCACGTACCAGGCGCTGAGCCGCGGTGCGCTCCTCCTTGGTGGCATTATCCTTGTAAACCACCAGGATAGAGTCTTTGGCGTAACGGATCTCGTTTTTAGCCATTGCAGGCGCACTACCAAGCGCCATAACCCCAGCGACAGCTACTGCCAATGGCGAGAATTTTTTCAACATATTCGGGCTTCCTATAGTCCTTATAATCCCTTGATATCCGGAACGGCTTGCATCTGCGGCACTTCCTTGAAACGACAGGCAAACAGTGACCAGCGAGTGAAATCCGGCGTTTATTTATTGCAAATAGATTGTTACCGCAATGAAAACAATAGCGATAGTAGCAAACGGTAAAATACGACTTTAATACTAGACGTGTTAGGTATGAACAAACTTAAAAGTCGCCAGAAATAAAACCCAAATCATTGTTTATAAAACAAAATAAATCAATTCACCATTATTACAAAAAGCAATATCGACTAAAGCCTAAATAGCCTTTAACTCCGATTGCGACCCCGGCTCAAGGCGCGTAACTTTTGTTGCTGATTTGTACCACTCTGGTTCAATCAAGGATATGTACGAAAAGGAGTCTTAGGTGTCGGTACTCGCAAAAATCCTGTTTGGTTCGGCCGTTTTGTTGACCAGTCTTGGTACAGCAGCGACAGAACGCCAGGTGAATGCACTACAGGAGTTGCCAGTCACCCTCCAGACGCTGCTGGAAACTCAGGGACGCGATAACTTGGTCGACCTGATGCAACAAGGCAGTTTCAACCAAGCCATCATAGTTCAAGCCGGAATTGACAACAGCGCCATCCTCACCCAAGCCGGGTTGGGAAATCAGGCGCAAGTAGTACAACTCGGGGTCAATAACCAGGTTGAAATGATGCAGGTGGGTGACGCCAATAAGGCAAACATCACTCAAATAGGCAATAACAATCTGGTGCAACTCAACCAGCTTGGCAGCGCCAATTTTTCGATACAACAAATTGCCGATGCTGCCACTATCAGCATCACGCAGTATTAAAAACACAGGGAGCGTTTAATGAAATCTCAAGCTAAAAAGTCACTGATTGCACTGGCTATCACAACGGGTCTGGGTATGAGTGCCCAAGCTTTCGCCGGCAGTGTCAATGAAATCTCAGTTAACCAACAGAGCCGCAGCACTGTAGGTCAGGAAGTCTATGCCGAGCAAACCGGCATTCTGAACCTGACTGTCATCAATCAAGAAGGTTCTGCCCAGGAAGCCACTGTGGTTCAAGACGGTGTTTGGCACGAAGCCTATGTTGATTCCAAGGGCGACGAAAACAAAATCACTGTAGCTCAGAATGAAGACTGGCACGTTGCCAGCGTCGATGTGGATGGTAACGTCAACACCGCAACTGTCGCTCAATCCGGTTTCTTCAACGAAGCCAATGTTGAGCTGATCGGTGACAACAACAGCGCCGAAGTAAACCAAAACGGTGACACCAACTTTGCAGTATTCCGTGTCAACGGCAACGACAACTTTGGCTACATCAGCCAGAACGGTAACAACAACGAAGCTGGCATGATAGCCGTTGATTTCAGTCCCAATGTAGGCAACGGCAACTCTGTGACCGTACTGCAGGAAGGTAACGCCAACATAGGTGGTGTTCGTGGCGTTGACGGTGATAACAATAGTATCGAAATTGATCAGGCAGGCGCTCTGAACACTGGCTTTGTTTATGCCCTGTCCGGCTCAGAAAACAGCATCGAAATGATGCAAACCGGCACAGCCAACACCGCAGTGCTCGAATTCACCACAGGTGATGACAACGACGTTGAAATCTATCAGAAAGGTGACGGCAACACGGTAGGCGATCTGCTGGTTGCCGATATTCAGGGTAGCGATAACCTAGTCGATATCCAGCAGGAAGGCGACACCAACGGCGTTGAATTTCAAATCTGGGGTGACGACAACAACATCGACCTGGAGCAGGATGGCAGCACCAACTTTGCCACTGCCGCCGCCTATGGCACAGACAACAGCATGGACCTGACTTCACAGGGGGATTACAACGAACTGGTCGCTTTCACCACAGGTGAAGACAACCAGATCGAAATCCATCAGGAAGGCACTGAAAACTTTGCTTATGCCGAACTGGAAGGCGATAACAACGAAGTGGATATGGAGCAAGACGGCAGCGCCAACGAAGCTCTGGTCACAGTGGTTGGCTACAACAATACCGATATCGAAACCACTCAAAGTGGTGAGCTCAACCTGGTTGATCTGCTGATCCTGGGTGATGACAACCTGGCTCAAATCGTTCAAAGCGGTGACAACAACTGGGTGAGCGGTGTTGAAGGCGGCGCCTTCGCCGTGGTTGGTACAGGTAACAGCCTGATGATCACCCAAAGCGGTAACGAAAACCTGGTTGTCGGTTCTCAGGCCGGCGCCAGCAATGCTATCAGCGTAACCCAAAGCGGCGACTACAACGTTGCCACTGTTATCCAGAACTAATCACTCTGGTGCTTTATGCGAAAGGGAGCCTCTTGGCTCCCTTTTTATTTGTCCAATCGCCAACTGAGCGTGAGTCATTATGGCTTGAAAACTCATGGTTCCAGCGGTTTCCAGGAAACCCCATACCATAAGCATCGAATAACAAGGCGAGTATTCGCCGCTGGCACGGCGGCTAGCATTGCTTTAAGCCTTAAATCCCTCACCAATACTTGCCGGGCTTTTGACCACAGACGTAACCCATCACCTGCGGTGCGCCTCTCGCACAGGCGATCCTGTGACTCGGCGAGAGTTGCGCAGCAACATGCTTTCGAGCGCGAGCCAGGGACGGTGAGCTGGCCGTTAAACAGGGAAGTTGTTGTGAACCCATCCCTTATCTCCATGGACGGAGTGTATACCGACATTTGTCTGGAACAAATGCGGTGGTAGCCTCGACGAAAACATCTGACCTACATGGACGTAGGAAATGCCGAATTTGTCAGGAACAAAATTCGGCCCTGTTTTCGACGGTCACAGTTCCGCCTGTGCCTGGGAAATAGGCGTATGTCTGTAGGTATATAAGCAATTTCAAGCAACGCTATGATTGCAGAATTGCACCAATTCCCCCTTCGGAGCCGCCGCGGGCGTTGTTGCAAATTGGCGTAGCCGAGACAGGGATGTCGAGGCTCGAAGGTCGAGCAGGGCGAATGTTGCGAAGCAACAAGCTTATGAGCGCGAGACAGGGATGGTGAACTGGCCCTTGTGCATGGACTCATTTGCCCACGACTTTCGCCGCGGGCACAGCAGCTATCATAGCTTTGGCTGAAAGCCATTACCGAGACACAAAACAGCACCAAGCAGCGGTGACTGCCGCGCTCTGAGAGGAATTTTCCACTAACTTGGCTTACATAAAAGCCATCAAAGCATAAACAAGCCCCATTCGGGGCCAAGTTCAAGCTAAATCCAGCGACAAATCAACTGATGAGATCGAAGTGACTTTGGTAAGTCTGGGCCCAACGTAACAACTCGACTCGATTACGAGACTGGGTCTTGCGGAAGATCGATGAGATATGCGCCTTAACCGTATGTTCGCTAATACACAGACGCTGGGCTATCTCTTTATTCCTGGCGCCGCTGGAAACCAGTTGAATAATGGTTCGCTCACGCCGGGTCAACATCTGCAGCATGGAAACTGTATCGGCCGACATCTCATTGCCTGTATCCAGAGTTTTGACCAACTTACGGAACATCTTGCTGATAAGGGTTCTGTCGTACCAGAGCTCATCGGCCACCATCTTGCGCAGACCAGTAAGCATAAGATCGATACGCTGATCTGAGTAGAGCACTCCGCGGATCCCCAGCAACATAGCCGATTCCTGATCCAGTGACCCTCTGTTGACTTGATAAAGAGCGACTGGAACGTGAGAAACCAGACGACTGGCCAATAAAGGGATCCCCTTATTATCCAGCGCAGCCCCCTTCTGAGAGATTAGATAAAAAGTACTATCACTCTTCTGCGGTTCCAGCTGCTCCGGATGGCGTACTATACGGGTCTTAAGACCGATGGACTCGGCCAGTATGGCCAAATGACAAGGGGCGGCTATTTGATTTATAAAAACCAACTCATTGATACTACTCATTTTTACTCTTCTCCCTGAAAAGTCTTGCTTATATCCCTAAAGGGATAGCTTCCTTAATCACTTTAAGCGCTACTACACAAAAAGCATCAGACGATTCTGACCAGATAGTGTCCGGTTTTCATCACCATAAAGTATTATTCTAACAATCTTTAACGACTTTTCTGACAAAAGATTGTAAAGAGTGTATCCAAAACTCTTTGTTCCAACTGTCAATCTATGCCTAAATGCCGCAGTTGACGGTCATGAAATGAGGATAAGAAGAACAAGGCAGCGATAGCACCGACAAGGGCCATTAGCATATCCGACTGGGTATCCCAGACGTAACCTTGGGTGCCGAGAAAAGCCTCGGCGCCGGTTCCGGTGGCAACGGCGACCCACCATTCAATCAGTTCATAGAAGGCCGATAAGGCCAAGGCAAAACAACTGACCAGAAAAGCACACCAGGCACCAGGTTTCACCGCTTGATTACGCAGCAGTATCTCCCTGGCAATCATTGCCGGGATAAACCCTTGCGCCAAATGACCCAACTTATCGTAGTTATTGCGCTCAGAGCCCATCCACTGTGCCAAAGTATCGAACAGCGGCACCTCGGCATAAGTGTAGTGGGCGCCGACAAACAGTATCAGGCAATGCACCAAGATCAGGCCATAAAGCAGCGGGGTCAACGGAAAACGTTTGCGGGTAAAAAACAATATCGGCAGTGCCAACATACCCGGCAGCGCTTCCAGCCACCAAGTGAAATCATCTTTGGGGGCAATGGC
Organism: Shewanella chilikensis; assembly: GCF_002836945.1. Taxonomy (GTDB): domain Bacteria; phylum Pseudomonadota; class Gammaproteobacteria; order Enterobacterales; family Shewanellaceae; genus Shewanella; species Shewanella chilikensis. The sequence continues at coordinate 15,107 of NZ_NIJM01000070.1, forward strand.
CGACCAAATAAGTACCGCAAAATAAATGACCAGCCAGATAATTGTGTTTTTCAAGCCACTTTCCTTATGCCAGTGATTGTTCTCAATTAGGGAAAAATACTTTAGCCATCTAGCCCTCCACTTCATCTGAAAAAAGTGCTACTTTGGTTGGGCATGAGCGAAAATATCATAGCATACGTACATTAGTTAATAATCAAGAGGGTACCTATATCATGGCGAAACACTCGCTGGACAAGGATAAAATTAAAATCCTGTTGTTGGAAGGCGTCCACCAATCAGCCGTTGATGTGCTGGAAAGGGCTGGCTACACCAATATCGAGTATCATAAGGCATCACTTTCCGGCGCTGAACTGCAGCAGTCGATCAAAGATGCCCATTTCGTCGGAATCCGCTCCCGTACCCAACTGACCCAAGAAGTCTTGCAACGAGCTGAAAAGCTGGTTGCCATAGGATGTTTCTGTATCGGTACCAACCAGGTCGATCTCAAGGCGGCCGAGCAACTGGGTATTCCAGTATTCAACGCGCCCTTCTCCAATACCCGCAGCGTGGCCGAACTGGTACTCGGTGAAATCATCATGTTGCTGCGCGGTATTCCGCAGCGCAACGCCCTGGCCCATCGTGGTGGCTGGCTCAAGAGCGCCAATGGCAGCTTCGAAGCCCGTGGCAAGACCCTTGGGGTCATAGGTTATGGTCATATCGGCACCCAGCTTGGGATCCTTGCCGAAACCTTAGGGATGAAAGTGATCTTCTTCGATATCGAAGATAAGCTGCCGCTGGGTAACGCCCAGCAGGTTCACTCCATGGAGCAACTACTGTCTCAGGCCGATGTGGTCAGCCTGCATGTGCCCGAAACACCTCAGACCAAAGAGATGATTGCCCAGGCCGAACTGGCGATGATGCGCAAGGGCAGCATACTGATCAATGCTTCCCGCGGCACAGTGGTAGATATCGACGCTCTGGCTGTCGCCCTCAAAGAGCAACAGTTGGCCGGCGCCGCTATTGACGTTTTCCCGGTTGAGCCCAAGTCCAATACTGACGAATTCCAAAGCCCGCTGCGCGGTCTGGACAATGTGCTGTTAACCCCACACATAGGTGGCAGCACAGAAGAAGCCCAGGAAAACATAGGTATTGAAGTTGCCGGCAAACTGGCCAAATACTCAGACAACGGCTCTACCCTGTCGGCAGTTAACTTCCCGGAAGTATCGCTTCCGCAGCATAAAGATGCCTCCCGACTGCTGCATATTCACCATAACCGCCCCGGTATTCTGATCAAGATTAACCAGGCGTTCTCGGAGAAAGGCATCAACATTTCAGCCCAGTACCTGCAAACCACACCGACCATAGGTTATGTGGTGATGGAAGTGGATACCACTCAGGCGGAAGAAGCACTAACAGAACTCAAGTCTATCGAAGGCACTATCCGCACCCGATTGCTGTTCTGATTTTCACAGGGCGCCTTATTACCCTTGGCGCCCTGTTTATTTCTGTCAAATCCGCTACAATCGCAGATCTCTTAATGCCTTCAATCTCAGGATCTTGTTATGAGCATTTGCGTTTCACAGCCCGATTGGCCTCTGGATGCCGGCATTCCGGATCTGTTTATTTCCCGCCTCTCTCACTTGGGTCTACTTGCCGTTACCGGTGAACAGGGCCGCAGCTTTATCCACGGTCAGGTCACCACAGATATCAGCTCTCTCACGGCCGAGGAGTGGCGTTGGGGCGCTCACTGCGACCCCAAAGGCAAGATGCTTTCAAGCTTCAGAACCTTTACTCTGGGTGATGCCCTGATATTGATGATGCCAAGAGATACCCTGGCAGCTGACTTGCCGCAATTGAAGAAGTATGCGGTATTCAGTAAGGCCGAACTGGTCGATGTCAGTGACGATTACAGCCTCTTGGGTGTTGCCGGGACCAAGGCTGCCACTTGGCTGGCAGAGCAGCTCCCGGGCTTCAACGCCGAACAACAAGTCAGCGTCATCGAAGGCGGCGTAGTGCTGCAAGATGGCGAGCGCTTTATTCTGGTACTGCCCAAGGCCGAGGCCGAGGCCTTGTGTCAGCAACAGCTACTAGTCGATGCCAGTGCCTGGCAAGAGCTGGAAATCCTCGCCGCCTATCCTAACCTGCCGGCGGCACTCATGGGTCAATTTGTACCGCAAATGTGCAACTTGCAGGCCATTAATGGCATCAGTTTCACCAAGGGTTGCTACATGGGCCAGGAAACCGTCGCCCGAATGAAGTATCGCGGCGGCAACAAGCGGGCACTTTATATTCTCAAAGGTAAAGCCACTGTCGATATCACTCCTGAAACCTCGCTGGAGAAGGCTCTGGATGGCGGTTTTCGTAGGGGCGGCAGCATTATTGAAGCCGTACAACGAAATGGCGAGTTGCTGCTGACCGCAGTGTTGGCCAATGACACAGAAGTCGGCGCCAAATTCCGTATCGCCGATGATGAAAACAGCGAACTGACGGTACTGCCTCTGCCCTACTCTCTGGAAGAGCAGGAGTAATAATGAGTAAGCCAATAAAGGCGCCGTCGGCGTAATGCCGATCAGTTAAGACAGATCGCTTGACGATCTCACTGAAAGGATCAAAATCCGATGACCCCATGTCATCGGATTTTTTTATGCAACTTTCAGAAGCTTTGGCGCG
>NZ_NIJM01000071.1 GCF_002836945.1 Shewanella chilikensis
GGATGCTCACATCGATCTGTGATTTTTAACGTGACACAGAATTTTGAACACCCTCGCGCTTTTCGATATTGTGGCTTAATCCATCCCGCTTGAACGCCAGTTGCTCTCCCAACTTATTGCGTTGGGATACCAGTTGGTTGTCCTGCCATTCGGGAAAACATCAAAAAGTTTGACTATCCTGTCTTTATTGGCTGTCTTTATTTAATTACTTATTATAGATCTCATCAAACCTACACAGAATCAAATCAACAGCTTTGTTACCACTATTTAATACCTTTCTGTAATTATTGATTTCGCTCTTATCTAGCACCCTCACAAAAACATCACCTTTGTAGAGATTCCCACCAATATTATGCGTTATATATTCATCTAGATTATTGACATTAGAAAAACCAACTAAACGCCAATTCCCATTAAAAACATTGTCGATGCTAGCATATATTGTAACTATCTTACCCACAGGCAAGTCGATTTCGAGAGCTCTATTGTTCTCAACATTAGAATCATCATAAGATGTTGAAAGTACTATAAATCCGATACAATTATTGATAACGTTAGATATCCAAACCACCTGACACAACGCTAGTTTTCCATTTCCATAAGGAACAGCCATTAAACTGCCAATTCTTAAATTATCCATCATCCACCTAACTTGTTCAATGTTTCTTCAAAAATCAACTTTGCATGATTTCCACCTCCCCCTGCAACATCATAGACCCCAGCATTTGGACTCCCTGGTAGCGAGCGTGGTCTCATGAAAATGGAGCACAATTAGGAACGATCATTTAGCAAAAGCAAATGCGAATAATAAAAACTATGAACTTAAGTCATATAGATCTTTTGCTTCTTCATCCATATCTAAGCTGCCGAGTGCTCCAAGATCTAAACTGTAAATTTTGTTATCGTTATCTTTTAAATAAACAAAGTATCCAAGATCACCATCTTGACCTATTAAAAAGTAATCAGATTCTATCTTTTGTATATTGTATGTTTCATTCCTTTCAGAGACATCTTTATAATTGAAAATATAAACAAAATCACCATCCCCCCTTTCAATTTCATAAAAATCTTTGTCCATCACCTCTTCAGACAAAAATTCTTTATACTTACCTGGCAATTTAATACCGTGTTTTTTTCTATAAGCTTTATCTCATTCAAAATACTATTTTTATCCATTACCATTAATCCTTTTCACAAAATTATAGCACGTCAAATATCAAAGAACGGATTACCATTGTTACTCCCGAATTCAGATAATGTAGGCGGAAACAATTTCGACAAATAGTTCATGAAATCAATTTCCCATTTGCTATAGGTAATAAATTCAGGATTAAATGTGCTACACTCTGTGTTACATAAACCTCGTCAGGTTTCTATAAGAATCAGTGTGTTAGAGAATTGGCTCAACAAGTGCCACATCCACCAATTCAAAGTAACAAGGTGTCTTTGGACACCTTTTTTTATTGCATAAAAAATCAACAGCTTGCGTACCAATTGACTGACTTTGAAATCTAAAGCGATTTTCCCTGTTATTAAACCTGATTCAGTCACGCTGGCTGGTGTCGAGCAGACAGGTATTGTGGCCAGGTACTTTAACCTTTAAGCCCGATACGGGCGAAATAGATGGCGGTTTTGCCCTCATGGCCTGAGTAGTACACCAGCTTGAGTTCATCGCCGTCCAGCTCGATACCTGCGTAGCTGGTATCGCCGCCGGATGGCAGGGTTAAGAGCTCGGTGACCTGGGCTGTGGCGCTATCGATTTCCACCAGCGAGGTGCGCACCTTATTGTCATAGAGGCGCACCACAGCCAGCAGGCGGTCGTTATAGAAAAAGGCGACCGGGCCACCGATACGGCAACTGAGCTGCTGCCATTGCCAGGTTTTGAAAGGTGCCTTGGCTCTGCCGAGCAGCCCGGTTTCTTGTGCGTCCCACACTGGATCGCGCCTTAGTAGGCAAAGCGCTTCTGTGTTTGAAGAGGATTGAGCTGAGCGAGTATGCTCGCCGCCCCAAAACAACAGTGATGATTCATTGACATAACCGTCATTTTGCAAGGGGGCGACCCAGGGCGTAAATTGCAGTTTACCGGTTTGTGATGCTTGCAGGCGCTCACTACGATAGAGCCTGACATCACCATCGGCGCCAGGGCGATAGCCCACGCCGTAGAGGCCATCTTCGGCCTCGGTCACCCGCCAGAGCCAGTATCCGGTATCGGCGACTTTTTCGGGGGCCGACCAGTTGATGCCATCCAGCGAGTGCCACATCAAAGACTGCAGCGGCGCCTTGCCATGTTTGGAGGCTGCGCCAAAAAGCCATAAACGGCCGGCATGGGCGAGCAGTTTGCCGTCACGCAGATCGCCAAGCTCACTTTGAATAAGCGCCTCGGCCTGCCAGCTTTGGCCATCGTCGCTGGATTTAAGCACTCTCAGCGCACCATCATCAGACACATGGGCTTGGCCCTCCCGAAAGACGCAGTAGAGCGCCCCCTGCCAGCGGCATAGATCGCAAAAGGCGTTGTGTTCGCCTTGGTCCCAAATTTTTGTGTGTGAGATCAGCTGCATGCCTTGGCTCCCTGAGTTGCTGTTCCTTTATCTTATACCATGACTGAACTGCGCCAAGATGCGTGGACTTTTTACAGTAAAAATTGATGGCAAAAAACTTTGGCGAAAGCTATGGCAAAAACGACGACAAAAACTAAGTAGAAACTATGCAAAAGCAGCGAGAAACAGTGCCAAAAAGCTAAGAAAACGAGCAACAAAAAAGGCCGCCGCGGCGACCTTTCATTGCATTGGAATCACATCTTTAGATGGGATTAGACAGGCTATCGACAAGCTGTAACACACTGCCGAAAGCCTTGGCAGTATCAGCTGCGCTGCCGGGTCGGTTTGGGCTTGCCAGCCGCCGTCTTGTGTTTACGCACGGCGCGGCGCACCTTGGCACTGCGTACCTTGTTACGGGCCACGCTGTGTTTGTCGGCACCCAGCATGGAGCGGGTTTCCGGATCCATGCCCGCCAGTTGGCGCAGGTAGTTAACCTGCTCCAGCGGCAGTTCGACCCAGCCGCCACGAGGCAGGCTCTTGGGCAGTTCTATCATGCCGTAACGCACCCGAATAAGGCGGCTCACCTGCACTTCCTGGGATTCCCACAGACGACGCACTTCACGGTTGCGCCCTTCGCGCAGGGTAACGTGCCACCATTGGTTGATGCCTTCGCCACCGGCGGCCTTGATGTGGTCAAACTGGGCCGGGCCATCTTCCAGCATAACGCCGCTGCGCAAACGCTGCAGCGCCGCTTCCGGCACTTCACCGAAGGTACGCACGGCGTACTCACGCTCCACTTCATTGGAGGGGTGCATCAGGCGGTTGGCCAGTTCACCATCCGAGGTGAACAGCAACAAACCCGAGGTGTTGATATCCAAACGTCCCACTGCAACCCAGCGGCTGTCTCGGGTGCGGGGCAGACGATCGAATACTGTGGGCCGACCTTCGGGATCTTTGCGCGAGCAGATCTCCCCTTCCGGCTTGTGGTAGGCCAGTACCCGGCAGATCACATCATCGGCAGATTTCAGCGATACCGCACGGCCATCGATACGTACCTTGGCGTCGGCTTCGATGCGATCACCCAGTTTGGCGATTTCTCCGTCAATACTCACGCGACCTGCAGCAATCCATGCCTCCATCTCACGACGGGAGCCATGGCCTGCACGGGCCAAGACTTTCTGCAATTTTTCGCTCATTCAAGTTGACTCTTCTAAGGGTTCCGGCGGTGTTTTCATCCCCGAAAATACCGCCTCTAATGATTCGGCGTCAGACAGAGGCGGCAGATCCGCTATGCTGTCCAGACCGAAGTAAGCCAGAAACTCTGTAGTGGTGGCGTATAACGAAGGCCTTCCCGGCACCTCTTTGTGCCCCACAACGCGGATCCAGCGTCTGTCTGTTAAATTCTTGATAATCTGGCTGCCGACAGCCACCCCTCTGACCAGCTCAATTTCGCCGCGGGTCACAGGCTGACGGTAGGCGATAACCGCCAGGGTTTCCAATGTTGCCCTGGAGTACTTGGGCGCCTGCTCCTGCCACAAAGGTTGCAGCAAGGGGCTGAGGCTGTCGCGGGTCTGAAACCGATAACCGCCGGCAACCTTGACCAGTTGTACTCCACGCTCCTGGTAATCCAGGGTCAATTCATCCACTGCGGCGCGAATACGCTCGCGTGAGACACTGAAATCGGCCAGCACGGTTTCTCTCAGCGCCTTCAAGGTCATAGGCTTGGCCAGCACAAACAGGCTGGCTTCGATCAGTTGTTTCAGCTGAAGGTCGTTAATCTTCGCCAAGTCGGCTCCCGTCAGTACGCCTTGAGATAAATTCGCGATAAAGGTTCGGCCTGGCTCAGTTCCACCAGCAGTTCCTTTACCAACTCCATCAATGCCAGAAAGCTGACCACCACTCCGGCGCGCCCCTCTTCCACCTTGAACAGGGCTTCAAAAGGGGTGTAATGCTCACTGGAGAGCATGGCCAGAATTTGGCTCATCCGCTCCCGGGTAGAGAGCTGCTCGCGCTGCACCTGGTGAGAAGTGCCGGCTTCCACCCGCTTGAGTACCTCGCCAAAGGCCCGGGCCAGTTCGGCCAAAGACACATCCGGCGGCACCAGCAAGGGCTTGATATCCGGCGCCTTGCCCGCCTTGGCCTGGAATACGTCCCGCTCGAGCCTTGGCAGTTCATCCAGCCGCACCGCCGCCTCTTTGATGGCTTCATAAGCCTTGAGTTGGCGGATCAGCACGGCTCTGGGGTCTTCCTCTTCCTCGGCTTCCAGCTCCGGCCTTGGCAACAGCAAACGCGACTTGATTTCCGCCAATGTTGCCGCCATCACCAGATAGTCGGCCGCCAGCTCTACCCTGGCGCCCTGCAGCAGCTCGATATATTCAAGATACTGGGCGGTGATCCTGTGAATGGGCAGATCTACCACATCCATTTTTTGCTTGCGGATCAGGTACAAAAGCAAGTCGAGCGGCCCTTCAAACGCCTCAAGAAACACCTCAAGCGCCTCGGGAGGAATAAAGAGATCGGCAGGCAGCTCTCTAAGCGCCTCACCCCGCACTACGGCAAGCGGCAGACTCTGTTGAACGCCTTCACTCAAGCCGTTTTCTCTCCTCTGGCAGCATCCTTAAGGCGGCATAGGCCGACCAAACGCGCGATTATACCTTTATTGAGCGGTTAAAGAAATGGGCTGATATCGCCACTGCCTTCACGGACTATGACCATTTCGCCTTCAGACATGTCTATCACTGTGGTGGGCTTTTCGCCCAGGTAACCGCCGTGGAGAATGGCATCTACCTGATGTTCGAGAATATCGCGGATATGCTCGGGATCCGACTCGGTAAAGTCGTTGCCGGGCAGAATAAGACTGGTGGACATCAAGGGTTCACCCAGAGCTTCCAGCAGCGCCAGGGCGATAACATTGTTCGGTACCCGAATGCCTATGGTGCGTTTCTTTTCGTTCTGCAGCCTTCTTGGCACCTCTTTGGTGGCCTTGAAGATGAAGGTGTAACAACCCGGTGTGTTGTTCTTCAGAATGCGAAACGCCTGGTTATCGACTCTGGCATAGGTCGACAGCTCAGATAAGTCGCGGCACATCAGCGAAAAGTTATGATCATTGTCTATCTGGCGAATTCTGGCGATACGGCTCATGGCGTCTTTATCGCCAATCATACAACCCAGCGCATAGCCGGAATCTGTGGGGTAAACTATGACCCCGCCGCTTTTCAGAATGCTCACCGCCTGGCTTATCAGACGGGTTTGAGGATTCACCTCATGTACGTAGAAAAATTGACTCATTTAGTTATTGTCCATTGCTTGCATTGCCAGACCCAGTTCAATCCCTGGGGCCGATACAGATTCTTGCCCAGTTCCAGCCAGCGGCCGGGAAAGTGGAAATCGGATCCCACCGAGGCGTAGAGGCCGTTGAGAGTGGCCAGCGCCCCTAAATTATTTCTGTCGTCTGTGGTTTGCTGCCCGAGCACCACCTCCATGGCATCACCACCTGCGGCCTTGAATTCGCGCACCAGGCGTTTGAGCCACTTGGCCGACAGTTGATAGCCACTGGGGTGGGCCAACACGGCCACTCCACCTGCGTTGTGGATCACCTCTATGGCCGTCGCCATCTCACCCCAGTTGTTGGGCACATAGCCTGTTTTGCCACGGCCGAGAAACTTCTTGAACACGCTGGCGCTATCCGGCGCGTGCCCCTGCTCGGCCAGGAAACGGGCGTAATGGCCACGGCTCAGTGCCGCATCACCAGCGAGCGCCCTGGCGCCTTCGTAGGCCCCGGGGATACCGGCCTTTTCAAGCCTTGCGCCTATTTCGCGAGCCCGCTCTTCCCTGAGCTCACGTTGACGCTCGAGAAAGACAAGCAGGTTTTCGTCGTGACGGTCGATATCCAGTGCCACGATATGAATATCATAGGCGTGCCAACGGGTAGAGATCTCAACCCCGTCCACCAGGGTCAAAGGCGCGCTCTGCCCGGCATTGAAGGCATGGGCCTCATCCAGCCCGGCGACTGTGTCGTGATCGGTAATCGCCAGCAGCTCAACCCCCTTTTCCAGGGCGCGTTCGAGCAGCAAAGACGGTGTCAGTTGGCCATCTGAGGCTGTGGTATGGCTGTGAAGATCGGCCAAAGTATTTTCAGTTATCATAGCGCTATTCTACTTGGTTTTGTTGGCAAAATGCGATTTATCTCCGCTGGGCGACGGCAAATTGGCAGAAATTTATCTAAATTAAAAATATTCAATTGACATTGGCGGGCAGCTGGGTTTTTCTATAGGTCAAACGTCGAGAGGACAAATTTTCAATGACACACTTCAACGCTTCACTCAACATCATCTGGTGGTGGCACTTCCCTTAACGCGGGTAGTGTGAAGCGCTGTGCACGATTGAAAATAACGCAGCCAAATTCAACAAAAAGCCCGCAAGAGATTGCGGGCTTTTTTGTGCTTAACGGGCAGGAAAACCCCGCAGCCAGGCTAAACAGCGGAACAACAGGAAGGACAGATGAACAGATGAACAGAATCGAGCCAATCGCCAGAGTACACCGCCAGACGCGGTCACTGCCCTATTACGACGATCCCCTGAAACTGTATCAGCAACTGACGCGGGACAAGCCTCACAGCATGTTGCTGGAGTCGGCCGAAATCGACAGCAAGGATCACCTGAAAAGCATTATCCTCAGCCACGCGGCGCTGGCCATTCGCTGTGACGGGTCGACCTTGAGCTTCGAGGCTTTGACAGACAACGGCGCCGGACTATTGCCTGCGATTCACGACTTCTTTAACTCGCGCGGTGAGGTCAGCCTGGAGCAGCAGAGCCTCAAGGTCGTACTGCGCCCGATCACTGCCGAGCTGGATGAAGATGCCAGACTCAAGGCAGGCTCGCCGCTCGATGGCCTGAGATTACTGCAGCAGGGTCTGGTTGATGAAAAGGAGAGCCAGTTTGAAACCGGATTTCTGGGCGGCGTTTTGGGGTACGACCTTATCGCCAGCACAGAGCCGCTGCCAAGCGTAAGCCAGGGCGCCAACCACTGCCCCGACTATCTGTTTTATCTGGCTGAAACCCTGATAACAGTGGATCACCAAAAGGGCTGCGCCGAAGCCGTGGTGATGGAGTTTAATGGCAACAGCGAGGTGCAGGCCGAGCTTGGCGCCAGACTGGATGCCATAGAAACCAACTGCCAGCTGCTGGAAGATGTCGCCCCTTTAAGCGGTGTACATGCCGAGGCCAGCGTCAATATCAGTGACGCCGATTTTTGCCGCCAGGTGAGCCGCCTCAAGGAGCATATCTGCGCCGGTGATATCTTTCAGGTTGTGCCATCACGCAGTTTCAGCCTGCCCTGCCCCAATACTCTGGGCGCCTATCGGGCACTGAGACTGACCAACCCCAGCCCCTATATGTTTTACCTGCGCAGCGCCGACTTCACCCTGTTTGGTGCCTCTCCGGAAAGCGCCCTCAAGTATGAAGCCGAGGGCAATCAGGTTGAGGTTTACCCCATCGCCGGTACTCGCAAACGCGGCAAGACCCCAGATGGCGAGATAGATTTCGATCTCGACAGCCGCATAGAGCTGGAACTGAGACTCGATAAGAAAGAGCTGTCGGAGCACATCATGTTGGTGGACTTGGCCCGCAACGATATCGCCCGCATCAGCCAGAGTGGCAGTCGTAAAGTGGCCGAGCTGCTGAAGGTAGACAGATACTCCCATGTGATGCATCTGGTCAGCCGAGTAACCGGGCAGCTTAGGGAAGATCTCGACGCCCTGCACGCCTATCAGGCCTGCATGAACATGGGCACCCTGGTGGGCGCCCCCAAGGTGCGCGCCGCCCAACTCATTCGTGAAACCGAGCAGCAGCGCCGCGGCAGCTATGGCGGCGCCGTGGGTTATCTCAACGCCCTCGGCGATATGGACACTTGCATAGTGATCCGCTCCGCCTTCGTCAGCGAAGGCATGGCGCACATCCAGGCCGGGGCCGGAGTGGTCTATGATTCAGATCCCCAGGCCGAGGCCGACGAAACCGCGCAAAAGGCGCAGGCAGTGATCAGTGCAATCAAGATGGGAGGTGGCCTGTGAAACTCTATCTATTGGATAACTTCGACTCCTTCACCTACAACCTGGTGGATCAGTTCCGCAGCCTGGGCTTTGAAGTGCTGGTGTATCGCAATAATGTCAGTGCCCAGTTGCTCGCCGAGCGGATGCTGGCGGAGCCGGGTCAGGCAGCGCTTATTTTGTCTCCCGGCCCGGGAGCCCCCAGAGAAGCCGGTTGTATGATGGAGCTTATTGCGCTGCTGGCCGGCAAACTGCCGATTCTCGGTATCTGCCTTGGTCACCAGGCCCTGGTTGAACATTACGGCGGCAAGGTTGAGCGTGCCCCCCAAGTGGTACACGGTAAGGCCAGCCCGGTAGAGCACAACTGCGACGGCCTGTTTGCCAACCTGCCATCTCCCTTGCCTGTGGCCCGCTATCATTCACTGGTGGCAACCAAGGTGCCCGACTGCCTGGAGGTGATAGCCACCACCGAAGGCATGCCTATGGCCATCAGCCATCGCTGTGATGCCGCAGTCGGCTTCCAGTTCCACCCCGAATCGATTCTCACCACCCTTGGCAGCACCTTGCTGGTGCAAACACTGCAATACCTGACCATGAGCCGCGAGGAAACCTGCCATGACTGAACTGCAACCTCTGTTCGACAGCCTGTACCGGGGCGAGTCTTTAAGCCGTAGCCAGGCCGCCAGCCTGTTTGCCGAACTTATCGACGGCAAGCTCAGTGAAAGCCAGATGGCAGCCATGCTGATCGCGCTCAAGCTCAAGGGCGAAACCATAGACGAGATCAGCGGCGCCGCCGATGCCCTGCTGGCCGCCGCCAAGCCGTTTCCGCACCAATGCCAAAGGGTAGTGGATATTGTCGGCACCGGCGGTGACGGCCACAACACCATCAATATCTCTACCACCGCCGCCTTTGTTGCCGCCGCGGCCGGGGTCAATGTTGCCAAACATGGCAACCGCGGAGTGTCCAGCAAGTCGGGCTCTTCCGATCTGCTGGCACAATTCGGCATAGACTTGACCATGTCACCCGAGTGCGCCGCCAAACACCTTGCAGACAACGGCCTGTGTTTTCTGTTTGCACCCCATTATCACGGTGGAGTGCGGCATGCTGTACCTGTGCGCCAGGCGCTCAAGACCCGCACCCTGTTCAATGTACTCGGCCCGCTGATTAATCCGGCTCGTCCCGACTATATGCTGCTTGGGGTCTACAGCCCGAGCTTGGTTCGCCCCATTGCCGAAGTGTTGCGGGCCCTTGGCGTCAAAGGCGCCATGGTCGTTCACGGCAGCGGCTTGGATGAAGTGGCGCTGCACGGCGAAACCCAGGTGGCCGAACTCAAGGGTGCAGAGATAGTGGAATATCGCCTCACCCCGGCAGACTTTGGCGTGCCGCAGGCGACGCTGGCCGAGCTGGAAGGCGGCACCCCGGCAGAAAACGCCCTGATTACCCAAGCACTGTTCGCCGGTAAAGGCAGCGCCGCCCAGCGTCACGCCGTGGCCATCAATGCCGCCTGCGTGCTCTATCTCGCCGGCAAGGCTGACAATCTCAGGCAGGCCACCCAACTGGCACTGGCCACCCTGGATGATGGCCGCGCCTGCGCCAAACTCAACGCCCTGGCGGACAAGGCCCACCAAACCCAGACTGAAAACAATGACGCCAACTCACCACAACCGAGCAAGGCAGGAGCTATATCATGAGTAACGTGCTTGAGCGTATCGTCGCCACCAAGCAGCAGCATATTGAAGCCCTCAAGCTGCGTTTTCCCGAAGATAGCCTGACGCCCAAGACGTCGGATCGCAGCCTGTATCAGGCACTCAGTGCAAAAGGCGCCGGCTTTATTCTGGAATGCAAGAAGGCCAGCCCCTCCAAAGGGCTTATCCGCAAAGACTTCGACCCGGTTGCCATTGCCGATGTTTACAGCCGCTACGCCTCCGCGGTGTCGGTACTGACAGACGAGGCCTTCTTTCAGGGTGACTTTCGCTATTTGCCCAAGGTGCGGGCCAGAATCAAACAGCCGGTATTGTGCAAAGACTTTTTTGTTTCGCCTTATCAGGTTAAGTTGGCGGCCCATCAGGGCGCCGATGCCATCTTGCTGATGCTGTCGGTACTCAGCGATGAGCAGTATCGATTGCTGGCGAGCGAAGCCGAGCAATATGCCCTCGACACCCTCACGGAAGTTTCCAACGAGGAAGAGCTCAAGCGTGCGCTGGCTCTGGGCGCGCCGATTATTGGCATCAACAACCGCAACCTCAGGGATCTGAGTACAGATCTGGCAATGACAGAATACTTAGCCCCCAAGATCCCCGAGGGGACACTGATCATCAGCGAATCCGGGATCTACAGCCGTGAGGATGTACGCCGCCTCAGCCCGCTGGTCGACGGCTTTTTGGTAGGCAGCTCGCTGATGGCCGAGGCCGATTTGGATCTGGCCTGTCGCCGCCTTATCTATGGCAACAACAAGGTGTGTGGCCTGACCCGGGAGCAGGATCTGCTGGATGCGGCAAAATCCGGTGCCGTCTATGGCGGCCTCATCTTCGCCGCCAAGTCCCCCCGTTGTGTCAGCCGCGCCCACGCCGCCGAGCTGTGCCGTTATAACGCCGAGCAGCCGCGTAAACTGGCAATGGTAGGGGTTTTTGTCAATGAATCACCGGCTAAGATGGCCGAGCTGGCCAATGAACTGAAACTGAGCGCGCTGCAGCTTCATGGCAGTGAATCAAGTGAAGATATTGCCAAGCTCAAGCTGCTGCTTGAGCAAAACGGGCATCAGGCCGAGATCTGGAAGGCTGTCCCGGTCAATGTCGACGGCGGCGAGCTGCCAACCTTGCCGGAAGGCGCCGACCGCTATCTCTATGACAGTAAAAGCGGCGACAGCTTTGGTGGTACCGGCAAACATTTCGATTGGCAGCAAGGGCTTGCCCAGCGTGAGCGTGCCATGCTTGCCGGTGGCCTGAGTCCGGACAACGCCGCCTTGGCTGCCACCCAGGGCTTTTTCGGGCTGGACTTTAACTCAGGGGTGGAAAGCGCCCCCGGCATCAAAGACAGAGCGGCACTGCAGGTGGTGTTTAAGCAGCTCAAAGCCTGACAAGAACAACAGTATTCGCCTGTCAGACAGGCGCAACAAGTATCCTAAGGAAAGCAGTATGAGCGAGTTAAAACTCAACCCTTATTTCGGGGAATACGGCGGCATGTATGTGCCGCAGATTTTGATGCCGGCGCTGAAGCAGTTGGAAAGTGCCTTTGTCGAGGCCCAGAATGATCCCGCCTTTCAGGCCGAGTTCACCGAGCTTTTGAAAAACTATGCCGGGCGTCCCACCGCCTTGACCCTGACCCGTAACCTGTCACCCAATGACAAGGTAAAAATCTACCTCAAGCGGGAAGATCTGCTGCATGGCGGCGCCCACAAGACCAACCAGGTGCTGGGGCAGGCGCTGCTGGCCAAGCGTATGGGTAAAAAAGAGATCATCGCCGAAACCGGCGCCGGTCAACACGGGGTGGCCACCGCCCTGGCCTGCGCCCTGCTGGGCCTTAAGTGTAAAATCTACATGGGCGCCAAAGATGTGGAGCGCCAAAGCCCTAATGTGTTCCGCATGCGTTTGATGGGTGCCGAGGTCATTCCTGTCACCTCAGGCTCTGCCACTCTCAAAGATGCCTGCAACGAGGCGATGCGCGACTGGTCCGGCAGCTATGACAAGGCGCACTACCTGCTGGGTACCGCCGCCGGGCCTCACCCCTTCCCCACCATAGTCAGGGAGTTCCAGCGCATGATAGGCGCCGAAACCAAGGCGCAGATCCTTGAGCGTGAAGGCCGACTGCCGGACGCCGTCATTGCCTGTGTTGGCGGCGGCTCCAACGCCATAGGTATGTTTGCCGACTTCATAGATGAAGCCTCGGTGCGCCTCATAGGCGTTGAGCCGGCCGGAAAAGGCATAGATACGCCGATGCACGGCGCGCCGCTGCGGCACGGCAAGACTGGCATATTTTTTGGCATGAAGGCGCCATTGATGCAGGACAGCAACGGCCAGATAGAAGAATCTTACTCCATCTCTGCCGGGTTGGATTTCCCCTCTGTCGGCCCGCAACACGCCCACCTCAACGCCACCGGACGCGCAACCTATGAGTCGGCCACCGATGAGGAGGCGCTGGAAGCCTTCCAGTTACTGGCCCGCTGCGAAGGGATTATTCCGGCGCTGGAGTCGGCCCACGCGCTGGCCTATGCCATCAGGCTGGCCAAAGAGTGCCGCGAAGAAACCATACTGGTGGTTAACCTCTCCGGCCGCGGCGATAAAGACATATTTACCGTTTCCGATATCCTGGCAGAGCGCCAGGCTGCATCTGCGCAGTCAGATAAATCACAGGAGTCACAGGCATGAGTACACGTTATCAAACCACTTTTGCCCGGCTGCAGGCCGAAGGCCGCGGCGCCTTTGTTCCCTTTGTGACACTGGGCGATCCCGGCCCTGAGCTGTCGTTGCAGATTATCGACACCCTGATTGCCCATGGTGCCGACGCCCTTGAGTTGGGCTTCCCCTTTTCCGATCCGTTGGCCGATGGCCCGGTGATCCAGGGCGCCAACTTACGGGCGCTGGCTGCCGGCACTACTCCAGCCAAGTGCTTCGAGCTTATCGCCGAGGTACGTAGCCGTTATCCCGAGTTGCCCATCGGCCTGCTGTTGTACGCCAATCTGGTGTACGCCAACGGCATCGACAACTTCTATCGCCGCGCCGCCGAGGCCGGGGTGGATTCAGTGCTGATAGCCGACGTACCGGTTGAGGAAGCCGCACCTTTTATAGAAGCCGCCAAGGCCCATGCCATAGCGCCTATCTTTATTGCGCCGCCCAATGCCGATGATGACACTCTCAAGGCGGTGAGTGAAGCCGCTGAAGGCTACACCTATCTGCTGTCCCGCGCCGGGGTAACTGGCGCCGACAATAAGGCAGGTATGCCGGTGGATGAAGTACTGGCCAAGCTTAAAGCCTTCGATGCGCCGCCTCCACTGTTGGGGTTCGGTATCGCCGAGCCGGCTCAGGTCAGCGCCGCAATTGCCGCCGGCGCCGCCGGTGCCATCTCGGGCTCTGCCGTGGTCAGGATCATTGAACAACACCAAAATGCACCCGATATGCTACTGAGCACTCTGGCCGACTTTACCCGTGCCATGAAGGACGCCAGCTAATCTCAGCCCTCTTTAATCCCCCAGCCAGGGTATTCCCTGGCTTTTTTATGTCATGCACAACCCAATACGCTCATTTACACTTGATTTTCAACCAGGCAACGGGATATCTTCAAATACCATCTTTTGTAAGATAAACAAAATAAAAGAGTCATTTTTTTAACACTTTAAAGTACTTGGTCTCACACTGTTTCTTAAAGTTATAGGCTAAGCACTCTATTAATGCTCCCAAACTTAGGGAATGTGCGGGGCCAAAGTATCAATATAAAATGTGAACATTAACCCACAAAAAAATATTTACATTAAATAAACTTACGTTGCAAAATGTAACCCACAATTAAGGAACCCAAAAATGAAACGCAGTTTATTTACTGCCAGCGCACTCGCTTTAGCTCTCAGTGGATGCGCAACCCAATCTCCACAAGTTGAGTCCCAGGAAAGCCCTCACTCTCAACAAGCTCAAATTGAAGCACAAAAAGCAGCCATGGAGGCATCGGTTACCAATCCTATCCTAAAACGTAAATTAGCTCTTGGCAGAATTACTAATGAAACCATCTACGGCAAAAGCCTTTTGCGAGATGACAAAGGCGATGTACTTGGTAAGCAAGTGACCGACATGTTGTCAAAAGCTCTGACAGAGTCAGGCCAATATCTCGTGTTTGAACGTCCAGATATTGAGCGCCTTAAAGATGAGGCAAAGCTTACTGGACAAGAGTTAAACCTAGTAGGTGTTGATACTTTAATAATCGGCTCTCTCACTGAATTTGGCCGTAAAACAGAAGGGAAAAGTGGATTTCTTTCTTCCACTAAAAAACAAGTCGCCTTTGCTAAAGTTGACTTACGCTTAGTCGATAGCAAAACTGGGCTGGTTTACCATTCTCTATCAGGAGCAGGGGAAAGTAGTTCTGAGGCCGCTTCTGTTGCAGGCTTTGGTTCTAAAGCTGCCTACGATGGAACACTCAATGATGCTGCGATTTCTAACGCGATATCAGATGCTATCAGCAAATTGACCGCCGAAATGCAAACCCGTCCTTGGCAAACCGACATTCTAGCTGTTGAAGACGGGATGATTTACATCAGTGGCGGTAAGTCACAAGGTATAAAACAAGGAATGAGTTTTAATATCGAAACTCAGGGAAAAGTCGTAAAGTCCAAACAAACTGGTTTCGATATTACATTACCTGGCAAGAAAGTCGCTACTGTTTCAGTAATACAGCTTTTTGGCGACAATGAAACAAACGAAGGCGCAATAACCACTATTTCCAGCGGTTCAATTGATGGTCTTAAATACACAGAACTTAATGTGGTGGAGGCGAAATAATGAAGTTGAAATTAGCCCTGATACTGAGTGTTTTATCCCTCAATGTAGGTTGTGTACAAATGCCAACCACTACCAGTTCAACTGTAGACAATCGTCCTCAAATTATATTTAAAGTAAGCGATAATTCTGGTGTAGAAGGAATGCGTGTAATAGTTGACGGACTAGACAATGGACCTGTCGCGCCATTCACTAATGGTACTCAAGCTTTGCGTATTCTTCCTGGTACTCACATTATTGAGATCCTAAATGGTGATACTGTTATTTCATCGCAGAAAATCTATGTATCCGATGGTGTGACAAAAGAGGTCCTGATCAAATGAGCCGTCTCAAACTTGGCCTATGTGTATTGGTAGTGTTTGGCTTAGCTGGCTGTAAATCGACAACGTTATATAACTGGGGAGTTTATGATGAAGGCCTGTACGAATACTATCACGATCCCGTCGCAGCTAAGGAGTTCCCTATAGCACTTGAAGATCACCTGAAACAAATTGAAGATAATAAACAACGACCAGCACCTGGGTTATATGCTGAAGTCGGAACTTTCAAGCTAAAATCAGGCGATATAACCGGAGCAATATCGTTTTATGAAAAAGAAGCGAATACATGGCCGGAGAGCGCAGCCTTAATGAAGACTCTAGTGCAAAACCTTCAACGTCAAAACGGTAATAAGCAATGAAATTTATCAAATTAACTTTTTCAGTTGCGTTAGTTGCCTTACTTTCCGCATGTCAAACAACGACGGCTCCACGTCAAACTGGTTTTGAAGAACACAAGCCAAGCTCAATTCTGATACTCCCAGTCATAAACCACAGCGTTGATGTCGATGCGCCGCTTGCTGTGTATAGCTCTTTACCTGTAATGCTTGCAGAGAAAGGTTACTATGTCTATCCATCGAATACAGTGAAGACAATCCTTGAATATGAAGGTCTTTACGAGCCTCAAGAGATACATCAGCTACCCGTGACCTCTTTGGTACAAATGTTTGGTGCAGATGTGGTTCTGTATGTCACGATAGAGCGGTGGGATACCACATATATGCTTATTTCAAGTACGACAGAAGTAGAGTTTACATACGCATTCAAAAACAAAACCGGGGATACGATTTGGCAAACCTCAAAAAAAATGCAATATACCCCCCAAAATAGTTCTACCGGTAACCCGTTGGCCGATCTCATAGGGGCTGTCATCACAGCAACAATTAACCGCGCGGCTCCCGATTATATGCCTCTTACCCGGATGGCTAACTACCAAGTTTTCTATAGCGATCAATCGACCTACTTACCTAATGGTCCATACAAACCCAAAGAGATTAAGTAGCTCAAAAAATCTGTTAAGCTTTGTGCTTGCTCGAGCCAGGGTCCTCCCTGGCTTTTTTAGGCGTCACAAACGACAAAAGCCTAAGCTGGTTTCAATCCGGGGCGTTTTTTTAAACATACAAACTTTGTCGAGAATTCTGCACAGCCGCCGGGCCAACTTTAAACAAACATCTGAATTTTATTAGATTTTTACGCGTTACTGCCCAAAAAATGGATTTACGACATTGGTTGAGCGAATATCTCAGAACAAGGTACTCACTGATAAAAAGGCCATCTTTGCAGATGGCCCTTTATGCAATATTTACAGCTAAAAAGCTTACTTATAAAAGGCTTCTACTGTGCCTTTGATGGTCATCAACAAGGGCTGGCCGCGGCGGTCGAGTGCTTTGTGAGAGGCGACTTTAATCCAGCCTTCACTGATGCAGTATTCTTCCACGTCATTGCGCTCTTTGCCATTGATGCGAATGCCCACATCGAACTCAAATACTTCGGCCACATGGTGTGGACTGCGTGGGTTGATAGAAAGGCGATCCGGCAGAGTGGGTGGTACTTTGGTATCGGTCATAATCTTCATCTTGGGTAAATAAAACTCGCGATATTGTAGGCAATCCCCCAACCCACCTCAATAGTGGCGAATGGCTTTATCCACACGGATTATGCCCTTTTTATCAATCCAATCAGCCAATTTGGTTGTTTGGCCATGGGCTAAACTTTATCTGACTCGATTGCACGCCCGTTGATATGTTAATCAATAGAGCCTCATTCCAAAAAAATAACGGCGTATGCGATGAGCCAGCAACTGAAGTTGCGTGTTCGACCAAATACCTCATCCCCAAACCCGATAGAAATAGCGCTTGGGAAAGCCCCAAGAAAAATCGGCGCAAAGCCAAAGCCTGCACCGATTTCATGAGATGGATTATCTCTCTTACTTGTTTACATCAGCCGTCAACGATTACTGCAAATCGAACCTATCCAGCTCCATCACCTTGGTCCAGGCTTTGGCAAAGTCCTCAACGAAGCGGGTCTTGCCATCGTCTGCGGCATACACTTCAGCGATGGCTCTGAGTTCTGAATGGGAACCAAACACCAAGTCGACCGGCGTAGCCGTCCATTTGAGTTTGCCGGACTGACGATCAAGGCCCTGATAGAGACCAGGCTCCTTATCCTTTTCCCAACGAGTGGACATATCCAGCAGGTTTACAAAGGGAAGGTGAGAATAAGTCCGAGATGTGAGATCATCGTGTTGTAACCTGAACCCAGAATGAGTAA
>NZ_NIJM01000072.1 GCF_002836945.1 Shewanella chilikensis
ATTTTGATCCTTTCAGTGAGATCGTCAAGCGATCTGTCTTAACTGATCGGCATTACCCGCAGGTGGCTATTTTCTACCCGGTTTATCAGGGCATAATGGAGTGCTGATCGGCGCCTTCCTTCTCCACTTCTACCGGCATCATATGTTCGCGGTTGATCCCAAGCTTAATTGCCAGGAAGCTCGCCACATAGATGGAGGAGTAGGTACCTACCAAAATCCCCATCAGCAATGCCGTGGCAAAGCCGTGGATCAGAGTGCCGCCCTTGAGGAACAGCGCAACCACAGTAATAAGCGTGGTCCCTGTGGTGATAATGGTACGGCTCATGGTCTGAGTGATTGAGGTATTCACCACTTCCACAGGTGTTGCCTTACGCATCTTGAGGAAGTTCTCACGGATACGGTCAAACACCACAATAGTATCGTTGAGTGAGTACCCCACCACGGTCAGCAAACCTGCCAGTACCGTCAAGTCGAACTCCAACTGCAGGAAGGAGAACAAGCCCAGAGTCACTATCACGTCGTGCGCCAGTGCGGCGACCGAACCCATGGCCAGACGCCATTCAAACCGGAAAGAGACGTAGATAAGAATACAGATAAGCGCAACCAATACTGCCAGGCCGCCCTGCTCTGCCAATTCCTTACCGACCTGAGGGCCGACAAACTCCACACTCTTTTGCTGCACAGCCGGGTCTTGCTTGGCTGCAGCGGCAAAAACTTCCTTAACCTGGAGGTCGCTCTTGATGTCTTCGCGCACCTGCAGACGCACTACCACATCGCGGCTGGAACCGAAGTTTTGCACCACGGCCCCCGAGGTCAGTTCGGTATCGAGGGCAAGACGCAGCTCGTCCAGGTTAGCAGGTTTGCTGAACTCCATGATGACAGAGGTGCCACCGGTAAAATCCAGCCCCCAATTGATCCCCTTGGTTGCCAGGGATGTCAGAGAAGCCACGACCAACACTACCGACATAATACTGATGGGCAGAGCATGACGCAGGAAGTTGATAGAGCCTTTAAATGATAAAATCTGCAACATAATCAGCTTCCTCAGATCGACAGTTTCTTCACGCGCTTGCCGCCCCACATGGCGTTTACAATCGCCCGGGTGCCGACAATAGCGGTAAACATGGATGTCGCGATACCTATCATCAAGGTCACGGCGAAGCCTTTAATCGCGCCGCTACCCACTGCGAACAGGATAAGCGCGGTGATGAAGGTAGTAATGTTGGCATCGGCAATGGTGGAGAACGCATTACCATAACCTTCATGAATAGCCTGCTGAACACTGCGACCTGCGCGAAGCTCTTCACGGATACGTTCGTAGATAAGCACGTTGCCATCCACCGCCATACCCACAGTCAGCACCATACCGGCGATACCCGGCAACGTCAGCACTGCGCCCGGGATCATCGACATCACACCCACGACCATGATCAGGTTGGCACACAGCGCCAGGTTGGCGATAACACCAAAGGCTCGGTAGTAGATCAGCATAAAGATCAATACCACAGCCATACCCCAGAGCATCGCCTGCATACCATTTTCAATGTTTTCGGCACCCAGGCTTGGACCTATGGTACGTTCTTCCACTATGGATACAGGTGCAATCAGTGCGCCGGCACGCAGCAGCAACGCCAGATTCTGGGCTTCACCGTGAGACAGACCCGTGATAACAAAGTTACGGCCGAGGCGAGCCTGAATGGTCGCGACAGAGATCACTTCCTCTATCTTATCCATCTTCACGCTGCCATCTGGGTTACGCTTACCACTGTCTTTATACTCAATGAACAGGGTCGCCATCGGCTTGCCGATGTTATCTTTGGTCACGTTGGAGAAGATATTACCGCCCTTGGCGTCCAGGCTGATACTCACCTGAGGCCGGCTGTATTGATCGAAGCTTGGCTGAGCACCGGTAATATGATCACCGGTCAGCATCACTTCTTTCTTCAATACCGCAATACCGCCTTCACGACGTGGATACACCTCAGAGCCAGGCGGAACCCGGCCCGATTGCGCCGCGTTCATGTCGGCTTTCTCATCGACCATATGGAATTCAATGGAAGCGGTCGCCCCGAGGATCTCTTTGGCGCGAGCTGTATCCTGTACCCCCGGCAGTTCAACGATAATGCGCTCGGCGCCTTGACGTTGTACTACAGGTTCGGCAACCCCAAGTTCGTTCACCCGGTTACGAATAGTGGTGATGTTCTGCGACAGAGCATCTTCTTTCACCTGCTTGAGGTAAACTTCGCTCATGGTGGCCATCAGGGCAAAGTTATTACCCTCGCTGGCGTCGCTGAACACCATATCGTTGGAGCGACTCTTCAGGAAGCTCTCGGCTTTAGCCAGATTTTCGGCATCGCGGAACTTGATCTCAATACCTTTGGCCGTAGCCTTGACACCCGAGTAGCGGATCCCCTCTTCCCGCAGCTGACTGCGGAAATCGGCGATCTTGGCTTCTTCCATCTTGCGGATGGCTTCGCCCATGTCCACTTCCATCAGGAAGTGCACGCCACCACGAAGGTCAAGACCCAGTTTCATCGGTGAACCACCGAGTGACTCGAGCCAGGCCGGTGTCGCCGGTGCCAGGTTCAACGCCACGCTGAACTTGTCACCCAAGGCTTCGGCTATCGCTTCTTTGGCCAACAACTGCTGTTCGGCATTGTTGACTCTGACGAGTAACTGACCGTTTTCCAACTCGGAACGCTTGACACCTATCCCCTTGCTTTGCAGCAAGTCGTTAATCTGTGTCTGGGTAGTGACAGTCACATCCGCACCGCGGGTGCCCACCACTTGTACCGCGTGATCCTCACCAAAGAGGTTAGGTACGGCATAGAAAGCCCCGATGGCGATGATAATCACCACCATCAGGTTCTTCCATAAAGGATACTTATTTAACACGCCTCAGCCCCCTTGGCTTATAGCGACTGGATAGAGCCTTTTGGCAATACCGCCGCGATATAATCTTTTTTGATGGTGATCTGGGTGCTGTCATTCAGGCTCAGCAGAACATAATCATTCTCGTCGCTGATCTTGGCAATTTTGCCTATGATGCCACCGCTGGTCAGGACTTCGTCGCCCTTACCCAGGGACGCCATCAGATTTTTGTGCTCTTTAACACGCTTGGACTGAGGACGGAAGATCATGAAATAGAAGATCAGACCGAAGATCACCAGCATGAACACCAATTCCATGGTACCGCCAGACTGAGGAGCACCGGCTGCACTAGCGTAAGCATTTGAAATAAACATATTTTTCTCTTCTTATCAGCAAATAAAATCAATCCACCAATTCAGGTACTTCACGGCCTTGACGACCATAGAAGTCCTTCACAAAGGCGTCTAATGTACCTGTCTCAATGGCGCCGCGCAAACCTTCCATTAACCTTTGGTAGTAACGCAGGTTATGTATGGTATTGAGACGGGCCCCGAGAATTTCATTACAGCGGTCCAGATGGTACAGATACGCCCGTGAGTAGTTCTTACAGGTGTAGCAGTCACATTCCGGATCCAGCGGTGATGTGTCGTCACGATGCCGCGCGTTGCGGATCTTGATAACACCTTCTGTGACAAACAGGTGGCCGTTGCGGGCATTACGGGTTGGCATCACACAGTCAAACATGTCGATACCGCGACGTACGCCTTCAACCAGATCCTCCGGTTTGCCTACCCCCATCAAATAACGGGGCTTGTCTGTTGGGATCTGCGGACAAACATGCTCCAGTACTCTGTGCATGTCCGCCTTGGGTTCCCCTACAGCCAAGCCGCCGACGGCATAGCCGTCAAAACCTATTTCCAACAAGCCCTTGAGGCTTTCATCACGCAGATCTTCATAGACACTGCCCTGAATAATCCCGAACAGTGAGTTGGGGTTTTCCAGGCGGTCGAACTCATCCCGTGAACGTTTTGCCCAGCGCAGTGACATCTGCATCGACTTGCGGGCTTCGTCATGAGTGGCCGGATACGGCGTGCACTCATCGAAAATCATCACCACATCCGAGCCGAGCGAATATTGGATCTGCATCGACTTCTCGGCATCCATGAAAATCTTTTCGCCGTTAATGGGCGAGCGGAAATGCACCCCTTCTTCGGTGATCTTGCGGATATCACCGAGACTGAAAACCTGGAAACCACCCGAGTCGGTAAGAATCGGCCGTTGCCAGTTCATGAAATCGTGCAGGTCACCATGCTTACGCATGATCTCTTCACCTGGGCGCAGCCAGAGGTGGAAAGTGTTCCCAAGCAGAATATCGGCTCCGGTGGCGCGCACTTCTTCCGGAGTCATCCCCTTCACAGTGCCGTAAGTTCCAACCGGCATAAAAGCCGGGGTTTCGACAGTGCCACGGTCAAAAATCAATCGGCCCCGGCGTGCGCGGCCATCAGTTGTATCCAATTCAAATTTCATGATTTACCTCGTCAGAGAAACAGTCTGACCTTAATTACGCGGACTTAGGCCGCAGCGTATAGACAACAGAGGGTCAAAAAGGCAAAAGGTTCACCCTTAAGACAAAATACCCGCTCATTGAGGCGGGTATTTTAAAACAAAAGTCATAATCAGTGAGCTTTTTTAGTCACAAACATGGCATCACCGTAACTGAAAAAGCGGTATTTTTCGGCAATCGCGTGCCGATAGGCGTTCATCACCTCATCAAAGCCGGCAAAAGCACTGACCAACATGATGAGCGTCGACTCCGGCAGGTGGAAGTTGGTGACCATGGCATCCACTACCTGAAACTCATATCCGGGATAGATGAAAATGTCGGTATCCCCTTTGAAGGCCTGCAATTCGCCTTCACTGGCGCGGGCTGCGCTCTCGAGCGAGCGCACCGAAGTGGTGCCAACCGCGATCACCCGTTTCCCGGCCGCCTTGGTGTTGTGGATTTTTGTCACCACCTCGGCCGGCACTTCGGCCCACTCAGAATGCATCTTGTGTTCCAGCACGTTATCGACCCTCACCGGCTGAAAAGTACCGGCGCCAACATGCAGGGTCACAAAGGCAATATCCACGCCTTTGGCTTTCAGCTCGGCCAACATATTGTCATCAAAGTGCAAACCGGCTGTCGGCGCCGCAACCGCACCCGGGGTTTGGTTATAAACTGTCTGATAGCGCTCTTTGTCGGCATCTTCATCGGGACGGTCTATATAGGGTGGCAACGGCATATGGCCTACCTGCTCAAGCACTTCGAGCACACTCGGACCGGATACCAGTTCAAGTTCAAACAGCGCATCGTGACGCGCTATCATCAACATCTTGAAGCCGCCATCGAGTAAAATTTCACTGCCTTCTTTCGGCGACTTGGAGCTGCGCACATGGGCAAGCACCCGCTTATCATCCAGCATCCGCTCCACCAGGATTTCCAGCTTACCGCCGGTTGCCTTCTGCCCGAACAGGCGCGCCGGAATAACCCGGGTATTGTTGAATACCATGAGATCGCCTGGCTGAACCAGGTTCAACAATTCGGTGAAGCGGCAGTCGCTAAGGGCCCCGCTGTTACCATCCAGAGTCAATAATCTGGACGCACTGCGTTTCTCCATAGGGAACTTGGCAATCAGTTCCTCTGGAAGATCGAAAGAAAAGTCTGCTACACGCATGAATGAGCCTCGGCTTAGCTGGAAACGGCGGCTAGTCTAGGGATTTGAGGCGTTAAGATCAAGGCTCCAGCGGTTCGTTTGCCGTTTCGGCAATGGGCTTGTTGTCATCGAAGGGCTCGCGCCGATATTCGAGTTGCTCGAATGGAATGTCCACCTCGACCCTGCGTCTCTGGGGCCGGGGCGTTTTGTTGATAAGTTTATTGAACCAGTCCCACATCATCCTTGATCCTCTGCGTCACCGAACGCTAAGCGTAGCATCTTATTTCACTGAGCAAAAAGAGAACTTTCATCGAGGCGCCAGAGACTGTTTTCATTTGCCGGCTTGTCATGGTAACTTGAGGGCGAATTCGACACCCAGTAGCCAATATGAACTTCCTTGCACACCTGCATCTGGCCGATATCAGCCAAACCTCTCTCGGCGCCAATCTCGCCGGCGACTTTGCCAAAGGCAATATCCAACAGTTTCCCAAACATTTGCAACAAGGGCTCTGGCTCCACAGACAGATAGACAAGTTGACCGATAGCCACGAGTTAACCCGCGAGTTAGTGCGTACTTTCCCCAAGCCACTTGCCAGAGTGGCGCCTGTACTGATGGATTTGGCCTTTGACCATATGCTGGCCAAATACTGGGAGGAATATCATCATCAACCTTTAGCTGCCTTTTGCAACAAGGCCTACGAGAGCCTAAGGCAAACTCCCTCCCTACCCGAAGGCTTAACCAAACTGGCGCCTGTGATGGAACAGCAGAATTGGCTATTGAGTTATCAAAGCCGCCAGGGACTCAACAGTGCAGTGACAGGTGTGAGTCGTCGCCTTTCAAAACCTGAGTTGTTCAACGGTGCCCAACAGGCGCTGCAAAAACTCGATACCGAAATTGAAATCGCCTTTCGAACCTTTTACCCGCAATTGATGGCTTACAGCCGGATATGGGCCAGAAAGACCCCGGCAGAATTTCTCTGATTGAGGCAAAATGCCAGCTGCCACGTTCGGTGAACCCACAAAGCCACTTTTGCCGGGCCTATGGCTTTGTTAGAATTGCGCCTTCACGAAGGAGAGTTCATGCAAGTTTTTGAGTACCGCCCACCGGCCCTGCCCTGGCTCGATATCCGCTATCTGGATCGCGATATTATCATCATCAACAAGCCATCCGGGCTGTTGTCCAACCCTGGTCGCGCCGCCGTAACCCATGACTGCGCCCTCACCCGCTTGCAACGCCTGTATCCGGAAACCATATTGGTGCACAGGCTGGACTGCGCCACCTCAGGGATCATGGTTTTCGCCCGCAACAAGGCCGCCGAGTCCAGTCTCAAGACTCAGTTTCAAGAGCGGCAAAGCGATAAACTGTATGTGGCCGAGGTGGCAGGATATCTTGAACAGCCAGCCGGTGTTATCGACTTGCCACTGGCAGCGGATAAGGCCAATCCGCCTCTGCAGCAAGTCTCGGAGCAAGGTAAGAGAGCGGTCACTCACTACAAGGTGCTTGAGCGCCGTGAAGATTCCAGCCTGGTGGCATTGCAACCGGAAACCGGCCGGACTCACCAGCTCAGAGTCCACATGCTCGCATTGGGGCATCCGATTTTAGGGGATGATTTCTATGGTGGGAGTGAGATTGAAAATGCCCGTCCGCGGCTCTGTCTGCATGCTGCCAGCCTGGCATTTTGCCACCCTTACTCGGGCGCCGAGATGCATTTTGTCAGCCTGTCACCTTTCTGACCCCTGCAAGGCTTGATAAAGAAAGCCTTAGAAAAAACAGCTAAAGAAAACGCCCGCTTAGCGGGCGTTTTCTTTTCAAGACTTAATCAGACTGCTATCAGGCACTCATCACAGATTTGGGTTCCAGACTGAAGCTATCGCCTCCTTCGGTGCAAAACTGCAGCTTGCCCTCTGCGGTTAAAATAAAGTACTCACCAAACAGGTTACCACCCATATCTTCCAGACATAAACCGGCATTGGTCTGTTTGGACCTCATCTCATCCACGCTGTGGCAACCATCGCTGAACCAGGTTTCCAAAAACAGCTTGCCACCTTCACGATACAGGGTCAGTTCTTCACCACTGCCGGGGCGACTATCCTGCCAACAACCAAGAAATTCTCGCTGTTGTTCGTTCTGTCGGTGCAGACGCTTGCGCTTTTCTACTCCAGACATATCCATACCCTTAAACCATGTCAGCCCAGCCTCTTTGGCTGACCCCAAATGCATGACATTAAGCATAGAACTCATAGTGCCCCTTTACCCGGCCAAAAGTAACAGAAAAGTGAAAAATTTGATTCCAAATCATTAAAAACCAATAAGTTAGAATGAAATCTCTCTAATGTGCGCAGTGTAGCCCAGTGAAAAAATAAAAGTGTGATCAAGATCACTTGTTGCAGCTAATTTAAGCAATTTATGAAATGACTCACACAATGCCCTTCCCGTCGGCCGTTTAAACGGTCACACCATGGCAAATGGGGCCAAAAACAAAGGGCGGCCCCGAGGCCGCCCTTTATCTTCAACAATGTTAGCTTAGCTTGCGCTCTTCGGCCTGGCAGACTGCCGCGGTAAACAACACATCAGTGGAAGAGTTCAGCGCAGTTTCGGCCGCATCCTGAATGACCCCAATAACAAAGCCAACAGCCACCACCTGAATGGCGATGCTGTCGCTGATGCCAAACAAGCTACAAGCCAGAGGGATAAGCAGCAGTGAACCACCGGCTACCCCGGAGGCACCACAAGCCGACACAGCGGCCACCAGGCTCAACAGCAAAGCGGTAGGCAAGTCGACACTGGTTCCTGTGGTATGCACAGCTGCCAGGGTCAGTACGGTAATGGTAATTGCCGCGCCGCCCATGTTGATAGTGGCCCCCAGAGGAATAGAAACCGAATAGGTATCTTTATGCAGTTTGAGGCGCTCACACAAGGCCATGTTCACCGGAATATTGGCGGCGCTCGAACGGGTAAAGAAGGCGGTTACGCCACTCTCTCTCAGACAAGCGAACACCAGAGGGTAAGGATTGCGTCTTGTCTTGAAGAATACCAAGAGCGGATTCACAACCAGGGCTATAATAGCCATACTTCCCAGTAAAACGCCGAGCAGACGGCCATAATTGTACACTTCCTCAAAACCGCTCTCGGCAAAGGTCACGGCCACCAGACCGAAAATGCCTATCGGCGCCAAGCGGATAATAAAGCGCACCATCTGTGAGATCCCATGACTGACATCGGCAAATACCTGTTTGGTCGAGTCACTGGAATGATGCAGTGCCAGCCCAAGACCAATACCCCAAGCCAGAATACCGATATAGTTGGCATTCATCAGAGCATTGACTGGGTTGTCGACCAATTTGAACAACAGGGTATTGAGAACTTCCAGAATACCTTGCGGCGGCGACAATAACTGTTCAGGCGCCCTGAGCTTGAGTGTGGTGGGAAACATAAAGCTCATTACCACAGCTGTAAGTGCCGAGGCAAAAGTACCGAACAGGTACAGAGCGATAATTGGCCGCATATTGCTCTTGGTATTTTTCTTCTGATTGGCAATCGATGCCGCCACCAGCAGAAATACCAGGATCGGCGCTATCGCCTTAAGCGCGCCGACAAAAAGATCTCCAAGGAAAGAAACGCTCTTTGCCCATTCCGGAGCAAAGTGTGCGAGCCCCATGCCCGCGATGATCCCCAAAAGGATTTGCAGTACAAGACTGCTCTTGGCCAATCGGGCCAAAAGTAAAGAAAATTGGTTCATTGCCTGACCTGTATTTATTATCTTTCTGGCACCAGTGCCACAGGAGTTACGTTTTTAGCGGATGAAACCACTAATGTCTAGCTTTGAAGCCTATTTGTGTCGTCTGGATAACCCTGAAAACGCATTTTGGCAACAGCAATGTCATTTTTGACTATCTTGTGCAATTTGCGCGCCTCTGAGCATGGCATCAATAAGTTCGTGGGCATCGAACTTGGTCAGAGCTTCGTTGGCACCCACCTGGTGCGCCTGACTAACGCTGATTTCACTGGAAAGCGAGGTATGCAGAATAATATATGCGCCGGCGAGTGCCGGTTTGTCTCTCACCTCAAAAGCGAGTTCATAACCATCCAGCCCCGGCATTTCGATATCGCTCACCAGGAGATCCACAGGGCGTTTTTCGGCCGCAGCCTTTTCCATGATAGCCAAAGCCTGAGCACCGTTTGAGGTGACTTCATAGGGGATATTTATGGAGTCCAGCGCATCGGACAGTTGCTTTCTGGCTACTTTGGAGTCGTCCACCAGCAAGATCCGCAGTGGTTTCAACCTTTCCCTTTGTACATCGGTCAGCGTGGCCACACTCTGAGCCGCAATCGGGAAAATCTTTGACAGCAGCAACTCAACATCCAGCAGCTGCACCAGCTTATTGTCGTAACGGGTCACTCCGGTGAGATAGGCATTGCGTCCCAGGTTATCCGGCGGTGATTCAATATCACGCCAGTTACATTCGAGGATCTTGTCTATACCGCGAACCAGAAAGCCAATCTCCATCCGCTGGCAATCTGTGATGATAATAAAACAGCTCTTGCGCTCCTCTGCCGTGACCGGGCGATAACCAACGGCCGCCGCCATATCCACCACAGGAATGGTATGTCCTCTGAAGTTTACCGCCCCCATCACAGCCGGATGAGATTGGGGGATCTGGTTTAGTGGCATATAAGGCACCAACTCTCGGATCTTCAGGGTACCTATAGCAAACAGCTGGCTTGCCGACAGATGAAACAGCAGCAGTCCCTGAGATTGATTGGCCTTACTCTTCATAACAACACCATTACAGACAATAAGTTAAACGCTTCAGGATAACACAGGCCAGGGATCTTGGTGGCCAGCTGCAATTCACAATTGCGATTCAATAGGCAAAAGGCTGAGAATATCGGCACTGAGGCGGCGCCAGAAACCGGCGGCGGGCTCGTTATAGAACACCTCTTGTTTGGCATCGTCATGCCACACCAGCTCATCCTCCTCCAGCGCCAATCGGTAAGCATTACGCAGTAAGGCGCCGCCCAGTTGCTGCTGAATATGTTCAGCCAACTTGGGCTGATGTAGCAAAATTCCCATTTCAGTATTGATCCAGGCAGAGCGGGGATCAAAGTTGAATGAGCCAACAAACACCTCTTCATCGTCCAACACAAAGGTTTTGGCATGCAAACTGGTGCGTGAACTGCCACGCCATGCCGACGGCTTATGAGCGGGATCGGCCTTCACCTCATAGAGCCTGACACCGGCTTCCAGCAGTTGCCGACGATACTTCTTGTAGCCGCCATGCACGGCCACTACATCTGTAGCAGCCAGGCTATTGGTCACCACAGTAACCTCAATACCATTGGCTACCGCCTGTGCCAGAGCATCGGCCCCTTTGGATGTGGGCACAAAATAAGGCGAGATGATCAGTATGTTGTTTTCAACCTGGGACAGAAAACGACCGATATCAGCCAGCATCCAACTTTCGGGCTCGGCACTGCGCAGCTTATCGGGCGGATCGAACAACACCTTGGCTTCGCCCCAATACCAGTCGAGTTGCTGCTGCTTCATATTGGCGATCAACTGACTCTGTAACAAGCGTTGATAATAAGGATGATCCTGCATCGCCTGCTGCTCCTGCCGCATCTTGGCATCGGCCTGCAACAGTTTTTCCCGGGTCATACGCTTGGGCAGCAGTTGCTCAAGCGGAATAGTCAGCGGTGCATTCCAATAAAGATCAAACTGTTCAGAGATAACAGGTATCGCCTCGCCTATGGTAAGCAAGTCAAAGTCACCGAACTCAAGTTCATCGTTAGCGGAAAAATACTCATTGCCTATATTGCGCCCCCCCACCACTGAGACCATATTGTCCACTGTCAGCGACTTATTGTGCATTCTGTGGTTCAAACGGGCAAAACCGAACAACCAGGACATGCCTCTGAAGGTGCGGGAATAAACTGGGTTATAGAGGCGAACCTGAATATTGGGATGATGATTCAAGGCCGCCAGCCCAGATTCGAGCGGCGCGCTGGTAGTATCATCCAGCAACAGCCTCACCCGCACCCCGCGCTCAGCAGCTTCCAATAGTTGCCAAACCAAGGTTTTACCGGTTTCATCGGCCCGATAGATATAATACTGCAGATCGATACTGCTCTGGGCACTGCGGATAAGCGCCAACCTGGCAATGAAGGCATCGACACCTTCAGCCAAGGGTAGTACGCCCGTCTGCGATGGGTGGACGGACAATTGAGGTTCCAGATAATCCAGCAAGACAGAACTCTCCGGCGTTGCCAGATAGCTGGAGTCGCTGTAAGCGGGATCCCGTGTCGGTGCCGAACTGCAAGCGCTAAGCAAGGACAAAAGAACCAGCAATATTCCAAACTGTGGCAACATTTTGAATATTCTTCGAAATAGTGAAGAGTATTCAAGCATTAATTCGTTCCGGGATCCAGCATTCCCGCCTCCGGCTTTCGCATGTTATTCCTGCAAAGCATAGAGCACATCGAACACAAACTGGTCCCAACCATGGGAATCAAAGGCCGCATCGGCCACCGCACGAATACGGGCAACGGCATGCAGCGGCGCCACGCCATGCTCCATCAAGTAGTAGGCCAACAACAGGCAGGTTCGGTTTTGCCCCGACTCACAATGTACCAATACCCCTAGCCCGGCTGCACGCTGGCGCTGGATAAAGTCGAGCGCCTTGGGTAACTGCTCGACGCAGCGCCGCAAATCGGCATCCAGCGGTGCTTCTCCACTAGGTAAAGGGATACAGGCAAACTCAAATTGCGACTGAGGCCAATAGGCCGCCACATTATCAGCCAAGGAAAGAACAGCGCCTATCCCGGAGCGCTGCAGCTCATCGAAATCCCAGTTCTGGCCTACTGGCCCCCGGCTTCCTGCCAACTCTCCCTCTTCCAACCAAAAGAGTGGTTGCATCTGTGTTTTCCTCAGTAATACGCAACTTTTGCTTGGCTTCAGAATACCCCAAATCGATAGAGAATTTCGTTGATTTATGCCAAAAAGGTTAACTGGGGCGGCCAGCTTCCAAGTTCAGCAATTGCTGCTTCATGGCGAGCCCCCAAGCATAGCCGGTCAACCTGCCATCCTTGCCTATGACTCTGTGACAAGGCACGATGATCGCTATCGGGTTGGCACCATTGGCAGTGCCGACAGCGCGGACCGCTTTCGGGTTATCAATTTTTACGGCCAGCTCACCGTAACTGGTAAAACTGCCATAGGGCAACCCCACCAACGCCTGCCAAACGGTACGTTGGAAGCGTGTCCCCTTGGGAGCCAACGGCAGCTCGAAGACCTGTCTGGCTCCGGCAAAATACTCCAGGAGCTGGCTCTTGGTCTGCGCCAATATCACCTCAGCCCGCGCCTTTTGCGCTGCACTCGCGCTCACCAGCGTTATCCGGCGCTCTCTGTCATCCCCTGTCAAAACCGACAGGTGGGACAGCCCATGAGGCCCCGCAGCAAGCCATAGCCGGCCCACAGCCGAATCCATGATGAGCTCCGCCACCGGCAGCAATTCTGCTGCTGGCCACTCTTTACTCAGCGATACGGCCAAGCTCGGTTTATCTTGTGTATTCATAGGATTAATCCCTTGATTTTATGGCTTTTGAATAGGTGTTTGACTCTGATGCCTGTCACCTTTGCAACCCATATCCGAGCTCTTCATTCATTGCTATTAATGGGTTCTATGCCGACTGCCAAAGTTGCAGAGTAAGATAACTGCCCCAGGGCGACGCGGCTTCAGTAACACCTTGCAGTAACGCTTGGTAATGGGCCGCACTTTTCTTGCCTTTGTGCTGAGCAACTGCACCTTGTGTAGCCGAATCCGGGTTAATTTGAGCCAAGTTCCCGTTAACCTCGGTCGAGATTGCCGTTTCACCAAGCAGCGTGAGCAGACGCTTACGGATTATCAAGTCGCCGCCGAGCAACACATCAGGATCCGACAACCCGCGCATTCTGGCGTAGGCTATGGTCCAAGGGCCAATCCCTTTCAAACTGAGCCAAGCCTCGGGCTCGGTATCACCATGCTCAAGCTGAAAACGCGCCAACTCAGCCAATGCCGTCTTTCTGCTTGCGGGCATTTTCAACTCGTCAAAGTCCGCCGCCAACATGCTTTCGGGCTCGGGAAAGAAGCTAATTTCCCGCCCGGCGATAACTCGCCTCTCACCTCTGGCTGCCACCAACTGCCCCAACAGTTTTGTGGCTTGGGTAACGCTGACCTGCTGGCCCAGAACAGCCCGCACACCGGCTTCAAACAGAGAGCCTGCTGCCGGTAGCCTCAGCCCCGGCTCCCAACCAAAGGTGGAGTCTGCCAGTGTGATAGGTTGCAACACTTGCTCAACCTGCTGCATATCAGCGTCGAGATCCAATATCCTTCTTATCCGATTGACCAATACCGGCAACAAGCTAAGCTCGGCGCCCTCTTCCAATGCCAGGGTAACTGCGACTCTATTTTGCGAGGCCTGCAACTCGGCAAAAAACCAAGCTTTGAACCCGCCTTTGTCGCTGTTGAGTAACAGGCTGCGACCATAGCCCTGACGGCCATTAAGTTCAAACCACTCCATTCCTGTTACCGCCCGCAGGCGATAGAAATCAAGCAACGCTTGCCAGGCATATGGCGGCCGGTAACTCAAAAACAGTTGCATCCTGTTACTGTCGTCCATTTGCGTATCAGCGCTGCGTCTGAGCGCCGACGGGGTAAGCTGCAGCTGACTCTGAAACACTTCGTTGAAGCGACGAATGCTCGTGTATCCCGCAGCCAAAGCCACCTGCGTGATAGGGAGCCGGGTTTGGTGCAGCAGCTGCTTGGCAAACATCAACTGCTGAAACGCAGCGTATTGCTTGGGAGACAGGCCCAACGCTTCGACAAACAGCTTGCGCAGATAACGACTGCTGATCCCGAGGCGCTGTGCCAAGTGCTCGACACCTTTCGCCGACTCGCCGCTCAAGGCGCCCTGCTCTATCAGGGTTACTGCCCGCTCCAGCGTGGTTCTCGTGCCTTTCCAAGCACAGGAGCCTGGGGCACTTTCCGGACGACAACGCAAACAGGGGCGCAAACCTTGATTTGCCGCGGCGGCGGCCGAGAAAAAGTATTCGACATTTTCCTCTTTTGGCGCCACTGCCGGACAGATAGGCCGGCAATAGATACCCGTCGTCTTCACCCCGATAAAGAAGCGGCCATCAAACCTGGGATCGCGGCTAAGTCTCGCCCGGCGACAGGTGTCGGTGCTGAGCTCGGTAAAAATCGTCATCATCTGTTTCGCTATTGCGGGGTATCCTGAATGCAGGTTACCCCGCGAACACAGGTGAAACCAGCGGAAAACGGAACTTAACCCCGAGGTTAGATAAGTCCAACTTCGACACGCGCCTGCATGCCTTCAGTCAGACACCTTGAACACCAGGCCACTCTCTACAAAAAGAGCCCCGCACGAGGACTTATTCGCATCCTCCCGAAATCCAAGCCGTTGTTGCTGATTAATAGCTGCCCTGCCGGTAAAAATTGGTTATGCTGGAACGGTTTGAATAAAAATCACTCCTGATCCGCAAGGCCCTGTGTCTGCTCGCATAACCGGGCAAGGATCAATCTTTGCCAAGAGATATATCGCCCATAACAGTTTGCCAAGAGAAGCCCATGATAAAGACGTTATTTTCCCGCTTTGAACGCTGGACGGATCCACTGCCGGATATAGAACCGTCTCCGCCACCCAAAGGGCTCTATGCTTTTTGCCGCCACTACACCAAAGGGTTCGAGCGACCGCTGATATTGATGTCAATATTGACCGCGATTCTGGCCATGCTGGAAGTGTCACTGTTTGGCTTTATGGGCCAATTGGTTGACTGGCTGGTAGACAAGGATCCACAAACCCTGCTGCAGGATGAAGGACTCAAACTACTCGGCATGACCTTGCTGGTACTCGTGCTCTTGCCTGTACTCATCTTGCTGCACGCCTTGATTGTCTACCAAAGTCTGCTGGGCAACTATCCGATGGCTATCCGCTGGCTGGCGCACAAATACCTGTTGAAACAGAGTGTTTCCTTCTATCAGGACGACTTTGCCGGCCGCATAGCCACCAAGGTGATGCAAACCTCTCTGGCGGTGCGGGAAACCGTGATGAAACTCTTGGACGTGCTGGTCTACATAATGGTGTATTTCACCTCCATGTTGGTGATGATAGCCAGTGCCGATATGCGCTTGATGCTGCCCATGTTGGCATGGCTTGCCATCTATATCGGCCTGCTGTGGTATTTCGTGCCCAAGCTGAAAGCCGTGTCTACCGAGCAGGCCGATGCCCGCTCAACCATGACGGGTCGAATCGTCGACAGTTACACCAATATTGCCACGGTCAAACTTTTCTCCCACACCCAGCAGGAAGCCGAATACGCTCAGTCGAGCATGAAAACCTTCCTGGATACCGTGCACCGGCAGATGCGCCTGGTCACCGGAATTAATGTCAGTGTGCAGCTGCTGAACTATTTCCTGGCCTTTAGCGTAGCCGCCGTATCCATCTGGCTCTGGAGCGACAGTGCCATCAGTGTCGGCGCCATAGCGATTGCCGTCAGTTTGGCTCTGCGCCTCAACGGCATGTCGCAATGGATAATGTGGGAAATCAGCTCACTGTTTGAAAATATAGGGACAGTGGCCGATGGTATGAGCACCCTGTCCAAACCCACCCGCATTCTGGATGCCGAAGATGCCAAAGCCATTTTAGTTGAGCAAGGGCAAATCGATTTCGATAAGGTCAGCTTTCACTATGGAGAACAGAGCGGCGTGCTGGAAGGCCTGGATTTACAGATTAAGCCAGGTGAAAAAGTCGGTCTGGTGGGGCGCTCGGGTGCCGGTAAGTCCACCTTGGTCAATCTGCTGATGCGTTTTCATGATGTGGAAAAGGGAAGAATTCTGATAGATGGTCAGGATATACGTAAAGT
This sequence comes from Shewanella chilikensis, assembly GCF_002836945.1. GTDB lineage: Bacteria > Pseudomonadota > Gammaproteobacteria > Enterobacterales > Shewanellaceae > Shewanella > Shewanella chilikensis. The sequence continues at coordinate 16,487 of NZ_NIJM01000072.1, forward strand.
CTCCCAGGATTCGCTGCGCTCACAGATAGGCATGGTGACTCAGGATACCTCCTTGCTGCACAGGTCCATCAGAGAAAATATTCTTTATGGTCGTCCCGATGCCACTAAAGAGGAACTGGAGCAGGCGATCATCAAGGCCCAGGCCAGTGAGTTTATCGCCTCTTTGACAGATCCGTCGGGGAATACCGGGCTGGATGCCCAGGTGGGTGAACGGGGTGTCAAATTATCCGGCGGTCAAAGGCAGCGTATTGCCATCGCCAGGGTGTTATTGAAAGATGCGCCAATCCTGATCCTGGATGAAGCCACCTCGGCACTCGACTCGGAAGTGGAAGCGGCAATTCAGGAAAGCCTCTATCAATTGATGGAAGGAAAAACCGTTATCGCTATCGCTCACAGGCTATCAACCATAGCCGCCATGGATAGATTGATAGTGCTGGATCAGGGCAAAGTGGTCGAACAAGGTAGCCATCAGGAACTGATCCGCAGCAAAGGAATTTACGCTCAGCTGTGGGCTCACCAAACAGGCGGTTTTATCGGTGTAGACTGAGATATCTTTACCGCCCTGCTTTTCGGCATAGAACAACACTCCAGGAAGCCATCGCGGCTTCCTGTTTTTTTAAGCCTTCCATATAAAGAAGCACTCACCTTGACTAACTGTGACTTGGTTACTCAAGTAACGACTTTTTATTCAAGTAGTCACTCAATGGGTATCGGGGCAAAACAATCTGGCGTATCGGTTAATAAGACCTGAGCCCAATAAGAGCTGCATTTTGGGGACACTTCTAGATACATGGTTGGATAAATACTCTAACAATCCCATTCGGGGTTAGAGAGTGCTGTTTTCGATAGGAAGCAAACGTTGAAGGACAGATAACAAAAAACCACCCTAAGGTGGTTAGTGTTTCTCTTGAAGGAGAATCTTTGGTGGAGCTAGACGGGATCGAACCGTCGACCTCTTGCATGCCATGCAAGCGCTCTCCCAGCTGAGCTATAGCCCCGAAATTCTGTCAAAAACAAAATCTCGCGAAAAATGTGGCATCCCCTAGGGGATTCGAACCCCTGTTACCGCCGTGAAAGGGCGGTGTCCT
>NZ_NIJM01000073.1 GCF_002836945.1 Shewanella chilikensis
GTCTGCGAGGAGACTTGTCCATCCTCTTTATAGACAAACGCCCTAAGCCAAATCGGCCTAGGGCGGTAAAAATATCAAAGACCCGATACCCTGTTAATCACAAGGCAGCTCCGCTTAAGTGAACTACGTTGCGCCGTGGCGGGGAGTTAAGCCCGGTTAGAGACTAAATCCGCATCGCCAATTCGGCACCCTGACGAATGGCGCGTTTGGCATCCAACTCGGCAGCGACATCAACGCCGCCAATGAGGTGCATTGGCAAGCCGCACTCTTCCAGTTCCGGCAACAGCGCGCGGTTGGATTCCTGACCTGCGCAGATCACCACAGTATCCACAGGCAGCAGCTGCGGTTTGTCATCAATCAGTATGTGCAATCCCTGGTCATCAAAGCGCTCATAGCTGACCCCACTGAGCTCTGTCACCTTGTGCTGCTTAAGCACCATGCGATGGATCCAGCCCGTGGTCTTACCTAAGCCTTTACCCAGCTTGCTCTTCTTGCGTTGCAACAAATACAGCTCTCTGGCCGGGGCATGCGCCTGGGCTTGTTTGGCCAGTCCGCCGCGCTCGGCGTAACTTGTGTCTATGCCCCACTGACGATACCAGCGCTCCGGCTCCAGTGTGCTGGACTCCTGCTCGCCGAGGAAATGCGCCAAGTCAAAACCTATGCCGCCGGCGCCGATAAGTGCCACCCGCCGGCCGACTTCCACCTCTCCCCGCAGCACCTGTTGATAGCTGACCACCTTGGGAGAATCAAACCCGGGCAAGTTGAGCTCTCTTGGTACAACACCACTGGCGACCACCAACTCATCAAAAGCCTCATCCCTGAGCACAGAGGCGTTGAGCGGCGTATTCAAACGCAGGTCCACCTTAAAATGTGCGAGGCGATTCTTGAAATAGCGTATGGTTTCGTTGAATTCCTCCTTGCCGGGGATCTTGCGCGCCAGGTTAAACTGGCCACCGACTTCATCTCGGGCTTCAAACAAAGTCACCTTGTGCCCCCGTTCAGCGGCGTAGACGGCAAACGCCATGCCCGCAGGGCCCGCGCCCATCACAGCCAGGCGTTTGGGTGACTCAGTCTTGGGGAAATTAATCTCTGTCTCATAGCAGGCTCTTGGATTAACCAGGCAAGTAGCACGCTTGAGCGAGAAGGTATGATCGAGACAAGCCTGATTACAGCCGATGCAGGTATTGATGGCTTCGCTTTGATTGGCCGCGGCTTTATTGACAAACTCAGGATCAGCCAGGAAGGGCCTTGCCATAGACACCATATCCGCCTGCCCCGAGGCGAGGATCTGCTCGGCTATCTCAGGCGTATTGATCCTGTTGGTGGCCACCAAAGGAACACTGAGTTCTTTTTTCAAACGTTCAGTGACCCAGGCAAAGGCGCCTCTGGGTACGCTGGTGGCTATGGTCGGGATCCTGGCCTCATGCCATCCTATGCCGGTATTGATGATAGTGACACCGGCTTGTTCCAGCGCTTTGCCGAGTTCTATGACCTCCTCAAGGCTTGAGCCCTTGTCGACCAGATCCAGCATAGACAAACGAAAGATAATGATGAACTCGGGCCCGACCTTGGCGCGGATAGCGCGAACAATTTCCAGTGGCAGGCGAATACGGTTGGCAAAACTGCCGCCGTACTCATCGCTGCGCTGATTGACCCGCTCACAGATGAACTGATTGATGAGATAGCCTTCAGAGCCCATCACTTCCACGCCATCATAACCGGCCCGTTTGGCCAATTCGGCAGAGGTGGCATAATCCTTTATGGTGCCGCGGATTTGCCGCAAAGACATGGCACTTGGCGTAAATGGGGTAATGGGTGACTTGACCTTGCTCGGTGCCAGTGAAAAAGGATGATAGCCATAACGACCGGCATGAAGGATCTGCATACAGATCTTGGCGCCGCCCTCATGCACGGCGCGGGTAACGATTTGGTGTTTGCCCACTTGCCAGGGAAAACTCAGCTGACAGGCGTTGGGGGCCAAACGGCCGCGAAAGTTTGGCGCTATGCCGCCGGTGACAATCAAACCCACACCACCCAGCGCCCGCTCCTTGTAGAAGTGTGCCAGTTTCTCAAAACCGCCCTTTTCTTCTTCCAACCCGGTATGCATGGAACCCATGAGTACCCGGTTTCTCAGCTGGGTAAACCCCAGATCCAAGGGTTCTAATAAATGAGGAAAGCCCGACATTAAAACATCCTTTTTAAACAAGTGATTTAAATCAGCATAACCTGAGCCGCCATCAAGCTCAACATAAAGCATGCATTGCAATCTCCCTTCGGCTAAGCCGGTAAAAGCACGCGTATAAAATCACTTACAAATGTGTTTTCCCGTTGCTGTTATTTTCAGTTAGCATTAGCGGAATGCATGGAAAAATGGAGTGGCTATGTCCGCAAAACCCCTGACAACCAAGAATACCCTGATGTTGATCTGGAATGTGATCAACTTCATTCGCAAGCTGGTGTTGAACCTAGTGTTCTTCCCGCTGTTCTTTATCGCTTTGATAGCCGTGGTCATCGCCATGGTCAGCAGTGATGAAATCCAAGTTGAGGATGGCTCGGCGTTGGTATTGAACCTGGCCGGCGGCATAGTGGATCAGAAACGCCAGATTGACCCGTTCGAGGCGATGTTAAACCAAGGCAAAGGACCCGATGTCAACGGCGAAATCTTATTGAGTGATGTGCTCTATACCATTAACAGCGCCACCAATGACAAGCGGATTAAGGCCCTGGTATTGGATCTGTCCGAGTTGCAATATGGCGGCCTGAGTAAGCTGAGCGCCATAGGCCAGGCACTCAATGAATTCAAGGATAGTGGCAAGCCTGTGGTCGCCATAGGTAACTATTATGATCAGAACCAGTATTTCCTGGCGAGTTTTGCCGATACAGTCTACCTCAACCCAGAGGGTATGGTGGCGGTAGATGGCCTGAGCCGCTACCGTCAGTACTATAAGTCGGCACTGGATAAGTTAAAAATCAAGGCGCACATTTTCCGTGTTGGTACTTTCAAGTCAGCGGTTGAACCTTTTATCCGTGACGACATGTCAGAAGCCGCCAAGGAAGCCAACTCTGTTCTGCTCAACGACATCTGGGGCAGCTATACAGACACAGTGGCAGCCAATCGTGGCATAGACAAATCCAACCTAGGCCTTAATGCTAGCACTTATTTGGCAGAGCTGGAGCAAGCCGACGGCGATTCAGGCACCATGGCAGTTAACCTCAAGTGGGTCGATAAACTTGCCAGCGCCGAGGACTTCCGCCTGGCGATGTTGGACTTGGTGGGCAAAAGCAAGGAAGGCGATAGCTTTAAGCAGATAAGCTACTATGACTACGCCAAGTTGATGGCACCGCTGCCCGAGTTGGTCCCCTCAGAAGAGATTGGCATCATAGTGGCCAAGGGCAATATTCTCAACGGTAGCCAGCCGGCCGGTGATATCGGCGGTGAAAGTACCTCCGCCCTGCTGCGTAAGGCCCGCTTCGATGACACTATTAAGGCCGTAGTACTTAGGGTCGACAGCCCCGGCGGCAGCGCCTTTGCTTCCGAGCAAATTCGTCAGGAAGTGCTGGCATTGAAGAAAGCCGGTAAGCCTGTGGTCGTCAGTATGAGCAGCATGGCAGCCTCCGGTGGATACTGGATTTCGGCCAGCGCTGACTATATCTATGCCAACCCCACAACCCTGACCGGATCCATCGGTATCTTCGGCATGATAACCACCTTCGAGGATTCCCTGTCTTCAATCGGCGTCAATACCGATGGTGTGGCCACCTCAGACTGGGCCGGTCTTTCTGTTACCCGGCCACTTTCCGATGGCGTCAAGGCGGTGATCCAGCGCCATATTGAACGTGGTTACAAAGACTTTATCTCGCTGGTCGCCAACGAGCGCAATATGACGCTCGAGCAGGTGGATAAGATTGCCCAGGGCCGAGTTTGGTCAGGCAAGAAAGCCCTGGAGCTAGGTCTGGTGGATGAGCTTGGCGATCTCGATAACGCCATTGCCAAAGCCGCCGAACTGGCCGGGCTGGATAAGTTTGACAGCCGAGTGATAGAGCAGGAGCTGACACCTGAGCAACTCTTCATTCAGGAGATGTTTGCCAGTGTCTCCGCTTATCTCCCCCCCAGTGTTAAGCAGTCCAGCGTACTGGAAAAACTGCTGACTCAATGGAGCAAGGTACTGGAAGAGTTTGCCGCCTTTGACGACCCTAACGGCGTCTATCTCTACTGTGATAACTGCAGTTACTGATAATCCTGAAAGCCCGGTTCGCCGGGCTTTTTTGTGCCTTATGCTGCCGGGGTTGATTTGCTATAATCCGGCCTCTGTTTTGCTCCAATGATAAATAAAGCCAGATTATGAACAAAAAAAAGTCTATCTATGTCGCATACACGGGCGGCACCATAGGGATGCAAAAAACCAGTAATGGCTTTGCCCCGGTCGCCGGTTTCCTGACAGAATGCGTCAACTCCATGCCGGAGTTTTTCCATGAAGAGATGCCGACGTTCGTGATCCAGGAATATAGTCCGCTGATAGACTCCTCCAACATGGCTCCCAGCCACTGGCAGATGATAGCCGACGATATTCAGGCCAACTATGACAAGTATGATGGCTTTGTCATTCTTCACGGCACAGACACCATGGCGTTTACCGCCTCGGCACTGTCTTTTATGCTGCAGGATCTCGGTAAGCCAGTTATCGTCACCGGCTCGCAAATTCCATTGGCGCAGCTGCGCTCAGACGGTCAAACCAATCTACTCAATGCCTTGTATATTGCCGCAAACTATCCGGTTGCCGAGGTTTGCCTGTTCTTCAACAATAAGTTATTTCGCGGCAACCGTACCACCAAGGCTCATGCCGATGGCTTCGATGCCTTTGCTTCGCCGAACTTTCCTTTATTGCTGGAAGCCGGGATCAAGATTCGCCTGCGCGCCGGAAAAATTGCGCCGCCCTGCGATAAACCCTTGAAAGTAGCACCTATTACTCCTCACCCCATAGGAGTAGTCACTCTGTATCCAGGGATCTCCACCGAAGTATTCAACAACATACTACAGCAGCCGGTAAAAGCTCTGATATTACTGACCTATGGTGTCGGCAATGCACCGCAGGACCCCGCGTTGCTAGAAACTCTCAAGCGGGCCAACGACAAGGGTACTGTGCTTATTAATCTGACCCAGTGTCTGCAGGGAAAAGTCAATATGGGTGGTTATGCCACAGGCAACGCCCTGGCGAAGGCCGGCGTTATCAGCGGCGCCGATATGACCACGGAAGCCGCCTTGACCAAGTTGCATTACTTGCTCTCTCAAGGGCTGAGCACAGAAGAGATAAGAAGGCGGATGCAACAAAACCTCTGTGGCGAGCTCACAGCAGACTGAATTTAATTGATAGCAAAAAGCCCTGTATATACAGGGCTTTTTTATAATTCGAATCCAGAAAACTAATTAAAGATCAGATTCTTTGAACTCAGCAATGCTCTCACCGCGAAACTGCTTTTTCAGCTGCGCCTTGGACAGCTCGTTGAGCTGGCCACCGGCGCCTATGGTAAAGTGCTCGGTTTGCTCCAAACGCCTGGCCTGATAGAGCATCACCAGTTGCAGTGTGTTTTCCCGCTGCTCCTCGGTCAGCACAGTGCCATCTTCCCACTTACCTATCTCGGCGGCGCTGCGCAGTCTCTCATAGACCTCAACCGGCATCTCTTCAATCACTTTGTTGATATCTGTCATACACTTTTCCGCTTGTGTAAAATAATACGTACCCGGGTTATCAGGTAACCCACGAAACCGAGCGTAAAGCAGATGGCACCGGCGATAGCTCGATTGCCTTCGGCGACTTCTCCACCCCAGAACCAGATAACCACCCCGGCGATAAACAGGGTCAAGGCCAGAAAGCTCTGGTTCATCAGTTTGGTCGACTGCTGAATATGGCTGATCCTCGACAGCGACTCGGTGTTGGGCCCCAGTTTGGAACTGCAGTGTGGGCAACTAGGTGCCTTACTGGAGATCCGCTTGCGGCATAAAGGGCATTCAACCAGTGCCATAGCTGCTCCTTACCTGAGTTTATCCACGACGGCCAGCATGGCGGTCAATGAGGCTTCCCCCAAGTACAGGCAACGCTCGGGAGACCAACCCACCAGCGGATCAGCCAAATTATCGTTGTCCTTAAATGGCATTTCCAAGGTGTTGGACAGGCAGTTGAAGGTTTCGCCGACCCAGTTGGAACCTATGGTAAGGTTGGCCTTGCCAGGCTCGTCCTTTTCATAGCCGTGTTCGGTCTGGAAATCCGGGCTAACCAGCAAGAGCGCCGAGGCAAATTCCTGTTGCAGCTGAGTCAAGCGCTCATCCCAACAAGGAATGCCTTCACAGCCTGCCAGGAATACATAAGGTAGACCTTCATCACCGTGGACGTCATAGAAGAGGTCCACACCGGTTTCTTTCATCTTTTGTACCACATGGTACACCTCGGGGCTCTTCTCCAAGCTTGGCGTTTGCCACTCACGATTTAGGTTAACACCGGCGGCATTGGTACGCAGATGGCCGCGGGCGCTGCCGTCTGGATTCATGTTGGGCACCACATAGAAATTGGCCTTATCCAACAACTGTTTGGAGACAGGATCATCCGAGTCCAGCAAACGATACAGTAAACCTTCCACCAGCCATTCGGCCATGGTTTCCCCTGGGTGCTGACGGGCTGTGATCCAGATATTGCGCTTGCTGCTATCGCCATCTCCCACCTTGACCAGGGTCAGATCGCGACCATCCAGGGTCAGCCCCAGGTGCTCCAGGCTCACTTCAGGATGCACTTGCACTGCACTGAGCAGATCCAGGTGGCGTTCATAACTGTAAGGTGCAAAATAGGCTATCTGAATCGCATCGGCGTCCAATTCAACATTGATGCTTAGTTTACCGTCTTCATATTTGGTCGGCAGACGGAACCAGTGCTGGCGATCATAGCTGGCAACCGCCTGGTAGTTTTCCCAGCCTTTGGGATAAGAAGCGCTGCCGGCGTTGATGATATTGAGGGTGTAACTGTTTCCTACCTGGCCTTCAAAACGGAAATTGAACCACTGGTAGAACTCTCCGCCCTGATCCGGGCGGATCGCCAGTCTGATGTCGTCCTTATTATCAAGACTGATGACCTGAATATTGCCACCATCAAAATTCGCGCTGATCCGCATGATGTTTTCCTTCATTGCTTTTATAGGGTGTGGAGCCGAAAGGCTCGCGCAAGTGGGCTATAGGATAAACCAAATCGGCCGCGCTTGAAAACGCGGCCGACTCTGGCTTGATATGCGAAGATTAATCAGTGATGGTTTACAGCTACTCACCAAAGGCTGAAACTGTATCCCTGGCCGCGCACCGTATTGATAAGGCTTCTTGGCAAACGGGTCTGCTCCAGTTTTCGCCGGGTATTGGAGATATGCATATCCAGATTTCGATCAAACCGCCCTAGCTCTTTTTTTAACACCCGTCGCTGCAGCTCTTGCTTGGTAACTACTTGGCCCTTACGCTCAAACAGATATTTAAACAAACGAAACTCTGTCTGAGTCAATGCCAACTGCTGATCGGCAATAGCCACAGTGTAATCCGTCTCATCAAATTGGATCTGTTTATTGAGCGCCAGATCAGCAGGTTCCTGCCCCTTGCTGATATTTATCCTTCTTATGAGCGCCTGAATACGGACCAATAACTCTTTGACGCTGAATGGCTTACTCAAAAAATCATCTGCCCCCAGCTCATAGCCTTTAATCCTTTCCTCTTCGCTATCGACAGCCGAAATCACTATCACAGGTGTGCTGTCCTTACGGGCAAGCAACATCTCAAAACCATTGAGTTTGGGCATCATTAAGTCGAGCAAGATAACATCTGGGGTAAAAGTGTCGAGTCTCATCAGTGCATCCAAACCATCAGCGGCACAAATAACATCGTGCCCCTCGCCCTCCAGTGCTTCCTTGAGCAAGTCCCTGAACTCCAGGTCATCGTCCACCAATAAAATTTTCGTCATTTTCGTTGATAAAATTCTCAAATAAGAACCATTACCATTAACGTTAACATAATTATCCTGGTTGAGCCAGAAAAATTCACGGGTTATAATGATGTAAGGTGCACAGAGTCACATATAAGGAGTTATGAAAAAGGGACAGCTGGTCAAACTGTCCCTGTAGTCAACAGGACAAGTTAAGATTACCGCCACTGAGGCTGCAAACTTTATCCCTGCCTTTTATTGTCCACCTTACTTGTCTTGCATAAGCTGGCTGATGTATTTAACCGGAGCACTACCATAACTGAGGAAGTTTTCGTGGAACGTCTTGAGATCAAATGCCTTGCCTTGCTGCTGTTTAAGTTCTTCCCTTAAGTCGTAAATTTCACGATAACCAGCGTAATAGCTGGTTAACTGTACCTGGCTCAGCGTTGCCCGGCGCCACTTACCTTCCGCCTCGGCTTGCTGCTGGAAAGCTTCGTCAGTCATCAATTTAATGGCCTGCTCTTCAGTCATCCCCTTGACCTGAATGCTGTAGTCAAGAATGGTGTTGCAAATTACCCTGAGGTTCCACTTGTAGTACATCAGCCACATTTCCGGCTCAAAGTTACCATAGCCCTGTTCCAGCATCATACGCTCGGCATAAACGGCCCAACCTTCGACCATGGCGCCGTTACCAAACAGACTCTTGACTAGGCTCGGTGACTCATTGGAGTACACCAGTTGGGTGTAATGGCCGGGGATCGCCTCATGTATGTTCAGTACCTGCAATATCCAGTGGTTATACTCGCGCAAGTAACTTTCGGCCTGCTCGTCAGTCATGCCATCGAGGGGAGTCACGTTATAATAGGTGTTGCCGCCCTTCTCATAGGGGCCGGGAGCCCTTCTCATAGGGGCCGGGAGCACTGATGGAAGCACCGGCAAACCCCCGCATGTATTCAGGTGTTTCCCTGACCACCAAAGGTTTTTTCGGATCCAGAGTCACCAGCTCGTGTTGATTGACAAACTTCACCAGCTCGGGGATCTGTGCCCTCACCTCGTCGACAAAATCTTCCCGCTTGACATGCCGGGCCGAAAGCTTGTCGATCAACTGCCTGATAGCCTTTTTCTCGTCTTGCGGCTTGGGCTCTTGGAAATACTTACCCCAGAGCTTGTCGGTAATTTTTGCCATTTCGCCCTGAACCCTGGCCTTATCGGCCAGCGCCTTTTCATAGAGGACCTTGGCGCTCATACCAGCCTGAATATCGAAGGCGAACTTCTCCTCATAAAGCACTTCACCTATCCGGAAACTACGGCTGCCTTCCTGCTTAAGTTGCTGTTCCAGCTGTTTGAGAAACTGGATATGCCCTTCGATGGCCGCCACGGCTTTATCCATTCTTTGCTTGAATAACGCCTTTTCATCAGCGTTCAGGCCAGAGGCGTTCACCTTGGCGAGCAGTTCATCGGACAATACCGAAAAGGCGCCCTGATTTTGCATGATGGCCAACTCTGTGTGCTCAAGAGTGGGATTATCTATGTTTTGCTGCGCCGCCCGGTAATAGGCCGGCACATTTTCCAATCGGCCCAATACAGAGCGCAACCTTTGCTCCAGAGGTGCAAAGTCCTCATTGATGATTTGCGCAAAGCCCCCAGCCACGTTGTAACTGGACGGGTCCCACTGCCAGGACTTGAAGCGCTTGATTTCCCACTCCATGCTACCGAGGACGTTTTCAATCAAGCGATAGTCAATCAGGTTGGCAGCGGTAAGCGCCGCAAAATCAAAGCTCGCCATCTTGGCTCGCTGCTGCTGAATAAAATTCAGCGTTGTAGTACGGCTGGTCGCATCCGGTACCAGGAGTTTGGCATCATATTGATGAAAGCCATTATAGAGCGCCCATGTCGGTGCAACTTGCCACAGAGAATCGATAAAGCTTTGACTGAATGAACTAAAGGCTTGGTTCTGATCTTGTTTAACGGCAGCAGAAACGTTAGATGCCATCGCTTCGGGCGAGCTTTGGGTTTGACATGCGGACAGACCTGTCAGCGCCAGTGACACCGCCAGGCACAGAGTGAGTTTTTTCATATGATTTCCTTCCCGGCACCCGTATGTTGGAAATTTGAATTCTTATCGGTTTTTCGGGTGCATAGTTTGCTAGTAAATCATGGAAGCAGGAACTTTTCAGCAATTGATTAATAAAGAGACATGCTTTGTTACAGTTTGCGAGCTGGCATGAATTGCATATGACCATAGTGAAGCCCAGAGGAGTGAAGCGATTTCAAGCTTCTATAGAAAACCAACTGATACAGAAGAAGCATTTCATACGCTGAAAGCAAAGAATATCTGACATAGAGAAGCTTTTTAAACGAGTTTTTATATTCTTTAATTTTAACCGGCATATAAAGGATGCTTGTGTGCTGGGCCGCGGTGATTCCATATATACCGAGCAATTAAAAATGCCGCTCATTGCAACTGAGCGGCATCCTGGTTTTAGTACAAGGCTATTTTTAGTCGCGGTAAATCTCGCCGTAGAAGCTCGCCAGCAACAAGGCTTTTAACTCACTGATCAGAGGATACCTGGGGTTAGCACCTGTACACTGATCATCAAAAGCATCTTCAGCCAGCTCATCCAATTTATCCAGGAAATCGGCCTCCTTGACGCCGGCTTCCTGAATTGAAACCGGGATCCCCAAAGCCTGTTTCAACTGTTCGATTTTAGCTATCAAACGCTCGACTTTTTCGGCGTCACTCAGCCCAGCGTCTGTCAGTTTGAGGTGATCGGCAATAGCGGCATAGCGGCAGAGCGCCTTGGGTCTGTCATACTGGCTAAAAGCAGCTTGCTTGGTTGGCAGGTCGGTGGCGTTGAAACGGATGACATTGCTTATGAGCAGTGCATTGGCCAAACCGTGGGGCAGATGGAATTCGGCGCCCAGTTTGTGGGCCATAGAGTGACATATGCCCAAGAAAGCGTTGGCAAAGGCAATACCGGCAATGGTGGCGCCGTTGTGCACTTTTTCGCGGGCAATCGGCGCCGCTGCGCCTTCTTCGTAAGCCTTGGGCAGGTGCGCAACCAGAAGATCCAAGGCCTGCAATGCCTGGCCATCACTATACTCATTGGCCATCACGCTGACATAGGCTTCCAAGGCATGGGTGATGGCATCTATCCCGCCAAAGGCGGTCAAGGACTTAGGCATGTTCATCACCAGGTTGGGATCCACAATCGCCATATTGGGAGTCAGTTCATAATCGGCAATGGGATACTTGGCACCTGTCTGCTCATCAGTCACCACGGCAAACGGTGTAACTTCAGAGCCTGTGCCCGATGTGGTAGGGATAGCTACCATCTTGGCCTTGCGCCCAAGTTTGGGGAACTTGTAAATACGTTTGCGAATATCCATGAAACGCAGCGCCAAATCGGCAAAGTCCACCTGCGGATGTTCATACATCACCCAGATGATCTTAGCGGCGTCCATGGGGGAGCCGCCGCCCAGTGCGATGATCACATCCGGCTGGAAGCTCTCGGCTACTTTAGTGCCGGCGCGAACTACCGCTAAGGTAGGATCGGCCTCCACTTCATAAAACACTTCAGTATCCAGCCCTAATCCTTTGAGGATCTTGACGGTTTCATCACAGTAGCCGTTATTGAACAAGAACTTGTCTGTCACTATTAAGGCGCGGCGTTTGTCGGCCAACTCTTCCAGGGCAATAGGTAGGCTGCCACGGCGGAAATAGATGGAGGATGGAAGCTTGTGCCACAACATATTCTCGGCCCTCTTGGCGACGGTTTTCTTGTTGATAAGATGACTCGGGCCCACGTTCTCCGAAATCGAGTTCCCTCCCCAGGAGCCACAGCCCAAAGTGAGAGAAGGTGCCAGCTTGAAATTATAGAGATCGCCAATCCCGCCTTGAGATGCCGGGGTGTTTATCAGAATTCGAGCGGTTTTCATCCGCTCACCAAAACGCTTGACCCTTTGCACCTGGGTATCTTGATCTGTATAGAGCCCAGAGGTATGGCCGATACCACCGAGTTTCACCAAGGCATCAGCCTTATTCAGAGCCTCATCAAAGTCTTTGGCGCAGTACATCCCAAGCAGCGGCGAAAGCTTTTCATGAGCGAAAGCTTCGGCTTCGGTTATTGCATCCACCTCACCGATCAGCACCTTGGTCCAGCTCGGTACGCTGAAGCCGGCCATTTCGGCAATACGCGCCGCACTCTGGCCAACAATGTCGGCATTGAGAGCGCCATCTTTGAGGATAACCTGTTTCACGGCAAAGCATTCTTGGTCATTGAGCAGGTAACCACCATGATGAGCAAAACGCTCTCGTACTGCTTGATAGACGCTGTCGAGCACCACAACAGCTTGTTCAGAGGCACATACCACACCATTATCAAAGGTTTTTGACATCAAAATGGAAGCCACCGCGCGTTTGATATCTGCGGTTTCATCAATAACCACGGGTGTGTTACCTGCGCCGACACCTATGGCAGGTTTTCCGGAAGAGTAAGCGGCTTTCACCATACCCGGGCCACCGGTTGCCAGAATGAGATTTATCTTTTCATGGGTCATCAGATGATTGGAAAGTGCGACGCTGGGTTCATCTATCCAACCTATTATGTCCTCGGGGGCTCCGGCTTTAATGGCAGCATCAAGCACTATTCGGGCGGCCGCGACTGTGGATGCTTTGGCCCTGGGGTGTGGAGAGAACACTATGGCATTACGGGTTTTCAGGCTGATCAGCGCCTTGAAGATAGCAGTGGAGGTTGGGTTGGTTGTCGGTACTATGCCGCAGATGATCCCCACGGGTTCGGCAATTGTGATAGTGCCGAAGGTGTCGTCTTCTTCCAGAATGCCGCAGGTCTTTTCATCTTTATACTTGTTGTAGATGTACTCGGAAGCAAAGTGGTTTTTAATCACTTTATCCTCCAGCACTCCCATAGAGGTTTCGGCGGCGGCCTGTTTCGCCAGCGCGATTCTGGCATCGGCGGCAGCCAGCGCCGCGGCGCGAAATATCTTATCGACTTGCTGCTGACTGAAACCTGCGAATTTCGCCTGAGCCTGGCTGACTCTTTCCAGTAGCAGATCCAGTTCCTGGGTATTAGTGACTTTCATAATCAGTTTCCCGTAAAAAAATTTAACAAAGGCTCATCTTGGTTAAACTCTCTCACATGAAATAAAATTACATCCAAACCGGGTGGACATCTGTGATCTTGGCCACAGGCATGGCGTTTTATGTAATTCAACAACGTTAAATCAGATTCAAGCATAGAAAAAATCTTTGTATTAGAATCGACTATACTGCAGCTTTGACTGCACTGATATTACGAAAATTTATTCGAAGTTGTGACCAAGTATAGAAAATCTCATTTCTGGGGTTTGTTAACTTAGGGTAGAGTATGCACCGTCTCAAGTTACTGTTTCCCGGTGAGTTCCCTACACTGGAAGGATACGAAATTGGATTTGACCCTGTACGTTAAATTTTTCCTCGGACTGGTGGCTATCATCAACCCGGTGGGCCTGTTGCCGGTATTTGTCAGCCTGACCAGTCACCAGACTGAGGCTGAGCGTAACCATACCGCTAAAATATCCAACTTTGCCGTGGTAGTAATCCTCCTGGTTACCACAGTGGCGGGTCAGTATATATTGAATATGTTCAGTATTTCGTTGTCGGCATTCCGAATTGCCGGCGGTACACTGATTGCCATCATCGCCATGTCCATGTTGCAAGGAAAGCTGGGCGAGGTGAAGCGCAACCAGGAAGAAGACAGAGAAGCCTCTGCGATGGAGTCGGTTGCCGTAGTACCGCTGGCTTTGCCTCTAATGGCTGGCCCTGGGGCTATCAGCTCAGTTATCGTCTTTGCCGCCGAGCATAAAGGCCTGGCTAATCTGCTGGCCATGTCGGTGACTGTAGCACTGTTCGGTCTGCTCAGCTTCGCATTGTTCAGAATGGCTTCGGTTATCAATAAGCTGCTCGGTAAAACAGGGATCAACGTGATCACCCGTCTGATGGGACTCTTGATGCTATCCATTGGTATCGAGGTAATAGCCGCAGGTTTTAAGGGGCTGTTTCCCAACTTACTGGGTTAAACGCGTAATATATTGATATTATGGATACCCCTCTCACAAATTGTGCCGCTATACGTCAGGCTCAATCGTACAAGCTAATTCACTGTAAAAAAGTTTGGAATCTTGACTGCGTACCCGATATTATTCAAAGGATTATGCTTAGAAAGATACCCTCCGGCATAGTCGGAAGTTTTTCATATATGCCTACAAGGCTTTCTTACAGCAGCGCCCTAACAAGCCGGCACGAAGTCTGACAGTTCATATAAACCAATACAGCTTAATTAAGAATGGATATGGAATACAATAGAGAAAACATTGAGCAACTGCTAGAAGGGAAATTGCAACAAGCTTTAAGTGATTTTGGTGAAAAAGAGCTAAAAATCATTGATGTAGGAGTGTTTCCTTGGCACTCCGAGATTAGCGTATCCTTTCTCTTCAGCGAAGATTCGGCAGCTGAAGATGATATCGCGGCATGGCCCCATTTTGATTACTCCAAGATATTTGCAGGTGATTGGGAGCAAGCCAGAGAATTAGCCAAGAGAATGAATGAAAAGTGGGCTACCAATAATGATCCTATCCCATTCTTCTTTGATTTCGGTTCTGCATTAACATCTGACCGAATATCGAGTGTTATAAAACGGTTTAATCTGGCACCGGACTTTAGGATACAAGTACTGAACCCAGATGATCCTAAAAGTGAGAACTTCTGTTGTTGATGAGTAACAGTAATCTGCTGTCGAACCGCTAATTTCAAAGCAAATCACTCTCTACAAAATGAATGCTAGAAGATTTGTTTGAATCATCCTTTGATATACTGGCCTTGTGATTCTTTGCCCATATTTTATCGGATAGCGCATTAGGCTGTTGATTAATCCAACACTCTAGAAAACACTATGCTTGATACCCACAGGGATTATTAAGTCAGGATGGATAAATAAGTGAACGAAGCAGTAATACTGAAATTAAGGACTCTCATGACATACATCAGGGAGAAGAGAACTACAGATGCTATCGACTTGCTGCAGATGAATTCCGAGCTGGTTCGATTACAAACGCCATTGGGCAGCTTGCTTCATATTGCTGCAGATCATGACAACTTGGAATTGTGCCAGGCTTTGGTCAAGCTGGGAGCCGATATAGATAGCGGAGACAGTATCAGTGGCAGCAGTCCAATCCATAGGGCTGCGTCGAATGGCAACCAAGATATTTTGAACTACTTCATCGGCCTTGGAGCAAGACTCGATATTTCTGAGCCAGACCGTAATCCCCTTTTTACTGCGATTCATTATGGCCACTTCCATATTGTAAAGCGGTTAGTTGAGGCGGGTATAGATACTCAAATCCGTTATACCGGCCAGACGATGAAGGACATGGGAGCCCTTGAGTTTGCCCTTGAATGGGGGCGTACTGACATTGCTGATTATATCCAATCCGTTAGCTAACTTACCTCCGCCACTATTTTATTTTTATTGACAGTAAGCTCTACAGATTAGTGACAACCATATTTTACAGGCACCACCAGAGCGTTAATTCAACAAGGCCACAGTCAAAGGGAATCATCCAAATAAAACGCCCGTTTACAAAGCGGGCTTCTCTGAATATGGCAAAGGAGCAGGGATTTGAACCCTACATGACGACGCGAGAAAGCCAGCAATCCGCTAACCGCCTATACCAGGCTATACCAGGCTATACCAGGCTAATCGCTATCATCAAAACTGAGATACGAAAAAGCCCGCCTGTTTACACAAGCGGGCTTCTCTGAATATGGCAAAGGAGCAGGGATTTGAACCCTGGATGACGGCGCTATAAACCCAGCAATCCGCTAACCGCCTATACCAGGCTAATCGCTATCATCAAAACTGAGATGCGAAAAAGCCCGCCTGTT
>NZ_NIJM01000074.1 GCF_002836945.1 Shewanella chilikensis
GCGGCAGCATTACCTACACCGCCACGGTCAACAATGCCCCTGAAACCGACCTGGTGCTGACCCTGTCCAACGGCGCCAGCATCACCATTGCAGCCGGTCAAACCGAAGGCTCCGTCACCGTCGCAGCGCCGACCGATGATGTATTTGTTGACGCAGAAACACTGACCGTAAGTATAGATAATGCTCAAGGTGGTAATTTTGAAAACCTGGATACAAGTGACACAGCTTCCACACTGGTAAATGACACTACCGACACAGTTTTTGCCCAGATCAGCGTAGACAAATCCAGTGTCACTGAAGGTGGTGAAATCACTTATACAGTGACTTTGGTCGATGCCAACGGTAACCCGGTAACCCTTCCTAGTGGAGCTTCGGTTAGCGTTGCGCTTGATTGGAGTGGTACGGCAACTGCAGCAGATGTTGATAACTTACCTCCAAGCGTAACCATTAGCGGAGATAGCCAGCAAAGCTTTACAGTTAATACCATCAACGATGGTATTTATGAAAATAGTGAAAATCTAAGCGTCACTATTAGTGGTGTCACTGACGTTGATAATAGCCTTGAACAACTGGAGATAGGCAGCAACAACAGCGCCGACACCACCATTCTTGATGCCCAGGATGCGCCTGTGGTGAGAAGTGTTACCGGTGACACCGTGATCGAAGGCAATGCCAACACCTTCACCGTCAGCCTCAGCAACCCCAGTGCCACCGACACCGAGGTCACCCTGAGCCTCAGTAACGGCAGCGCCATTGTGGGCACCGATACCGGCCTCACCTATATGGTGAGTTTCGATGGCGGCACCACCTACACTGCCGTGACCGGCAACACGGTCACCGTGCCACCCGGCGCCACCAGTTTCCTGGTGCAGGTAGACACCATTGATGACACAATCTTTGAAGGCGATGAAGACTACTCCCTGAACGCTACCGCCAATGGCGCAGGCGACAGCGGCACCGCCCAGATCACCGACAATGACAGCGCCCCGACCGTCAGCAGCATTACCGGTGACACCGTGGTCGAAGGCAATGCCAACACCTTCGACGTCAACCTGAGCAACACCGCCAGCAGCGCCACAACCCTGACGCTGACACTGGCCGGCAATAGCGCCACCAAAGGGGTGGACTTCAGCGATACCGAAGTCACCGTCACCATCAACGGGACACCTCAGACTGTCAGCGTGAATGCGGACGGCACCTTCGAAGTGACAGTGCCGGCCAACACCGACAGTTTCACCGTGCAGGTCAATACCACTGATGACACCATCTTTGAGACCACCGAAGACTACACGCTGAGCGGCACCGGCGCGAATGGCACTGTGACGGGCACCGCCCAGATCACCGACAATGACAGCGCCCCGACCGTCAGCAGTGTTACCGGTGACACCGTGGTCGAAGGCAATGCCAACACCTTCACCGTCAGCCTCAGCAACCCCAGTGCCACCGACACCGAGGTCACCCTGAGCCTCAGTAACGGCAGCGCCATTGTGGGCACCGATACCGGCCTCACCTATATGGTGAGTTTCGATGGCGGCACCACCTACACTGCCGTGACCGGCAACACGGTCACCGTGCCACCCGGCGCCACCAGTTTCCTGGTGCAGGTCGACACCATTAATGACACCATCTTTGAAGGCGATGAAGACTACTCCCTGAACGCTACCGCCAATGGCACAGGCGACAGCGGCACAGGCACCATCACCGACAATGACATTCTCGGAGGAGACAGTATTAACCTATCTTTGCAAGATGCTGATACTGTTGAAGATAATCATGACACTGATAGTTCATTCCTTACATTCACAGCGAGTGGTGCGGCCGATATCATCGACTTCACGTTTGGTCCAACTTCGGGAATTACTGTCAGCGGTTTGGATGGGAATATTACCTGGATCGTCGATAGCAGCTCCGGAGACTTGGTAGGAAGCATTGACGGTACACCAATGATTGTTTTATCACTTAATGGTGGCGTTATTGGCTCAGGTCAAACAGGTAATGTCAGTGTCACTGCAACTTTGCTGGATAACTTACAACATGGGAGTGTTCCTGTTGATATCGATTCAATCAATATCACAGGCATTGTTATTAACGCTGTCGATTCGCTCAATAATAGTGCCAGCGGCACAGTTAACCTTACTGTAGCGGATGATGAAGTCGTTCTGATTGCTGGTCCTCTGAATGGTACCAATGCTCCTGACACTTATATCGGTACGCTTGATACCAGTGGGGTAGATCAAGCTTACACCTCCGATCTCAGCGGCAACGTAAACGGCTGGGATGCCGGTTCTCAAACCTACTTTGGTGCGTCTGATATCACGGCCGGAGGCAAAACAGTCTTCTTCTTTGTCGATCCAAACAACCCGGATCAACTGTTCGCTTATACAAGCGATGAAAGCCCTGCTACGGCCTATGATGCGTCTAACCCTGATCAGACGCTGATCTTTACTCTCAGCACAGATCCAAACAGCGACAGCTATCAACTGGATATACTGCAAAGCATAGATAAGTTGAAAGAGATCGATATTGGCGCGTTGGACGGAGGTCAGGGCGGCATCAGCAGTACCGTGTATGTCACTTATGACAACGCTACCGGTGCCTACAACATATACAACGATCCAAGCAAGGTGCCCTCTGATGCCGAAGTGGCTTTCACACTTTATGGCCGCGATGGCAACGGAGACTTGGCCGATGTCAATGGTACAGACAACGGCTTTGGAGTGGCTAACCCTTGGGTTTCCGGTGGTGAGACCCTTATCGTTGACTATACAGACACAGTAGCCAGTGCCAGCTTTAACTTCAACGTCGGTAGTAACGACCCTGTAATGGTGCACTACAAGGCCTATGATGCCAACGGTCAACTGCTGGGTGAAGGCGAAATCGGCCCCAACGAAGTTATCAGTGATTTGGGCGCTATCGCCTATATAGAGCTGAGTGCAGTAACGCCTGACGGTGCCAAGTTCCAATTGACCGGCACAACCGCTCAGGAAATTGTTAGCTCAACAGAGTCTCTGGATCTGGACTTTGGTGTAGTGGTCACCGACAGTGACGGCGACCAGGCCACTGGCAATCTGGATATTCACCTGGATGCACCAGGAGGCGCTCCAGTCGCTATTACCTCCTATGCGCTGGCCAGTCTGGATGAATTTGGTTTGCAGGATGACAACCTGGATACAGATCAACAATCGCTGCGCTTCAAGGCCGGTGACAGTGAACTTTCAGACTTCGGCTTCAACTATCAAAATGGTGATTTCAGCGGTATTACAATCGAAGGTATAAGAGAAAACTTCCCATTGAGCTGGCGCCTTGAGGGTGAGTATCTGATAGCTTCAATGCCGGGTAATGGCCCCAACAAAGATGTATTGAAGATCAGTCTGGATTGGTCTGCCATAGCGGCTGGCAGTGAAGGCAATATCATAGTCAACGCCGAGCTGATAGGGAATCTGCCTCATAGTATAGATGTCGACTCGCTGAAGATTTCAGGTATTGAGATTGTTGGTACAGATAACAACAACCAAACGGCTGTATCGACTCTGGATGTTAAAGTCGAGAAGTACACGGCTGCTGTGGATGATTACCAGGAAATCAATGAAGGTCAGCTGGCAAGCGGCAACATTTTTGACAATGACACAGGTGAATTCAACAATGGCCAAGATCTTGAGTTAGCGAGCTTTACCGTAGTCGGTGATAGTCAGGTCTACAGCGCCGGAGACGAGGTTTCGGTTGAAGGTGGCACTCTGGTTATCAACCTAAATGGTAGTTATACCTTTACTCCGGAAGCCAACTGGAACGGTACTGCGCCCGTTATCACCTATGTGACCAACAATGGTGATACTGCGACCCTGACTATCAAGGTCAACAGTGTCAACGACGCACCAACTATCGTTACCACTACCAATGCCGTTGTCTCTGAGGAAGGCCTGACCAATGGCCTGCCGGACTCAAACGGCAGCAGTGATACCACTGACAGTGCCACTGCAAATGGCACTATCCAACTTCAGGATGTGGATGGTGATGCACTGACTGTTAGCCTGACGCTACCAAGTGGTATCACCTCAGGTGGCCAGGCTGTTACCTGGCAGTGGGACGTTGCGACTCACACACTGACAGGCTCTGTAGGTAACCTTGCAGTAATGACTGTGGTACTGACACCGCCAGCGGGTAATGGCAGTGGTGATTGGGACTATCAGGTCAAGCTGTTGGGACCAATAGATCACCCAGATACCAGCATTGAAGATGTTAAAGATATAACCTTTGAGGTCAATGTTGATGACGGCAATGGCGGCACTGTCTCCGGCAGCTTCGTGGTCAGCGTTGAAGATGATGCGCCTTACATGCCGGATACCGCACCGGTAACGGCTACGGTAACCGATATTCCGGATACTCTCCTAGGCGTATTCGATTTGACTGGTGACTCTGATGATACAGGGCAACTGAACTTTGATGGTTTCACCATCACGGCCAGAGGTTTCACCTCATCTACCGACCACACTCTAACCTCTGCAAATATTAACAGCAGTAGTTCAGGTATAGGGGTTGCCAGTGTTGGCTCGCCATACCACAACATTGCCAACGAAGTAGATTTCCGTGAATTTGCCGATGGCACAGGAATTTCTGAAGAGATAATCATAGATCTGGCCCCCAACACCCTGGCGTTCGGCATGAAGATAGAGTTTGCCAACATCTTTAAAGGTGAACTTGAAAGCGGTGTGGCCGAGTTCTGGCGTGATGGCCAACTGATATCCAGCCAAACTTTCAGCTCGGATAAAAACAACGGTGACTATGCGGCTGACTTTAACGTGCAGGATGGCGGCTTTGATAGAGTTGTTATCAAGGCAACCGACAACGGTAAAGCTCCCAGCCATGGAGACAACAGTGACTTCACCATCAAATCCTTAGAGTTCATTGGCACAGGCGACGCCCCGGCAATCGCCTATGCCTCAGGTGAAGTGACGGCCCAATGGGGCGCTGATGGCCAAGGCAGCATGGCATTGGCCGGTGTGACCGACACATCCCTGGTGACCGCCGGCGGGGAAGCCGTTGAAGTGACCCTTTCAGGCAATACTTTGCTGGGTCAAACAGACTCGGGCGACTTGGTCTTTAAGCTGGAATTCACCCCTGGTACAGGCCACTGGGACTTCTATCAGTACCAGACCATGCAGGGCACCGAAGACGGCGACCTGGACTTTACGGTCACGGTAACCGATGCCGATGGTGACACTTACAGCGGCAATATCGCTGTGGTGCCTGTGGTCAACTATCAGGTCACTGAAGCGGGCCCAGGCGATCAAACGGTCAATTTGGGTAACGCCGAAGATATCGTTATCGGCGACCTGGATGGCACAGTCGTGGTTCCCGGGCAGGATTACAATATCGCCTTTATGGTCGATAGCTCGGGGAGTATTGGATATCGGGCTATGAAGGCGATGAAACTTCAGTTGGCTCAAGTATTTGAGACACTGAAAGCCAGCGCCGATGCTGAGCAAAGCGGTACGGTGAAAATCTTCTTGGTGGACTTTGATACTTATGCCAAGGGCAGCATCAGCGTAGATCTCAATGACCCCAATGCATTGAGCACTCTTCAGAGTGCCTTGAATAGTATGCGCAGCGGTGGCGGTACCAACTATGAGGATGTCTTCACCAACACAGCCAACTGGTTCGCCAATGGTGATGCTCAAAACAATAGTGGTGCCACCAACTTAGCCTTCTTCATTACTGATGGTAAGCCAACTTATTACAACAAAGATGATGGTTCTATCGGAGGCAATGGCCGTGATACCACGCAGACAACCATTGAGAATTCCGAAGCTGGTTTTGCTCTACTCTCTGGCCTGGGTGTCACGGTTGAAGCCATAGGAATGGGCTCCAATATCGATGAGGATGATCTGCGGTCTTACGATACAGATGGCAACGTCCAGACCAACATCGATGCCGATGAACTGGCCGAGGCTATTCTCGGCAACGAAATCACCGATATGCCAGGCTCAGATACCTTGGATGGCGGTGCGGGTAACGACATCATCTTCGGTGATGTGATTCGCTTTGATGGCATTCAAGGCCAGGGTTACAGCGCACTCAAAGCCTTTATTGCCGGCGAGTTGGGCCAAAGCGATGCAACCGATGCTGAAATTCACAATTTTATCAGCGAGCATCCTAACCTGTTTGATAAGTCAGGCGCCAACGACAAGGGTGATACCATCCGCGGCGGCGAGGGCAGCGATATCCTCTTTGGCCAAGGCGGTAATGATGAACTCTACGGCGACAATGGTAATGACATGCTGTTCGGTGGTAATGGCAACGACCTGCTGGTTGGCGGCAATGGTGATGATTGGCTCACTGGTGGTCAAGGCGTAGATACCTTCAGCTGGAAAGCAGGAGAAACCGGCACCGACCACATCACTGACTTTGAACTCAACAAAGATAAGCTGGATCTCAGTGAGCTACTGTTGGGTGAAGAGCACAACTCACTGGAGCAATATTTCGAATTCAGTGTTGCTGATGGCAATACCACCATCTCTATCGATGCGGATCTGGACGGTGAATTCGATCAGCATATAGTACTCGACGGTGTCGACCTGTTTGCGGAATACGGCAGTGATGAAAGCGACATTATCAATGGCCTGCTGGGAAGTAACGGCGATGGTCCTCTGCTTGTCGATACTCAATCGGCCAATCCAGGTGCTTCCTATGTCAGCCAGAGTAGCTCTTCTGGGCTGGATCAGCCAAAACCAGACGAAGTGTTTTAAAAGCTCTTTGATTTGAAGGCGGCCTATATTGCAATTCGCAATATAGGCCGCCATGGCTGATACTAGAATTAATCATATAAAACGAAAGGATAAGTCGTTCTGTGACCGCATCCGCTTCACCTAAACCTGAACAATGGACTATCTCGGCTTCCCAGCGAGTCACTGTGGACCCTCTGCTCGATAGCCTGGTTCTATTGACAGAATACTTCGGCAGCCCCTGTTCCAGCGAGTCTCTGGCGGCAGGCCTCCCCTTGTCTTCCGCCGTTTTATCACCGGAACTGGTGCCACAGGCTGCTGCCAGGGCCGGTCTGACGGCCAAGCTTTCCCGTAAAGGCTTGAATCAGGTTACTGCCATTCAGCTGCCTTGTATTTTGCTTTTGAAAGACAAGAAAGCCTGCATTCTTCGCGAACTGGATCTGGAACAACAATATGCGGTGATCCAACTGCCGGAAACCGGCGGCGAACAACGCCTATCTATAGAAGAGTTGGAAACCCTCTATGTAGGCTATCTGTTTCTGGTGAAACAACAGTACCGTGGCGATATGGGGTTTGATGTCTATCATCATGACCACAGTAAACACTGGCTGCTGCAAACCATTAAAGACTCGGCCCCCATCTATCGTGATGCACTGATTGCCTCAATCCTGGTGAACTTGTTTGCCCTGGTTTCACCGCTGTTTATCATGAACGTCTACGATAAAGTGGTGCCCAACCTGGCGTTCGAATCACTGTGGGTTCTGGCTATCGGAGCCGGTATTGCTTATCTGTTTGATTTGGTCATGAGGCAGCTGAGAAGTTACCTTATCGATGTTGCCGGTAAGAAAGTCGACATCATAGTCTCATCGCGACTGTTCTATAAGGCAATCGGCATTCCCCTCGAAAACCGCTCGGCCAGTGTCGGTGGCATGGCGCGTCAGCTGGGTGAGTTTGACAGCATCAGGGAGATCCTCACCTCGGCAACAATAACCACGCTGGTTGATCTACCCTTTGCATTATTGTTTGTATTGATTATCTATCTGGTCGCAGGCGATCTGGCGCTAATCCCCCTTGTCGCTAGCCTCATCATCATCGGCTATACCTTGATTGTCCAACCCAGGCTCAAGACAGCTATTGAGGAAAGCAATAAATTTGCCAGCCTCAAGCATGGCCACTTGATCGAAAGTCTCGCCTCTCTGGAATCCATTAAATCCTATGGGGCAGAAGGCCTGGTACAGAAAGCCTGGCAGCAGATGATAGGTCACACGGCCAATTGGCAGTTGAGATCGAAAAAGCTTTCCAACTCAGTGGCCAATGTCGCCAACTTTGTGGTGCAGCTGACCGTCGTCAGTGTCGTTATTCTAGGGGTTTACCGGGTTGCCGATAATGATATATCCATGGGTGGGATCATTGCTGCTGTGATGCTTGCCAGCAGGGCCGTTGCGCCTATGGCACAGCTGGCTAATTTAATGACCCGAGCCAACCAAACTGCCAGCGCACTGAGACAGCTGGATCAGATAATGACCCAGGAAGATGAATTTGAAAACAAAGGCCACCTGGTCAGCAAACAACGATTGATGGGCAAGATAGAAGCCGACGACCTCAGCTTCAGTTACCCAGGCTCGGAAAAACCTGTATTGCACCCCTTCGCCTTAAGGATCCGTCCCGGCGAGCGGATAGCCATTATCGGCCGTAACGGCAGCGGCAAGAGTACCCTGGCCAAGCTGCTGGTTGGACTATTTAAACCCAGCAACGGTAGCCTAAGGTACGATGGCATAGACAGCGCCCAGATCCACCCGAGCGATCTACGCCGTAACTTCGGCTATCTGCCACAGGATGTCACCCTGTTCCACGGTTCGGTTCGGGACAATATTCTCTTCGGCACCCGTCAGGTCACAGAACATCAGCTGATCCGAGCCGTACAGCTCTCAGGAGTCAACCTATTTACCGACTTGGAATCAGAAGGCCTGGATCAACAGGTAGGTGAAGGCGGCCATTCGCTGTCCAGAGGCCAGCGACAAACCGTGGCCTTGGCCAGAGCCATACTCAATGACCCGCCAGTGCTTTTGATGGATGAACCCACAGCCAGCCTGGATGCCAGAGCCGAGAAGCAATTCATGCGCTCTATGCATAATGTCAGCCGCGACAGAACCTTGTTGATCATCACCCATAAGATGCATCTGCTGAATCTGGTTGATCGCATCATAGTGATGGACAGAGGCCACATCATTGCCGATGGTCCCAAAGACAAGGTGCTCGAAAAGCTCAACCAAGGGCTAATGGCAGGAGGCAAGTAATATGAATAAGCACCTGACTTCTGATGACTTGGAAATGGTAGACGATGTCTACGGCGCCATGATGACAGATGCCCCCACCAGCCACAGATTGATTATCTGGTCGCTGGCAGCCATGATGCTCTGCTTCCTCACCTGGGCCTATTTTGCATCCCTCGACCGAGTTACCAAGGGCACGGGTAAAGTGATCCCCTCTTCCCAGGTTCAGGTCATCCAAAGTCTGGATGGCGGCATTTTGAAAGAGATGTACGTTCAGGAAGGCATGCTGGTCAAACAAGGTGAGCCCTTGGTACGCATAGACGATACCCGTTTTCGTTCCGATGCCGCCCAGCAAGAACAAGAGGTCTACAGCCTGCAGGCCAATGTTATTCGCCTTCAGGCTGAGCTGAACAGTATCTTTATCTCGGATATGACCAACGACTGGCGCGAACAGCTCAAAATAACCAAGATCCCACTGGTATTTCCTGCCGAACTGACAGAAAAAGAGCCTGAACTGGTCAGGCGCCAACAGGAAGAATACGCCGGACGCCTGGATAACCTCAGCAACCAGGTGGAGATCCAGGCAAGACAAATTCAACAGCGGCAACAGGAAACCGAAGAGTTAACCTCGAAAATCGGCACCTTGAGCACCAGTTACCGCTTGGTCAGCCGCGAACTGGAACTGACCAAACCTTTGGCACAAAAAGGCATAGTGCCCGAGGTGGAACTGTTGAAGCTGGAACGTACAGTTAACGACATTCAAGGCGAACTGGCGACGCTCAGGGTGATGCGCCCTAAGCTCAAAGCCAACATGGATGAGGCGATACTCAAGCGCCGGGAAGCGGTATTGGTTTACGCCGCCGATTCCCGCGCACAACTCAATGAAATGCAGGCCAAGCTGGCAAGAATGAATGAGGCCCAAGTGGGAACCAAGGATAAAGTCAGCAAAGCCGTTATCACTTCACCGGTCAACGGAACCATCAAAACCATAAATATCAATACATTGGGCGGCGTTGTTCAGCCAGGTATCGATATTATGGAGATCGTCCCTTCCGAAGACCAATTGCTGATCGAAACCCGAATTTTGCCAAAGGATATCGCCTTCCTGCATCCGGGGCTGCCCGCCATAGTTAAGGTGACCGCCTATGATTTTACCCGTTACGGCGGGTTGAAAGGCACTGTGGAACAGATAAGTGCAGACACCACTCAGGATGAAGAAGGCAACAGCTTTTATTTGGTAAAAGTGCGGACCGAAGAGTCCAGTTTAATTAAAGACGATGGCACTGAGATGCCCATTATTCCCGGGATGTTGACCTCTGTTGACGTAATTACCGGGAAAAGAACTGTCCTTGAGTACATACTTAATCCCATTCTAAGGGCCAAAGAAACAGCGTTAAGAGAACGCTAGGCTCATAGTCACAATAAACCTGGAGGGTTTAGCATGAACAAGAAAGTTACTCGGCTGGTGAAACCCAGTGCCTTGGCACTGGCGATTACCGGGCTGATGTTGCCCACGGCAGGGTTTAGTCAGACCCTGGAACAAGCCGTAGCGCAAACATTGGATACCAACCCGGAACTACGACTCGCCTTTAACCGTTTCAAAGCTCGTGAAGAGCAGGTAAACCAGGCCATAGCCGGCTACATGCCAACGGTAGATATTACCGGTGGTTATGGCTATGAATACACAGACAGTCCAGCTACCCGACGCCGTTTGGCCGGCACCACGGATGATGAAATTGAACTCAAACGGGGCGAATTCGGTGTCAGCATCAAGCAGATGCTGTTCGACGGCTTCTTTACCAGCAGTGAAGTCGACAGATACAGCTTCGAAGCCAGTGCCGATCAATGGGCGCTGTTTGCCGCTGCCGAAGATATGGCCCTGGATGTCGCCAAGGTCTATATCAACTATATACGTAGCGAGCAGGTGTTGACGCTGGCAGAGAAAAACCTCAAGAGCCACCAGGACATCTACGAACAGATCAAGCAACGTACTGACTCAGGTTTAGGCTCTACCGCGGATCTATCGCAAATCACAGGTCGTCTGGCTCGCGCCAATGCCAATGTGGTATCGGCACGCAATAACTTCCTAGATGCCAAGAGTCAGTTTTTCCGCATTACTCATCAGCAACCGGAAGACTTGATAGTACCGGTTCCGGATGCCGATATGTTGCCAGCGGACGTAGACTCCAGTATCAAGATGGCCCAGGAGCACCATCCCATTCTCAAGTCGGCCGCCAGTGATATCCGCGCCGCCGAGTATGAGAAATCTTCGGCTCAATCCAACTACTACCCTAAGATCACGCTGGAAGTAGAAGGTAACATGAACAACAACCTGGACGGTGAAGATGGCTTTAGCCGGATCGCCAGCCAAAATGTCGGTGGTCACAACAATGACATTCTTGCCATGGTCAGGGTTCGTTACAACCTGTTCGCCGGTGGCCGTGATTTAGCCCGTGAAAAAGAAGCCAGCTACAAGATAGGTGAAGCGAAGGAGATCCGTGAGCGCGCCTATCGTGAAGTGGTTGAAGGCGCCAACCTTGCCTGGAACGCATACGAGTTCCTGGGACCACAGAAGCAGTATATTCGCGATCATGTCATTGCCGCTAAAGACACTCAAGTCGCCTACTCACAGCAATTCAACCTGGGTCAGCGTACCCTGCTCGACTTGCTGGATACCGAGAATGAGCTGTTTGAA
Organism: Shewanella chilikensis; assembly: GCF_002836945.1. Taxonomy (GTDB): domain Bacteria; phylum Pseudomonadota; class Gammaproteobacteria; order Enterobacterales; family Shewanellaceae; genus Shewanella; species Shewanella chilikensis. The sequence goes on from NZ_NIJM01000074.1 coordinate 11,688, forward strand.
GCCAGGAAAGACTATCTGACCGCCGAGTATGACGAAGTGATTGCCAAATACCGCGTACTCAATGCCACAGGACAACTACTCGACTCGCTGAGAGTCACTCGCCCCGATGTATGGAAAGGGGAGCGTGAATATGAAGGAGGAGTTAAATAATGAAACTCTTTATCACACTGCTTAGCGTCGCCATACTGGCGGGTTGCTCAATGCGCGACACTGTATCCATGGATCAGCCAACAGCTCAGGTCAACGACCTCAATGATCATGACAGAGACGGTGTTATCGAGGCCCGTGAACGCTGCTCAGGTACTGTCGAAGGTGCCAACATTGATAACTATGGTTGTGGTAAGATCAAGCCTATCAATGAGCGTTCCGAGTTGAAGATACTCTTTGCCAACGATTCCTTCTACATAGATCCTCAGTATTATGATCAAATTGGTGTCATTGCTGACTTTATGAAGCAATATCCCAGCACCAAGGTGACCATCGAAGGGCACTGTAGCCGTACCGGTAGCTATGATCACAACCTGAAGCTATCGCAAAATCGGGCAAATGCCGTAACCAAAGTGCTGGAAGATCAATTCGGCATTACCGCCGATAGACTAACCGCAGTAGGTTACAGCTACGATAGACCTGTAGATCCAACAGACACTCAATTGGCCCACAAACGTAACCGCCGGGTTATCGCCGAGGTAACAGGCGAGGATACTATGGCCGATATGAAGTGGAACATCTACACTGTGGATCAAGAAGTGAAATAGGACCTTGATATCCCCATATGACAGGCAGGCTCAACCGGTATTCACTGCTCAGAAGGGTCTGCCATTACACAGTACTGGCATCGACTCTGGCCGTGTCATGCCTGTACGCCGCATCCACCCAACAGCTAGACGCCAACAGCATTACCAAAACGCTGGAATCACGTTATGGCGAGCGGGCTGGCCTCAGGGCCAGAGCCTGGTTCAAGATACTGGACGAGGCACAAGGGTTGGACGATATGGGAAAAATCACCAAGGTAAACAACTTCTTTAACCTGTTTCGCTTTGTAGATGATAGCAAACTCTGGGGGATGGCTAATTACTGGGCCACCCCTTTGGAGTTTATCGGAGTAAATGGCGGTGACTGTGAAGACTTCTCCATCGCCAAATACTTCACACTGCTGCAGTTGGGCATCCCTGAAGATAAGATGCGCATCACCATGGTTAAGGCAACCAGTGTTAATCAGTACCATATGGTGCTGGCCTATTATGAGACGCCCTCCTCTGTCCCTCTTATTTTGGACAACCTGGATCGCGAGCTCAAACCGGCAACACAGCGTGGAGATCTGATCCCCGTATACAGCTTTAACGGTAAACAATTGTGGCTAAACAAAGAGAAAGGACGCGGTGTATTAGCAGGATCATCCGCTCGCTTGGAAAAGTGGAATGACCTGAGACACAGATTAGGGGCTGATCGCTTGCGTCAGCCAAAATTAAAACTGGAGTAGCTACAGCAATGACACTGTTTCGACAGATATACTCGTTACTGTTTGGGCTGTTTCTCTTGGTTGTCGCCAGTGTGGGCTATGTGCAATTCAATGAGACCCAGAACTTTCTAACTGAGCAGATGGAGTCGGACCTCAATAATGTCAGCCATTCATTGGGATTGATGTTGGTTCCGTCACTGGAGGCCGGTGATCTCGCCACCGCAGAAACCATGGTTAATGTCATCTTCGAGGGAGGCTATTACCAACAGGTGAAGCTAACTTGGCTTGTTGATGGCAAACAGCAGGTCTGGAATAACAATATCCGCATCGAAGATGTGCCCCAATGGTTTATCAATCTGGGGATATTTACCCCTTTACGTAAAGAAAGCACCATTACTTCAGGTTGGCTACAGCTGGCCAAACTGGAAATTACCGCGCATCCTGGGTTTGGTTACCATGAACTGTGGCGCATTATGAGCCATACCCTAATAGCCTTTTCAATTCTATTTTTGGTCGCCATATTGTTTGCACGTCTGGGTCTGACATGGATCCTCAGCCCGCTGCACTCCATTGCCGAACACGCCAAAAGCATTGCCAAACGTGAATTCGGCCCGGATATGCCGCTGCCTAAAACCCTGGAACTCAGGGATGTAGTCAACGCTTTTAACAGCATGTCAGCCCAGCTGAAGAAAATTTTCAGTTCTCTGGATGAAGAAGTCACTGCACTCAGGAAAAAGAATCTGGTGGATCAGGTATCCAACCTGCCTAATCGTCAATATATGATGGGCCGCGTTGGCGGTTGGCTAGGTGAACCCGGCAGCGGCGCTCTGATGATGGTCAAGTTCGACTGGCTCGAAGAAGTCCACAGCAAGTATGGCTATCAGGTACGGGACGAAACCATCAAGCTGCTTTCAGAAAAACTGCAGCATGAGTTGGGCGAAATCTGTGAATCTGTCATTGCCCGTATCGCCGCCTATGAATTTGCTTTCTTGATCACCAATGTTGAACGTGAACAACTGAGTAAGTATCTACAAACCCTGATCCGTACAACCAACCAGGAAATGGTCAAGGCGGGTTGTAAGCCCAATGAAGATTACGCCATAGGTATTGCCGAACGTATCGGGCAGATGACCAGTTCCGAGCTGCTGGCGCGCTCGGATAACGCCCTGCAAATCGCCCTCAAGGAAGGCAAGGTTTATCACTGGTTGGAGACCAACGAACAGCAGTTGTTCAGTCGTGAGCAGTGGCGCGATAAGCTTACCGACGCAATTAACCGCAAACAATTCCGTTTCCGTTGGCAAGCTGTGCACTATCAAGGATCTAACAATATACTGCAGCGGGAACTTTTCTGTCAGTTGCAAATAGGTGACAAACTGGTGCATGCAGGCCAGTTCATGCCTTATGTCGAGCTATTGTCTCTGGGTAGCTTGCTCGACCGCTGCCTGATTGAAAAGATCAGTGAAGATGAGTTGTTGGAGAAGAATGCCGAAGCCATTGCGGTTAACCTCACCCATCACAGCATCAGCGATCCCAAGTTCCATGAATGGCTCAATCACTTCCTGCGTAACTGTCGCCATGCAAACCGTTTGGCCTTTGAATTACCGGAAGCCGCCATCTATACCGATATTGACGCCTGTCAGGCGCTGTGCACCATAATTCGCGACAATGGTGCCAGTATAGGAATAGACCACTTCGGCCGTCAGTTCGGCTCCATGTCTTATCTGCAAAGCCTGCGGCCGGCTTACGTCAAGCTGGACCAATCCTTTGCACAATATGATGAAAACCAGCACAACAGCGAACTGTGCCGCGCACTGGTGAACGTGGCCCGAGGGCTGGAAATCGATGTGATAGTGACAGGTATTCAAGAGAAAGGTCAGTTGGAGCGCTTTACGCCACTCAAGACTCAAGCATACCAAGGCTTTATTTCACCGCCGGTGAATGTTGAGTAACTGATATAGGGCTCCCTCCGGGGAGCCTTTGTTTTAGGCGAAGCCGTCGAGACAGGGAAGTCCCAAGACACTCGTGCCCCCTGAGGATGAAAACAGGAAGGCTTTGAATGCTAAAAAACAAAAAGCCCCTGATTTCTCAGGGGCTTAAATGTTTTGGTCGGTGATAGAGGATTCGAACCTCTGACCCTCTGCTCCCAAAGCAGATGC
>NZ_NIJM01000075.1 GCF_002836945.1 Shewanella chilikensis
AATTACGCAAGGCAGCCTAATTTAGCGAGTGGTGCACTTCGGAGTTGAATTCGCGAGTACTTCCAGCGTTACTAATCCGCGCCGAAATCAAAGAGCCGACCCAGTTAGTGGGCAAGGTGCCCAAGCAGCTGTCCGGTCCTTTTGATGGGGACAAACCGGCACTCAAGGTTACGCTTGCTTTGCATCAGCATCTGCCTTTGGCGATTGAGGGGGTTCCGGTGGAAGTGAGTTTCGATCATTTCTGAGAAAAAGGCTTTCCCGACAAAAGAGGCGTGCGTGACGGGAAAGCGGGCAAAAAGTATGGCGGAGAGATTTGCCTAAGGTGGCCCGGAGTGACTTGGGGAGATGCTCCGGGACGGTTGCACTATTTACTGCAGCGCTTTACTTTGGGCCAGCGTTTGATACTTGGCGGCAAAGCGCAACAGATAGTCGGCGATATCCGGGTCATCCCAGTCCAGATAGCCGCGGATAAAACCGACTAAGTTACCATTGGGATCAAAAATATAAGTCGCCGGAACCACATTGGCCGGCATGATCTTCTCTATCTCTTTCTTGCTGTCTATCCAGCTGTCATTCAGCTTGAGCTCATGCTTGGCCAGAAAAGGGGTTACCGCAGCCGGATCTTCATCTATCGACAGCGGCACTATCTGAATACTGCTGCCCTGCAGTTTACTGCGCAGCTTGGCCAGTGCCGGCATCTCACGCAGGCAGGGCGGGCACCAGCTGGCCCAGAGATTCAGCAGCACCAAACGTCCTTGATATTCAGCCAAGGTTTTGGGATTACCCTGTAGATCGGCAAAGGTCACCTTTGCTACCTTTCTGGCGTGCTGCATTTCAACAAATTCACGCATAATCATAGGCTTGTTTGGTACAGGTTCCCCTGTGTGATAAGCCTTGTGCTGCATTATGCCTCCTTGGGCCGATAGCGGCAGCAACAGGGCGAGACATAGAAGCAAGTAAGATCTCAAGATGGATTCTCCTGATCGTGTGGGGATGGATTGTTGCTGCGGCCGAAAAATAGCAGCATGCCGGGCAATACCAGTAACAAGATGACAGGTCCCAGCCATAGCAGTGCTGTGCCTGCGTTCAGCGAGGGTTGATAACGGATCTGCTCGCCATAGCGTTCCACCATAAAGTCGAGTATCTGCTCCCGGCTCTTGCCCTGCTGCAGCATCAAGTAGATCTGTGCCTTGAGCTCACTGGCAATGGCGGTTTCCGACTCAAACAGGTTTTGGTTGGTGGCCATGGGGCAGCGCAACTCCTTGGAAATATCTATGCTGAGGCGGGCGATATCCATGTCGGTCGCCTGGGCTTCGGCGCAAGCAAAGCTGAGCCATAATCCAAGCAGCATTAGCTTAATCATGTTGAAGTCTCCCTGAGGCGGTTAATAAATCGGTTTTCGGCAGGCGTTGACGTCGGCTACCTAGGGCCAGTAGGCCACCAATGGCCATCAAGGCACCGCCGAGCCAGATCCAACTCACCAGTGGCTTGATGCTGAGGCGCACCAAAAATTCTTCATCGCTCAGTTGGGTGCCCATGGAGACATAGAGATCGCCAAAGGCCCCACGGTAGATGGCCGCCTGGGACAGCGACATGCCGTTGGAGTTGAATTCCTGCCGCTCCGGATAGAGGTAAGTAAGCAGTTGCTCATTGTGCTCAACCCGAATTACCGCCTGCTCTCCGCGATAGGCCGGCTTGTCCAGCAAGCGGGTTTGCTCATAGATAAAGGTGTAGTCACCCAGAATACTGCCTTGGCCCGGCCCCATACGCAGCAGCGAGTGCTGCTCAAAACAGCTGACTCCGGTTGCGCCTATGATGCTGACAAGAAGGCCGGTGTGAGCCAGCAGCATGGGAATATTGCGGCGTTTGCCGGCAGTGTCACCCAGTGGCAACAGATAAAGCAGCAGAGTGCAGAGCAGAAACAGGCTCATGGCACCGCCCGCCAGCATCCAGGGGGTGAGCCTGCCTTTGAAAAATAGTGCCAGTGCGGTCGCAGCTATAGTGATCAGGGCCAACAGAGCTAGGCGCCCCGGCGCCATATGGGGCAGGGTGCTTATTGCCATGGGTAAGAGCAGCAGTGCCAACATGGGCACGAACAGGGTGTTGAAGTAGGGCGCCCCTACCGACAGGCTTCCCAGGCCAAGTGCCTGATAGAAAAGCGGGTAAAGGGTGCCCAGCAGGGTAGTCAGCGCCATGGTCAGCAAGATCAGGCTACCTAGCAACAGCTGACCGTCCCGGCCAAGTGGTGTCAGCTTGCCCGGCTGCCAGTGATGGCGACATCTGAGGCCAAACAGGCTGAAACCGGCGCCACCGTAGAGCAGCAACAACAACAGAATGATCATCCCACGCTCGGGATCGGCAGCAAAGGCATGTACAGACTGAATAATGCCGGAGCGCACAATAAAGGTGCCCAGCAGACACAGGCTGAAGCCCAGCAGCACTAGCGCCAGGGCTGAGAGCTGGGCCAAGGGATTGTGGTTTTTGATCTGCAGGCAGTGCAGCGCGCCTGTGGTCACCAGCCAGGGAATAAAGGCAGCATTTTCCACCGGATCCCAGAACCACCAACCGCCCCAGCCCAATTCGTTATAGGCCCACCAGGAGCCCAGGGCGTTACCTGCAGTGAGAAACACCCAGGTTAACAGCAGATGGCGCTTGAGCCTGTCAAGGCGGGCGGCGCTGAACTTTTGGCTGACAAGCAATGCCAGCGCGATACAAAAACAGATCCCAAGGCCTGCATAGCCAAGAAACAGCAGCGGCGGGTGCAGGATAAGGCCTATGTCCTGCAGCATGGGGCTGAGATCGCGTCCCTCTATCGGCACTTCCGGTAGCAGGCGAGCAAAGGGGTTGGCATACAGCAACATAAAGAAGATAAAGCCGCTGAGAATCGCCGAACAACTGCCGTGCAGCATCAACAGATAGTTGTGATCTTGCGAGCGCCTCTGTAGTCCCAGCCAGGCCCATAATGCCATTACTGTCATCCAAAACAGCAAAGACCCTTCATGGCTACCCCAAACCGCGGCCACTTTATAAAACAGCGGCAGGGCCGAGTTGGAGTTGTTGGCCACATAAGCCACAGAGAAGTCGTTGAGGATAAACGCCAGTGCCAGCATGAGTACGGCGCCGGTCAGCCCTAACGCTTGCCCCAGCAGCAGCGGTTGCAGCGGCCATTCTAGCCGAGGATCGCGATACTTGAGCAGCGCAAGCAAGGTGCCAAACAAGGCACAACTGCCGCTCAGGATCAGCAGGAAGTGTCCCAGTTCGGGCAACATGGTGATGGAAAACATGGCCGCTCTCTTGTTATGCCGGGATTTCCCGGAAATGGATCTATGGCACTGAGACTAGGGTTATTACTCCTTTGGCTCTGTGATCTGTCACGCCTTTATTTGCCTGTATTTGCCGGCGCGGCATTTTTCAATTTTCAGCAGGGGTTTTGAGGTTTTTTGAGAAATAAAACGCTCAAAAAAAGAACTGAATAATTTTACTGTTAAATATTAAAGCTACTGTTTTAAAAGGAAAATATAAGGTGTTGCTTTCTTGAGTTCTCAAGCTGGGGCGGGCTGTGCTCTGGCGCAGATTTTTGTCCTTGCACATATGAAGAATGAGTCGTGACCGGTCAAGCCGGCAATAACAAGTTCGTTTGTGAAATAACCGACGACAAATTCAGGAGTATATGATGAGACGATGGCAACAAAGGACAACACTCAGTATGTTGTTTTGTTTAACTGCCGTCAGCGGGGCTGGTGCGCTCGCGGCAGATAAACCAGGTCACGGCAATAAGCAGATGGGAGAGTCGGCACAAAAAGTGATCGCTAATCCCAACGGCATGGAAAAGGTAAACGGCGTCAAGACACTGCAGGATTATATCGTTCAGGAAAAAGAACTGTTCGATTACCTGTTCCAGAATCACCCTGTGTTCAAGTATCAGGAAGAAGGCCGCCTCATTGGTATGTATAAGGTCAGTGACCGCGGTGAAGAATACATGGACCAAGGTAATGGCCAGAAGTACAGCAAGCGGGTGGGGCGTCCCTCTGCGGTGCAATATCGTTTGGCGGCCAAGTCTATTCTCGACTTCCCCAATAAGTTTGTTGGCCCTGAGAAGTGCGGTGAGTGTCACGCGGTGCAGTATGAGAAGTGGCAGCGCTCCCGTCACGCCAAGACCATACGTTTCCCCGGTGAACATCCGGAAGTGGATAATGACTTAAAGAAAAAGCTTTATGGTTCTGATGCTTCCATATTACCGGACGGTATCACTCCGGATGCTATCTACGCCACTGTGGGTACGCCGAGAACCAAGTATGGCTATATCGATAGCTTCCTGGTGCGTGGTTCCTACCATATTGAAGGCGGTCTGCTGAAAGACGGTACAGGTACCATGGTTGCCGGTGGTAACCAGTTTTCCCGTGGTTGGGCCGAATGGTTGACTCCGGAAATGGCCAAGAAGATCCAAAAGGTTATCCCTGACTTCCCCACCAAGATGGAAGACTTCGGCGCCAGTGGTTCTCACCAGTGGGGCATGACCTCCTACGGTGCCAAGTACAAGAAAGAGTTCCTGTTCCAGCCTGCCAGTTCTTACTGCGAGGTTTGCCACAGCTTCAAGTTTGACTTCAAGAACAAGCAGGAATACCTGGATGCTCTTGGCGATCCCAAGAAGCTGCAGGAACACACCATCAGCCGCGGTATTGCTTGTGAAGAGTGTCACGGCGCCGGTGGTCACCTGGACGGTGGTAACGGCGGCGGCATGCCTTCCAACTGTGAACGTTGTCACCAGCGTTTCAACTATATCGACGAGCTGGCCGAGACTGAAAAAGGCAAAGAAAAGCTGGAATATGCCTTCAACGTCAAGATGAAGTCTTCTTGCCCATCTTGTGGTACCGAAGGTTCACAGATGTTCATGTCTTCTCACTATGACAAGGGCATGCGTTGTTCTACCTGTCACGATCCACACGAAGTAACAGGTAACGACTGGAAATCCGGTTACACCAAGCCAGCAATCAAGAAAGACTGTGTTGACTGTCACCAGGTTCAGGCCGAAATGGCTGCCAACACCGGCACTCACGCCAAGAACAGCTGTACCAGCTGTCACATGCCGAACATGGGTAGCTGTGAAAACTTCACCGCGATTCAATACCCGGATATGGCCGGCTTCGACGCAGTGCGTAAGTCTCACCTGTGGAAGATTGATGTCAGCCCGGATCGCAAGACGTTGAATCCACCTGAAGGTCAACCTCGTAAGTCTACCACCAAAGGTTGGACCGTGGCTCAGGATGAGAATGGTCATGGCTATCTCGACCTGATGTGGACCTGTGCCCGTACCTCTATCTCTGACCACGATGTGGTTGAGCGTAAGGGTTGCCACAGCCAGTTCCAGTCCGAGCTGAGCAAGGGCCTGCACTTCAAGGATCAGAAAGAGATCTATGGCAAGGTCATGAAGTGGCAGACTCCTGTCAAAGACAGCCTGGCTAAAGTGGAAGATGCGCTCAAGCGAATCGATCGCAAAGTTGCCAAGAACAAGCTGTCTATCGAAGACAAGACACAAGTTCTGCTGCTGACCGACAAGGCTCGCGACATTGTTGAATTCGTACGTAAAGACGGTTCCTGGGGCGTTCACGCTCCTCGCTACGCCCGCAAACGTATGGATGCAGCAGTTACTTACGTGACTCAGGCTGAAGCCATTGCCGATGGCAAGGGCACCAAGACAGCTTCGCTGTAACGGGTAATAGTGGCTCCGGGCGCTTGTCCGGAGCCCTTAATGGAGGATAAAGATGCGAGTTCGACTCTCATTGAAACAGGCGCTGAAACAGTCCCTGCTGCCACTGGCATTTATGGTTGCGGCACCGACTGTGCTGGCCGGCGGTGGCGGAGATCTGGTTCCGGCTCCCTACCACGAAGAGGTACTCAACCAGATCTCCATGCGTGAGGCCGAGATGCTGCTCAGCCAGCCAGGGGTGATCTTCTATGACGTCAACACCCTGGAGATATGGGGTGATGGTTTCATTCCCGGCGCCATCTACTTCAACGTCAATAACTGGAAAACTTTGTTGCCGGAAAACAAGGACACCACCATGGTGTTTTACTGTGCCAACCGCCTCTGTACTGCCAGTAATGTGGCCGCCAGAGAGGTGATGAAACTGGGTTATACCGATGTCAGGCAGATGCCGGATGGTATCTATGGCTGGCGTATCTCGGGACGACCGATAGAGCGTCCTTGAGAATAAATTATTTGGGCATTGAATTTAGAAATTGCAGGATGAAAACCATGAAATTACAAAAACTTGCTACTACGATTTCCCTCTCTCTTTGTCTGAGCTTGCCCGCGCTGGCGGCCGACTTGAAGACAGAGACAGACAAGACCTCCTACGCTCTGGGTGCCTCAGTGGGCAACTATATTTCGGGCCAGGTTTACCAACAGTTGGAGCTGGGCGCCGAAGTCAATATGGAGCTGCTGATTACCGGCTTTACCGATGCTCTTAAAGACAAGCAGCAACTGACAGATGAACAGATACTGGATCTGCTCAACCAAAGAGCCATCGCCCTCAATGAAGAAAGAGAGGCCCGTTTCGATAAACTGGCTGAGGACAACCTCAAGGCCGGCGAAGCTTTCCTGGCCGAGAACAAGAAAAAGTCCGGCGTTAAGGTTACCGACAGTGGCCTGCAGTACGAAGTGCTGAGCATGGGCAAGGGCAAGAAGCCCAATCCTGAAGATGTGGTGACAGTCAACTATGTCGGCAAGCTTATCGACGGCACAGTATTTGAGGACAGCAGTACCAATAAGGCCGCAGGCCGTTTTGCGCTGATGACAGTGATCCCTGGCTGGGAAGAGGGCCTGAGACTAATGCCTGAAGGCTCCAAGTTCCGCTTCGTTATCCCTGCCAAGCTGGCCTATGGCGAGCAGGCACCCGGGGTGATCCCGCCGCAGGCCACTCTGGTGTTTGAAGTCGAGTTGGTCAAGGTCGAAAAGCCGGGTAAAGACAGTAAGCACCCAATGCCTGGACACGGTTGACAGGAGGCGTTATGGCTAACCCGCTCTGGTTGGGACTGGCCCTGCTGAGTCTGGCATTTATGAGTCTGTTTGCCCTTTATCAGTGGCAAACCTGCCGCGGAGACAGGGTCGTACCGGCTCTATGGCACTGGAGCTTGCTGCCGCTGCTGATCATAGGCCTGAGTCTTGGGACTTACTCCTATACCGGCCGTTACCAGGATTGGCAGTTGGCCGAGGCCGACGACAGCATAGACTATCTGCTGGCCGCCGAGATTGTCCGGCTCAGACGCGCCAGTGCCGATGCGCCACAAGACAGCGACCTGATACAACAGCTGGCCCAGGCCTATGTGCGCGGTGGCATGTATCTGGATGCAGTGGCCACCTTGAAGCAGCAGTTGCAGCTTCAGGGCAAGAGCGCCGCCTTACTGGGGCAGTTGGCCGAAGCCGCCTATTACCGAGATCAACGCCAGTGGCTACCGGAATCTCAAGAATGGGTCGAACAGGCCCTGGCGCTGGATAACGCCGATCCTGGCACCCGGCTGTTGCTGGCCAATGATGCCTTCCTTAACCAAAGATATGCCGAGGCTATAGGCCATTGGCAGCTGCTGCTCGACAGTAATAATCAGCAGTTGGATCGTGAGGCGTTGCAATATGCCATTGCCAACGCCCGCAGCCGACTCGAATGATTTTTTTCAACCCTCGCTTAATGGGTTGTCCCTGCAAGGCCCCGGCGAGGTGTTGAATCTATTGATTGGAGAGAAAGATGAAAAAGACACTTTTGGCTATCGCTATTCCCATCCTGTTAATGGGGCTGTCCGGATGCTCTCCGGCGCAGAGCCACAATCAGGACATTCACGCACAGCATCTGGAACAGCATGACAAGTGCCATATGTGCGGCATGATGATCACCAAATACCCTGGGCCCAAGGGGCAACTTATGCTCAAAGACAGTGATGCCGTGCCCAAGTTCTGCTCCAGCCGTGACATGTTCAGCTTTGCGTTGCAACCGGAAAACCAGCGCCGAATCAAGGCTATGTTTGTCCATGACATGGGCACTACCGACTGGGAACAGCCGGATGACAACGCCTTTATCGATGCCACCACAGCTTGGTATGTCTATGGCACCAGCAAGAAGGGAGTGATGGGACCGGCGGTTGCACCATTTTCAACCAAGGAAGCGGCGCAGGCCTTTGCCGAGGCCTGGGGGGGTAGGGTACTGGCCTATGAGGAGATCACCCTGGAACTGCTGGAAGGAGCCAACTGAGGTTGATGTTACGCACCCTGCTGGCCCTGATGTTGCTCTCGTTTGGCTGCCTTGGCAGCCAAAACTCGCTGCAGGCACGTGTAGATGCACTGAGTGAAGGCGAGGTACTGACTCTCTCTGCCGCTGAATATCAGGGGCCGCTGATAATCGATAAGGCGATCGCTATTGTCGGCGAGCCCGGCACCATAATTGATGCCGGTGGTAAAGGCAGCGCCGTGACCATCAAGGCTGCAGGTGTGCGCTTGCAGGGGCTTGAAATACGTAACTGGGGCAGCGATCTCTATGAACATGATTCCGGGGTGCGTCTGTTGCCGGGCGCCGATGATGTCCTCTTGCTGCAGCTTGAACTGTCGGGGCCTGGTTTTGGCATTCATGGCGAGCAGCTTAAACACCCGGTAGTGGAAAACTGCCGCATAAATGGAGACGACAAGCGTTATATGCTGGACAGAGGTGACGGCATCTTTCTCAAGTATGTTGAGGCCCCGGAACTGCACCACAATCAGATAGCGTCGGTGCGCGACGGTATCTATCTGGAAAACGTCGACGCCAGCCGGGTCAGCCACAATCAATTCAGCCGCCAGCAATATGGTATTCACTATATGTATACCCGCAATGACAGCGCCTGGAATAACAGTGCCAAATGGTTACTGGGAGGTTATGCGTTGATGAGTTCCAAGGGGATCACCCTGGAACATAATCAAGTCAGCGCCGCAATCGATTTTGGTATCTTGCTCAATGTGACCCAGCAGAGTGAGGTGCATCATAACCGGGTGACGACTATTCACAACCCCAAAGGCGACCCCTCCATCGCCAGTGAAGGCAAGGGGCTGTTTATCTATGGCGCCGCCGACAACCGTATCAGTCATAACTATTTCAGTGACAGCGATACCGGCATTAGTGTCGCGCTGGGCGGTGAAGGTAATAGCCTGTGGCGCAACAACATAGAAAACAATCTGACTCAGGTACGTTATGTCGGCAGTAAATCGCAGGAGTGGAGTCTTCAGGGACAGGGCAACTATTGGAGCAGCTATCAGGGCTGGGATCTCGATGGTGATGGCATAGGTGATACTCCCTATCTGCCCAACGATGCCCTGGACAGGCTGTTTTGGATCTACCCAGAGGCCAGATGGTTGATGGACAGCCCTGTGGTGCTCTTGCTGCGCTGGCTGCAGCGCCAGTTGGCATTGGCCGAGGATATCGGCATTCGTGACAGTTTTCCTTTGCTGCAGCCCATTGATATTCAGACGAAGCAAGAAATAACAACCAATTCGCAACTGAGTGATGAGGAGAAGCGCTATGCCCAGCATTGATTGTCGGCAATTGGCCTATGTCCGTGGCGACAGGCCTGTGCTGGAGAATATCAGTTTGCAGCTGCCCCAGGGCAAGTTGCTGGCGCTGCTGGGTCACAATGGTGCCGGCAAATCGACCCTGATCAAACTGCTGCTGGGGCTACTGAAACCCGCCGGTGGCGAGCTGAAGATTCTCGGTAAGGCTGCCGGTGAAAGCCCAATGCAGGTGGGGTATCTGCCGGAGAACGTCAGTTTCTATGACAATATGCCCTTGGGCGAACTGCTGAATTATTTCGCCGGGCTCAAAGGCATAGGAGCAGACAGAGTCAAAGAGCTGTTGGTCGAGTTTGAACTGGATGGTTTGGTGAAACGCAGGTTGGGACAGTGTTCCAAGGGCCAGAGACAGCGACTTGGGTTGGCGCAGGCGCTACTGAGCCGCCCCAGATTACTGTTGCTCGATGAACCGACAGTGGGTCTGGACCCCTCGGCCTCGGCGCTTATGTATGCCCAATTGGCGGCGCTGAAACAGCGGGGCTGCACCATAGTGGTTTGCACCCATGAACTGGCTTTGGTTGAGCCGCATCTTGACTTGGCGCTCATGCTGGCAAATGGCCGGATGCGGGCGCTGGGAAGCCTGGATAACCTGAGGCAAGAGGCTGACTTACCACAGGAGATCCTGTTGCCATCTCGGCTGGAACTCAGTGGCGATCCTGTGCTGGGGCCGAGTTTTTCCGCTGGCCGGTTGAAACTGGCTAAGGCCAGCGTGCCGGAGGCGATAGCCGTACTGACGGAGCAATACCGCTGCTTTGACTTTCAGTTGCCTCCGGCCTCGCTCGGTGAACTGTTTCATCATTTTATGGCACCGTCTGACTCAAATCGTCGGAATGTCGCGCCTAAAAGATTCGGGGAGGCCGCCTGATGCAATTGGTCAGAGAAAATGAAGCGCTCAAGTTCAAGCGCTCCAACCCGTTATTTATCGTTGCCGCCAAAGAGTTCAAAGATTGTCTGCGGAGCCGCTGGTTGCAAACGGCTTGCTGTTTGTTTGCCCTGTTGGCGGCTGCGGTTATTTTCGGTGCCGGGGCCTTAGGCGGTGAATTTCGTTGGCAGGCGTTGCCGCAGTTGTTCAACTCTCTTTTAACCTTGAGTGTCTTTCTGGTGCCACTGCTGGCGCTGCTATTGAGTTTCGATGCCGTGGTGGGGGAGGCCGAAGCAGGCACCCTGTTATTACTGCTGACTTACCCTTTGAGCCGTAGTCAGTGGCTGGCCGGCAAGCTGATGGGACAGGGCGGCGCCCTGTTGCTGGCTTTGCTGCTGGGGTTTGGCTTGCCTCTGGGGCTGCTGCCGCTGCTGGCTCAGGAATACCGTACCGTAGAGTTGCCCGCGGCCCTTGCCCTCTTACTGGCCAGCGCTTGGTTACTGGGGTTGGTGTTTATGCTTTTAGGCTATTGGATCAGTATGCAGGTTAAGCAGAAGGCTCAGGCGCTGGCGCTGCTGATGCTGCTTTGGTTGCTGTTGGTGCTGCTCTATGATTTGGCTTTGCTGGTATTGGCTGTGGTGGCGGCCGATAACCTTGGTCAGGAGAGCCTGCAATGGCTGATGCTGCTGAATCCGGCCAGTGTGTTTCGCTTGCTCAATCAAAGTTTTTTGGGCTTGGTCATAGGGGGACCGACCTGGCCTTGGTTGCTGGGAATACTCTTTGGCTGGCTGTTGTTGTTATCTTGGCTGTGCCGCTACAGTTTTCAACGTCGGCCACTGTAAATTTGCTATTGGAGTCTGCTGTATTAGATATTTTTTGTTTAACAAAAACAAATTGTTAATTGATATAGCTGTCACATTCTATCTGTTGCACTCAGGTTAAACTCATAGTCTATCCTAAAGCTTCCATTAACGGGAGCTGTCAAATTTTATGGAGTGACTTTTCGGAGTGACAATGCAACAGCTGACTCCCTATTTGGCGTTGGATACCAAGGCAAAACACTTGCTGGATCAACGCGATGGTTCAGAAATCGTCCTGTCGTTTTCTGAGGCTCAGGTATTGTCTCACCTGTTGTCGGCCCCGGGAACCGTATTCGGAAAAGAAGAATTGCTTTCCGTAGGGTGGCCGGAGCGGGTGGTGGCGCTGACCTCACTGACTCAGTGCATTAGTATTCTTAGAAAGAAGCTGGAACCCTATCCCGAAATTCAACTCAAGACGGTTGCTCGCCGTGGCTATCAGCTAAATATTTCCGAGCAGTCCCATGTGCATATGCTGGCTATCTCAGATGGTGAAGCCATCCGCACTGCCTTGGTGAGTGTGTCTCTGAAAATAAAACTCCTGGGGATTTTATTGCTGTTGGGGCTGGTGGGCTTCTTCTGGTATTACAGCGATTATCATCAGATGGTCAAGCAGGTGAGCCATTGGCGGGCCGACAAGCAGTTGCCCTTGAATGTAGGGGGCACGCTGGCCTCGGCGCAGTTGTTTTACAGTGATGAGGCCAAGCAACTGCATCCTTCCATGTGGCAAAAGCATCTGGCGCCTGAGGGAAATCTTATCCCCGGATTGAAGCATTTCAGCGCTTATGCCGCCTCGGATGGCCGTAATTATTCTTTTGCCATCTGTCCCAGCGCTGATGAAACCGGCTGTGACGGCGATGGTATCATCAATATCACCGCCATAGATCCCAAACCTGCCGGTCTCAGCATGAAGGAGTTTGTGCCCCTGAGTAAGGAGATGGAGCGACGGATCCGCTACAACCGTATTATTCTGCCGCCAGCGGTAGACAATGCCGAGTTGGTGGAGCACAACTACCATGCGGATATCTATTTCCCGGTTGCCGGTGAACTCTTGGTGCGTACCGATCTCAGCCTATCGCTGGTTTACGACAGTAAAGACTCGGGGCAGTTTTATTCATCGGCCTGTGTTACCGATCAGGATTGCATCACCACACCGATAAAGTATCAACTACGGGGCCATTTTCACCAGTACCGTACCGAGATCTCCGGCACCTTGGTGGATGTGTTCCAGGTGAAAGTGAACCAGAAAGAGCTCATCAAGCCGGACAATGTCAGTGACTCAGCGATGCACTTCTACCGCGAGATCCGTAAAGACGATATCCGTGATGAGGAGATCTACTACTTCCGGGTCTATCAGGATCACAAGACAGCGGTTTGGATAGTGCCGCAGATGGGTAATTTACTGGCCTGGACCACCTACAGTGAAGTGAAGCTCTGAGCCGATAAGACTACTTCACTACCATCACAGGGCACTTGGCCTTGTTGATAATCTCCTCGGCGACATTGGGCAGCAGCCAATGGGCCAGCGCAGTGCGTTGATGGCAGCCGATCACTATCATGCCGACATTGGTGCTCTCGGCCTCTTCGAGGACTTGGCCGGCAGCGCTGCCGCGGCGGATAAGCACCTCGAGCTGCTGCTTTGGATGCAACTGTTGCAACAGAGCTTGGATTTTTTCCGAAGCATAGGCCTGCATATGTTGTTGCAGCTGCGCCTGGGTCAAGGCCACTATGCCGAAGTTCTCTTCGTGATGGGGGAGAGTGGTAATGTCTTCGCCATAGGCTTTGCTTATCACATGCAGCAGCCTCAGTTTTACTTTATAGAGCGCCGCCAACTCTATGGCATATTCCAGGGCGTGTTCGGATTCTTCAGAGAAGTCGACCGGACAGAGGATTTGTCGGGTACGCATGATGCATCTCCTTTTACTCGGCCTTGGCCACTTCTTTAAGTTTAAGCCAGTCTTGGCCAGGTACAAATTTGGCGTTCAGGGGAGATATTCGCGGGAGCCGATTCGGCTAAAATTCCAATCATTGAACAAATAAAGCCCCTGTCGGGGCTTTATGCTTAATGGGATTAGGCCTGAGTCGCAGCCGCGGCAGAATGCCTTAGTTCACCAGGTCGTATTGTTCCTTGAGTACCCGGATAATTTCTGCCTTGGGATTATCCGAGAGAGTAATCTTGGCTCCGGTGACTTTCTCGGCAATACCTGTGTAGGTACGCGAGACATTCATCATGGCCTCCAGTGGCAGGTCGTTGTCGCGGGCCAGGGCTTCACGTTCCGGCATTCTGTCCTTGTTCAACAGGATATCCGGATCCGGGAAGTGGTTGAGCAGGAACTGACGGAAACCTTCTTTGGAGTTCTCGAGGATCTTGCCGTCACGGTAGGCGCTGCCATCCCAAATACGTGAAGAGTCTGGGGTTCCCACTTCATCCATATAGATAAGCTTGGATTGGCCTTGTTTGTCAGTGACATAGCCAAATTCGAACTTGGTATCGACAAAGATCTGATCTTGCTGTGCCAGCGCCTCGGAAATGACTTCGAATCCCTGTTTGAGCAGCTTTTCGTACAGATCGATATCTTCAGGCTTTTCAAAGCCGAAGGCCTCGAAGTTAGCTTCGATATCTGCGCGGCTGATGTTGACATCATCCTGCTCCGGTATCCCTGGGATCCCCTTGAGTATCCCCTTGGTCGATGGGGTGATCAGTAACTCGGGTAACTGCTGATCCTTTTGTAATCCTTCCGGCAGCGTGATGCCGCAAAATACCCGCTCACCCTTTTGATAGGCGCGCCACATGGAGCCGGTAATATAGCGGCGAATAATGGCTTCCACCTTTATCGGGCGAGCCTTTTGCACTATCCAAACAAAAGGATGGGGAATGTCGAGAATATGGCTGTCGGCCAGCCCCTTTTCCTTGAACAGGCTGAACCAGTGGTTGGAGATGGCGTTGAGTGCCGCCCCTTTGCCCGGGATCCCTTTGAGGCCCTCTTCGCCGTGGAAGATGCAATCGAAGGCGGAGATACGATCCGAGATCACCATGATCGCCAGCGGAGTATCGGCGGGCACATCATAGCCCTTTTCGCGGATCAATCTGGCGCTGTCGGCCTCGGTCAACCAGTAGACACTGCGCACTTTTCCGCTGTGAACCGGCTTGTCGGTGCGGATAGGCAGATCATTGTTTATGGCTAGAACGGAATCAGCAAGACTCATGACGAGTATTCCTCTGGGTGTAGGGTTTAAGGCTAAGTCCGGCAGGCGGGGTTATTGTTATCTGCCTGTTTCCGGGAGAATGCGAGCCGGCGTCGGGGCAGCAGCAAGCAGCAAAAAAGGCTGTGCTTAAGAGGTAGATCCGCTGTGGAGTCATACAAGTATGAGATGCCGCCGACAAAAGATGGGCTATTTTACCTCAGTCACAACCTTTTGCCACGGGGAGGCTTTGTTTACTGGAGCAAAACTCTGTTCGCGATAGAGACTAATGAGGTTGTACCCAGGGAGCTTGGGCGCTGATTCGGCATTCATGTTTCGGTCACGTTATTTGCGCCAACGGCTTTCGGCGACACCGAGGGGGAAAGTCGGTGTAATTCTGCAATCATAGCGCTGCTTGAAATTGTTTATATACCTACAGACATACGCCTATTTCCCAGGCACAGGTGGAACTGTGACCTTCTGAGCCAGGGATGTTCTCGCAGCGAGTCACAGGATCGCCTGTGCATAAGCCTGCGGCAGGCAATGAGAAACATCCGTCGCCGGAGGCCCTGCCAATACTAATTAGTAACTTTTAGCTGGAAGCTATGATAGCCGCTGTGCCAGCGGCCTAAAGTCGCGGTGTAAATGCCTCCATGCATAAGGGCCAGTTCGCCATCCTTGGCTCTCGCTCGAAAGCACGTTGCTACGCAACTCTCGCCAAACCACACCGGGCAAGGGGCTTTGCTTGTCCAAAGCCCCTTGCATCCCCAAGGACACCCCGACGTAGCCGAA
>NZ_NIJM01000076.1 GCF_002836945.1 Shewanella chilikensis
TTGAGTTCGGCGAGGGCGCGGCATAATAACCTCCTTGTTAAATGCTTAAACAAAGGATAGTCGGAGGCTAACTACCGCGCTATTAACGTTGGGTGTCCATATTTTGTTTGTATTTTTTAACGTTATGAATTTAATAGCATTTCCTGCAATGTTATGGAAATAACGCGCAAGCTTAGCTGCAAATTCCCGGCATTTTGCCCGGAACGTCAATAATACAGTGTAAAAAATCAGTTCTGAGGTGCTTGTCATGAACGTTCTAGGTCCAATAAAAGCCGAGTAAAGCCATGGCTACCGCACGGGGCTAAACTCTGTTCGTCCCTGCATTCCGTTGAAAACGGAAAAGTGTTGCTGCTTCTGGCCTTAAGCTTAAGAAAGTGCTAAAGCTAAGCGTTTGAATTAGTTATACAATAGCTAGCATTGAATGTGAAAACAATTAGCCAAAGGTCAAGTTTTTGACAAAGGCAACAAAACCCTGATTTGGGTTGTTTTTGAAGCAGAATTGACTGAGTGTTTGCATTCTTCCCTGTTTTTGACGGTCACAGTCCCACCAGAACTAGAGCCAGAGCCTGAAAATTAGGTGTATGTCTGCAAGCACTTCAGATATTTCAAGCTACTCCATTCTCACAGAATTGCACCAACTCCCGCTCGAAGCGGCCGCAGGGCGTTGATGACAATCGCGTAGCGAGGCATGGATGCCGAAGCAGCGCCAGTCGAATCAGGGATGAGCGTCTGGCGCGATAGCTAATTGGCATCATAAGCACAAGGGGTTTTCCGCTGCGTCGCGGGTCGCTGGGGGTTTGGAAAGGGGGCGAGTCGATACAGCCCCCTTTCCTCGGGTGTGGGGCGAAGCTCCACGACTTTGGGCCGCTGGCACAGCGGCTAATATAGCTTCCAGCTAAAAGTTCCTAAGTTAGTATTGGCGAGTTTTCGGCCACGATGTAGTCCATCACCTGCGGTGCGCCTTTCGCACAGGCGATCCTGTGACACGGCGTGAATACGTCCCTGTTTTCGACGGTCACAGTTCCGCCTGTGCTTGAAAGTGGGGCGAAGCTCCACGACTTTACGCCGCTGGCACAGCGGCTAACATAGCTTTCAGCTCAAAATAGCCAAAAACATTAGTTGGGCCTCCGGCGACGGATGTTTCCCATTGCCTGCCAACACAGGCATAAAAAAGGATGACCTTGGGTCATCCTTTTTAGCAACTTACTGAGTTGATATTAGATCAGAGTCTATCCAGCACCGCTTGGGTGAAATCAGTGGTGCCATGGGTACCACCGAGATCGCGGGTAGTGCGGTCGCCTTCTTCGATAACCGCAGAAACGGCGGCGCGAATGGCGGCGGCTTTATCTGACATACCCAAGTATTCCAACATCTGGATAGATGCCAGGATCACTGAAGTTGGGTTCGCCAGGTTTTTGCCGGCAATATCCGGGGCACTGCCGTGAACCGCTTCAAAGATAGCGGCGTTGCTGCCGATGTTGGCGCCCGGGGCCATACCCAGACCACCCACCAGACCGGCACAGAGATCAGACAGAATGTCACCGAATAGGTTGGTGGTGACTATCACGTCGAAGTTTTCCGGGTTCATCACCAGCTTCATACAAGTGGCGTCAACAATCATCTCTTCGGTAGTAATGTCCGGATAACGCTGGCTGACTTCACGGGCCACTTTCAGGAACAGGCCTGAAGTTGACTTCATGATGTTGGCCTTGTGGACTATGGTCACCTTCTTGCGACCTTCCTTGCGAGCCAGTTCATAGGCGAAGGTAGCTATCTGCTCGGCACCCTGACGGGTAATGATACTGGTGGCTTCGGCAATGGCACCGTCTTCAGACAGCTTTTGTCCCAGGCCTGAGTACATACCTTCAGTGTTTTCACGCACTGTAATGATGTCTATGTTCTCATATCTGGCTTGGGTGCCCTTGAAGGAAAGCACAGGCCGCACGTTGGCGTACAGGCTGAACTTCTTACGCAGGGTCACGTTGATAGAGGTGAAGCCTTCGCCAACAGGGGTTGTCAGTGGGCCTTTGAGAGTGATACGGTTCTTCTCGATGAGATCCAGCGTGCGCTGAGGCAGGAGCTCACCGTGTTTTTCCAGAGCAGTCAGACCGGCATCGGCAAATTCATATTCAAAGTCGCACCCCGCCTTATCGAGAATTTTAAGGGCTGAGTCGATAATGCTGGGGCCGATCCCATCACCAGGGATCACGGTAATAGTTCTTTTTGACATGGAGAGGTCCTTCCACGGTTGGTCGTTACTGCTATTTATCAGACCATGTCATCGACACGGTTTTCGACTGAGGATCTTGTACTTTAGAACGCCGCTATTCTATACACTTTCAACGCGTTTTCACAGGGAATAGTGAGCAATATCACGCTTTTTTGTGTGGGTTAGCTTGCTAAAAAGCGGGTGCCTGACCATGATGGAACGCCAATAAAATAATAAAGTCTACTTTAGTCTAACAACAATGAAAAAGAGGACGATCTTGAAGTTAACGCCCTTAGCCTCGCTGCTGTTGCTGTCAGCCGGTTTCGCGACCACTGTCAGTGCCCAGAGCAGCCCCTCACTGACCCTCAAGGATATAATGCAGTTTGAGTCGATTACCGATCAGGTTCTCGACCCACAAGGCAAGGTGCTGGCCTACAGTGTCGCGCCGGATCGCGGCGACAGCCGTGGTGTGGTCAAGTCACTGGTCAATACCAAGGCTTATGATGTTGCTGGTGGTTCCAAGCCGCAGCTGTCAGCCGATGGCCGTTACACTGCCTTTACTCTGGCGCCTTCGCTGCTCGAATCGGAAAAGCTTGCTCCCAAGGCGCGCAAGAAGCTGAAAAAAGGCCTGTTGCTGCTGGATAACACCACAGGTGAGCAGCGCCGCTTTGAGCGGGTCAAGTCTTATGCCTTCAGCGAAGATGGCTCTTTGTTGGCTATCTGGTATGAGGCCGATGAAGAAAGCAAAGAGAGCGCAGAGGCAAACGGCATTGATGCCAAAGCAACCACTCAAGCATCCGCCTCTGAGGCTCCAGCAGCCAAAACGCCGAAACTGGATGCCGGCAGCAGTTTCGAGCTGTTGTCGCTGGCAAGCGGCAAGTCACAGCGTTTCGAAGATGTGACCGCCTGGCAACTGGCTTATAACGGCAGCGTGCTTGCACTGGCGCAAAATGACAGTTCAAGTAATAGCCACAGCATCACTGTGCTTGATACCCGCAGCTTCGAACTCAAATCGGTCAGCAGCCAAGCCGACAAGCAGTTTGGTGCCCTGGCGCTGAGCCGTGACGGCCGCTATCTTGCCTATACCCGAGGAGATGCGGCGCTGGATGCGAATGAGCGCCCCTATGCCTTGTCTCTCTACGACAGAAAGTCGGGTAAACTGAGCCAGATATTGCCTAGCAAGGGCGACAGCAAGGGCTGGCTCATTAATCGCCATGCCAAGCTGAGCTTTTCGGCCGACGGTGAGCGGCTGTTCTTCGGCCGGGTGCCCGAGATAAGCAAGCAGCTGCAAATTCCCAAGGTGGAGCAGAGCAGCGACCTGTACGACACCGCGCTGGTCAGTGCCCAGCGGGATTTGCGCCTGTGGCACGGGGATGATCCGCTGATCAAGCCCAACGAAGTCAAACAGTATGAAAAAGAGCAGAGCCGCACTTATCTGGCTGTGCTGCACCTTGGTTCGCGCAACCTGGTGCAACTGGCCGACCGCAAGGTGCCGGACATTGAGCTGAGCGAACACAAGCGGGTGCTGCTGGGGAGCTCGGATATTCCCTATCGCAAGATGATCACCTGGGCCGGTTTCTACCGGGATTTTTACCTGGTGGATATCAATACCGGTCACAAGACCCGGATATTGACCCAACAGCCCAGCGGCAGTGCGCCAACCCTGTCACCGGCAGGTAAATACCTGGCCTTTTATCAGCAGGGCGGCATCTATCTCTATGATGTGGCCAGCGGTCGCAAACATAACCTCAGCAGTAAGCTCAAGGTCAGCTTCGCCGACGAAGATCATGATTATCCCTCTGCGGCGCCCGGCTATGGCTTCGGCCCCTGGCTCGAGGATGACTCAGGCCTGCTGGTTTACGACAAATACGATATCTGGCAGTTTGATACCCGCTCCCACGACGGCTTTATGCTGACAGGCGGCGAGGGCCGCAAGCAGCAGTTAAGTCTGCGTATCGAAGCTCTGGCTCAGCCAGACAAGGCTTATCCGGCCACAGTGGCGCGCAATCAGGCTGTGTTGCTGCAGGGTTATAGCCATAAGACCAAGGCCGACGGTTTTTACCGTGCGGTTATCGGCCGGGCTCAACTGACGCCGCTGCTTGCCAAAGACAACAAGCTGTCTGTGCTGGCCAGAGCCGACAAGGGTGATACCTTGCTGTTCAGTCAGGAGCGTTACGACAGCTATCCGGATCTCTACAGCTCGGCTTTGCTTGAGCCGGCCAAGGCGGTCAAACAAACCGACTTTGATGCCCAGCGCCGCAAACTGCCCTGGGGCAAGTCAGAGCTGGTGCACTGGCGCGACGGTGATGGCCGTGAAATGGACGGCGTGTTAATCAAGCCTGCCAACTATCAAAGTGGCAAGCGTTATCCTGTGTTGGTGTATTTCTACCGCTTTATGAGCGATCGCCTGCACGCCTTCCCGGACATGAAAATCAATCACAGGCCCAACTTTGCCTGGTATGCCGCCGATGATTACGCCATCTTCCTGCCGGATATCCGCTTTGAAGTCGGCTATCCCGGTATCAGTTCGGTCAAGGCGTTGACCGCCGGAGTGCAGAAGCTTATCGACATGGGGATTGCCGATCCGGATGCAGTGGGTATTCAGGGCCACTCCTGGGGCGGTTACCAGACTGCCTTTGCCGTGACCCAGACCAATATCTTCAAGGCTGCAGTCAGCGGTGCGCCGGTCAGCAATATGACCAGTGCCTACAGCGGCATACGTCACGGTACCGGCCTTGCCCGTCAGTTCCAGTATGAAACCGGCCAGAGCCGTATCGGTGAAAGTCTGATGCGCGCGCCGCAGAAATACATAGAAAACTCCCCTGTGTTCTATGTCGACCGTATTCAAACGCCGATGATGATCATGTTCGGTGACAAAGACGATGCCGTGCCTTGGGAGCAAGGGGTTGAACTGTACCTGGCAATGCGCCGCGCCGGAAAAGATGTGGTCTTGCTGCAGTATCAGGACGAGCCGCACCATCTGAAGAAGTATCCCAACAAGCTGGATTACAGTGTGCGGATGAAAGACTGGTTTGATCATTACCTCAAAGGTGCCAAGGCCCCCGAGTGGCTTGAAAAGGGCGAAGCCTATCGCGAGCCCAAGGCGGAAGACTGAACTTTCTTGCTGGCAAAATAACTCATAGAGGCGGCCTAATTGGTCGCCTCTTTTTTCTGTTTATAGGGTAGGGGCAGGTGATGTGGAGGGGGGATTCTTCAGTCGGCTCTGGAAAAGATCTCAGTCTTGTTTGAGCGTTCTGAGACATCCCCATAGATTTTCATTGGTTGTCCGTTCCTTAAACTGCGAGTTTTCTGTTGTTATTCGGGTTGAGCTGGGACCTTGGATAGCACTTGCTGCGGCGAATGTTGCTGCAGATATTGCTGGTAAGTGTCTTCGCCCCAGGCCAGCAGTTGACCATCTTCGAATAGCAGTGGGGTGCATTCATCTTTGGTGGTCTTGCCGTCTGATTTACTGTGATGGGTGCGATAGAAGAGCACCTGCAGCGAGCGCCCCTCTGTTTGCTTGGCTTCGCTGAAGTCGGCTTTGCCCAGGGTTTGGGTGACTTCTGCCTGTGTTTGCCCCAGTTGCAGCTCGGAGATTATAGACTGGTTATAGGTTTGCCTGTCTTCCCAGCTCATGTCTTCCGGCTTGGGTTCGTAGAAGATAATGACCACGGCAACAAAGGCCAGGTAGGCGAGAAAGATGCTGCCGATAACTACAGGTGCCTTATTTTTCATATTGTTATTCCGTTTTATTGCTCAATCTGAGTTTACTCAAGAGCAAGACAGTTCACTCTGTATTGAGTGGTATAAGATACTCGCGACAGCATCAGTGTAAACAGTGTGTTTGTAATATGTTTTGTTTGTGGGTGTCTTCTTTAGATTGATTCTTTAGATTGAAAATAGGCATAGAGCACTTCATCAAGGCTATCCAGTTCGTCTCTTGTACCTATGTCTATCTCGGCATACAGTTCTTCATCCGGCTTGTAGGATTTTCAATACGCTCAACCCCGAACGGCTCTATTGAAGAGAGGATGTCGGCGCAAGGTTTAGCAAAGAACAGGCGAGGGCACTGGGCAAAATCCACCACCAGATCTGGCCCCAATTCCGCTGAGCGTTGGGGGGGGCTTTTATCAGCCAGTTCCGTTCCAGATAAAATTGGCGGCGGTGGAAAATCAGCTAGTCATTCATATTTGTTTACTCCATTAAACTGTTTTGCCGGGAATGCAGCATCTCAGAGTTTTTAAATAACGAACAGCCAGTAAGGCTGCGCCATAGGTTTGGGCGCTTAAGAGCGTTTGCACTCAAGCCGATATTTGAGCCCGGTTCGCTATTTCTGTGTCTGTTTGGGGTTGGTCTGCAGGGGCTGTATATGTTGCTGCAGATATTGCTGGTAAGTGTCTTCCCCCCAGGCCTGGAGTCGGCCATCTTTAAACAAGAGTGGGGTGCACTCGTCTTTGGTGGTCTTGCCGTCTGATTTGACATGCTGGGTGCGGTAGAAGAGCACTTGCAGCGACTGACCATGGGTTTGTATGGCTTCGCTGAAATCGGCTCTGCCCAGGGTTTCAATAGTTTGTTCCAGTGTCTGCCCCAGTTGTAATTCAGTGACTTTGGACAGGTTATAGGCTTGCCTGTCTTCCCAGCTCATCTCTTCCGGCTTGGGCTCATAGAAGAGGATGACCACGGCAATAAAGAGCAGATAGGCGACAAAGATGCTGCCGATAATCACAGGGGCCTTACCTTTCATGCTGGTTTTCCATTTTTTGCTTAAGTTGAGCTCTTGGAGCCTTAGCTTTCTTTGACTCTATACTGGCTTAAGCGAATATTGAGTTCGAGATCTGTGCGCAGTTTTGCCAATCGATAGCTGAGGCGCGCCATCTCCTTGCCTTCGGTTAGCTTTTTGGCTTGCTTTGCGCCCAGAGTATCGAGTGCATTGTAGACATTGGCCAGGGTGCGAAAGCTTCTGAGCAGTTCACCGGCCGTCTTGGGACCTATTCCCTGGATGCCGGGGATCTTGTTACCGCTATCGCCGCTGAGGGCCATAAAGTCCAGCAACTGGCTCTGCTCTATGCCGAGTTTCTGCTCCAGTGCGGCAATATCCATGGCGGCGCCATTGAAGTGATCCCATAGCAGTAAACGCGGTAACCTCAATTGGCAAAAGCCCTTGTCGGTAGAGACGATAATCGCTTCACCACCGCGCAAGCACAATTTGCTGGCCAAGGTGGCGATAACATCATCGGCTTCCGATAGCGCATTGATGGAGCCTATCCCAGCTTCGGTCAGAGCTTGTTTCAGCGCCGGTAGGCCATCGGCCAAGGCCTGGGGCATAGGTTTGCGGCCTTTTTTGTAATCCGGATACAGGCGTTTTCGCCAGGACTCTTCATCGCCGTCCCAGACAATGGCCACATGGGTGGGACTGTGCTGGCGAATAAGCTTCTGGCAGGCATTGCGGCTGCGCTCGGTCAGCCCTTGCATGTCGGCTTCATCCGGCTGCGCCGCATGCAGGCGGCGCACCAGATTCATACCATCAATAATCAGCAGTCGGTTCATTTCATTATTTGATAGCAGGGCACATAGGCGGTGCCAGGTAACTTCATTCTTTGTTGGCTGACAAAGGCGCCCAATAGTTTATCCATCAAGGCCATCAGCTCGGGATCGCCTTTGAGCTTGAATGGACCATGACGCTCGATGTTTTTCATGGTTTCCGCCTTGACGTTGCCCGCGACTATGCCGGAAAACGCCTTGCGTAAGTTGGCCGCCAGCTCAGCCTTGTTGCTCTGGAAGTGCAGGTTGAGGTTTTCCATCACTTCATGGGTGGGCACAAAGGGCAACTGGAATTCCGGCTCTATTTTGAGGCTCCATTGGTATTGGTAGGCATCACCGGTTTGCTTGCGGTGACGTTTAACCTCTTCCATCCCGGCACGCATGATACGCGCCACCTGGGGCGCGTCGTCTATGATAATTTGGTATTTCTGCTGCGCCTGCTCGCCCAGCGTCGCGCCGATAAAGGCATCGATTTCGCGGAAGTAGGCTTCGCTTTCTCTGGGGCCGGATAGCACCAGCGGGAAAGGAATATCGGCATTTTCGCGGTTGAGCAAAATACCAAGTAGGTAGAGCAGCTCTTCGGCGGTGCCGGCGCCGCCTGGGAAGATAACTATGCCGTGCCCCAGGCGCACAAAGGCCTCCAGGCGTTTTTCAATATCCGGCAGAATCACCAGTTCATTGACTATCTGGTTGGGCGGCTCGGCGGCGATAATGCTCGGCTCGGTCAGGCCTATGTAACGGGCGTTATGAATACGCTGCTTGGCGTGGCCGATTGCGGCGCCCTTCATTGGTCCCTTCATGGCACCCGGGCCGCAGCCGGTACAGATATCCAGCATTCTCAGCCCCAACTGGTAGCCCACCTCTTTGGTGTATTTGTATTCGGTATCGTTTATCGAGTGGCCGCCCCAGCAGACCACTACATTGGGATCCTGCATCGGGGTAATGGCTCTGGCGTTTCTCAGAATGTCGAACACCACGTTGGTGATGTGGCTGGCATTGGTGAGGTTGATGTGTTTTAGACCATCGTATTTGTTGCTGACATAGATGATGTCCCTGAGCACGGCAAACAGGTGCTCCTGAATGCCGACTATGATCTGCTCATCGACAAAGGCACTGGCCGGCGGGTTGACCAGCTCCAATTTGATACCACGCTCCCGGCGCAGCACATTGATTTCAAAGTCCTGGAATTGTTCAAACAGTTCTTTGGCATTATCAGTCTGCTGCCCCGAGGCCAAAACGGCTAAAGAGCAGTTGCGGTAGAGTTGGTAAAGGTCACTCTTGGCACTTTGTTTGAGGCGGTCGGCCTCCAGTTGCGACAGTTGGTCCATACTGCCGCGGGGACTGATCCTGACTATCATGACGACTCCTTGAGCTGAAACCGGAGTCATTGCTGTCAATCTATAATGACTCTGTCACGGCTTTCATGTTTGGCTTTGTAGAGGGCCGCATCGGCACGTTCGAAGGTTTCCTGGATGTGTTCGCCATCCAATATCTGCGCGGCCCCTATGGATACTGTAACTGTAATACGCTGATTTTTAAATTTAAAAGGAATATTTTTAATTTTTTCGCGCACCCTGTTCAATAGTTGTTCTATATCCTTGGGGGAAACATCCGGAATGATGAGAACAAACTCTTCCCCGCCGTAGCGGGCGACAAATTCTGTGTCACGCAGGGAGTTCTTCAATGCCATGGCGATAACCTGCAGTGTCTTGTCACCTGTGGTATGACCAAAGCTGTCGTTGATGGATTTGAAGTGATCTATGTCGGCTACCGCCAGCCACAGGGGTTGTTTATTGCGCTGGAAGTGGCGGTATTCCTGCTCCATCCGCTCCTCCATGGCCGCGCGGTTGGGCAGCTGGGTGAGGGTATCGAGCATATTGAGCTTTTGCTGTTCAAACAGCCTTTCTTTATAGGTGGTGGCTTCGCTTGAGAGATCATTCAGTTCTTTGCGCATAGTCTCTATCGACTTACGCAGCAAGGCTTGCTCTCTCTGCTCCAGCGCTTCTTTACGGGCAAGGCTGGCACGAATGGTGGCCAGTTGTTCGCTGATCTGCTGTTTTAGTTCGGTGATGTCGTCAATATCCACCAGTGACGCACCAACATTGTCTACCTGGGCGTTGAGCTCGCGATTCAATTGGCTCTTGAGCTGATGGCTGCGCTGGGACTGATTGTATGAATCGCTGACCACTTCCCGTACGGCACTCAGGGCATCGTTGAGGGCAAACAGAAACTCCTGCGAGGCGGTTTTTTCGCGGGCAATGTTGTCCAGCAGCAGCGAGAGTATGGTTTGATAGGCTTCCAGCAGAGCCTCGACATCTATCTCGGTCGAGGCCAACAGCTCTTTGATCACCAATACCTGATCACGCTGATCTTTGCGAAACTCTATATTGGATATCATCTGCGCCAGTTCATGGCCAAGCTGCCTGTGTTTAGGCAAGATAGCAATGGGAGATTCAGATTCAAATTGGCTTTCGAGCAGCTGTTCATAAAAGCCCACCAGTTGCTCGACCTTGGGAATATAGTCCCAGACGGTATGAAAAGGTTTGCCCAGCTCCTGCTTGAAATAGCTGACCTCTTTCTTGAGGCGTTCGGGCATGGAGTCGACTCGTTGCAATTGGCGGCTGAATTTGCTCAGGCTGGAGCGGCCCTCTTCGAGTTGGCCCATCACATGATGGTACTGTCCCTTGAGTAGACGTTCGACATCGACCAGATCCGGCAGGACATCATCAATACGTTCATAGGTTCCCAGGTTATGCCTAAGCTTGGCCAGTTTGTTGTCAAGCTCCAGACTTTGTCCCTTACAGGCCAGACTGAGATGACCAATAAATTGCAGTAACGCCTGCAGTTTGGCATTTCTGTCTTCATTCATTTCATCCAACGCGGCTTTGGTAGAGTGCAATTTCTGTTTCAGTACACCCAGTTGCGACACCGTTGCGTTTGAGTCCTTCATTCCTGTTATTTTCCTTCGATGCGCGATCGAATCAATCGTCGGGTCATGAGAGGCTTGATTTCTTATGACGCCGGTTCCAGACACTTCTAAATGGTATCGCAATCCGGCCGGAGTGCAAATCTGCCATCTAGTTGTTGAGACAAAGTTTTGTCGTTTAGATCAAATTATTGACACATGTTCGCTTCTGGACGGTTGGAGTACCTCCGGCCAGTGGATCTTATCTTTCTCACCATTGGTTTCTACTCTTATCAGGCCACGGATAATGCTCTTTTGCAGTTGCAGATAGAGCGGAGCTGAGAAGATGGCGGCTGGCGTGAAGTCCAGAGTACTGAAACCGACATAGCTACCTTGGTTATTCTGCAAACTGATGGCACCGGCAAGGGCTAGCTGTGCAGTTTCAACCAGGGTTTCAGGTGATAATTTAACATCCGGGTTAGCCAATAATGGCAGCGGAATATACCCCAGGGCCAATTTGGGGGCCAGCCCCTGGAATTGCCAGTCGCTAAGTTGACGGTAAAGCTGTGCCGGTCTGGTTTCTTCGGTAAGAGTCAGGGCAAATAGGCCGGGTCTGAGCAGAAATACCTTGGCACCTGTAATAGCGGCAATATCTTCAGCCAGTTGCGCGAGTCTTGGCGCCGCCAGGCTGTTGCCCAAGGTGAGGTCGCTGTTGAGCTCATCCTCCAAAGACAGTAGCGCCAGCCCCTTGGTTGTGCTTGAAACACTGCCAAGTAGGGCGAGATAGCCCGGCAGGCTAGTTATGGGTTCCTGCTGCATTTTCGTTTTCTGGGCCAGATTGATTTTTGCCATACGTTTACGCAATTTATATTGCTGCGTCGCCAGTGCCAGTAACAGCAAGCTGAGCCCCAGGGTTATCGCCAGTAAAATATTACGGGTATGCAGTGAATCTTGTTGTTGCAGCTTTTCCTGCCTGAGTTGACTCACTTCCAACTTCAACTTTTGTTCTGTGACAGCAGAGGAGCTGACATTCGAGTTGGTATTGCGTTCTTGTTCCAGCAGCTCTTGTTGTAGTTGGAAGCTTTGCTCCTGAGAGAGCAGCGCCTGTTGATATTGTCCCTGGGCCTTGTAAGCATGAGTTTGATAACCAAGGGCTTCGATCTGCTCTTGTGGCAATTCCAATAACTTGGCCAGTCGCAGTGCTTCTGTGGCGTGTTGCATGGTTAAAGGCCAATCCTCCATGGCCTGGCTCACCTCAGCTATCAACATCTCATTATAAACCAGGTAATGATTGCTCTTCCTGTCTTTGAATATTGCGTTGGCCTGAAACAGGTAATCGAGGGCGACCTGATGGTCGTTCAAATTGAAGTAAGCTTCCCCAAGGTTGTGGAAGTTTAACCCTTGGGCGATAAAGTTTTTCAGCTCGGCATCAAGCTGCTGGGCATTGAGGTAGTAGTCTATTGCTTTATTCCACTCGCCTGTGTTGGCATATACCATGGCAATAACTGTCATGGTATGGGAGAGAAACGAGCCTGAACCCATGGATTTGTATGCATCGGCTGCTCCGTGGGCAAACTCCAGCGCTTCGTCCCACTGCTCCATATCCCGATAGAGCTTGGCCAGATTCAACTGCAGCAGTGCCTTTTGATTGGGGTGGTTATAACGGCTGGCCAAGCGGAAGGCCTCGGTGTAGTGCTGCAGCGATTTGGTCTGCTGATCGTTCACATTATAGTATTTGCCCAACGCCGCCTCGGCATTGGCTATCAGGTAATCATTTCGTAGTTGGTAGGCGGTATCTCTGAGCAGGTTGTAGGCGTTCAGAGAGGGAATAGGTTGTTTGGCTATCAGGTTGACTGTACCCAGATCTTCATAGATGACATACCTGAGCAGTTGACTGCGTTTATCTTCTGCTTCGCCCAATTGTTCGAGTGCTTGTTGGTTGAGGGCAACAGTTTGTTGATATTGTTGATCAACCCGACCAAGATAACGACCTTCCAAGTTATAGAGAGCAGCTTTTTCATAGTCGCTGCGGGCAATTATCTTTAATAGTTCAATGATTTCCAGTGCCTGTTCCAGCCGGCCGGGAACCAGCACTTGAGCATCCAGATCCAGCCGTGCCAACAGGATAAGCTGGTTTATCAATTGTCCCGATGTGTAGCCCAATTCAGATGCGCTGGCCTGAAACTCTTTAAGAGAAAGATATCGCAGTGATTTTGGCGTTGAACTGACCACAGTGCTATGGAGTTGCCTGGGCTGCTCTCTGAAATTTATCTCTATATCATCCAGTTCATCGGCCTGCGTCGTGCCTATAAGCAGCATGGATGCGATGAAGATAACCCTGAAAAAGTACATATATTTGCCTTTGTCCCTTTCTTTGGGGACTTAATTGTTAGCTTTTATTAGCAGCGGGTGAGGTGAACTCCCCGAATTGTTATACTCGGCCGATTTTATAACAACAATGACATAAGAAGGAATTACGAGTGAAATCCGCTGTTTTGTCAATCATATCTTACTCTTCCCTACTGACAACACTGGGCTGGACATCTTCAGCTTTGGCTGACATTGATTATCAGATAAATCTGAAAAGTCCCGAACATCATTTGGCTCAGGTTAATGTTACTTTCCCGCAACATTCCGGGCAACAGCTCAAGGTTAATCTGCCGCTTTGGCGTACCGGCAAGTATCAGGTATTACCGCTGGCGGATGGGGTTCGACGTTTTCATGCCACGGACGAGCAGGGCAATAGCCTGCCTTGGAAGCGCAGCGCCAGCGGTGAATGGACTGTGGCTTTATCCAAGCCGACAGCGGTCACCGTCAGCTATCAGCTCTACGCCAACGAGTTGGGGCAAAGGGTCAGGCATATTGATGCCAGTCATGCGTTTCTGGATGCCAGCGGCGTCTTCATGTACAGCCCTGAGTTTCGTCAGGAGCCAGTCAAGGTAACACTGGATGTGCCGAGTGATTGGCGCAGTTACTCGGGGATGGCCGCGGGTGATAAGCCCCATTCGTTTGTGGCCGCCAACTATGATGTGTTGGTCGACTCGCCGATTGAAACCGGGCTCAGCCAGCATCGCGCCTTCAAGGCCGACGGCAAGCAGTATGAGTTGGTGGTTTGGGGCGAGGGCAACTACGATCTGGAGCAGATAGAGGAAGACCTCGGTAAGTTGTCCGCTACGGCGGTGGCCATTTGGGATGACTATCCCTTTGAGCGTTATGTTTATATGGTGCACGCCACCTCGGGGGCCCGCGGCGCCACCGAGCATTTGAACTCAACCATTATCCAACTGCCCAGATTCAACTTCCGTGAGCGTCAGGATTATCTGCGTTTTATCAGCACGGCTTCCCATGAGTTTATTCATACCTGGAACGTCAAGGCCTATCGCCCGGAGGGACTGGTGCCTTATGACTATCAGCAGGAGAATATGACTGAGCTTTTATGGATGGCGGAAGGCTCTACCAGCTATTTTCAAAACCAGTTGTTGCTGCGTGCCGGGATCATGACGCCGAAAGAGTTTATGGAGGACCTGGCCAAACGGGTCAATGCCAATCAGCATAAGCCGGGGCGGGAAATTCAGTCGGTGGCCGAAGCCAGCGCCGGTCAATGGGTCAGTACCGGCGGTGATTACGCCATTAACCACAGTGTGAATATCTACTCCGAAGGTTATCTGACTTCGCTGGCGCTGGATTTTTCACTGCTGCAGGACACAGCCCAAGAGGTGTCTTACCGGGATGTGCACCGGAGTCTTTATCGTGAACACAAGGTCCCCAAGGGATACAATGTCACGGATGTGAAACGTATTTTGAAAAACTTATCCGGCAAGGACTATGAGTCTTGGTGGCAAAGCCATGTCAATGCCCCCTTGGTGCTGGACTTTGACAAACTGCTGAGCCAGGCAGGGCTTAAGACCGCCTACGGCAAAGACAGTAAGGAGCAAGCCTTTGCCGGTATGACACTCACTTCCGGCTCTTTGGTGTTGCAAAGTGTTGAGCGTGGTGGCCCGGCTTGGCAGGCGGGCATAGTCGCCGGCGATCAGTTGCTGGCTATCAATGGTTTGAAAGTCAGCGCCGAAGGTTATGGCAAACGTTTGGCTGACTTTAAGGCGGGTGATGAGTTGAGAGTGACCCTGTTCCACGACGATAAGCTCATAGAGCGGCGCGTGACTCTGGCCTCAGAGCAATCCGGCAAGCTGCAAATTAAGCCTAAGGAAAGTGTCAGCCGCGCCCAGAAAGCCTTCTTCAAGGCCTGGCTTGGCATAGACTGGCCGTTTGACGCTCAGGGTAACTATAAGTCCTGAGTCTGATTGTCCAGAAAACGCCGGCGCATCTTCACTTGCGCCGGCGTTTTTTATGGCGGTTATTTTATCTCAGCGTAGGGGACTTCTGCCCGGGAGCTTGCAGACAGAAGCCGAGGCAGATTCTAATGCCGTTCACACTAAGTGAACGGCATTACGCCATCAGGCGCCTTTTTACTTGGATATAGCGATTACAGGCTGTCTTCAACGCCGCCCAGAAGTCGGATCGTAGCCATGTCGTTCTGTGAGCCAAGGAGTTGCGGGTACG
>NZ_NIJM01000077.1 GCF_002836945.1 Shewanella chilikensis
GAACACTTGGAGAAGCGACGACGGCATTTTGCAACCAGTTGCCAGTACTTTCAAACGGCCTGAACCCCACGCTATCTCAACCACAGTCGTTGAAATCCCCTGAACCATGGGTTGGGCTAACACTGTTCAAATCTCGCATTTTTGCGTGAAATCGGTTCGATTTCATCAAACCTCTGCAACTCATGGATATCGTTCAACCTCAGTGTACTCAAATCCCCTAACGGTGCTTGAATACAGACAGAAAGAAGATTAAGTGATTGTTTTACAGTGGGTGGCTTGATATTTTCGATGCTTTAACTTGTTATAAGCCATTTGTATCCACCGTTTTACCACAGTGAATACAAACCACGCGACCACTAAACCACTTGAACACGACTGCACCCCAATCACCACTAGAATCTGGATGTGGCTCTTTAAATCCCTGAATGGTTAAACACTTATTACAGTGTGGGCAGCGTACCCAAAAAGCTGTAACGAAATGAACCAGACCGAATACAACGGTGAGTCCTATTGTAAGTAAAACGGTATAGTCGTAGGTGCTGTCATCTGTGATTAATGCATAAGTCAACCAGATGAAAAAACATAGCAAGCCGAACCAAGAAATAAACACGCTGCCCGCATTAATTTTCCCTATGAGCACTTTATTCAACTTGCACCTCCCACGGCTTATAACGCCGCATTAAGTGGTGAGCAACGCAGACCACCGAGATTAAAGTATGATGCCGTAACCACCGAAGTTGAAGCAAACCAAAAATGCCGAGCGTTGGGAATCCGTCTTAAATGCTTTGTTATATTTTGTTTTCTACAATCTTATCGTGGTAACTACTTATTTGTGCGTTCACTTCACGTAATTTATCATCAAGTTCCGCTACTTTCTCTCTCACTGCCTGCATGCCACTTGAACTCGATTGTAAAGTGTCTGCTAACTTGTACTGATGTTCGATTAACTTAAGATAATGCTGTTTCATAGCAAGTAAGGCATTTAACCTACCAATATCGTTAGCTCGTTTGGCTTGATTAGCTGACCATCGGGCATAAAGTGCAGATAAACAAGCCGCTAGCAGAGCCAATATAGAGACAACTAAAGACATTTCCATACGCTTAACCCCAATAAAAATATAACAGCTGTATAGTGCGCATGCGCGTTTTAGTCATCGGAGGAGTGTAAACGCGCATCGCTATCTCTTTGTATTAGTTAAATATAATAGAGTTTAGCCCGAATATCCCTTGCAGCAAAACGCGCATGCGCGGTTTCCAAACCTATTATCTACCAAAATGGTTTTATATCTTTATGAATTTTAATTTGTTTTTTTGATGTTGCAGAAATAACGCGCAAAATTATCTCCAAATTTCTGGGCATTTTGTCAAAACCTCAATAATACTGTATAAAAAAACAGTACCCAGGTGCTCGCAATGACCAGTCCAAGTCCTTTTTTAACTTCTGTTCGGGAAACCATGCGGATGCGCGGTTACAGTGTTAAGACTGAGAAAGCCTATCTCTATTGGATCAAGGCTTTTATTCTATTTCACGATAAACGCCACCCAGAGACTATGGGAACGAACGAAGTTGGCCAGTTTTTGAGTTACATTGCCAACCAACGTAATGTGGCAATCAATACCCAAAAGATGGCGTTGAATGCATTAGTTTACTTATATCACAAGCACTTGCATCAAGAACTTGGCAACTTAGGTTTTCGTTACGCCAGTAAGCAACGACAACTCCCAACAGTATTGCACCCGGATGAAATCAAGCTCATCCTTCAGCAGTTGTGCGGGCGTGACAGGTTGATCATTGAATTACTCTATGGCAGTGGACTCAGAGTATCTGAATGCCTTAGGTTACGGATCCAGGATATTGATCTCGTTCAATTGGCCTTAACCATACGGGACGGTAAAGGACGTAAAGACAGGCAGACGATATTAAGCCAACGCTGTGCATCTCAATTACCTGTGTTTATGGAACAAGCTCATACTTTACAGTCGCGTGATAACGAAAGAGGAATTGGCCCATCTTTACCCTACGCTCTGGAGCGTAAGTATCCCTCTGCATATAGACGTCCGGGATGGATGTTTGTTTTCCCCTCAACGGCCATTAGCCAACACCCTTACACACAGACTATGTGTAGACACCATTTACATCAAAGCGTCATTCGGAAAGCCCTCAGCGCCGCAGTAATCAAGTCAGGTATTGCGAAAAGGGTCACATGCCATACCTTCAGGCATTCCTTCGCTACTCATCTGTTGCAGGCTGGCCGAGACATCAGAAGCGTCCAAGAGCTGTTGGGGCACAATGATCTGAAAACAACCCAAATATACACACATGTGCTTGGCCAGCACTATGCCGGAACCGTAAGCCCTTTAGATCAACTGATTTGAAGCGCCAAGTTAATCATAGCTACTATCTTTATTCGATGAGCAAGCGTTCTACAAAAGCTGAGTAACCCTCATAGCTACCGCACGGGCGCAAAGGTTGTTCGTCCCTGAATTCCGCTGAAAACAGAAAAATGCAACAGCTTCCAGCTTAAGTAAAGGCTAAAGATAAGCAACTGAATTAGTTACACAATACCCAGTACAGTTTATTAAAACAATTAGCCCAAGGTCAAGTTTTCGACAAAAGCCATAAAAGCCTGTCTTGGTTATTTTTTGCAAAATAATTGGCTGAGTTTTGATAGTTTCCTAATAGAAAGCGCCGCTTGCCTGTAAGACTAAGGCAAGCGGCGCAAGTTATTGGGCTAGTTTCCCCTGAGCTATTTCATCAGAGCGATTTAA
The DNA here is from genome assembly GCF_002836945.1 of Shewanella chilikensis. Taxonomy (GTDB): domain Bacteria; phylum Pseudomonadota; class Gammaproteobacteria; order Enterobacterales; family Shewanellaceae; genus Shewanella; species Shewanella chilikensis. The sequence continues at coordinate 2,770 of NZ_NIJM01000077.1, forward strand.
TCAAAGTCATTTCACCTGAGGCACCCGCACAGGATCGGCGGGCTGCGGCAGCTTCACCGGCGCGGCAGATTTCAGCTCATCCAAGGCAATAGCGATGGCCTTTTCCAACTGAGGATCTATGCCTTTGGCTGTGTCTTTGGTCCACTGCTCAACTTCCACATCCGGTGCCACACCTTCGTTCTCTACCCGCCACTGGCCGTCGATACTGAAGAAACCGCTACGCGGCGCCGTGATATGGCCGCCATCCATCAGGGAAGGAACGCCCCAGATGCCAACCAGGCCACCCCAGGTGCGTTTACCCACCAGCTTGCCCACTTGGTAATAGCGGAACATATAAGGGAGCATGTCGCCGCCCGAGCCGGAGACTTCGTTGATCAGCATCACCTTGGGCCCCCAGATACCACTGCCCGGGCTGGTCATGGGGTGATCGCCGGCCATCTGGTTATTGAAGTAGCCGTTACGCTCGCGGCGCAGCACATCTATGATGTACTCGGCAATGTAACCGCCGTGGTTGAAGCGCTCATCTATGATCACGCCCTGGCGCTGATTCTGGGCGAAGAAGTAGCGGTTGAAGTAACTGAAACCGTTCTCACCCGTGTCCGGAACCCAAACATAGGCCAATTTGCCGCCGGACGCTTCATCCACCCGTTTGCGGTTATCCTCGACCCAGGCGTTCCGTCTCAATGCCTGTTCGCTGGCCGTTGGCACCACAGTCACCTCAAAGGCTTTTTTATCGCTGCCATCAGGGCTGATGCTGAGACGGGTCTGTTTACCGAGAGTACCCTGGAAGGCCTGATAGAAGTTGGCCTTGTTATCCAGCGGCTTGCCGTTGACTGCCAGCAGATACTGGCCCGCCTTGACCTGGGGATAGAGGGCCAGCGGCGCACTGCCTTGGTCAGCCGGATACCAGTTTTCGCCGCGATAGATGCGGCTGAAGCGGTAACCCTTGTCGGTCGCCTCAACATCGGCGCCGAGCAGACCGGTGCGGTTGTCGGCAATTTCCGGCAGATCGCCATCATTGGTAAAGGAGTGGCCCACAGAGGTTTCGGCGCCCATGTTATCGAGCAGATAGGTCATGTCGGCGCCGTGGCGCACATGGGCGACCAGTGGCTGGAACTCCTTGTATACCGCGTCCCAATCGGCGCCGTGCAGATTACTGACATAGAAGTAATCACGCTGGAAACGCCAGGCTTCGCGGAAGATTTGCTGCCATTCGGCCTTGGGATCGATACGGGCCGTCAGCTTGACGTTGAGGGTCTTGGCATCGTCCCCCATGGGCGCGGCGCCGGCAAATTGCTGCCAGTTGTCGCCGATTTTCACCAGCAGGCTCTCGCCGTCGTGGCTCAGATGATACTCATCGACATCACCGGCCAGGGTATCGGCCTTACGTTCCTCAGTGCTGTACTTGCGAAGCTCTGTGGTTTCATCCAAGTCCTGCATATAGAACAGCTCACCTGGCTTACCGGCGCTCAGGCTGTGGATTTTACCGCTTTCACCCAGAGGCAGCACCCGCTGCGCTATACCGTTGAGATCGATTCGCACCGCAGGCGGCGCATCTGAGCCTTTGGCTTCCTCTTCAGTACCGCTGCCCTCTTCCTCGTCGCTTCTTGGCAGCATGGGCGCCTCGGTGCGGGTATTGAGCAGCATGGTATAGAGGCCGTAAGTCGGGGTGAAGGCAACCGAGGTCATATCCAACCAGGCGGCGTGAGGGCCATAATCGGTACTGGCGGCAAAATAGAGCTTGTCGCCGGCGCTGTCCCACACTGGGTAACGCACATCGGCCATGCCCTGGGTAATTCTGTTACTCTGATTATTGCGGGTATCGAACAGGTAGAGGCTGCGGAAGAAGCTGTCATCCTGCTTGCTGTAGGCCAGATAACGGCTGTCAGGCGACCAGCTGGGGGCCATTTCCCAGTCGGGATTCACTACCGGCTGGCTGTCGATAACCTGCGCCTTGCCCTTGGACAAGTCTGCCAGCCAGAGTTGCTGGCGCTGATCGCTGAACACCAGCTGTTTATCATCGGGCGACCAGATAAGCCCGCTATAGAAGCCCTTCTCAGCCAGTTTAATCTCTTGCTGCGGCTTGCCGAGTTGATCGGCTATCACCAGGCGATATTCGCCGCTCTTGTCGGAGAACCAGGCCAGCTGTTTGCCGCCGTTGGACCAGGCGGCGCCTACTTCGCGGCTGTCTGAACTTTCAGTAAGATTACGGGCATCACCATGCTCCACGGGCACGGTAAATACATCGCCGCGGGCCACAAACAGGGCGCGCTTACCGGTAGGCGAAATGGCCGCCGACTCTATCTGCTTTTCGACCTCTTCAAAGCGTGGCCGCACCCAGGGGAAATCGGCATGCAGGCTGATGGCCAGTGCTTCGCCCTTGTCGTTGGAATTGGTGTTAGCCAGCGATTTTTTCACCAGCTCACCGCGGTATTCGTATACCAGAGTGTCGTTATCCAGGGTAAAGCCTTTGACATCGGCATCCTGGTAATGAGTCACCTGTTCCGGCTCGCCGCCCTTGGCCGCGACCCGAAAGATATTGGTGACCTGGGAGCGGTTGGAGAGGAAATAGATATAGTCGCCGTGCCACTGGGGCTCGAGATCCTGGGTGTTGTCCCAGGGCAGATCTTTTTCCTCCAGGCTATCGAGCGAAATCAACCTGAGCGGCTGATTCTGGCCGCCGCGATAGTTACGCCAACCCGGATCCCAAAGACCGGCGCGCCGGTAAACCAGCTGCTTGCCATCGGCAGAGAAACTGCCGTCAAAGGCGCGGTTCATGGGTAAAGGCTTGGGATTGCCGCCCTCTATGGACAGGGTAAACAGCTGCTGCCAGCCTCTCGGGGCATTGGCCCTGCCGGAGCGCAGCAATACCGACTTGCTGTCCGGGCTCCAGCCCACCAGCTGATCCACATCCGGGTGGAAGGTCAGGCGTTTGGGCTCGCCACCGGCAATCGGCAGCAGGTAGATATCCTGATTGCCCTCATAGTCGCCGGTAAAGGCCACCCACTTGCCGTCCGGCGACAGCTTGGGTTGCATCTCCTGGCCCTGGAAACTGGTGAGGCGCACCGCCTCGCCGCCCTTGAGCGACACTTTCCAGATATCCTTGGCGTAGGCAAATACCAGAGTATCACCGCGAAGATCCGGCTCCCGCAGGAGTTTGGCCTCGGCAGCCAGCAAATTGGGGCTGCCGAGCGCAAGGGCCGTCAGCCAAAAGAGTTTATTGAGCTTCATTCCTGTTCCTTGTATTTGAATACCAGCAAACCTGTGGGGATCCCCCGCCAAAACCGCAACTTAACCAGCGCCATAGCAGAGCTACCCCTGTAACATAACCAGTGGTAAAAAAATACGCAAAAAAGGTTTTGTTTCAACTCATTGCAATACGCCATTCCGGGCGAATGAGACAAAAATCCCCGGCCTTAAGCAGACCTTAACCTGAGCCGGCCAGAATAATTCCTATCCACCAGCCGGGCCGTGAGTTCAACGCCATGAATTCAACGCCCGCTTTTTCAGGCTTTTTATTTCGCAGATCTCAGCTGCGACTCTGTCTCAACTCGCACTATGTCACAGGAAACACAATGCCCATTGCAAGCCACCCGCTGAGCTTTCAACACTGGTTCAAACATCATCTGCTGTTGCCGTTATCGGTAGGACTTGGCGTGCTTATCTTGCTGCACATCACTAATGCCGACCTGTTGCTGGCACAGTGGATGTTGGCATTTGAGGGCACCAACACGGCCTGGCCCTGGCGCCATGCCTTTGTCGCAGACAAACTGCTGCACACAGGAGGGCGGGATCTGGTGGTGCTGGCGGCAGCTGTGTTGCTGTCGACCCTGGTATTGAGCAATTTCAAAGCCTCAATGAAGCGCTGGCGCCGGCCCTTGCTGATGTTGTTTATAAGCGCCCTGGCAACCGTGCTTTGGGTGCGTATCGGCAAGAGCATGACCAATGTTGCCTGTCCCTGGGATCTCAGTCTATTTGGTGGCCAAAAGCCTTATCTGCCCTTCCCCATGAGCCTGAGCGTTGACACTGAATTGGGCCAGTGTTTTCCCGGCGGCCACTCCAGCGGCGCCTTTGCCTGGATGGGGCTTTATTATCTGGCGTTGGTCTTGAAGCCAAAATGGCGCTTTAAGTTACTCGGCGCGGTATTGCTGATAGGCGCTGTGTTCAGTCTGTGTCAGGAGTTTCGCGGCGCCCACTTTTTATCCCACGATATCGCCAGCGCCCTTATCGGTTGGACCATGGCGACCTTGAGTTATGGCCTGGCTTATCGCCCCTGGCGAGTGGAAGGATACGCCGGGGTTCCGGCGCAAGCACAGACACCGATACAGACACAGGCACAGACAGAAATAACCCCATAAAATACGGGGCCTGATTTATCGGCTATTAATCAGGCCCCGTTTCCATAGGCTATTTCACTGAACTTGTGAATTACGCCTTCTTCACCAGGCTTGAGATCAAAGCTCTGAGCGCCGCCGGTTTAATCATCTTGGCCATATAGTGGTAACCGCGGCGCTCGACATCCTCCACCAGATCCTTGCGGGTGTTGGCGGTGATCAAAATGCCGGGCAGATGTTGCCCATACAGCGCCCTGAGCTCATCCATGGCATCGACGCCGTTTTGGCCCTTATCCAGATGATAATCCGCCAGCATGATATCCGGCGCCACCCCTTTGAGCCCCAGCTTGATCCTGGCATCACTCAGATCCCGGGCGCAGATCACCTCGCACTGCCAGCGACTCAACAGGCTTTCGAGCCCGGCAAGGATAGCCTCTTCGTTGTCGATACACAGCACCTTGACCCCGGCGAGCGGCTGCAACACAGAAGAAATGGCCTTGGGCTGCGGCACGCTGACAGTGGCCCCAAGCGGCACCCGAATGGCAAATACAGAGCCCTTGCCCTGCACCGAAGATACGCGGATATCATGCTCCAGCACCTTGCTTATTCTGTCGGCTATCGCCAGACCAAGCCCCAGGCCGTTGACACTGTTTGAATGGGGGTTATCCAGGCGCTTGAACTCGTGAAATATCTCCCTAAGCTGCCCGGCTTCGATGCCGCAGCCGGTATCCAGCACTTGCACCTCAAGCTCGCTGCCGCGGCGGCGACAGCCCATCAGCACCCGTCCGCCCTTGGCATAACGATAGGCGTTGGTGAGAAAGTTCTGCAGCACCCGCCGCAGCAGTGAAGGGTCTGAATTGACCGTCAGGCTACAGGGCATCATGGCAAAATGGATCTGGCAGTCTTTGGCCATGGCCTCAAACTCCACCGCCAGGGTGTTGAGTACTTCGGAGATGGCAAAGTCGCGCCGTTTTACCTCCACCATGCCGGAATCCAGCTTGGAGATATCCAACAGATCGGTCAGCAGTTCACCGGCGGTTTTCAGTGAGCTGTTGACATGGGAGAGGGTCAGCCGCCCTTCCCTGTCAAGCCCAGGATACTGACTCAAAGAGGCGGTAAACAACCTGGCCGCATTGAGCGGCTGCATTAAGTCATGCCCCACCGCCGCCAGGAAACGGCTCTTGGAAGCGTTGGCCATCTCCTCCTGGGCCTTGGCTTCGAGCAGCTTGCTGTTGAGCAGCGCCAGCTCATAGGTGCGCTCCTTGACTCTGGCCTCCAGGGTCTCATTCACCTGCTCCAGCGCCTGTTGCTGCTCGCGATATTGGGTAATGTCGGTAAAGGTCATCACAAAGCCGCCGTCCGGCATGGGATTGCCCTGAATCTTGATCACCTTGCCATCGCGCCTGCGCCGCTCTGAGCTGTGGGCGGTGCCGTTACGCATATGCTGTACCCGGCGCTCGACATGCTCGTTCACATCCCCCGGGCCGCAGTAGCCACGGGAGGCATTGAAACGTATCACCTCACTGATGGGCATTCCCGGTTGCAGGAAATCCTCCGGATAGTTGTAAAGCTCTGCATAGCGGTAGTTCCAGGCCACCAGGTTGAGATCTTTGTCGACCACGCTCATACCCTCGTAGGCGTGTTCTATCGCGGCGCGCAGCATGTCCTGACTGAGAATAATCTTCGACGAGGCCTCATCCACCAGGCTGAAGACTTCATCGAGGGCCAGATCCCGCCCCTGCAACACTGAGTCCATCACCAAAGAGGCGCTGGAAGCCCCCAGCACCCCGGCCAGCATGTGCTCGGTATGGGCAATAAGCTCGGCCGGTGCCGTCTTGTGCCAGCTGTCGCTGCGCACCGCATCGGCAGAAAAACGCGAAAAACTCTCATAGGCCCGGGTCGGGCTGACAAAGCGGCTCGCCAGGATCAACAAGTCCTGCTGACTGATGGGGCCCGTCTTACGATTGCCTGTGTTTTTGAGTTCACCCGGGGTGACAAAGGCGCTGGCCTGAATACGCTCCACCAAGCCAGCGCGCAGCCAGATAGAGCCGCCGATATAGCCAATCAGGTTGGCGCCGAGTGCCAACAGGGTATCGTTGACATTGGGCTTCAGCGCCTTTAACAGTTCAAACTGACCTGCCAGCACGCCTTCCCAGACGCCCGAGCCCTTGAGCAGCAAAAAGCCCCACAGACCAAAGCCCGCCGCCATGCCGAGAAACACCCCGGCGCGATTACCGTGTTTCCAGTAGAGCCCGCCCACCAAGGCCGGTGCCAACTGGGCAAAGGCGCCGAAAGACAGCATGCCCAGGTTGGACAGAGAATCGCTGCTGTCAAAGCTCAGGTAACTGAAGTACCCGAAAGCCAGGATCAGCGCGATGGAGAGACGTCTGGCATAGAGCAGTTGCTGGGAAAACTGGCTGAAGTTCTTGCGGCGGATCTGCCCGGTACGCAAGAGTACCGGCACCAGCCACTCGTTACTTATCATCACGCTGATGGTCACCACAGCCACTATCACCATGCCAGTGGCAGCCGAGAGAGTTCCCAGCAGCGCCACTATCGCCAGCCAAGGTGCGTCCAGCGCCAGCGGCAGATTGATCACATAGGTATCGGCAGAGACACTGTCGCCGAGCAGCACCTTGCCCGCCAGTGCCAGCGGCCCGACAAACAGGCCGAACAGGCCGATATAGAGAGGGAACAACCAGCGCGCCTTGGACAGAGTCTGCTCGCCTTCAGCCTCGACCACCATGACGTGAAACTGCCGCGGCATACAGAGAAAAGCCGCCATGCCGACTATCAGCTCGGGCATCAGCGCTTCAAGCCTTAGATTGGGATTGACTATTACCCCCTTGGCGCTGGCCTGGTTCCAGAGGTCGCCAAAGCCGCCGAACACCCCGAAGACCACTATGCCGCCCACCAACACAAAGGCGGCCAGTTTCACCAAGGATTCAAAGGCGATAGCCAGCATCATCCCCGGGTTATGCTCGGTGGCATCCAGTTTGCGGGTGCCGAAGAGGATGGCGAAGATGGCCAGCAGCACGGCGATGATAAGCGCGACTTTGGCGCCATCGAGCGGATCATCCGGGCTTTGGAACAGGCTTAGGCTGAATACCATGGCTTTCAGCTGCAACGCGATATAGGGCATGATGCCAAACAGGGCAATGAGTGTGATGATCACCGCCAGCGGCTGCGACTTGCCATAGCGGGCGGCGATAAAGTCGGCCACCGAGGTGATATTTTGCGCCTTGGACACCACCACCATTTTGCGCAACATGCCAAAGCCCAGGGTAAAGATGATGATGGGGCCGATAAAGATATGCAGATAGGACCAAAAGTCATTGGCCGACTGGCCAACCGTGCCGAGAAAGCTCCAGGAAGAGCAATATACCGCCAGGCTGAGGGCGTAGATCCATTTCTGTAACCTGCGGGTGACACCACTGAACCAACGCTCCGCGCCCCAGGCAAGCAGGAACAGCAAACAGACATAACAGACGGCGATCACCGCCACAAAAAGGGTCAAATTCATAGGGTTCTCTTTATTGTCGCCGTATCCGTCGGCAACTGTTGTTATCCCGGCTAGATTACACCAGCCAAGGGGTTTGATGAACCTCTGCGGCGTTCTGCATCTTATTGGGCGCCCATTGGGGGCAAAAAACCTTTATTGGATACCGATTTAAACCCGCTAAAACCTTAAAAAACAACGTCGGCTCAAGCACTTCAAGCTGTGCGTTTTAAACGCAATAACCGATTAATAAATAACATTTTTTCATCACTAGACCAATGTCTAATAGAGACAGCACAGCCAAGCAACCCATACTTTGGCTCACGTATGATAAAAACAAGGGGAAGCCCAATGAGTACTCAGTCTCTTTATAAAGTGCCCGCAGCGATTGCGGCCAATGCACTGGTAAATGATGAAAAATATAAGAAAATGTACCAGGAGTCCGTGGTTAACCCCGAAGGTTTCTGGCGTGAACATGGCAAGCGTATCGACTGGATCAAGCCCTATTCCAAGGTCAAGAAAACCTCATTTGACGATCACAACCTATCAATCAACTGGTTCTACGACGGCACGCTGAACGCCTCAGCCAACTGCCTCGACCGCCATCTGGAAAAACTTGGCAACCAAACCGCCATCATCTGGGAAGGCGATGATGCCAAAGATCAACGCACCCTGAGCTACAGCCAGTTGCACACAGAAGTGTGCAAATTTGCCAACGCCCTCAAGAGCCAGGGCGTGCGCCGCGGTGACGTGGTCACCATGTATATGCCTATGGTGCCGGAAGCTGCTATCGCCATGCTGGCCTGTGCCCGCATCGGCGCCGTACATTCCGTGGTATTCGGTGGCTTTTCCCCGGATTCCATCGCTTCACGCATCATAGATGGCCGCTCCAAGGTGATTTTGACTGCAGACGAAGGCCTGCGCGGCGGCCGGGCTATCCCGCTCAAGCGCAATATCGACGAGGCGCTCTCCCATGCGGATGTCAACACGGTTGAGAAGGTGATAGTGCTCAAACGCACCGGCAATGATATCAACTGGGTCGATGGCCGTGATGTCTGGTGGGAATCGCTGACCGAAACCGCTTCCGAGCATTGCGAAGTGGAAGAGATGGGCGCCGAAGATCCGCTATTCCTACTCTACACCTCAGGCTCCACCGGTAACCCCAAGGGAGTGCTGCACACCACAGGCGGCTACATGGTATATGCCTCCATGACCCACGAATATGTGTTCGATTACAAGCAAGGCGAAGTCTACTGGTGCACCGCCGATGTGGGCTGGATCACCGGCCACAGCTATATGATTTACGGCCCGCTGGCCAATGGCGCCACAGTGCTTATCCACGAAGGTGTGCCCAACTACCCAAGCCCTGCCCGCCTGGGCGAGATGATTGACCGCCATCAGGTAAACATACTCTACACGGCGCCTACGCTTATCCGAGCCCTGATGGCTGAAGGCAAGGAGCAGTTTGACCAGTTTGACGGCAGCTCGCTGCGGATCATGGGCTCTGTGGGCGAACCCATCAACCCTGAGGCCTGGCGTTGGTATCACGAGGTGATTGGTCATGAACATTGCCCGATTGTCGATACCTGGTGGCAAACCGAAACCGGCGGCATTCTAATCAGCCCGCTGCCCGGCGCCACGGATACCAAACCTGGCTCGGCCACCCGCCCCTTCTTCGGGGTGCAACCTGCGCTGGTCGACAACATGGGCAATATTCTGGAAGGCGCTACCGAGGGCAACCTGGTGATGCTGGATTCCTGGCCGGGGCAGATGCGCACAATTTACGGTGATCATGAGCGCTTTGCCCTGACCTACTTCAAAACCTTCCGCGGCATGTATTTTACCGGTGACGGTGCCCGCCGTGATGAAGATGGCTACTACTGGATCACCGGCCGGGTCGATGACGTGATTAACGTCTCCGGTCACCGTCTGGGTACCGCCGAGATTGAAAGTGCACTAGTGGCGCACGATCTGGTGGCCGAGGCCGCCGTTGTAGGTTATCCCCATGACATCAAGGGCCAGGGGATCTACGCCTATGTCACACTGACCAAGGGCATAGAAGCCACCGAAGAGCTAAGACAACAGCTGAGACAATGGGTGCGCAAAGAGATTGGCGCCCTGGCGACCCCGGATCTTATCCAGTTTGCCGGCGGCCTGCCCAAGACCCGCTCCGGCAAGATCATGCGCCGCTTCCTGCGCAAAATTGCGGCCAACGAGATTACCAACCTTGGAGATGCATCAACTCTGGCCGACCCAGCCGTGATTGATACTCTGATTGAGTCGCGGCTCAACCGTACAGAGTAAAAGCGTACTTCCTCCTCATTGCCCCTCCTGGAGGGGCATTTTTTTTACTTTCAGCTTGAATCCCCTGGAGCGGCTTAAACGGTTTACCTATGTAAGCTGCCCCTACATTTCAATTATCTCTCCTGTTGCCCCCGAAGCATTAACATGTGAAGAATGACTTTTCACATGTTATCAATGGCATGAATAGCGAATTAGTGTTTGGCAAGCTAGACGCAACAATCAGCAACTAAATCGGTCATAGCCCGTTTATGCCGTTGATGAACCTCTATGACCGGAATTTGCAATGAAGGGAAACCATGTCATTTATTACAGCCCCTAAACCTTTGAGGCAGATTTCGCCATTGCCTGGATATTTAAGCCACCGAATAAAGCAAGCCACCCTGAGGTGGCTTGGCTAAGAGTATAAATAGGAATCATAAATTGGGAGTCACAGCTCCCGGTCGCAACAAGGGTTAGAGCACGTATTTGGCCGAGAAGGTGACCCGGTTAAGCTCACCATCTGTGCCATTTTCCCGCTCGTTCTTGGCATACATATACTCTACCCCAAAGGTCAGTGCCTTCACCGGCGAGTAAAGCAGGTTGATATAACCTGAATAGGATTCCTTGTTAGCCGTGCCTCCGGTCAGAGACACGTCGTTATCGGCGCTGAAAGCGGACAAGGTAAGGCTTGAACGCCACTGCTCGTTCCACCAATGACGATAAGACACAAAGCCTGAGTAGGATTCTATCGCCTGCAGATCGTTATTGTTGTCCAGTACCGCGCCATTGGCAAAGTTCAGCGCCACATAGCGGCCCAGGCCTTCGCCATAGGTGGCGGTGAAACGGATATCATCTCGGCCCACAGGGATGATCCCGGCCACGCTGGCGCCATAGCCGAGCTCAGTGCTGTCTATATCCTGATTAGCGATACGAGTCTCCAGTTCGAGCTGCCTCAGCATCCCCATCACAGAAAAACTGGCGCCACCTGAAGTTTTGAAGTTATAACGGGCGATAAGATCCGGCATCACCCCGTTGCCGCTAGTGATCCGGCTGCCACCGCCATAGGGAGTAATGGTAGTTTCCGGATTTTCGATGGCGATTTGAAAGCCGCCATTGCTGTATCTCAACTGCGCCTGACGGGCAAAGGGGGTACCTTCGGTGGCGCCGACAAAGTCGAGGTTTTCCGGCAGTGCTCCCGGGTTCATAAAGGTGGTCCAGGTCTGGCCTATGGTCCAGTTGTCATAGCTGATAAAGGCGTGACGAATGCGCGGTGAATAGCTGTTGGATACCCGCTCATCACCATCAGTATGCGTCATGAAGTCCAGCTCGATAAAGCCGGTGAGAGTATGGCCGTCGAGATCTGTTACCGTCTTGAAGTTAAAACGGGTTTCCCGAGCCTGGAAGTCGGTCACCTGATTGCCGTTGCCATCTACTCCATAGATGGCGCCGGGCACGTAAAACTGACGTGAGACGTTGTTGGAGTCGGGTGCACCATTGCCGTAATCACTGAACATGATATCGGCCTTAAGATAGCCGCCAAACTCCACGTCAGTTTTGTCCAATACCGATGCCTGAGCCGTCCCCAAACCGCCCAGTGCCAGAAGGGTTGCAGCGCACACCCCTGTGAGTCTTGCTTGTTTCATCTTGGATTGTCTCCTTGTTGTTATGCCAATCCACCCGGCAAAACGCACAACAGCCGAGACAGATTGAGCTAGCAAGAAGCACTATCCGATGTTTAACAGAATTGAAACATTGGCAATAGGTCTATGAGACAAAAGTAGAAAAGCTATAGCTAAATTAGCTTGGTTATTTATGTTGCTTGGAGATATCAGACTTAATATTTTTGCAGAAGATATTCTGGATGGTGGGTCGTGAAGGATTCGAACCTTCGACCAATTGGTTAAAAGCCAACTGCTCTACCGACTGAGCTAACGACCCATACAGATGGAGCATTCAGTGGTGGGTCGTGAAGGATTCGAACCTTCGACCAATTGGTTAAAAGCCAACTGCTC
>NZ_NIJM01000078.1 GCF_002836945.1 Shewanella chilikensis
ATCAAAAAGCCCTGGAACTGTTCGCCTCGGAACAAACCAGGGACAACTATGACTTTGAGTTGAGGCACAAGGCGATTATTGACAGGTTTGGCCGTTATCCCCATCGCAATGCCATATTGGGACGGCAGTCGACCGCCGAGGAGCAGGCCTTTCTCGAGCAGCCCGGCTCCTCGTTCTAGTACTCATTCAAGCAGTATCGACTTGTTACTTCACCACCAACACGGGGCAGCGAGCCTTGTTGGCCACGGCCTCGGCCACATTGGTGCTGAGAAAATGGGCCAGGCCACTGCGACCATGGCTGGCAATCACTATCATGCCAACATCGGCAGACTCGGCTTCGGCCAGGATCTCATCAACCGCGTCACCGCGGCGAATAACAGTTTCAATCTTCAGTGGGCTTTTCAGCTTGGCCAGCAACTCATGCATCTTCTCGGCCGCAGCCTTCTCCATGGTTTGCGCCAGTTCTTCCGGAGTGATGATCAACAGCTGATAGTTTTCATCACCGAAAGGCTGATCGACCACGTGCAAAATTCGCAGCCCCACATGGTAAAGATTAGCCATTTCAATAGCATATCTCAATGCGCTCGCGGCTGTATCACTGAAATCAGTGGGCCAGAGGATATCTTTGTTACGCATAGCGACCTCCTTGACACGACGGGCATCGACTAATGAGATACCTGCCGAATAATATCAACAAGTTATATTGCAAAACTTTTAAACACCCTATGAATACTTTACTCCATTTAACCGCTACCGTAAGCCTGTTGTCGATTTTTTTTACCCCAGCTTACGCCGAGAATGCTGCCAGTCTGGTAGAAGAAGCCAAGGCGCTGCAACAAGCCGGACAAAGCCAGCAGGCCAAGCCGCTCTTTGAACAAGCCGCGGCCCTTGGCAGCAGCGAAGCCCACTTCATGCTGAGCTACAGTTATTCCTTACCTTTGGCCGAAGATATAGCCCATTTAAGCCAGGCGGCAAGGGCCGGTCACCCCAAGGCCTTCTATTACCTGACAGAGCGTCTGTTGACCCGCGGCGGCTCAGCAAGCAGTGCCGACCCGCGCAGGCTGGCCGAGGTGTTAAAACAGTATAGAAGTCACCATCCGGACTTTAGCTTCGACTATCAAACCACACTGGATGCCTGCATCTATGCCGGCAAGCCCGACTTCAACCGGCTCAATGCCCTGAGCGCGCCCTTAGCGGAAGGCTATAGCTATCGTTTGTGGCAACAGGCCGAGAATCTCTCCAAACTGCAAGATGGCAACAATTATGATCGCCAGGTGCTGCAGCTCATCTGCTATGGCGCCGAGGTACCGGCCGAGCTGGATATCGCCGTCAAAGACAGGCTCAAAATCGCCTCAAATGCCAAACAGACCACTGAATTTGATCTCTGCAGCGCGATTACCAGCGGCATGGGAATGGGCTTTTGTGCCTCACGGGAAGAGCAGCGACAGGAGCAACAACGCCTCGCCAAACTAGAGCGGATCAACCAAAGTATCAAACAACGCCTGGGGCTAGCGCCGCTTAAATTGCTTGAGGCGGCCAACAGTGCGTTCGAGCTGTGGTTGCAAGCGAAAACCTCAAGGGAGGAAGGCCACGGCGGCAGTGGTCGCAGCGCCTTTATTATCGGCTCCCAGAGCGAGCAGAGACAAAACTATCTGGCACGTTTGGAAATGCTCAGTAACGAAGAGCAACTGGTGAGCACTTTCCCTGACTTTGCCGGCGCCGACAAAGAGCTCAACCAGGTTTACCGCGCCTTGATGAAAAAACTGCGCCCGGCGGATGCCCCCGAACTTTATATGTTTGAAGTGACCCAAGAAGACCTTCGCGCGGTGCAGAGGTTGTGGCTTAAATACCGCGACAGCAATGCGCGCCTATTTGCCGCACTTGAAGGCTCCACCAGTGAGCAGGAATGGCAGGCACTCTTGACTCAAGAGCGTAGCGAGCAGCTCAAAAGCCTGTTGGAATGGCAATAAAAAAATGCCCGCGCCTCCTCACAGGCGGCGGGCATTTCATGGCAAGGCAGTCTAGTCTTTCAGCCAGTCGATGGCATCGAGGCGGTCAACAAAGAACTTCATGTCCCCTGGCGTAAACCAGTCGGCCATCTTGGTCATCCATTCCTGCAAACTGGTATTGCCTATAATGGCAATCTTCTCGAAATGGCGTCCATGTTTGATCCCCAACTTGAGATCGTCCCACATGGCTCTGGCTTCCCAACCATCCATCTCGGTAACATCCAGCAAAGCGTAAATATCCGGATCCTTCACACCGGATATCGCCGACTCCAGCATAGGCACCATATATTCATAGTCTTCATGGGTCAGTTTTCCCACGGCTTTCATGGTGACAAAGAAATCGTCATCACCATAACGCTCAATTCCGATTGAAATACCATGCATGTTCAAGCTCATCATCAATTCCTTATGTCAACGATTTCAAAAACAAGGCCCCATCTATTCGATTTCAGTCTAGTTGGCGGCCGTGACGCATTCTGTGATCCATATCAAATATAGCCGGGTTATTGCCAATAGGCGCAGACTGAACTAACATCAGACCGACTAATCAGTCGGTTATTTTAAAGACAGCCTAATGGCTGCCAAAGGAGGCAATATGTCGCTTGTTAACCCAGAGCCGCTCACAGTGGAGAATCAGCAACTGCTGCAAAAATTCACCGTGCAGCGCCAGGCTTTCAGTGCCGCCCCCATGCCAAGCCTTGGCGAGCGCAAGGCCAAGCTCAAGGCATTAAAACAAGCCTTGCTGAAACACCAACAGGCCCTCACAGATGCACTCAGTCGCGACTATGGCCACAGGTCGACCGACGATAGCCTGATCTCCGACATACTGCCGGTCGTTACCCAGATCAACTACAGCCTCAGGCATCTCAAAGGCTGGATGAAACCCAGTCGCCGCCATGCCGGATTATTGCTGGCCCCGGCCAGCGTCAGGGTGGAGTACCAGCCCAAAGGCGTGGTGGGCATCATAGTGCCGTGGAACTTCCCTATCATGTTGTCCTTGAGTCCGCTGGCCACTGTGATTGCCGCCGGTAACCGCGCCATGTTGAAGCTGTCTGAATATACTCCCCACACCAATGCCGCCCTGCGCTCCCTGCTGGCCGAAGTCTTCGATGGCTCCGAGGTCTGTGTGATTGAAGGGGAAGCCGAAATAGCCGCCAGTTTCTCCGCCCTGCCCTTCGATCATCTGCTGTTTACCGGCTCGACTCAGGTAGGGCGCCATGTAATGCGCGCGGCGGCCGATAATCTCACCCCTGTGACTCTTGAGCTGGGAGGCAAGTCCCCTGTGTTAATCGCCCGGGACATGCCCATGGAGACAGCGGTAGAGCGCCTCATCTATGGCAAGTGCCTCAACGCCGGGCAAATTTGTGTCGCCCCCGACTATATTCTCTGCCCCAGTGGCAAAGAGGCCGAGTTTATTAGCGCCTATCGGCACCGCTTCCAGCAGTTCTACCCCGACTTTGCCAACACCCCGGACTATGGCCAGATAGTCAACGAACGTCAGGCCGCCAGGCTGGTCGCCCTCCTGGAAGATGCCACCGCCAAAGGGGCACAGGTATTTGCAGCCGACCGCGAGCAACCACTCAGCAAATTGCCCAGCGCCGAACAGCGCAAATGGCCCACCTTGCTGCTGACCAAGGTCAGCGACGATATGAAACTGATGCAGGAAGAGATCTTCGGCCCTTTGCTGCCCTTGGTCAGTTATCAAGAGCTGGGGCAGGCGCTCGACTATATCAAGGCGCGCCCCAGACCTTTGGCCCTGTATCTGATGAGTTTCGATAAAGAAGTGCAGCAAAAGGTATTGTCCCAAACCCACTCTGGCGGCGTCTGTATCAATGAAACCGTGTTTCATGTGGCCGCCGACGATGCCCCCTTCGGTGGCATAGGCCCGTCCGGCATGGGTCACTACCACGGCCAGGAAGGGTTTCGCACCTTCAGCCACGCCCGCACTGTGCTGTCCCGGGGGCGACTCAATACCGGCAAACTGGTGCATCCACCCTACGGCAAGGGGATCCAGAAGCTACTGTTGAAGGTGTTTCTCAGATGAAGCGCAGCAGAGAAGCAACCCGGGCAATAAGCGGCAAACAGGACAAGAAGCAGCAGATCCTGGGCAGCGCATTGCAACTGTTTGTCGAGCAAGGTTTCTATGCCACCTCGACCGCCAGCATAGCCCGCCATGCCGGCGTCGCCACGGGCACCCTGTTCCATCACTTTGCCAGTAAAGAAATCCTGATGGACCAGCTATTTCTGGCTATCAAGACAGAGTTTGCCGACGCCATTTCAGCAAGCTTGCCAAAGGCGCCGGCAAGTATCACTGAATTGCCGCTGCGGGCAGAAATGCTGTGGCAGGCCGGGCTCGATTGGGCACTGGCGCAGCCTCTGAAGCTGAGTTTCTTTGTGCAATACGCCATGTCACCCAGTGTTAGTAAAGCGGTCAGGCAGCAGGCAATGCATGGCATTCTCGGCTTTATCGCTGAACTGTTGGAGCAGGGCATCAACCAAGGGGTATTGGCAGACTTACCCAGAGAGCTGTTGCTGGAAACGTGCCACAGCCAGTTCCTGGCGGCGGCGCGATTCTTCTGCAACCAGCCTCAGAATGCTACCAGAGAGGCCAGAGACGCCAGCTTTCGCCTGTTCTGGCGCGGTGTGGCAGCCTAGCCCTTCAGAGTCAAAACCCCGGAAACCAGCCTCCGGAAATCGGCCTTATGAAATGAACCAGCTGAAATGAACGCCCTTGAATTAGTCAAACAAAGGGCCCGCAATTGCGGGCCCTTCTTTTTAAAAATCAACAAACTGCGGTTTACCTATCGCTCAAGCTGTTGCTCTCTCGCTCAAGCTGTTTATCCCTGACTCAGGCTGTTGTCGCCCGAAGCCTCGGCGCTCCAGTAACCCATGCGGCTCCCCTTATCGATAAGCTCGGAGACCGCCAGTTCTATCGCCTGCAACACACAAAACTGTACCGGCTCATTGGTGGTAAAGCCCACTTCGGCCTCGGCCAGGCGGTTCAAACTGGTGTAACGGAACAGGCCGGCACGCATCTCCTGAGAGAACACCCGCTTGGTGGTATTGACCGACATCAGCACTTTACCTGTGTGTACATCCACCGCCCTGAGATAAATGGTCACCTGATCTTCCCGGTACAGCTCGGAGGCGCCTATACCGTAGTATTCCACGCCGCTGCCGCCGGTTTCCACGTTGGTTTCATAGCTGATGATCCCGCCTTCCAGAAGCAGCCTGGCATTGGTCAGGGTCGGCACTTCATTATTGCGCCCCTGCTGCTTACCTGAGATCTTGCGCTCGGTCAGCAGGTTCTGCAGCCCTTCCCGCTCCACAGGGGTAAACCACCTGGAGTCCAGCAGAGTCTGCACCAACATGGAAGTAGCCCCCTGGGTCACTGCGGTCGAGAAGGAACTGACATTGGCCTGGGGCTTATATTGCCCGGTCTGATCCCGAAAAGAGTAAACCGCAACCGGGATAGGAAAACGCGGCCCGGGACGCGACTGCAGCGCCTTCATGGTTTCACTCAAGGGATTTACCTGGGCCTCATTGATATTCAAATCAGGCTTGGGAACCAGGCTGCAGCCCCCCAGTAGTAACAGTGAAACCAGTGCCAGCCACCTCATGGATTACCTCCATAGATAGGCATCTCTATCACAGTAACTTCGCCGGAAAGCAGGTTGGTAATAGTCAACATCACACCGCTGCCGGTGGAGGCAACTTCGACCCGGTAGTCCCCAGTATCATAAACGCCGTCTGTGATATCACCGTCGGCCACACCGCGGGTGATGGAGTTGATAATGTTACGCTCCAGCGACTCCTTGAAGCGGGTAACAAAATCCTTTTCATTGCCGGCGACCTGATTGTCATTTTGGGCCTGGGCCTTGCTCAGCAGAAACGAACCGTTGAGAGGGTTACCGCCAAAACTGGGGTTGATTGGGGTATAGACCAGTTCGGTGGCCTGCCCCGAAAAAGCCAGCAAGGCGCCGGCTGCGATTAACATCCTGAGTGTCATTGTGCTTGCTTCCTAAATTCCATCCCAATGGGATCCCAATTCCCCTGTCATGGATTGGGCTCTGACCGAGGCGATATAATCTATGGTCAAGAGAATCGCCTGTTCGGCCCGCTCCTTGATGGGACTGGCTCTGCGGCCAAAATGGGTTTGGTAAATACGGGTACCGTTAACCTCCAGTGTCAGCAAGGTGCCGGCCTGAGGGAAAACTGTTTCGTAAAGGGTGACATTGAATCCCTGGGTAAAGGGCAGATCCCGCCAATACCCCGAGTAGTAAAAACCAAAATCCTTGCCAAAGCGGGTCAGGGTTCTGTCTATGACCAAGCCACTGATCTCTATGTCATCCGCCTCGGCTGCGGCCAACGCCGGAGCAGACGCAAGTGTCAGCATCAGTAAGCACAAGATACAGCGCATGGATAACAAGACAGAGTGCGGCATTGTCCCCGAAAATTCCCTTTGTTGCCTGAAAAGGCCATTCCTTTAACAAGAGCATTACATTAACAGCAGCGCCGGAACCGAGTCACCCGCCAGCGACATATTTACCTGAAAAATAGCTATTTCGGCTGAGTCGAGAACCGTTAAAAATCACCCGAAAGTATGACTCACTGTTGCGGTAACCACAGCTGAACCAACAAGCCACCATCCTGACGGTTTTGCAGGCTGAGACGACCGTCGTGAGCCTCGGCAATCTCCCGGCAAAGCGCCAGTCCCAGGCCACTGCCCTGAGGCTTGGTGGAATAGAAGGGTAACAGCGCCTGCGACAACACCTCCGCTGACATGCCACTGCCGCGATCCATCACGCAGATACTGACGCCGGCAACCGGGTCGGCAGCATCGCTGCGCCAACCGGAGCGGCCGGCTATCTGTAGCTCAATCTCCTCAGGCGCCGAGCCGGACTCATGGGCATTTTTGAGCAGATTCAGCAACACCTGCTCCAGCTGCACCTCATCGGCCAACAAAGTCAGCGTAGGGGTCTTGTGGCAGACAAAGGCGTAATGCTCAGCCAACTCAGGCAGCAAGCGGGCCCATGGAATAACGTGTTTCCTGGGGCTGGGCAGTTTGGCAAAACGGGCATAACCTTCGATAAATTGCCCCAGATGATTGGTGCGATTTTCTATGGTATCGAAGATCAGGCTCAGCTTGGGATCGCGGTTCTCCGTGGTCAAGCGCCGACCCGAGTTGACCATGGAGGCAATAGGCGCCAGCGAGTTATTGAGTTCATGACTGATTACCCGGATCACCTTTTTCCACACCGCCACCTCCTGGCGGTTGAGCTCACGGGTCATCTGCTTGAGCAGCAGCAACTGATGCTGCTGACCATTGAGGTTGAACTGGCCGCGACTCAGGTGCCAGCTCTGGTTTTCGCCTTCCGGCAAGCCGAGATTGAACAGGCCATCGCGCTCACTCTCCAACATTTGACGCATCTCTTCGCTCACCTTGGCTTTGAGCTCAGAGAGGCTGCTTCCTTCCAGGCCTTTCCTGGCATTGAATAGATGTTTGGCGGCGTCGTTGGCATAAATGATATGACCCACGCTATCGCACAGCAGCATGATATTGGGCGAGTTTTGAATGACCTTATCCAGCAGCAATTCCCGCTGATAGATATGCTGCCGCTCCTGCCTGAGCCGGGCCGACGCCTCGTTGAACAGTTGAGCCAGTCTATCCAGCTCATTGATGCCGCTGTCCGGCAACGAGACACTAAAATCTCGATCAATCAGGTTAAGCATGCCGATTTCCAGCCCCGCCAGGCTGTCACCCAGGGTTCGGGTCAACCTAAGCCCTATGCCCAGCGCTGCCAGCAACCCTGCCACCACCGCCAGCCATAACCATTCAGGCCCCAACCACAACAAACAACCCCACCCGAGCAGCAAACCCAGCAAGGTGCTCAGCAGCATGCCCAGCAGCAGCCTGTGTCTTAGACTGAGTCCTCCTGTCATGCCTGCCTCTTGCCGTCGATACCAAACTTCTCCATCCGCCGATAGAGCGCCTGACGGCTGATGCCAAATGACTTGGCAACCCTGGCGATAACGCCGCCGTGCTCAGCCAGCGCCGCTTCTATTTCCGCCTTACCCGGCTCCTCTGCCCCGGCTGGTTGGCCATGGCTCTCTGGAGCTTGGCCGACACTTGAATCCAAGATAGTTTTCGAGGCGGTTGCCGCTGCCAAACCGAAATCACTGCAGCTCAAGGACTCGCCGCGACTCAGCAAAACCGCGCGTTTACAGGCGTTCTCCAGCTCGCGTACATTGCCGGGCCAGTCGTGGGCCAGCAGTGCCTCTTTGGCACTCTTGTCCAACGTAAGGCTCTTGCTCAGCGCCGAGCTCTTGTTCAAGGCCGCGGCCGCGCCGGCACAAAAGTGTTCCACCAGCGGCAAGATGTCGTCTTTGCGCTGCGCCAATGGTGGCAATGCCAGTTCCACCACATTGAGGCGATAGAAAAGATCCTCACGAAAACGGCCTTCGATAATGTCCTGGCGCAGATCGGCGTTGGTGGCACTCAGCAGCCTGACCTTGACCTTACGGGTCTGGTGGCTGCCCAGGCGTTCAAACTCGCCCGTCTGCAATACCCGCAGCAGTTTTATCTGCCCGGACAGCGGCAGGTTGCCTATCTCATCCAGAAACAGGGTACCGCCATCGGCCGCTTCGAAACGGCCGATACGGGCCTTGGTGGCGCCGGTAAATGCACCGGCCTCGGCGCCAAACAGCTCGGCTTCCATCAACTCCATCGGCAAGGCGCCGACATTGACCTTGATAAGCGGCTTGTGTTTCAGCGGCGAATTGGCGTGCAGTATGTCCGCCAGTTTATCCTTGCCTGCGCCATTGGGGCCGGTGATCAGCACTGAGACATCCGAGCGTGCCAGTTGCAACGCCAGATCAACACAGCGCTCCATGGCAGCGCTGGCAAATACCAAACCACAGAGATCGGCGCCGTCGAATGCCGCCTGCCGTTGCTGCTCACGCTGCTGCAACTGCTGGTTATCCTGTTGCAGCTTGTAGAGGGAAATCAGGTTGGCGACACTGTTGAGCAACTTGTTGTCATCCCAGGGCTTGGCCAGATAATCGGCGGCCCCGGCCTTCATCAATTCCACTGCCATTTCCAGCTCGGTCCAGGCAGTGAGCAAGATGATTGGCAGTTGCGGCTGGCGACTGCGCAAGGCGTGAAACAGCTCCCGCCCTTCCTCCCCCGAGGTGGTGTCGCGGCTGAAATTCATGTCCTGGATCACCAGGCTGACCTCTTCTTGCTCAATAAAGTACAGCGCCTCCTGAGGGCTCTGACAACTGAGCGGCCGGTAACCAGCAATTTCCAACATCAGCGACAACGCCTGACATACGGCCTGATTGTCATCGACAACGAGTACAGTATCCATCATGCCTGCTTGTTACATCCTGTTATATCCATTGTAAAAATTATGAGTAAAACTAACCTAAAGCTGCCGCCAACGCGAGCCAAACTGCATGAGCCATGCCGTCGACTCGAATGGGCGGCAGGCGGTTCAGACGCTGCGGGTCGCCATTGCCGGTGAGATATTCGCCGCCCTGCGGGCAGGCAATACCACAGCCACTGTCGTCACCAGCAACATGCCCACCACTGTCAGCAGCGGATAGATGAGGTCGAGCTGTGGCAGGTCATAGTGCTGCATCAGTTGTTGCCCCAACACCACGGCAAGACAAGCCCCCAACAGCCCTCCGGCGATACAGATAAGGTAGTTTTCCGTCAGAAACAGACTCAGGATATCGGCCTTGGTGGCCCCCAAGGCCCGCCGGGTGCCAATCTGTTTGGTGCGGCGCTGAATGTTGAACATCACCATACCGGTCAGACCCAAACTGGTGATCAGCAGCAGCAAAATCACCATCATGGACAGTACGCTGACCATGAGCTCGTGGTCACGATAGGAGCTTTGCTTTACTTCCTGGATGGATTGGAAATCATCGATCACCCGATTGGGGTTTTCCTTCATCAAGGCCTCGAGGATCTGCTCTTTCAACGCCTTGTGATGCTCGCTCGGCGCCCGCACCATGTAGAAATGCCCAGTGTAATCGACGTTCTGGATCAGGCTGTACTCGAGATCTTTGCTGTCCACCCAGGCACCCTGCAGTTTGTCGACCACACCTATCACTGTGACATTCTCGTCCCTGTCGGCCCAGAGGGTCTTGCCCACGGCGGACTCATTCGGCCAAACCTCATCGGCCAGCGCCTTGCTGATGATCACCAGCTTATTGCTGCCGTTAACATCATCATTGATCTCGTTGGCGTAGAAGTTACGCCCATCCACCAACTTGACCCCCAAGGTTTCCAGGGTGTGCTCTGTCCCCAGGTACATGGCAAGCTGAGGCGTCGTCTTGGACGTTTCCGGATCCGGCCCCAGATTCAGCGTGGTGGACCAGCCACTGCCACTGAGCGGCAACATATTGGTGGACGTCGCCGTGACGACATTGGGCAGGCGGCGGAGGATCTGCTGGTCGACCTTGTTCTGCAGCTTGGTATCTATATTGGGGTCGAAGTTGTAGACGGTAAAGGCCAGGATCTCCTGCTCGGCAATCCCGGAATCACGCTGCATCATGGTCAAACGTTCATGGATAATAAAGCTGGCATTGGCGACTATGGCCACCGATAAGATGATCTGCATCAGCAGTAGTATCGGGCCGCTCTTGCTGCGCATCAGGCTGCTGAAAACCGGTTTAATATTTAGCATAGTCAATCCCTTACTGGCTCTTGAGGTAAACGCTTGGTTTAGTGCGGCACACAACCCAAGCCGGATAAAGACCCGCCAACATGGCGGTACCTACCGCTATCCCGGGGGTGATAAACCACATACTCAAAGACAGGTGCGTCAGCCCTTCGGCAACCCCGAAGCGCGCCGACAGACTATAGAGTGCTCCCCAGGCCCAGGCGAGGCCGAGAAAACCACCCAGCAGCCCGATCACGCCCACCTCGACCATGTATTGAGAGAAGATCTGCCCGCGGCTGGCCCCAATGGCGCGGCGCACGCCAACCTCGGGGGCTCGCTTAAGGAACTTGGTCAGCATCAACCCCAGAATATTGACCAGGCAAACACTGAGAAACAGTATGCTCAGCCCCACCAGAATCTTATTGTCCTCAGGCACTACGTGATTTTTCTCCAGCCAGGCGTCTACATCGGACAGCTGCGCCGACTCAGAGGGAGACTTGCCATCGGTAAAGCGCCCCAGTTCTTTTTGCTGCTCGACATACTGAGCGAGGAAGTTCTTATAGGCGGCTCTGTCTTCTGCGCTTGGCAGATCGACCCAGTACTCGAGCCAGACTTTCTCTGAAACCAGTCTGTCCTGATAGTTGTCCAGACGCTCATACTTCCAACCTGAGACATTCCCCCAAACCGGAAACTCTTCATGGGCGGCCAGCGAAAACGGAATATACACTTGCTCGGCACTGGCAAAGGCGCCGCTGGTAGGATCGTAATACTTGGGCTGAGGGTTCCAGTCAGCTATCACGCCCACCACCTGAAAGGGTTTGCGGTTGAGATAGACCGTCTTGCCGACGCTGTTCTCGCCGCCAAACAGCTTCTGGTTCAGCTTTCTGCCGATAACCACTTGATAGGCCGCTTGCTCGTCCACTGATTTGTCCCAAACATTGCCATAGAGAAAAGGCACTTCGAACAGTGAGAAGAAGCCGCGGTCTGTCACCCTGACGCCCTGCAACATGGGCAGAACTTCAGGGTCATCCGTTTGCACCGCCATACCACTGCGGAACATGGCGGCCTGCGATTTGGGGAGCTCCCCCTTACGCAGATTCATGGCATCCTGAAAAGTGATCAGCGAGTTAAACTCATCCCAGGAATCGGGTCCCTGGCTCCACAGCTGCACTGTGTTGAGTTGCTCGGCGCGATCCCCGGCCGGATTGAAGGACATCATGCTGTACACGTTCAGCGTGGTGATGGTGATCCCTATCCCCACTGAGATGGCCAACACCATCAACAGCGACAATATCGGCGTCTTTTTGATGCTGCGCCAGGCCAGGTCAACATAGTAAATAAACATGCTCGCGCTCCTTAGCTGGCCACTTGTTCGGCCACATCCAGCTGCGGCGCCTGTTCGGTTTGATAACGGCTGAAATCACACACCTGGCCATCCACTATCTGGATATTGCGCTGGGCGCGGCGGGCCAGCTCCGGGTCATGGGTTACCATAATGATGGTCGTGCCGGCCTTGTTGATCTCCTCCAGCAGTTCCATCACCTGGCGGGCCATCAGGCTGTCCAAGTTACCCGTAGGTTCGTCGGCGAGCAGGAATCTCGGCTCCCCGGCCAAGGCGCGGGCGATGGCCACCCGCTGCTGCTGACCACCCGAGAGTTGTGAGGGCAGATGCTTCATCCTCGCCCCCAGGCCCACCTGCTCCAGCGCCTGCTTCACCCGCTTCTGGCGCTCCTTGGCGCCAAAGCCGCGATAACGCAGTGGTACTTCAACATTCTCTGCCAGATTCAAGTCGGGGATAAGGTTAAAACCCTGAAAGATAAAGCCAATTTTCTCATTGCGAATGGCCGCAGCCTTGTTGTCATTCAGGTTGGAGATATTGACATCATCGAGAAAATACTCGCCATGGGTAAAGCCTTCGAGCAGACCGGCGATATTGAGAAAGGTGGTTTTACCCGAGCCCGACGGTCCGGTCACGGCAACAAACTCCCCCTCCTGCACCGACAGATTGAAATCCCGTAACGCATGGGTTTCCACTAAATCCGTTTTGAACACCTTGTTGATATTTTTCATGGTTAACATGGTTTTAGTTCCTTATTTTTTGCGTTATTCGGTGGGTTATTTTAGTTTCGTCAGGGCAGACAGGCATTGCCCAAGCCACTGGCCCGGCACCATCGCGGTATGGCTGACATCGGCAACTTGCCCCGGCTCGGCCGACACAGAGTTGACTGTGGTGGCTTCGATAAGATTGAGTCCCAGCAGAAACCAGTCCGAGGTATCTCGGGTATAGATCAGAGTCGCCACCAGCAACAGCAGCAGAGCCAGGGCCGCCACCAGACGTTCGGTGTTGAAGTTTTCGGTTTTCATTCTTCTCTCCTCAGCGAACCAGCACTTGCTCGGCGTCATTGAACAGATCGATATTGGAAATCACCCATTGATCTCCCACCTCGCCGCCTTCCAGCACCTCGATATGGCTCATGCTGCGGGCGCCGAGTTTGATCTCGGTGCGCTCGGCAATATCCCCCTGGAGACGGTACACCAGGCGGCCACCGCCACTGTTCACGAAGGCGCCGCGCTTGACCATCAGCACATCGGCACGGTTTTCCAACAAGACTCTGGCCGACAGGCGCTGATTTTGCCTCAGGTGCAAAGCGGTATCCTGCTGGAACCGGACCCGGGTAGAGACTTCGCGGTTACGTACTTCGGGGGAGATGGAGGCCAACTTGCCCATCACCATCACGCCGCCGAAGTTGAGTTCCACATCCATCCCCAGCCCCAGTTCATCGGCGTAGGTTTCCGGCACAGCCAACTCGGCCTCGAAGGCACTCAAGTCCACTACGGTCAGGATCGGCTGGCTCTGGGCGATACGGGCTTTTTGTTCCGTCAGCCAGTTACCTATAATGCCGCCAACAGGGGCTGTGATGTTCAGTGCTGCCACCTGACGTTCCAACTCGGCTACCACCAATGCCTGACGATTGACCTCGGCCGCCTTGTTTTGCAGCTCAAAGGTCAGGGTGTCTTTCATCAGTGCGGCTTCCTGCTGGGCATGGGCATACTGCAGCTTGGCCTTGTGCAGCTCATCCTTGCTCTTCTCGTAATCTATCTTGGAGATCAGGCTGGTTTCGATCAGTTGATCGCCGCGGCGGCTCTCCCTGTCTGCTGCCTCCAGATCCACCTTGGCCATATCCAGTGTCTGATTCGCCTTGAGTTGATTACGTCGGGCGTCCAACTTGGCCCGTTCCAGGGCACTCTTCATCCCATCGAGCTGGGCTTGCTGCTGCTTGAGGCTGTTGGTCAGGCTGTGGCTTTCTATGGTCGCGACCACCTGGCCCTGCTCGACCCTTTCCCCCGGATTGGCTATCAGAGTCACAGTGCCGCCTTCAGGGCTGTAGAGGATTGGCGCGTTGGCGGCGACTATTTTGCCTGTAGTGGCGATATCCCGGGTCAGAGTGCCGCGCTCCAGAGTGGCGAAGCGCAGCTCACTGCGATCTATGGATTCACTGACACCGCTGCCACTGACACTGGCCCACACCAGGCCCGACAGCAACAATACTGCCGCGCCCAGGGTAACCGGCCACTTGAGGCGACGCGCTAAACTCGGCGCCACTTGCTTGTCTTGTCCGCTGGTATCCTTAATCATCCCGTTTGTTCCTCAATTGAGCTTGTGACCATCTTGTTGCAACTAGGTTTACAAAGCTTGTGCCAAGTTTAGATAGTCATAGTTATCAATTGGTTGGAAAGCAGTGGAGATTTTATTTGTGTCCGCGGACAAGCGGATACTGTCCGCTTTTTGCAAAAGTGTCCGCCTGGCGGACACTTGGGGAAATCCGACTTCGACAGGCCCCGGCATGCCTTCAGTCAGATGCCTTGAATGCCAATTGC
>NZ_NIJM01000079.1 GCF_002836945.1 Shewanella chilikensis
TGAATATCCTTTTGGGTGTATATTACTCAAATGACACAGATTTATGAACACTACCCAAGTGTTTGACCCCTTCATTCCTCAGGGGTTGGTGAGGAGCAAGTCTGATCGAGACTAAGTCGTGCCGTTAACATCAATGTTAACTCTACTCGATTGTTGTTGGAGCCTTTGAATGTTAATAAAATAAAAAGGCTGAAAATTCAGCTTTTTTAGATATAGTTCTTTATTTAGTCTCTAAAAGTTTTTCATCATGGATGGGAAAATCATGGCAAGATAACTCACATTTAAAAAAGGTAGAAAAATGAGAGCTGAATTAAAAAATTACTTCTCACCTGATTTTGACATAAAAACATACTGGCCTGAAAATGAAAAAATATTCCACTTCCTTTTGTCTTTATCAATAGGGCCAGAAGGTGACGATGCTTCTAACAACTTTGATGTTGAAATAATTTCATTTCAATGGATGGAATGTAATTCTGAAGATTTAATTTTAGGCGGAAACAAAATTTTCTTAAGAGAATACGACATTCCATTACTAATATCTAAAATAGAGAGATATTGCAACAAGTGCATAGGCAATTCTTGGGATGAAATCGTTAACCAGCTATCTAGACTAGGTAGGTTTGAGTATGACTAAGGCTTTGTTTCCTAAATCAGGTGGAACTAATCAGGAAAGCTGCGATCTGAACAACCAAATCTCACTACCTATCGTTCCGCATGCCTAAACCACGTTACAAAACAACCAATTGGAAGCAATATAACCAAGCCCTTATCAATCGGGGCTCTCTCACTTTTTGGATTGATGAGGAAGCCATCCAACAGTGGCTAAACCTGACTAAATCTGGAAAACGAGACAGACCACGGTTGTTTAGCGAGCTGGCAATTACTACTGCTCTGATGGTGAAGCGGGTTTTCTCCATGCCACTGCGAGCGCTGCAAGGGTTTATTAACTCCGTGTTTCTCCTTGCTCGGGTTCCGCTGGCTTGCCCGTATTACACTTGCATCAGTAAACGGGCCAAATCAGTAGAGGTCTTATTCAAATGCCCCACCCGAGGGCCGATTCAACATCTGGCCATTGATGCTACCGGGCTTAAGGTTTACGGCGAAGGCGAATGGAAAGTCAAAAAACACGGCACAGATGGTAAACGTCGGGTATGGCGTAAACTTCACTTAGCTGTCGATACCAGCACTCATGAAATCATTGCTGCCGAGCTGAGTTTGTCTAATGTCACTGATGCCGAGGCTTTCCCAGCTTTGCTTAAACAGACACGTCGAAAAATCATCGAGATATCAGGTGATGGAGCTTACGACACTCGCGCTTGTTACGAGGCGATTCGGATAAAACGAGCGACGCCACTAATCCCTCCAAGGGAAGGGGCAGCATTATGGGAAATAGGTCACCCACGAAACATCGCTGTCGCCTGTCAAAAACTCTATGGTAGCAATACTCATTGGAAGAAGCGCTTTGGCTATCATCTCCGCTCTCTTTCAGAGACAGGAATGTTCCGTTTCAAACAGTTGCTGGGTGGCACACTGACACTACGAAACTACAATGCTCAGGTTGGAGAAACTTATGCCATGATCAAAGCGTTGAACAAAATTACCGGGATAGGTATGCCCCAAACTCGACTGGTTGACTAAATATCAACCATAAAAGGGGGCTTTGGGCCTGATTCCTAATTTAGGAAACAAAGCCCCCCAGCACCGGAAGCCCCAACCGAGCTGAAAGAAACCGGGATAACCAAAGCTATTAACGCCATGATGGGCGGTGCTAAACAGGTCATCAATGATTACATTGACGAGCAACGCGCATCACAAGCCGAGTGGCTGGCCGATAAAGGGATCATTCAAGCCAAAGATGAAGCGACAGGCCAAATCCTGACTCCGGAAGAATTAGGGGAACGCTATCGGGGTAATCCAACTCTGCTACTTGCGGATAATGAGTTGGCCGGAGCGGAAGCAGTACAATCGTTTGTTGGTTATGAAGCCGCACTATTGGCGCTTGAGGCTGCCACCAATCGCAAGAAGCTTGTCACTGACTTGGCCGAGTTCAAAGAAGAAGCCGGTAAAATCCTATCCCAAATCAACACCAAATCCCCTAATGCCCTGAGTGAAGCCCTGGGACAATATGGTGCCGAGCAGGTATACAAGGACTTGGGACTAAAGCAAAATGAGGGCTTTATCCACCGTTATCACGGCTGCGACAATATGATGGATTGTAAAAAGCGCGGCTTGGTTGAGATTGAGCACAAGGGTTACAGTAACAACAGTACTAGCCTCAGTGAAAATCAGTTCCGGGAAAGACAAGGGTCAGACAGAAAAAATAAACGCTGGGCGGCAAGGATGAAGAAAAAGGCTCCCAAAGTCGGTCAAGCCTCCAACCGGAAAGGCGGCCCCTATCAGCAGAAAGAACAACAGCTGTGGCAAAGTATCCTTGACAAGGATGGGAAGAAAAACCACCTGGCAATCTTTACCAACACCGAAACAGGCCAGGTACGTTACTTTTGGCAAGATAATGCAGGTAACCTGCTCCCCCCAAAAGAGGGGGTGCTCCAAGAATTCACCATCCCCGAGTTTGAGACAGTCAAGAGCACCTTTGCCGATGGATTAAAAGCATTGAAAGGAAACAAATAACCATGACCAAAAAAATCCCCCAACTCTCGGCAGAGCAGCTTGCCAATGAACTAGAAATCGATTTGGAAACCATCGCCCGAAAAAAAGCTTTGGATGAAACTGGTTTTTATAAGGATCATGAGATAGAGCACGTTTATTGGGGCCGCGGCTTTGATTATGCCAGCTTGGGCATGTCCTATGCACTGAACCAAAAATTTGATGAGGCCAAGGCCGCTTTCAAAAAAGCCGCAGAGTATCAATTACGACCATTGAAAATGGCTTTTGACCCGAACGCCCCAGAGTTTATCGGCGAAAAGGTTACCATGGGTAAGGAATCCATTGATGTCGTCAGCTGTTTCAACTGCGCCATGGCCGCCGGTGAGTTGGCGATCGCCAAAGAAGCCTGTTTGCTGTACCCGGAAGAGCAGTTTCCAGGCAACCGCAAACCGGATACCACTGACGATTTGGTGCATGCGCTAAAAGCCTGGTTTAACGGCGACCATGATAAAGCCAGTGCCCATTGCCAAAAGCGTCTGGACGAATACACCGCCAAACCCAGCAAAAAAATCAGCGGACGTAGCAATTACTTTACCTTGCACTTGGCTCTGTGGGGGATCATTCACAAAGATGCGTTGAGCTTTGAAGATGGTATTAAACGCAACTTGGCTATTTGGCACCATGGCGCCCGTTACGGCGAAGAAAGCGGCACAACTCGTGGCCACTATGCCGAGTTTGCTGTGGCGCTGACCAACTTGGGGATCCACGCTGGAATGGAGCAGCCGGTCGTTGACCCATTCATCCCCCAAGGACTGGTGTGGAGCAAGTCGGTTCGGGACTGAGTAGTACAGTTAATATCAATGTTAAATTCAGATTGATGTTAACTACCCGCTTTTGTTGTTGGTATATCGTTTTTCATGTAGAGGTCTCCATTGCCCCCCCAGTGTATTTGAAATCTCGTCAATGTCATGGTCTTAAATTCGGTGAAAGGTCAAACAAAATCATCGAACACATGGAAGAATTTTTGGAAAACAGGTAACAGAAATGAGATATACGGACAGGCCAGAATACAAACTATATAGAGCACTAAGAAAAGGACAATTAGATATTGCCCAGTCCTTTATCCAGCAAGGATGTAATATTCACAGGGTAACTGAAAATGACAAATGGACGTATTTACATCAGTTATCGGATGGGGATACTCCGCCAGAATCTATCCAATTTCTCATCGAAAAGGGGCTCGATGTGAACGCCGTTGACAGCTATGGCTATACCCCGCTGATTTATGCGGTCAGGCAAAAGAACCTTCCGGCCATCAAATTACTGTTGGAAAATGGCGCCGAAAAACTTATCAATCACCGGCCCGAGGATGGCGCTACGCCTTTGAAAATGGTGTTTGACAGCAAGCCTTATTCGTCAGAAATCGTTGCAGTGTTACTCGAAGCAGGTGCTGACCCAGATGCAAAAATTGAAAGTGGCAGCTCTTTCAGAAATTCAGTTGCGGTACTTGCTGATATGCCACTGGAAATCCCAGAGCTTTTAAGAAGCTATCCAGAGAAGTTCTGATACTTTGTTTGACCTTACCGGAGAGTAGCCCTCTCGATCTTTCCTCGATAGAGATTAACAATCTCGAGGAAAGTTCTTTCACGCCCAATTCCCTCTGGCGGTTTGCTGTATTCACTTCCAATCCTACGTACTTGCTGAGCCAGTTATGGGGCGCTGAAAAAATCGTCAATGCCATAGTCTTAAATATGGAAAGGTGGTCGCTGTGAAGATGAAAATGAATGTACAGGAAAAATTTGAACTACCGGGAGGAGTTACAATCTTGGCTTGCGCCGGTTATGAGAAGGATTTTGATGTTATTGGCAAGAAACTCAACCTGATTTGTGATGGTGAGGTTAGACAAACCCTAACTATATCCGGCGAAAAGAAAATGACTAATCAGAAGGCCAATTTTGAGCAAAAGGCATTCGAAACCCATGATAAGGTTTTGTTGTCACAGGAAGAAGCCCAGAGTGGCAAATGGCAGCTAGTCGGTGATTGACTCATAGGCTGATGAGCGCTCAAGGGCAAGCAGAGCTTTGATGGGACTACTGGGTGCATATAGGGGTACATGAAAAGCAAAAAAGCCCTTCTTATTAAAGAAAGGCCTTTTTATTTCAATACATTATGAATTTATATCAGTTCATGCCGTATTTTTTCAGCTTCTTGCGCAGTGTGCCGCGGTTGATGCCCAGCATGTTGGCGGCGCGGGTCTGGTTGCCACGAGTGTGCTGCATAATGATATCAAGCAGAGGTGCTTCAACTTCGCATAGCACCATTTCATAAACTTCCTGGGCTTCTTGACCGTCCAACTGAGCGAAGAAGTTGCTGACAGCGCGCTTTACGGCGTCGCGCAGTAACTGGGGCTTGATGGTGCCGTTAGCGGTTTCGATTTTGCCTACGGTAAGCTGATGAGCTTCTGTGTGAGTTGTCTGATCAAACATTCGTATTCTGCTCTTTATTTATCTAGTACACATTCATCAAAAAAACGTTCCACCATGGAACATTGTTCTGCAGCGGTTTCCAGCCGGTTAAAGTCGGCACGGAACTGGCGCTGTTCTTCCTGGTCCAGGTACCATCCCATATGTTTTCTGGCGAAGCGGACGCCCTTTACTTCCCCATATAAATCATACAGTTTGGTTAGGTGTTCCAGCATCACTTGACGCTGCTCTGCCATCCCAATGGGCGCTAGCTTGCTACCTGTGTCCAGGTAATGCTGGATCTCTCTGAAAATCCAAGGCCTTCCCTGGGCACCCCGTCCTATCATCAGGGCATCGACACCTGTGTAATCCAGCACGAAACGCGCCTTCTCCGGACTATCGATGTCCCCGTTGGCGACAACAGGAATCGAGACATTCTGTTTGATCGCCTTGATGGTGTCGTACTCGGCATGACCCTTGTACATGCATTGGCGGGTGCGGCCATGAACCGCGAGCGCCGTAATGCCACTCTCTTCGGCAATCCGGGCGATTTGAACACCATTTCTGTGTTCTGGGGCCCAGCCCGTGCGAATCTTCAGCGTTACCGGCACATCCACTGCGGCAACCACGGCATCCAGTATTTTCTTTACCAGTTCCGGCGATTGCAGCAGGGCAGAACCCGCGAGCTTTTTATTCACTTTTTTTGCCGGACAACCCATGTTGATATCTATGATTTGGGCGCCTTGCTCCACATTGTAGCGGGCGGCCCAAGCCATATTATCGGGGTCAGCCCCGGCGATTTGTACTGAGCGTATGCCTTCTTCACCCGAGTGCGTCATTCTCTGGCGGCTCTTGTCTGTGTCCCAAAGGTCGGGATTGGACGAAAGCATCTCTGACACTGCCATGGCAGCACCATAACGGATACAGAGATTGCGGAAGGCCTGATCGGTGACACCTGCCATTGGTGCCACGATCAGCTGATTCTTCAGTTGATAGGGTCCAATCTGCATTTTGCTGTTTCACCTTGCTCTTCAAAGGGGCGCTATAGTACGCCTTTTTGCCAGCGGTGAAAAGGTCAATAAATGACCTGAGCAAAACTTTTTTACTTGACTTTTGACAGGCAGGAAGTCAGCGCCAGTGCGCTCTGGCGCCGCCTTTACCGCTATTTGCGTACTCCTGTCAAGCGGCTCCAATCTTCTTTGTGAACCGCTTCGTCCATCTCGAACCATTGAGCGTAAAATTCGCGGATCTCTTCTGCTTGTTCCTGCAGTAAACCGGACAGTGCCAGTTTGCCACCCGGGCGCACCAACTCGGCGATCAGGGGGGCCAGTTCTCGCAGCGGTCCTGCCAAAATGTTGGCAACCAACACATCGGCCTGAATGCCTTTGGGTTGATCCTCAGGTAGGTAGAGGCTGAGCCTATCATCCACGCCGTTGCGTTTGGCATTGTCGCGGGAGGCGTCTATCGCCTGGTAGTCTATGTCTATGCCTATGGCGTTGGATGCGCCCAGCTTGAGACCGGCGACCGCCAGAATGCCGGAACCGCAGCCGAAGTCGACCAGCTGTTTACCTTGCAGATCCAGGCCATCGAGCCACTCCAGACACAGGGCGGTTGTGGGATGAGTGCCTGTGCCGAAGGCCAGGCCGGGATCCAGGATCACGTTGACAGCTTCAGGATCCGGGATTTCACGCCAGCTGGGACAGATCCACAGACGCTTGCCGAACTGAATGGGGTGGAAGCTGTCCATCCATTCGCGGACCCAGTCTTTATCTTCTATCTGCTCTATCTTGTAGTTCAGCTTGCCTTCGAGGAAGGGCTGTTGCTTGAGCATCTCGACTGTGGGAGTCAGATCTGTGCCGGCATCGAACAGAGCGACTACCACAGTGTCGGCCCAAAGTGGCGTTTCGCCCAGCTTGGGCTCAAAAATCGGCGTATCTTTACCATCTTCAAAGGTGATGGAAACACTGCCTTCCTCCAGCAACAGGTCGCTGAGTGTTTCGGCGTGCTCGCTGCTGCTGTGGATGCGTAACTGGATCCAGGGCATGGAATCTTCTCTCGTGGGGGACTATAAAGCGCTATTGTAAGCCATAGGTCACAGGCCTTGCCAGCACGCCGGGGTAAAGAGGGTGGAGTGAAACCCGGTTTCAGCTTTGGCCCGTTAATGGCGGAATTTACGGTAACTTACTGTCTTTTCTGTTTCAAAGTTTCAAATAAACGTTTGATTTATATTGGTTAATTGGTATTACCTCTGTTTTGCTGAAAGTGGTTTATTTGTGAGCATGATCAGATAATCCCCCACTTTCGATTGAGGCAGGTCACATTCAGACTCCTTGGCCATTGGCGCAGTTTGGCTGTGAGTTATGTTGTAGATCCCAAGGATCTGTACCCAAAAAACATGCTGACAAAATATCACATCCCTGAGCGCTGGCTCGGTCATGCCAACAGCCATTACTGGTCGGCCAGAGCCGATCGCCTGCAGAGTGCCACCGGCATTTTGCTGGGCATGTTTCTGTTGGCGCATCTTCACTTCGAATCCAGCATCATGCTGGGCAAAGAGGCTTTCTATAAGGTAGTGCAGGTGCTGGAAGGCGGTTGGTTCAGTGCCACTGGCCACGGTTATCCACTGCTGACGCAACTCTTCTCTGTGTTCATTCTGCTGGTGGTGATACTGCATGCCGCCATGGCGCTCAGGCGTTTTCCGGCGCAGCTCGGCCAATGGCGGGCGCTGCGCAGCCACCTGCATTTGATCAAACACCGCGACAGCCACGCCTGGTTCTGGCAGTTGGCCACCGGCTTTATCCTGTTCTTCCTGGTGCCCATGCACCTGGTCACCATGATAGCCAATCCGGAAATCGGCCCCAATATGTCGGCCTACCGGGTCTGGCATGACAACACCTGGCTGCTGTATATCTTGCTGCTGCCTGCAGTGGTGATCCACGCCATGATAGGCCTGTATCGGGTGGCGGTGAAATGGGGCCTCAGCTTTAACCGCACTGGCCTGAGAAAAATAGCCAAGCTATTGATTGTCTATCTTATCGTGCTTGGATTAGGCAGTTTGGTGACCTATATGCTGCTAGGCAATGAGCTGAGCCTGCCGTTGCAGCCGTTCGTTCCCGGTTAACTCAATATCAGTTAAAGGTAAATTAACCGGCAGAAGTTTGATCTGCCTCAGGGTTCGTTTGCCCTTTGTGATCCACATTGGTTTGACTATCTTTAAGCGGTTAAGCCATTGGATGACAGGGAGAATACGAATGATACGACTGAGTGAGCGCTGGGGCGGCTGGTTGGATCTGGGGCAGAGTGCTTCAGGCGTGTTGTTGGCGCTGTTTTTGTGGACTCACCTGTTGCTGGTGTCTTCAATATTGCTGGGGGCGCCGGCAATGGAATGGGTGGCCCGCAACATGGAGCTGAGTTTTCTCAGTGACGATGGCCACGGTTACCCCTGGGTGGTGAGCCTGGTAGCCATAGCCGTTGCCGGGTTGGCGTTGTTGCACGTGCTGGTGGCCTTGCACAAGTTGCCTTTGTCGCTCAGGCAGCAAAAGGCTCTGAAACAGCAACTAGTGCAAATTGATCATGGCGATACCCGCTTGTGGGTGTGGCAGGCTGCTACCGGAGTGGTGATTTTGCTGTTGCTTCCTGTGCATCTTTGGTTGGTGGGTTCGGCCCCGGAAACCATAGGGCCACAGGGTTCGGCCGACAGGATTTGGAACCAGTATGCCTGGGCCTTGTACCTGCCACTGCTGCTGACAGTGGAGTTACATGCCGCCATAGGACTGTACCGGGTGGCATTGAAATGGGGCGCGGCGCGGGATCTCAACAGCCGGGCGCGCCTTAGAAAAATTAAAACCATACTCAGTGTGGCGTTTGTCGCCGTAGGTCTGGCGTCCTTGCTGGCTTTTTGGCCCCACGCGAGCTGAGTATTGATAACCCAAACAGATAGCTTTCGGGTAAACGGCATTGGGCCGTCCCATAAGGAGTGTGTGTGAAACTCATCTATACGGATTCGTTGGTTGTCGGCGCCGGATTGGCGGGTCTGCGGGTAGCCATCGCTTCCAAAGAGCGTGGCCTGGATACCCTGGTACTGTCGCTGATCCCTGCCAAGCGTTCCCATTCGGCCGCGGCCCAGGGCGGTATGCAGGCCAGTCTCGGCAATACCGTCAAGGGCATGGGCGACAGCGAAGATGTGCATTTTCAGGACACGGTCAAAGGCTCAGACTGGGGCTGCGATCAGCAGGTGGCGCGAATGTTCGCCCACTGTGCTCCCAAGGCGGTACGTGAGCTGGCCAACTGGGGCGTACCCTGGACCAGGGTGACTGCCGGGCCGCGTCAAGTGGTGGTCAATGCCGAAAAGGTGACTCTGGAAGAAGCCGCCGAGGCTCACGGGCTGATCAATGCCCGCGACTTTGGCGGTACCAAGAAATGGCGCACCTGTTACACCGCCGATGGTACCGGCCATTCGCTGCTGTATGCGGTGGACAATAAGGCGATCTCCATGGATATCCCGGTGCATGAACGGGTCGAGGCGCTGAAACTCATCCACGATGGCAACCGCTGCCATGGGGTTATTGCACGCTGTTTGATCACCGGTGAACTCAGGGCCTATATCGCCCGGGCCACCACCATAGCCACAGGCGGCTATGGCCGTATCTATGAAGTGTCCACCAATGCAGTGATCTGTGAGGGTATAGGCCAGGCGCTGGCGCTGGAAACCGGGGTCGCGACCCTTGGTAATATGGAAGCCGTACAGTTCCACCCCACGGCCATAGTGCCCGTGGGAATTCTGACCACTGAGGGCTGCCGCGGTGACGGTGGCTTGCTGCGGGATAAAGACGGCTACCGCTTTATGCCTGACTATGAGCCGGAAAAGAAAGAGCTGGCCTCCCGTGACGTGGTATCACGGCGGATGACAGAACATATGCGTAAGGGCAAGGGAGTCGACAGCCCCTATGGCCCGCACCTGTGGTTGGATATCACCCTGCTGGGGCGCAAGCATGTGGAAACCAACCTGCGGGAAGTCAAAGAGATCTGTGAGAACTTCCTCGGCATAGATCCGGCTGAAGAGTGGATCCCGGTGCGGCCGACCCAACACTATTCCATGGGCGGTATTCGCACCAATCATACAGGAGAGAGCCCGCAGCTCAAGGGGCTGTTCAGTGTCGGCGAGGCGGCCTGTTGGGACATGCATGGCTTTAACCGTTTGGGCGGTAATTCGCTGGCGGAAACTGTGGTCGGCGGCATGATCATAGGCAAATATGTGGCCGACTTCTGCGAGCAGGAGGAGCTGGTGCTGGATACGGCGTTGGTGCAGCGTTTCCGTGATGAGCTCAACCAGGAGATAGACGAGCTGCTGGCTCGGGAGCAGGGCGAGAGCCCGTTTGAGCTCAAGCGCCTGATGCAAAGAGTGATGATGGACTATGTCGGCATCTTTCGTAACGGCCCAGAGCTGGAAAAGGCGGTGGCCGAACTCAAGGATTTGCTGGCTCGCTCGCGCAATATTGTCGTCACCTGCAAGAAGCGCCACGCCAACCCCGAGTTGGTTGAGGCCCTACGGGTCAGGCGTATGCTTAAGGTGGCGCTGACTGTGGCCTGCGGCGCCCTGGCGCGCACCGAGAGCCGTGGCGCCCATGCCCGCGAGGATTACCCGCAGCGTAACGACAAAGACTGGCTCAGCCGTACCCTGGCCAGTTGGCCGGACGCCGACGCGCTGGAGCCTGTGCTCAGCTACGAGGCGCTGGATGTGATGCAGATGGAACTGCCGCCCGGTTATCGCGGCTATGGTGCCGACAATGCCATTGCCCATCCGGATACCGCCAAACGTGAGCAGGAGATTGCTGCCATTCTCGCGACTTTGGGGCCGGATGCCGGCGCTGAAGACAAGCAGCGGGCGCTGATGCCGTTCGAACTGCCGGAAAGCCTGCGCCCCGGCAACGAGCGCCTGAGCGACCGCCTGGCTTACCCACAAACTTCAACCCCTTCTCAGCCTAACCCTGCCGGAGATGACAACGCATGAGTGGCCGCACTTTAACCTTCAGGATCTTCCGTTACGACCCACAGCAAGCGGGAGACAAGCCACAAATGGTGGACTATCAACTGCAAGAAACCCCGGGGATGACGGTATTTATCGCCCTCAATCGCCTCAGGGAGGAGCAGGACCCATCGTTGCAGTTCGACTTTGTCTGTCGCGCCGGGATTTGCGGCAGCTGCGCCATGGTGATCAACGGCTTTCCTACCTTGGCTTGCCGCACCTTGACCGCCAAATATCCAGATGGACTGATCACTTTGATGCCGCTGCCAGGCTTTGAGCTGATAGGGGATCTGTCGGTCAACACTGGCAAGTTTATGCGTGAGCTGGCTGAAAGGCTCAAGCTGTGGCTGCATCCCAAGCCGGATCAGCAGGATATCCACCATCTGGAAGCCCCGATGGACCCGGAGGAAGCCGCCAGACTCTATGAACTGGAGCGCTGTGTGGAGTGCGGTGTCTGTGTCTCGGCCTGCGCCACCAAGCAGATGCGCGACACTTTTGTCGGCGCCGTCGGCATGATGAAAATCGCTCGTTTCGAGCTGGATAGCCGCGATGCCCGCAGCGCCGAGGACTTCTATCATGTGATAGGCAATCAGGATGGGGTGTTCGGTTGTATGACCCTGCTGGGATGTCAGGATAACTGTCCTAAAGACTTGCCCCATATGCAGCAGATAGCCTACCTGCGCCGCAAGATGGCCAGTACCTTGCTTTAAACTATGCCTTCAGAGAACTAAGCCCTTAAAGAGCTAAGCTGAGGTTCAAACAGAAAAGCCCGGAAAATTCCGCAATGTAGATCAGATAAGGATCGGTTGACCGATCCTTCTGATGAGAGACAATC
>NZ_NIJM01000007.1 GCF_002836945.1 Shewanella chilikensis
GACCATGCTCTACTGCCGCTTGGCTCGCTTCTCGTCTCACCAAGTTATAACCAAGCAGCAGCCCCCATAACTCTTGATAGACAAGTTCGACTGTCTTACTCCTCAGCACTAACGCATTGTGTTGCATCGAACTTTTTATGTCTCGATACCCTAATTCAATTTCCCATCGCTCGTGGTAAAGCGCCGCGACTGCTCCCGCATCGTACTGCTCTCTGGGAAGAGACGTAAATACGGTTTTTGGCTTACCTTGTACCTGATAAGTCACGGCTCTCACTTGCCATGTTTCAGGTAGGTTAGGATTTTTCTTGCGTGCTTGTGGAGAGACTTTCATTTCGACTCGCATGTCGTCACTCTCTTCATCGTCCAGCAGGGTGTATTTCACCCCTTTCTTCGCCGGTAACAACCAATGTCTGTTAGCACCACTATTTTGGAGAGAAAGAAGTAAGCCTGCTCCATAAAAACCCTTATCCAATAAGGTCACGGAATTATCCGGTAAGGAGTCAATAAAGGGCATAGCAAGAGGAATTTCGCCTCGACGATAAGGGCTTATAGCGGCATCGACAATGACATGAGAGCGAACATTCATCATGGTCACCACCCTTAATACTGGATGAGGCGTCTGTCTGTCGCTGGATGTATTACCTGACCCAAAATGGTCTCTTAGTTCCGGTGTGTCAGCGGTTCGAAAAAGCGCGCCATCCACAGCAAAGACTTGCAAACCTTGCCATGTATCCTCAGGGTAACGCTCTAACCCCCACCTATGGCTGCATTGCCTAAACAACCATTCTGGGGCTGCTTTGCCAAGGCGTTGCCTTGCTTGCGTTAAAGCACTTTTTGCTAACAGCTCCTCATTAGCCAACCCCTCGGCACAGACATTCATTCGCCGTGCGACTTCGGCAATCGGTTCGTTGCGGAAAAACGCCATTCCAACAATAAGCCAAAGAACCATATCACTCGGTAAGCGACGTCGACGAATCGTCGCTTTATCGGAAAGTGTTACCGCTTTAGCAATCCACTCGTCAGGAATATGCTCGGAGAAGGTGGTTAGCTGAGCGACATCAACAGGACTCTCTTCAAGAAAGTCGGCAAAGCAGTTTTGAATAGACATAAAAAATCGGAAACCTACAAACAGGTTTCCGATTGTCTCTCATCAGAAGGATCGGTCAACCGATCCTTATCTGATCTACATTGCGCTTAAAAGCGGCATTTTTATTATAAGAACTCTTTTACTTTCAGCGTTCTACTACTGACGAAAGAAGTCCAGCAGATGGCTGAGGGCACAGATGGCGTGCACTATCAGAAAACCGATAAAACCGTGGGCCAGATGCTTATGCCAACCACGCCAGAGCAACGCATCACTGGAGCCTTGGGTCAAATACCAGAGTAAGCCTGTCAGAGCCACCCCAAGCAGCAGCAACATCCCCAGCCCTTCTATCAGGCTGAACAGCCCCTTGCCGCCAGCAACAGGTAACTTGCCTTTGAACAAGCCGCCGATATCAGCACCTATCTGACGCCAATCGCCGATAAACAGACTAAAGTACTGACGCCAGCGGCCGGAGGTGCAGTTACTCACAAGAAACGTCAGCGACAGCGGCACACACAGGAGCCCAAGATAGACATGGCTCAGATCCCAGAAACCGGCACCGGCCCTGATGCTGCGGATCATCATCAAACTGCTGCTACCCAGCACCAGAAACAAACACAAGAGAATTAACAACAAGTGTTGATGGGCACTATAGAAGCGCCAAAGACGTTGCAACAGAGCCATTTCAGCCTCGCTTTAACCCGCCCTGGAGATCAGAGCCTGCGCCGCCAATTGCTCGGCAAATTCCTGCACCTTGTCCCAATTAGTGTATTCAATACAGGTATTGGGATCGGTCGGTCCCTTGGTGATCCACATGATGAAACGTATGATATTTCTGTCCATGGCTCCATAGCCCTGATAGTCAAGGTTGCCGCCAAATACGGCCAACTGCTTGGGCTTCCATTCAGTCTTGGCAAGAAACGCCTGCATGTAAGGGTTGGTTTCAGGAGTATTTTTTTCCGGCTTGCGCGCCACCAGACTCACAGAAAAGAAGCCATTGGCCTTGCTTTCCAGTTGCTGCTGATGTTGACGGATATAGTCGAACACGGCAGGATTGTGCTTGCCGTGACGAATACTGGCTCCAATGGCGACCCGATCAAAATCGGCCAGATCCGGCGCATCATCTATCGCCGCCATGGTCACTTGCTGCCCCAAAGCGCCAAGTTGCTTTGCCATAACGTCACAGATCTTGCGGGTCTGACCATGCACGCTGGAATACAGCAGAAGAGTCTTGCTCACCTTAACCCCTAGTAGTTCAATCTCTTAGTACTGATGCCATCTTAGGTGATCCATTAGCTCATTTACATGAAACAGATCACGGGCAAAGGGCGAAACGCTATCCAAGCCGCGGAAATACCGAGTAGTTCACAAAAAATAACCGCTGTGGGAACCTAAGGATCACCGCCACCCAAGAAGCCGTTATGGCAGTGGAACCTTGGCGCTACAGCAGCTTTACAGCCGGATAATATTTTTCAACAAAGTTTTCTGGTTATCTCCAGGTTCTGGTATTAGCATAAGCTGATACTCTGCAGCCATTTTCGAAACAAGATGCAGCAACCAACCCGCAATCCCGAGGCCTTGCTACTGTGGATGACCTTTGTCATGTCCTTGGTATTTGCCGTCTGGCAGGCCCTGCTGAACAACTTTGTTATTGAAAGAGCACTATTCACCGGCGCCGAAATAGGCATGCTGCAAAGCCTCAGGGAGGTTCCCGGGTTTCTGGCTTTTAGCGCCATTTTTGTGCTGCTGTTGATTAAAGAACAGGCCTTCGCCCTGTTGTCACTGGCGCTGCTGTGCATCGGGGTGGGCATTACCGGTTTCTTTCCCCAGGTATTGGGGCTCTATCTGACGACCATTTTAATGTCGGTCGGCTTTCACTACTTTGAAACCATCAATCAATCGCTGACCCTGCAGTGGGTCGACAAGTCCCAGACAGCAGGTTTCATGGGAAAGGCCATGTCATGGCGCGCCGCGGCCGCCTTGGGCGGCTACGGCAGCATCTGGTTGGTGATGACAGTCTTCAAGCTGGACTATGTCTGGATGTACAGCCTTATAGGGGCCTTGGGGCTTTTGATGGTAATCACTCTCTACTGCTATTTCCCCAAGTTCAATACCGGCGAAGTCCAGCACAAGAAAATCATCCTCAGAAAACGCTACTGGCTCTATTACCTGTTGACCTTTTTCTCGGGAGCCAGAAGGCAAATCTTCATGGTGTTCGCCGGCTTTATGATGGTGGAGAAGTTCGGTTACAGCGTCAGTGAGATCACGGCTCTGTTTCTGATCAACTATGTAGTCAACCTGCTGTTTGCCCCGGCCATAGGTCGCTTTATCGGCCGCATAGGAGAAAGGCACGCCCTGACCCTGGAATATATAGGCCTGGTGCTGCTGTTTATCAGTTATGCCCTGGTGGAGGACGGCCACATGGCAGCGGCGCTCTATGTGATAGATCACCTGCTGTTTGCCATGGCGATTGCCATCAAGACCTATTTCCAAAAAATTGCCGATCCCAAAGACATTGCCGCCACCATGTCGGTCAGCTTTACCATCAATCATATCGCGGCCGTGGTGATCCCGGTATTGCTCGGAGTGCTCTGGCTCAGTTCACCTGCGGCAGTGT
This sequence comes from Shewanella chilikensis, assembly GCF_002836945.1. Lineage (GTDB taxonomy): Bacteria > Pseudomonadota > Gammaproteobacteria > Enterobacterales > Shewanellaceae > Shewanella > Shewanella chilikensis. The sequence continues at coordinate 3,702 of NZ_NIJM01000007.1, forward strand.
TTTATATCGGTGCCGGACTCGCCGCCTGTTCGCTGTTGCTGGCACGCCTGGTGCCCAAGGCCCCGGCCCCCGGACGAGAACTCAGTTGGCACAAGGCCCTCGTTGCAGAAACCCAACAGCAGGAAGCCGGCTGAACTGCTGGACAACTAACTGAAAATTATGCATAAAGAAGCATAGTTTTCGCGAGAAGATAATCAGAATGGCAGAGGAAAAACTCCCCAGAGAAATAGAAGAGCCAGGTCAGGCATCGGCCCGCAAGAAGGCACTGCGCCTCGGGCGCCTGCTGGGACTCGCCTCTGAACAGGACTATAAACCTGCCAACGCCAGCGTTGCCGAACGGGCGGCCTTTCGCATCGACAAACAACAAGCCCAGTACCAACGCAACCTGGAAAACATCTACGCCATGGCACTGAGCTATACCCCGTCCGATGTGACCGGGGTGGAGCTGGATCCCGACTGGGTACATCAGTTCTTCCAAATGGCCGAGCAGATCCACAATCGCAAGATGCAGGATCTGTGGGCTCGGATACTCTCAAGTGAAATCATCAATCCAGGTAATTTCAGCCTGCGTACCCTGGCAACCCTGAAACAGTTGACCTTGAGAGAGGCACACATACTGGAAAAAGCGCTGGGGATGGCGGTCAAGGTCAACAATGAGAGCCGACTCAAGCTTATCAGTGGTTACAGAGTCAGCGGCGGCATAGGCCAGTATTTTCGTAAACACAGCGCGGTCAACCTGGGGTTGTCGCAATTCGGCATGCCCTACTCAAGCATACTCACCCTGGTGGATGGCGGCATACTGCACAGGGGCGAGTTCGAAACCGGCATATTGGACAGCAAGAGCCCGCTGCAACTGCAGATCCAGCAGCAACACCTTAAGCTAACCCCAAAATCAGGCCACCTGCTGTTCAGCTACTACCGCTTTACCCCAGTGGGCGATGAACTGGCACTCTTGGTGCGTCCAAGGGAAGACGAAGCCTATATCAATGCGCTGAAGGCCTTGTTTACCAAAGACTTCAGCATTAGCTAGGCATCTACTAAGCCTCAGACGCTGGCCTGTAATCGCGTCGACGGGATCACTTCCAAGGCTGAGAGGTAATCCAGCAATGCCTGCACCTGGGTATTGAGATCGCCCTTGCTGGTATCTATGGTCAACTCGGCAGCCAGCGGCTCTTCGTAGGGCGCCGAAATCCCGGTAAAGTCACGGATCTCCCCCTTACGCGCCTTCTGATACAAGCCCTTGGGATCGCGGGCCTCACACACAGCCAGCGGCGTGGAAACATGCACTTCGATAAAACGTCCCGCGGCAAACCGGCAGCGAATGGCATCGCGCTCGGCCCGGGTCGGCGAGATAAAGGCCGACAGTACCAGCAAACCGGCATCCACCATCAGGTGCGCAACTTCGCCCACTCTTCGCAGGTTTTCATCCCTATCGGCGGCGCTGAAACCAAGATCTTTGCAAAGACCATGACGCACATTGTCGCCATCGAGCAGATAGGTGTGAAACCCCGCCTCGAACAGTGCCCGCTCCAGGGCACCTGCCAAGGTCGACTTGCCAGCGCCGGACAACCCGGTGAACCAAAGCAGCACAGGTTGTTGGCCCTTCTGGGCTGCCCTTGCCGCCTGATCGACAGCATGCTGATGCCAAACGATATCGGCATTGGGCTGGGTAGAATTCTTCATCGTCACTCCTTAAAGACCCGCATCAAAGGGGAACAGCATGGGCACCAGAAACAAAACTATCGCCGAGTAAAGCAACGACAGCGGCAGCCCCAAGCGCACAAAATCAATAAAGCGGTAATTACCGGCGTTGAACACCATCAGATTGGTTTGGTAGCCATAGGGCGAAATAAAGCTGGCGCTGGCACCAAACACCACTGCCAGAATAAAGGGCCGACTGTCGACTCCGAAGCTGGTCGCAATCGCATAGGCCACGGGAAAAGCCAGGGCCGCCGCCGCGTTGTTGGTGATGAGTTCGGTCAACAGCAAGGTCAGCAAATAAACCCCGACAAAGGCGCCAAAGACCCCAAAGCCGGAAAAGGCGCCGAGCAGAGTATCGGCCATCCCTTTGGCCAAGCCGGTATCCAACATCAGCTTGGCCAGACTTAGGGCGCTGCCGACAATCAACACCAGCTCCAGCGGGAACCGCCGTTTGAGCTCGCCCAGGGTCACGGCACCTATCGCCAGATAACTGAGCAACAAGAGCACCAGCCCCTTGGCCAGCGGCAGCCAGCCCAGCAGACTGGCAGCTATGGTGAGCACAAAGCCCGCCAGCACCCACTGACTGCGGCGACTGTCCAGCCTGACACTCAGGTCCAGGCCGCTGACGGCGGCAAAGTCGGTACTGAGACGCGGATTACGACCAAAGCCATCGCCCGGGGTCAACAGCAACACATCTCCGGCCTGCAGCACTATGTCGCCCAAGCCGCCCTTGAGTGGATGATGGCCGCGGCGAATCGCCATTACGGCGGCATCAAACTGCTCCCGAAATCGCGAGGCCTTGAGTGAAGAGCCCACCAAAGCCGAAGACGGCGCCAGTACGGCTTCCACCAAATTCTGGCCCCTGGCCTGCTGCTTGCCGAACCACTCCAAACCATCGAATTGATGCAGCAACTCCACCGACTCCACCGCGCCGCTGAAGCGCAGCACATCCCCCGCGGCCAGCACGAGTTGCGGCGGCACAGGGCAGATGCGAATGCCGCTGCGCTCGAGCTCCGCCAGATAGAGCTTTTTCAGGGCTCTGAGTCTGTTGTCCTGCACGCTGCGGCCCACCAGGGTTGAGCCGGGCAGCACTTTGGCTTCCAACAGATAGGGCAGACTTTCATCACCATGTTGCTCATCGCCATCGGGCAACAGGTGTGACAGCAACACCAAAAGCGCGATACCGGCCACCACCACGGCCAGGCCAATCAAGGAAAACTCAAAAAAGCCCAGGGGTTTCAGCCCGGCGTTTTCAACAAAGGAGTTCACTATCAGGTTGGTCGAGGTGCCAATCAGGGTCAGAGTGCCGCCCAAAATCGCCGCGTAGGATAAGGGCAGCAATAACTTGGCCGGTGCGTGCTGCTGATTGCGACGCACCACGCCAATCAGCGAGGCCACCACTGCAGTATTGTTGGTGAAAGACGACAGCAACGCAGTGGAAAACCCCAGCTTGGCCATGGTCAGCCCCAAGGGGCCTGAGCCTATGACCTGGCTGAGCCTGCCGAGCAGGGGCGTCTTCTCCAGCGCCGTGGTTGCCAGCACCAGGAGCACCAGAGTCACCAGACTGGCGTTGGTAAAACTGCCCAGCAGCGACTCAAGCTCCAGCATACCCAAGAGGTAACTGAGCAGCGCCGCTATGGTAAACAGCATGGCCGGTGATGCCAGACCACTGACGACTCCGGCCACCAGCGCGAGCAGTATTAACCCCAGGATCCAGGTTTCAGACAATTCAGTCTCCCTGAGCGCGGATATCCAGCGCCTGCCAATGGGGGAAATGCTTTCGGATCAAGGCATTGAGTTCCAATTCAAACTCACTGAAATGGGTCGTTTTTTCAGTTTCCCCAAGCGCCTGCTGCACCATACCGGCACCGACAGTGACATTGCTGATGCGATCGATAAAGATAAAACCGCCGGTATCGCGATTGTCACTATAGGCATCGAACACCACGGCCTCACTCAACTCCAGTTCAACCAGGGCTATGGTGTTGAGACTCAGCTCGGCAACACTGTCCTGTGCCAGGGTATTCACATCTATGCTGTGCTGTATACGACTGACACTGGCGGGCACCTTCTTGGTTCCCAGCTTGATGTTGTACTGCTTGCCGGGTGTCAGCGGCTGCTCGTGCATCCACACCACCTTGGCCAGCAGCCGATTGGAAACGCCCACTGGGCTCGCCGCCGGCACAATCACATCGCCGCGGCTGATATCTATCTCATCACTCAGGGTCAGGGTCAGTGCCTGGCCGGCATAGCCCTGCTGCCGCTCACCATCGAAGGTGACAATCGAGGCGATAGTCGACTCTTTCCCCGAGGGCAGCACCTTGACCCTCTGGCCAACTTGCAGACTGCCGGAGGCCAAGGTACCGGCAAAACCGCGGAAATCCAGGTTGGGACGGCTGACATACTGCACTGGGAAGCGGGCATCGAAGGCGTGGTTAAAGCCGGTCACAGGCGCACTCTCCAGCATGGCAAGCAGGGTTTCGCCCTGATACCAAGGGGTGCGCGCCGAGCGGTTCACCAGGTTGTCGCCATCGAGTGCCGACAGTGGTACAAAGCGGATATCGTCCATCTGCAACTGGCCGGCAAACGCCAGATAGTCGGCCTTGATCGCCTCGAAACGCTCCTCACTGAAATCCAGCAGATCCATCTTATTGACGGCCACGATGAACTGCTTGATCCCCAAGAGAGAGCAGATAAAGCTGTGTCTGCGGGTCTGGGTCTGCACCCCGTAGCGACCGTCGATCAGAATAATCGCCAGATCGCAGTTGGAAGCGCCGGTCGCCATATTGCGGGTGTACTGCTCATGCCCGGGAGTGTCGGCAATGATGAACTTGCGTTTCTCGGTAGAGAAGTAACGATAGGCCACATCTATGGTGATCCCCTGCTCGCGCTCGGCCTGCAGGCCATCCACCAGCAAAGCCAGATCCACAGCTTCGCCCGTGGTGCCATGGCTCTTGGAATCCTTGTGCAGTGCCGCCAGTTGATCTTCATAGATCTGGGCGCTGTCGTGCAGCAAACGGCCTATCAGGGTCGACTTGCCGTCATCCACGGAACCACAGGTCAGAAACTTCAAAAGCGATTTATGCTGCTGATTTTTAAGATATTGCTCTATACCCAGCTCATTGACTTGTTGTGCAACCGACATTAGAAATACCCCTCACGCTTTTTCTTTTCCATCGACCCGGACGAATCCCTGTCGATGACCCGTCCCTGACGCTCACTGGAGCGGGACAGCAACATCTCTTCGATAATCTCTGCCAGCGTCGCGGCACTGGACTCTATGGCGCCGGTCAGGGGATAACACCCCAGAGTGCGAAAACGCACCCGGCGATACTCGGGCACTTCGCCCTCATTGAGCGGCATCCGCTCGTCATCAACCATGATCAGGCTGCCATCGCGCTCCACCACCGGGCGCTGCTCGGCAAAATAGAGCGGCACTATGTCGATGTTTTCCTGATAGATGTATTGCCAGATATCCAACTCAGTCCAGTTGGAAAGCGGGAAGACCCTGATGCTCTCCCCCTTGTTGACCTGGCCGTTATAGGTGTGCCACAGCTCGGGGCGCTGGTTCTTGGGATCCCAGCGGTGATGGCGATCGCGAAAGGAATAGACACGCTCCTTGGCGCGGGACTTCTCCTCGTCGCGGCGGGCGCCGCCAAAGGCGGCATCGAAACCGTATTTATCCAGGGCCTGTTTCAGGCCTTCGGTCTTCATCACGTCTGTGTGCTTGGCCGAGCCGAAGCTAAAGGGATTCATGCCCATCGCCAGGCCTTGCGGGTTCTTGTGCACCAGAAGCTCGAAGCCATACTGCTTGGCCGCCTGATCACGAAAACGTATCATCTCGCGAAACTTCCAGTCAGTATCCACATGCAGCAGGGGGAATGGGATCTTGCCCGGATAGAAGGCCTTGCGCGCCAGATGCAACAGCACGGAAGAATCCTTGCCGATGGAGTACAACATCACCGGGTTGTCGAATTCGGCGGCAACTTCGCGAAAGATCTGGATGCTCTCGGCTTCCAACTGTTCAAGGTGACTCAACACTGGCCCTGACATCTTATTTCTCCAATTGATTCAAAGTGCTGTAGCAGCATCATGTTCATGTTGTAGCTGCAGGTCATTATTCGCCGCCTCGGGTTCAAACCAGCTGAGGCTGTCTGCCAGAGCGACGACTTCGCCTATGATCATCAGCGCCGGCATCACTACCCGCGGGTCCTGAGCCAGGGTTTGCAACTGCTCCAGAGTGCCGATAACACGCTGCTGCTGTCTGGTCGTGGCCTTGGATACTATGGCCACCGGCGTCTGCGGGCTACGACCATGGGTAATCAGTTGTTGCTGGATAAGCCCGGCATTGAGGATCCCCATGTACACCACCAAGGTGTTGGCCGGGTTGGCGTAGCCTTGCCAATCCATGGGGCGGTTTTGCAGCTGGCAATGACCGGTAATAAAGCTGACCCCCTGGGCAAAATCCCTGTGGGTCAAGGGAATACCCGCATAGGCTGCGGTACCGCTGGCGGCCGTGATGCCCGGCACCACTTCGAAGGCGACACCGGCCTGTGCCAGAGTCTGCAACTCCTCGCCGCCGCGACCGAAGATAAAGGGATCGCCCCCTTTGAGCCTGACCACGGTTTGGCGGGTAAAAGCCTTGGTCAGCAACAAACGGTTGATTTCTCTCTGGGAAGCACTGTGCTCACCGGCCCGTTTGCCCACGGCGATGCGCTCGGCACTTTCGGGGATCAGCGCCAGGATCTCGGGACTTACCAAGGCATCGAACAGCACCACATCGGCGCGCTGCAGCAGGTGCCAGGCCTTGACGGTCAATAGCTCAGGATCGCCGGGACCGGCTCCAAGCAGATAAACTTTGCCCTTGGCCCGCTTGCCGGGCAGTGTCAGTAATTCCATGCGCTATTCCCCATCTTGCTGATGTAAGCAATATAGCGGCTAGTTATATTCCACTATAAATAGAGAATCATTAGTTGTTATTACTTTTGGATATATAAGAGGGTGCGGCGATAGTTGGAAGGATCTCTGAGGCATAAAAATCGGTTAACAAAAAATATTAGTTTTTATTTTCAGTAAATTACAAAATCAAAGCCAAACTAGGTTGATGAAATTTCCTATTGTCTACTGCCGCTTTTGGCACTAACTTATGGCAAAAAATTATAGTTTTGTCTCGGTGACAACGGCTTGGAATGGGAATGTGCAGGCTAAAGCCAGGATGTTACACTCTCAGGCCGAAGCAACAGCCGGGCACTCCATCAAGCCTCAGAGACAACAGGGAAGAATATGTATACCAAAATCCGTTCCAGCCTCAGCGGCCTGACCTTGGCCCTAGCGATACTGCCGACCGGCCAACTCTCTGCCGCCGAAGACAATGCCCCTTCGCTGGTCGACCAGAGGGTAAAAGAGGAACTGGAAACCTCAGAGCGACCCTTTGTGATCACTCCGCACAAGGTCAACTATATACTGCCGGTCACCTATAACCCCTCGCCCAACATGGCCCCTTTTGAATCGAAAACGACTTCAGAAAATGAAACTTTGGATAAATATGAAGCCAAATTCCAAATAAGCTTCAAATTCCCGCTGATGTACAACGTGTTTGGCGACAATGGTCATCTGTTTTTCGCCTATACCAACCAATCCTGGTGGCAGGTGTACAACAAGGATATCTCCTCGCCGTTTCGGGAAACCAACCACGAGCCCGAACTCTTTATGCTGTTCAACAACGACTGGAAAATAGCCGGTTTCACCAACTCCTTCTGGGGCTTTGGCGCGGTGCATCAGTCCAATGGCAAGTCGGGCGATCTGTCCCGCAGTTGGAACCGTATTTATGGCACCATGGTGTTCGACAAAGGGCCGATGGCAATATCAGCCAAGGTGTGGTGGCGGATCCCGGAAAGTGAAAAAGAGTATGAAGGCGATCCCCGCGGCGACGATAACCCGGATATCAGCGATTACCTCGGCCACTTCGAGCTGACCGGCGTCTACGGCATAGACGACCACAGATTCAGCCTGATGTTGCGTAACAATCTGCAGAGTCCCAACCGCGGCGCGGTGGAGTTTACCTGGAGTTATCCCATACTCGGCAACCTGCGCCTGTATGCCCAGTACTTCAATGGCTATGGTGAAAGCCTTATCGACTATAACGCCCATAACCAGCGTATAGGCATAGGGGTTGCCATCAACGATATTCTTTGAGCCGCCAAAGGCGAACTCGATAACAGCCTCTGAGCCGCTAAACAGTCCAGAGGCTGACATCCGGGAGTAATATGAAACCGGGATACCGTGAAATAGTGAGTTGCTTTGTCCTGCTGCTGTTGATCTCCATTCTGCAGTTGGGACGATTTCTGCTGCCTGAGCCTGCGAAAAAAGAGCTGTTGAGCCAAAGGCAGATGCAGGCCGATCTGACTGTGCTACTCGAGCAACTGCAGCAGCACTCGGCCTTTATGGTACTGGATCCGGACATTGAATCCCGGCTCGAGAAACGGCTGCAACGACTGAAACAGGAATACCGAGACAGCATTGCCATCAACCGTTTTACCGCCGAAGTCAATAAGCTGCTGGGAGAGTTGAAAGACCCGGGCATTCGACTCAGCCAAGCGGCGCAGCCTTCCGGGGTCTTGCCCCTCAGACTGAGAGCCATGGAAGACAAATGGCTGGCGCTCAATGACAAAGACGAGCCCCTTCACAATGATACACCTTTTATCAGCCATATCGATGGCCTGCCCATCAGCCATTGGCAGAAGATTGCCAATCACTTTTTGCCGCCGGAGCAGCGAAATAGCGTACCTATGCAGATGCCTTGGCTGCAACAGCTGGATCTGCTAAGGCGGGAGATGGGGCTTAGAGTAAAAGATGAGGTGCTGCTGACGCTCTATGGGGCTGACCTCCAGCCGCAAAACATAGAGGTGAAAGTACCGCAGCAGTTTCTCAGTGCCCCTCTATCTATTCTGGCCAGTTGGCAGCAACTGGCGCCTGAGATTGCACTGTTTACCTTGACGGATCTCAATGCGATAGAGACTGACCCTCAGCTGCAACAAGATTTGCTGCGCGCGATGAGTCATCACATCCTGGTGCTGGATCTGCGCCATGCCCACGGCTTCAGCGACAGCCTGTTGCAGTTTCTCGGCAACTATCAGGATGGACTCAGCAGCCAACCACTGGGCTATGGCCGCTACCGCCGTTCACCACAGCTACGGCGCGACTTTCTGCGGCCGCTGCACTTTGAGCCGCTCACTCAATTCGCACCATTTCCGCCGGTACAGGCCGCACTGGACAATCAGCCACAGCCCAACCTGAGTCACTGGTATGCCCGCCCGATCCCCAAACTGGTTGCAGCGACCGTCCCTGACTCGGGACGCCTGGTACTGCTTATCGGCCCGGACTGCCGCCAGGAGTGTGAATGGATTGCCTATGCAGCCAAACGTTGGCGCAGAGCGCTGTTGGTGGGCGAACCGACCCGCGGCGATCTGGGGCGTTTACATCATTTTACCCTGCCGGCCAGTGGCCTTAAACTGAGTATCAGCGCTTCGCTTGGCTATGATGGCTATGGCCAATTGCTTTCAGGAATCGGCACAGAACCGGATCTGCAGCTCCCCACAGATGCCCCCTTGCAATGGCAGGGATTGCTGTCTCTCATCTCCCCGGAGCAGTGTCTGCGAAAGCCTACGGATGCTCAATCAGAACTAGCATTACCCAATACTCAATTAAGCTCGGCTACGCCCAGTTCAGCTGCTCGGCAGCACTGAACTGACGTATTGTTACCATTAGTTGACTCATTCAAAAAGTTGCTCGGCGAAAAACTGGGGGAGTGGAGACACAGATGAAGTTGAAGTTTGGAACAAACAATTCCCGGATAGCCCCATGAAAGGGTGATCGGGCTATCCGGGACACGGAGAGTGCTTTGAAGCTGCGCCAGCAAGCCAATCAAAGCTCGGGGTCACTCGCGACCGACTGCTGAAAAAACGGGGCAACCGATGCCATAAGGGCGAGCCGTCTTGATGTGTATTGCCGACTGCACTGCCTGCCGCTAAGCCGATGTTCCATAAAAACACCCGATACAGAATGGCATATCACACTTCCCCTGCGGGAACTTTGGATTATAAACCAGAAAACCACCCTGTGCATAACTCTGTGAACAAATATGTACTAAAGTATGAGTCCAGATTATCTAAAGGCACTAACAATCGACATTGCCAAAACTAACGCCCCAAGATGACCACAAGATGACAAGCCGGGCAACTTGTCCACAGGCAGAAAAAAGCCGCTGATGACAGCGGCCACAAATCAGATCTCGTAGTGCAATCCGCACTCACGTTTTAACCCGTTGAAACGTGTCTCTTCCTCTGTCATCCCCAGCTCCAGGGGTTTGCTCGAATGGGTATCCCCCACAGAGACATAACCCTGCTCCCAGAGGGGGTGATAGGGCAAGTCATAGCGCTTGAGATACTCATGCACCTGTTTATTGCTCCACTCGATAATCGGCAGCATCTTATAGCGCTTGCCGTGGATAGCCAAAATCGGCAACGCCTCCCGGGTCGATGCCTGGGAGCGGCGCAACCCGGCAAACCAGGTGCCAACATCCAGCTCAGCCAGTGCCCGCTGCATCGGCTCTACCTTGTTGATGCGGTTGTATTGCTCCAGCCCCTCAAGCCCCTGCTGCCAAAGCTTGCCGAATCTGGCCTCCTGCCAAGCGGCGCTCGTCTCGGCCCGATAGACCTTAAGATTGAGTCCGAGCCGCTCTGTCAGTTGATCGATAAATCGATAGGTCTCGGGAAACAGGTAGCCGGTGTCGGTCAAAATCACTTGTGTACCTTGCTGCACCGAGTTCACCAGATGCAGCATCACCGCCGCCTGAATGCCAAAACTGGACGACAAGGCATGGCTCCCCGGCAGATAGGCCAAGGCCCATTGGATCCGCTCCTCGGCACTTAATCCGCCAAGATAGCCATTGATGGCAGCCAGGGCGCTTTGCTGCTCAGAGGCCGGCGCATCCAGCAAGGTCAGCAGCGCTTCGGCGCTGTGCAATAAACTTGTGGTATCAGCCATGAAAGTCCCTCGCCGCGTCCAATACAGGTTTCACTATCCCGGCGCGCACCGTGAAATCACCGAAGCTCTCGCCGGTTTCGCGCTCGGCGGCGTAGCGACCAAACAGGGTATCCAGCTCACTGAGGATTTCGGCTTCCTGAATATTCTCGCGGTACATCTTGTTCAATCGGGTGCCTTCGAAGCTGGCGCCCAGATACATGTTGTAGCGCCCAGGGGCCTTGCCCACAAAACCAATTTCGGCGGCAAAGGGGCGGGCACAGCCGTTGGGGCAGCCCGTCATGCGCACGACTATCGCCTGCTCGCCTATGGCGTGCTTGGCCTGCAACGCATCCACATGGTCGATAAACTCAGGGAAATAGCGCTCGGCTTCGGCCATGGCCAGGGCGCAGGTCGGCAGCGCCACACAGGCGATAGAATGGCCACGGGTTGCGGTGATCACCTGCCCCATCAGGCCATGCTTTCGTGCCAGCGCTTCGATTTCAGCCTTATCCTCATCCGCCACTTTGGCGATGATGATGTTCTGGTTGGAAGTCATCCGAAAATCGCCCTTATGTATCTTGGCGATTTCCCGAAGCCCGGTCTGCAACAATTTACCCTGGGTATCCTTCACCCGGCCACCTTCGATAAACAGGGTCAGATGCCAGTGGTTGTCTATGCCTTTAACCCAGCCGTATCTGTCACCGCGATCCCCTATGACCACCTCACGCTTGGGGGCGAACTTAACCCCGGCGCGCTTCTCAACCTCGGCCTTAAAGGTCTCAAAGCCGTGATCCACTATGGTGTATTTGAGACGCGAGCGTTTACGATTGCTGCGGTTACCCCAATCGCGCTGCACTGTCATCACGGCCTCGGCAAACTTAATGGTGTCTTCGGCCTTGATAAAACCAAAGTCATCGGCCAGCCGCGGGAAGGTTTCCACTTCGCCATGGGTCGAGCCCATACCGCCACCGGCCACCAGATTGAAGCCCACCAGCTCGCCCTCTTGCGCCACGGCAATAAAACCCAGGTCATTGGTGTAAACATCCACGTCGTTGTCCGGTGGCACAGCTACCGCCATCTTGAACTTACGCGGCAGGTAGGTCTTGCCGTACACAGGCTCGACCTTGGCTGGCTGCTCGTCTTCTGTGCTGAGCAGCTTCTCCTCGTCGAGCCAAATTTCGGCATAGGCACGGGTGTGCGGCAGCAGATGATCCGACAACTTCTTGGCCCAGAAATAAGCCTGCTGATGCAGCTTGGACTCTACCGGGTTGGGGTTACACATGACGTTGCGGTTCACATCACCACAGGCGGCAATCGAGTCCAGCGCTTCCCTGTCCAGCCCCTGAATAATGGTTTTCAGGTTGCGCTTGGGGATACCGTGATACTGGAATGTCTGCCGGGTCGTCAAACGTATGCTGTTGGAGCTGGTCAGCTCAGAGGCTATCTTGTCCACACCCAGCCACTGCTCTGGAGTACAGACACCACCCGGCACCCGGGCTCGCAGCATAAAGCTGTACAGCGGCTCGAGCTTTTGCTCCTTACGTTCGTTGCGCAGATCCCTGTCGTCCTGCTGATAGAAACCGTGAAACTTGATCAGCTGCTGATCGTCGTCGCTGAAGGCGCCTGTCACTTCCGTGCCCAGGCCCTCGCGTATGGTGCCGCGCAGATAGTCACTGTCGGTCTTGATATGCTCGTTGGCGGATAATTTCTGCTCACTCATGGCCTTATCTCTTTATTCCTAGGTTCTTCAGCTCAGTAGACATCTTTCTGGTAACGCTTGGCGCTGCGCAGTTGATCGAGAAACGCTTCAGCGGCCTCGTGCGTCAAACCGCCTTGCTCCATGGCCACTTCCAGCAGTGCCTGGTGCACATCTTTGGCCATTCGCTCGGCATCGCCGCACAGGTAGATATGAGCCCCGCGCTCAAGCCACTGCCACAGCTCTTTGGCCTGTTGTTTAATCTTGTGCTGAACATAGACTTTCTCCGCTTGATCCCGGGAGAAGGCCAGCGAGATCCGGCTCAGGGCGCCACTCTTGAGGTACTGTTGCCACTCGGTCTGATAGAGAAAATCCTGCTCGAAATGGGGATTACCGAAGAACAGCCAGCTGTCGCCGGCTACGCCCTCGGCCACTCTTTGCTGCATAAAGGCCCGAAATGGCGCGACACCGGTTCCCGGCCCTATCATGATCACTGGCGTCTGGGGGTCTTCGGGCAAGCGGAAGTGCTTGTTGGGTTCCACATACACCCGCACCTGGGCGCCCTCCTCGGCCCGAGCCAGGAAGTGAGAAGCGGCGCCGAAACGGCGTTGGCCATCACGCTCCTCTTCCACCAGCGCCACGGTAAGATGCACTTCAGACTCCACTTCACTCTGACTCGAGGCGATGGAGTATAGCCTTGGGGTAATGGGGCGCAGCTTGTCCAACAGAGCCTGGGCCGAATCCAGCTTGGCGCCATTGAGAGGGTAACGTTTCACCAGGTCCACCAGTTGGTGGCTGAGAATAAACCGCCGGGTCTGCTCCTTGTCTTGGCTAATAGTAAGCAGCTCGCCGCTCTCTACTGTTTCGGCCCAAAACTGCACCAGACCGGGATAGAGTTGAGTCAGCTCTTTGTGTTCAATCAGGGCATCACGCAACTCCAAAGACTCGGCGCCAAGCTGAACCCGGGTATCCGGCGCCAGCGCCAGCACTTCGAGAATTTCAGCCACCAGAGCCTCATCGTTATGGAAATAGACCCCCAGCGCATCACCCGCCTGATAGCTGATGGCCGACTCGCCCAAATCGATTTCCAGATGACGGATATCCTTGAGTGAATCCCGGCCCGTCAGTTTCTGGCTGACTATCACTTCGGCGCTGTAAGGGTTTTGCTTGTCATATTCCTGACCGGTATTGCTATTGATACCAAGATTGGCGGCATTGATAGACACTACATTGGTCGCAGCGCCATCGGCCACCTGCAGCAGAGGCTTAACCCGCTCAAGCAGCTCGGTTTGCCAGCTGTCGCTCTGTGATTGATAGTCCACATCACAGTCCACTCTCGGCAGTAAAGGCTTGGCCCCGAGGGCACTCAGGCGGGCATCGAAGTCTTTGCCTGTCTGGCAGAAAAACTCATAGGAGGAATCCCCCAGAGAGAGAACCGCATACTGAAGCTTATCCAGCTTGGGGGCGCGTTTGGAGCCGAGAAACTTGTGCAGCTCAATGGCATCATCGGGGGCTTCACCTTCACCATGGGTACTCACTACGGCCACCAGCAGGGTTTCCTGCTTGAGGTTACGGACATTGTATTCGCCCATAGATGCCAGATTGACCCCATAGCCCAGACTCTGGGCCTTGGCGGCCAACGCCTTGGCGACACCCCGGCCATTGCCCGTCTGGCTGCCATAGAGTATGGTCAGAGTTTGCCCGCTCTGGTTTTTGGGGGGAGCACCCTCCTGCCCCTGAGCGCTGGCGGCCAGATAACCACTGACCCATGCCAGCTGCAGCGGGCTGAGCTCGGCGGTGAGTTGTTTAAGCTTATCCACTTGTGGCGCTGAGAGTGGCGAAGCCAGTGAAGTGAGTTCTTTCAGTAACATTGAGACGGCCCAGTGACAGAGTAATGTCAGCAAGCTTAGCCCCACCATCGAAAAGCAAAAAAGAATAATATTTAATTTTTTATATCAATAAGGAATATGCATGGTATAAAAATTAAGCTACAAAAGTGTGGCCTGGCGCAAAGAATTTGCTCTGACCAGTGGAGAAACACACCACATGAAGAATATGAGCTTGTTTCCATTGAAAGACTTGCGACAATGCCAAAAGCACGCTAGGTGCCATGAAGGGAATATCTGTACCCCACACCCAGGATTTCATTCATGAGCGGGCTTGGTTCCTGAAATTATTTCAGGAAGTCCCCAATGGAAAGGGAAAGACCAGTCCCCCGAGTCCAGGTCAACAGACTTGCATTCTTTCACTCTGCCAGCGGAGTTTTGGCGGGGTGAATTTTGTTTATCAACCATCAGGGAATAGTCATGCAGATTGGAATACCGAGAGAGAGTCTCGCCGGTGAAACCCGGGTCGCTGCGACCCCGGCAACGGTAGAGCAACTTAAAAAACTCGGCTTTGAAGTGGCGGTGGAAGCAGGCGCGGGTGCGCTGTCCAGCTTCAGTGATGCCGCCTTCGAAGCCGCCGGTGCCAGTGTGGTACCGAATGTATGGCAGGCCGACTTGATCTTTAAGGTCAACGCGCCAACCGAAGATGAAATCAGCCAAATCAAAGATGGAGCCACCCTGGTAAGTTTTATCTGGCCGGCCCAGAATCCTGAATTGGTGGAAAAGCTGTCACAGCGCAACATCAACGTGATGGCAATGGACATGGTGCCGCGGATCTCCCGCGCCCAGTCACTCGACGCCCTCTCCTCCATGGCCAATATCGGCGGTTATCGCGCCGTAGTGGAAGCTGCCCACGAGTTTGGCCGCTTCTTTACCGGCCAAATCACTGCCGCGGGTAAAGTCCCACCTGCCAAGGTGCTGGTGATAGGTGCCGGGGTTGCCGGTCTTGCCGCCATCGGTGCCGCCGGTTCATTGGGCGCCATAGTGCGCGCCTTCGATACCCGTCTGGAAGTGGCCGAGCAGATCGAGTCCATGGGCGGTGAGTTCCTCAAGCTGGACTTCGGCGGTGAAGACGGCTCTTCCAGCGATGGCTATGCCAAAGTAATGTCTGATGAATTCATCAAGGCTGAAATGGCGCTGTTCGCCGAGCAAGCCAAGGAAGTGGATATCATCATCACCACCGCACTTATTCCAGGCAAACCTGCGCCCAAGCTCATCACCAAAGAGATGGTCGACTCCATGAAGCCGGGTTCAGTGATCGTTGACCTGGCGGCCGCTACCGGTGGCAACTGCGAATACACCCAAAGCGGTGAACTCTTTGTGACCGACAATGGCGTTAAAGTCATAGGTTACACAGATCTGCCAGGCCGTTTGCCGGCACAATCCTCCCAGCTTTACGGCACCAACCTGGTGAACCTGATGAAGCTGATGTGCAAGGAGAAAGACGGCAACGCCAACATAGACTTCGAAGACGTAGTGATGCGCAACATGACGGTCGTCAAGGCCGGTGAAGTCACCTTCCCGCCACCACAGATCTCTGTGACCGCGGCGCCCAAGAAACCGGCAGCCAAAGTTGAGCCGAAAAAAGCAGAAGAGAAAGCGCCATCCAAGCTCAAGTATATTTTGGGCGCTCTGGGTGTGGCCGCCTTCGGTGCCGTGGCCTCGGTGGCTCCGGCTGAGTTCCTGTCGCACTTTACTGTATTCGTGCTCGCCTGTGTGGTGGGTTACTACGTGGTTTGGAACGTGACTCATGCGCTGCATACGCCATTGATGTCTGTCACCAACGCTATTTCCGGCATTATTGTGGTAGGTGCACTGCTGCAGGTTGGCCAGGGCTCGGCCCTGATGACCGCACTGGCATTTATCGCCGTGCTGATTGCCAGTATCAACATCTTCGGCGGTTTTACCGTCACCCAGCGCATGCTGAAGATGTTCCGTAAGGATTAAGGGGGTATATCGTGTCTCAAGGACTGGTAACAGCAGCCTATATCATAGCAGCCCTGTTCTTCATCTTAAGCCTCGCCGGCTTATCGAAGCAGGAGTCTGCAAAAAATGGAAACCTGTTTGGGGTTATAGGGATGGCGATCGCTTTGATCGCTACCATACTGAATCCCGAAACCAATGGGGTTCACTGGATCATTCTCGCCATGGTGATAGGCGGTGCCATAGGTATTCGTCTGGCGCTCAAGGTTGAGATGACAGAAATGCCCGAACTGGTCGCCATTCTCCACAGCTTTGTGGGTATGGCCGCCGTATTGGTGGGTTTCAACTCTTTCCTCGGCCTGCATCCACAGGCGATGAATGAAGTGATAGTCACTGTCGGTAATGACCTCAATGCCACGCTGGAAGCCGCCAAGGTTGCCATTGAACAGGCCGCCGCCTCGGCAGCCCATGAGCCCATGACGGGTGCCATGCTCAACATCCACCTGGTGGAAGTCTTCCTGGGGATCTTCATCGGTGCCGTGACCTTCACCGGCTCTGTGGTGGCATTCGGCAAGCTCAGAGGCATTATCTCCTCCAAGCCGATGATGTTACCTCATCGCCACAAGCTCAACCTGCTGGCGGTTGTGGTATCCCTGCTGCTGATGATTTACTTCGTCAACGTAGGTGGCAGCATCTGGCCTCTGCTTATCATGACACTGATAGCCTTTGCCTTTGGCTGGCACCTGGTAGCCAGCATAGGCGGCGCCGACATGCCGGTTGTGGTATCCATGCTCAACTCCTACTCTGGCTGGGCGGCCGCAGCGGCGGGCTTTATGTTGTCCAACGACCTGCTGATCGTTACAGGTGCCCTGGTAGGTTCTTCCGGTGCCATTCTGTCTTACATCATGTGTAAGGCGATGAACCGTTCCTTTATCTCTGTGATTGCCGGCGGTTTCGGTACCGATGGCGCCGTTTCCAGCGGTGATGAAGAGATGGGCGAATACCGTGAAACCACGGCCGAGGATGTGGCCGAGCTGCTGAAAAACTCCAGCTCAGTGATCATCACCCCCGGATACGGCATGGCAGTAGCCCAGGCACAATATCCCGTGGCCGAGATCACCCAGAAACTGCGTAATCTGGGGGTTAAGGTGCGCTTCGGTATCCACCCGGTTGCCGGACGTCTGCCGGGCCATATGAACGTGCTGTTGGCCGAGGCCAAAGTGCCTTATGACATAGTGCTGGAGATGGATGAGATCAATGATGATTTCGAAGATACAGATACAGTGCTGGTAATAGGTGCCAACGACACGGTTAACCCGGCGGCCACTGAAGATCCTTCCAGCCCAATCGCCGGCATGCCGGTACTGGAAGTGTGGAAGGCCCGCAACGTCATCGGCTTCAAACGCTCGATGAATACAGGTTATGCCGGGGTGCAGAACCCGCTGTTCTTCAAAGACAACACCCAGATGTTGTTCGGCGATGCCAAGGCCAGCGTAGAAGCGATTTTGAAATCGCTCTAAATAGCCTGCTAAACCCATAGTCAAAGAGGGAGCCCGATGGCTCCCTCTTCTTTTGCCGGCTCTACAGGTTTGAGCACTCAGGCCGTTATCTACTGCCACCAAGCTGTCTGTCTTTAGGGAAGGTGCGAATAAGTCCTCGTGATACTGAGGGGAGATTCACAAGGATAAGCTCAGCGTTGAGAATGGCAATAAACGCAATCTGGCAATGTGGCATCACTATACCTAAACAACCACTATGCCCACCTGCACCTCTTTCTCTTTCTTGCCAAGCTCCTTCAGGCTTCGCTCAACGCCGTTTTCGGCGGCTTCCTGCGCCATAGGATCCAGGAAGTGCATACCTGCTGCTAAGACAGGTTATAATGGTCTCAAGCCCACCGAATCCCCGCCCGTTTGCTGTTTAATTTATAAACAACTCAATCATTGACCCTGCATGTAACGTCTGTTAGATCTACTCAGATTAGAAAAACGTAAAGGAGATGTGAAATGAGTATACGGATCTTACTTGCAATTCTGTTATTGGGGTGTTGGTCTCAAAACGCGATTGCGAAACCAGAAAGCGATGTGAAAAAAAAAATACAAGCTCACGCTCAGTACTTTGGTTTTCAAAGTCCAGAGGCTTATCTGCACTTTTCGGCTGAATTAAATCAGCTGATGTCCGGGAAGAAAACCCTAGGAGAACCTCTTTTAAAAACGACTACTTACATCAACTCTTTGGGGGCTGGAACTACTTATTCCACACTTTCTGTTGAGCAAAAGAGTGAACTCTTTGCTTTGATAAAAGCACGTAGG
Organism: Shewanella chilikensis; assembly: GCF_002836945.1. Taxonomy (GTDB): domain Bacteria; phylum Pseudomonadota; class Gammaproteobacteria; order Enterobacterales; family Shewanellaceae; genus Shewanella; species Shewanella chilikensis. The sequence goes on from NZ_NIJM01000007.1 coordinate 22,241, forward strand.
CTAAACATGGCTCAAAGTCTTGGTATTCCTGAGTCTTCAATGGATAGACTTATCACTCAATATGCAACCTACTCTAGGCTGAATGCAAAGTTGCATAACATTTCTTTGGATAAGGTATTTCAAACCACATCAGGTGAAGATGATGAAATTGAGCGGATAGAAGTCGAGGGACGTCTACTACAAAGTTGGGGAGGTTATGGCTCACTCATGATGTACGTAGGAATCACCGAGATGGCAATGCAATCGGGTATTTCTCAATACACTCCTTTCGTTGTTCGTTTTACCTCAAGAGAGTCTGAACAAACTTTTATGTATAACAATTATTCTGGTTCATGGAGTATCTCAAACGAAACTCCATGTATACAAGATAGTTGTCAAGGGTATCCTGTTCTAAATCCTTAACTAAAAGGATTGCAAAAAAGCCCCAGTAGAATTAATTACAGGGGCTTTTTTGTACTTAGAATTTCACCTGGAGGAACCAGTCAGAAGTTGTCTTAATTACTCTAGTGCGAGCCTTCGGCTCTCCCTCCGCTGCAATAACTTTACCTTGCACTTGGCACTGAGGGGAGATTCACAAGGACAAGCTCAGCGTTAAGAATGGCATTAAATGCAATCTAGCAAGGTGGCATCACTATGTCGAAACAGCCACTATGTCGAAACAGCCACTATGCCGAAATAGCCACTATGCCAAAACAACCACTATGCCAATTTTGCTCTGGGACTGACAAATCTTGGTGTCCATTCAGGCATGGAACAACCGGTTGTTGATCCATTTATCCCCCAAGGGTTGGTGTGGAAGAATCCCCGTTCAGGGCTCACGCACACTCAGTAGTCCCAGCTTGGCCTGCTCACCAAGCAGGGCCGCAAATATAGCTGCCCTACTTAGTTTCAGCCGTTAACCACCGAGGATCCGTTTCCACCAAGGCAAAGGTTCACCACAGTTGGGTGCCGGGTGATAACTGTCAGCCAGCGCAGGCACCGCCACCACATTACGGCAATCGGCTTGTTTCGCCGCACCTGTATCCCGGTCGAAATAGCCCTGCACCACGCCGTTGACCGGCGGCAATCTCAGCCCCAGCGGCGGCCGCTCGGCGAGGAAACGTTGATAAACCGTCATGGCACCACTGCTGCCATAGAACTGGGTCTTGCCGTTGTCATCACGGCCAACCCAAACGGCGGCAACGTTACGCTCGTCAAATCCGGCAAACCAGGAATCGCGGCGGTCGTTGCTGGTGCCCGTCTTGCCCGCCAGCATCACTCCGGGGAAGGCCGCCCCCAGGCGCGAAGCCGTACCGGACTCCACCACCTTGGTCATGGCGTACTGCACCAGATAGTTAGCCGCCGGCGTTATCGCCTCATGGCGTGGCATACTGGCCACAGGCAGAGGCTGGTTGTCGCTGTCCAGCACGGCAGTCACCGCATTGAGCTGACGATAACGGCCGCCGTCTGCCAGGGTCTGATATACCTGTGCCACCATCAAGGGGGAACCGTTTACGGCGCCGAGCAACATGGAAGGATAAGCCGGTACAGCCTCATTCCAACCAGCCTCCTTCAGCGTTGCGGCCACGGCATCGACGCCAACCATCATACCCAGATTTACGGTCGGCACATTCATCGACTTCTTGAACGCCGTCAACAGTGGTACCTGGCCGCGGAACTTGCGATCCACATTCTGGGGCGACCAGGTCTTGCCCTGCTCATTCTTGAGGGTAATAGCCTCATCTTTGAGTGGGCTGGCGAGATTAAACTTGTTGCCCTGAGCCAGCGCAGTGGCATAAACAAAGGGCTTGACCAGTGAACCTATGGGACGGCGAATTTCCACCGCCCGGTTGAACCCCTCGTAGCCCGGCACCTTGTCGCCCACCATGGCGGCGATCCCGGCGCTGTACTTGTCGGTCACCACCATGCCCACCTGCACCTCTTTATCTTTCTTGCCAAGCTCCTTCAGGGTTCGCTCAACGGCGTTTTCGGCGGCTTCCTGCGCCATGGGATCCAAGGTGGTATAGACCTTGACGCCGGACTGCTTCAGCAGCATTGCACCATAGCGGTTCTTGAGTTCCTGTTTGACCACGGCAAAGAAGGCCGGCAGTTTCTGATGCACAGGTTTGTCCGAGCGCCTTAATCCCAGCGGCGACTCTGCTGCCGCCTTGTATTGATCGACAGAAATTTTGCTGCCTTCCATCAAGAGCCTGAGCACCAGATCGCGCCGCTCCTGAGCCCTGTCAGGATAGCGCCAGGGGTTGTAGTAAGATGGCCCCTTGATGGCGGCGACCAGGAAGGCTTGCTGCGCCAGGGTCAGCTCTCCGACCGGGCGGCCAAAATAGAATTGCGACGCCAGCCCCATGCCATGCACGGCTCTGGATTTGTCCTGTCCCATGTAGACCTCATTGAGATAGGCCTCGAGGATTTCATCCTTGCTGTAACGAAAATCGATAATCAGCGCCATCAAGGCCTCTCTGGCCTTACGGATTAAGGAGCGCTCGCTGGAGAGGAAGAAGTTCTTCGCCAACTGCTGGGTCAGGGTCGAGCCGCCCTGTACCGTGCGACCGGCGCTGATATTGACCAGCAGGGCACGAGCGATGGCAAAGGGGTTCACTCCGTGGTGCTCATAGAAGCTGCGGTCTTCCACCAGAATAAGCGCTTCGACTATGTGCTCAGGGATCTGTTCGGTTGGTACAAATAGCCTGTCCTCACCATCGCCGGCGATGATCCTGTCCAGCAGTACAGGTTCAAGATGAAACACCGCCAGTTGTCGTTTGTCGCTCATGCGCGCCACCGAAGTAACGCCGTTGGAGTCAAAACTTATCATCACCCGCTGCTCTGCCTGGCTTCCCTCAGGATGCAGGAAGGGGCGGCGCCACAGCTCGATTCGGGTACTGGAGGCAGAAAACTCCCCCACCTGGCGCGGATTGGCCACCTTGCGATAGCCCAGCAGCTTAAGTTCGGCCATCAGTTGGGCGTGGCTCACCGCCGCCCCTGGATAGAGTGCCATGGAGCGACTGAACACCTGCGCCGGCAGGTGCCACTTCTGCCCTTCAAACTTGCGGGCGATGATCTGATCCAGGTAGATACAATAGATAGTCAACGCCGCTACCAGAATAAGGGTCAGCTTCCAGGTTATCGACCATAACCTGCGCCACAACCCGGGGCTTTGCTGCGCCGGCTTGCTCTTGCTGCTGGTTTTTCTGGTACTTTTTTTCGTGGTACTTTTCTTGGTGGTCATGCTTATCCCAAAATTTACTGCTGGATATTCAAGGTCTTTTTCTTGGTGAACTTGGTCGGCAAAGTATTGGCCGGATCGTCGGGCCACAGGTGTTTAGGGTAGCGCCCACGCATCTCTTTTTTCACTTCGACATAGGGCCCTTGCCAAAAACTGGCCAGATCGGCCGTCAGCGCCAAAGGGCGCTGCGCCGGAGACAAGAGTTCCACGGTTACGGTCAGTTCCCCTTGCAGCAGCCGCGGGCTTTCGGCCATGCCCAGCGCTTCCTGCAAGCGAACACTCAGCAGCGCCCGCCCGCCGGCATCATAGCGGATCGGTGCCCGGGTGCCCGTGGCCATTTTCCAATGGCTCGGCAGCCATTCATTCAACATCTGCTGCGCCTGCCACTCGAGGCGATTGAGCAGCAGCTGCTTGATATCCAATGCCATTAATCCCTTTAGCTGCTTGATATCACTCAAAAACGGCTCCAACCATTCCTCAAGAGAATCCAGCAGCGCCGGATCGCTGCTGTCCGGAAATAGGCTCGGATCTTTGGATCTTGCCAGTGCCAGCCTGAACTGGAGCTGCCTGACATCCTCATCCATATTGAGCAGCGCCAAGCCTTTACTGCGCAGCAGCACCATAATCACCTGAGCCCTCAGCTTGGGATCCGCCTCTTTCTCGGCCTCCCGTTTGAGCACTATCTCCCCCAGACGCAGTTGGCGCTCGGCAAAGAAACGTCCCTTGGACTCATCCCAGCCCGCCTGCTGTTGCCAGGTACAGAGAAAGGCCAGCTCATTTTCCAGCAACCCCGCCGGTAACTCGGCCGCCAGGTAGATACGGCCGGCGCTGCGGCCCTCGGTTTCCTGGTAGTCGGCCACCACCAGAAACGCGCAGCCGCTGAGGCTGTCACCGGCATCGAGCACCACGCCGCTGCCATTGGCCAGTTGATAGCCCTCAACGCCTCTTGCCTTGGCTATCCTGTCAGGAAATGCCAACGCCAACAACAGGGCGCAATCGGCACGATTCGCCAATTTCAGAAAATCCGCCGCCTTGCCGTTAAGCCCCAAGTGTCTGAGCCAGTTGCCGACTTGTCTGGCCTCAAGGCCTTGAGTGGCCTGAGAAAGTTTATCCATAATATCGGCGTTGTTGCCCGCAAGGCTTCTGGCCTCCAATAAGGCAGCCAGCAGACAAGCCAGACCGGCGAGTTCGGGTTCGCCGCGCGCCTGCCCCAAACTCTGCGCCCGAAGCAGCATGTGCGCCAGCCGCGGCGCCGCCCCCAGTGCATAGGCCGCGCGGCCATGGGCGGTAAGCTTACGTTGCGGGTCTACCAATTGCAGCGACTGCAACAGCTGCCAGGCCACCGCCTCATTGGCTCTGGCCGGTGGTGTCAGTAAAGGCAAATCACTGAGGCTGCGCACGCCCCAACAGGCCGCATCCAGGGCCATGGAGAGCAAGTCGGCATGCAAGATTTCCGGCTCATCCGCCTGCGGCAAGCGGCCGTGCTCCTCCTGGCCCCAAAGCCTTAAGCAGAAACCCGCACTGGTGCGCCCCGCCCGCCCGGCTCTTTGAGTGGCCGATGCCTGGCTGATGCGCTTGAGTCCCAAACGGGTCACGCCACTGCGGGGATTGAAACTGGCCTGGCGCTTGTAACCACTGTCCACCACCAGAGTAATCCCCTCTATGGTCAGACTGGATTCCGCCAGGTTGGTGGACAGCACCAGTTTACGCTCACCGGCATTGGCTGGGGCAATCGCCGCATCCTGCTCTTTGGCACTCAATGAACCATAAAGAGGACAAATGCGCACATTGGCCGCAACCCTGGATTGCAGATAGTGCTTGAGGCGCTGAATTTCCCCCTGTCCCGGCAGGAAGGCGAGTATCGAGCCCTGTTGCTGCGCTTCGCTAACCCCCAAAGCGCAGGCCTGCTGAGGGTCCAGCAGCGCCAGCAACTGCCGCCCCATGTGTTCAAGCCAAGGCGCCATGCCTGTGCCGGCCCCCGAACCGCTGCGCCTCTGCGCCGAAGCGGCGCTGTAGGCGATAGTCACAGGGTAGCTGCGGCCCTCACTGGCAAGCAGCTTGGCATCCGGCATCAAGGTTTGTAACGGCAAGCCTTCGAGCGTTGCCGACATGGCCAACAAGTGCAAATCGTCCCGCAATGAGGCCTGCACTTCCAGTGCCAGCGCCAGACCGAGATCTGTGCTCAGATGGCGCTCATGGATCTCATCGAAAATGATCATGGCAACGCCCTTGAGCTCAGGGTCCTGCTGGATCATGCGGGTCAGTACCCCCTCGGTGATGATCTCGAGTCGGGTGTTACTGCTGACCTGACTCTCACCACGAACCCTAAACCCCACCTCTTGCCCCAGCGCCTGCCCTCTTTGGCGCGCCAAAAAGCCGGCGATGGCCCGCGCCGCAACCCGTCTGGGCTCAAGCATAAGGATCTTGCCGTCGATTTCCGGCCAGTCGAGCAGTGCCAAGGGCAGCGCGGTGGATTTGCCGGCTCCGGTAGGCGCTTCGAGGATAACTTGCAGGCAACTGGCCAAGATTTGGCGCAGTTGAGGCAACAGGGATTGAATGGGTAAGTCGTTCAAGATTCAGGGCATGGCTTACAAAAACAGGCGCTCAGTGTAACCAGTTTCTGCCGCCGTGGCTAACCTAACGGGGGTGACTCGCTCAGCGCCAATAAGGGCCTGGGCTTGCCTATGGCGTAACCTTGAGCATAATCCACCCCTAGCTCCCGCAGTTTCGCCACTATGGCCTCGGTTTCCACAAACTCGGCAATAGTTTGAAACGCCATCTGCCTCCCCAACTGGCACATGGCGGCAATAATCGCCTGATCTGCCTTGTCTTCACAGAGATTGACCACAAACTGGCCATCAATCTTCACATAATCCACCGCCAACTGTTTCAGGTAAGCAAAAGAGGAAAAACCGGCGCCAAAGTCATCCATAGCCAGCTTACAACCCAAAGGTTTAAGCAGTTCAATCAACCTGTGGGCCTGCTCGAGCTGGCTGAGTACCGATGTTTCGGTGATTTCGATACACAGCTTATCGACCAACTCCGGCTCGGCCAGCAGACGCATCTCAAGCCAGTCCATAAACTCCTCATCCTCAAGCGAGGACGCCGAAAGATTCAGCGACACCAAAGACAGAGATTGCCACAACTCAAGATGCCGATTGCCCCAAAGCAGCAGATGATCTATCACCCAGCGATCCACTCTGGACGCCAGGTTATAACGCTCGGCCGCCGGCAAAAATATTGCCGGTGACAACATCTCTCCCTCCTCCTGATACATACGCAGCAAGATCTCCAGGTGCATACCACTATCTGTGGCTTCCAGCGGGCGGATCTCCTGGAAGTAAAGCTCAAATTTGTCGTTGGCCAGGGCACCCAGGACATCGACCGAGGCGGTCATTTCGCTGTAGAGCCGCTTGAGGCGGGGATCGCTGCTGTCGTAGAGTAACCAGCCGTTGCGCCCCTGCTCCTTGGCCAGTCGGCAGGCGGCATCGGCCTGGCCCATGACGGTATAGATGTCCTGCGCCAATGGTTCCAACTGGGCTATGCCTATGCTGGCCGAGACCCCGTGTTTGCGGTTTTCCCAGTTGAATTCATGATTAAACAGCTGCTGACAGATACGCTCGGCGATATGTTTGGCCGACTCTGGGTTACAAAAATGCATCAGGATCCCGAACTCATCGCCGCCGAGTCTGGCCACCACATCCCCCTTGCGCACCAACTGCTTGAGCCGCTGCGCCACCTGACACAAGAGCCTGTCACCCGCGATATGCCCGCTGACATTGTTGATCACCCGAAACTGATCCAGATCCACAAAGGCAATACACACAGGAGGAGCCTGTTCCTCGCCGAGCACTTTGGCCAGCAAGGCTTCGAAATGCACCCGATTGGGCAGGCCGGTCAGCGCATCATAATTGGCATGGAATGACAGCTCGCTGGCCAGCCTGTGACGTTCACTGACATCTTCGGCCATCAACACCAGGGTACGCTTATCAGCCTTGCTACGACTGATACTGAGCTTTTGCCAGGAGAGCTCCTGTCCATGCTGAAAACCAACCTCACACCAGGCCTGATTCAATACCCCATCGCGCACCACGGCCAGGGTATCGAGCAAAATGCCCTTGTCATCCTCACGCACCAAGGTCAGCAGATCCTGGCTATCAGCGGCTACCAGTGTCTGTTTGGCTATCCGGTTCATCATGGTCAGTTGGTTGCTGCTGTCCAACTGACCACAAGCCAGGGGTAACTGTTGGAACAGCTCCTGATACTTGCACTCACTGGCCAGCAGCGCCAAGGCGATACGGGTCAGTTCCATCGCCGAGCCTATCATGGCGGCCGCATGGCTAAGCTCATTGACAAAGTCCTCCTGCCAGCGCTTTTCACCACCGCATTGCAAGGCGCCTACGGCGATATGGGTATCCCCCAGATGCAGTGGCGGCAGAACCAGCAGGCTACGTACCTGCCACTGGCGTAAGAAACGTTTCTCTTCCTGAGCTTCCTTGGGAAGCTCCTCAATACTGTCCAGGGTCAGGAGTTTGGGATGGCGTAACAGATTGCGAAAAAAAGGCATGTTCCCTAATCCCCACTCACGGGTGCCTTGCAGAGTATTGAATTGGGGTTTGAGGTAGAGATTACGGGTCTTGAGCCGCCCTGGCGCCTTTCCGGCCGCCAGCACAAACACCCCGTCACAATCCAGTTGCCGGGTAATGATCTCCAGGGCACGATCAACATTCTGCTCCAGGGTGATCAACGGAGAATCGCTGAAGACATCCACCAGGGCATGTTGCAATTGATTGGCTAGACTCACGGGCATAGTGGGGTCATTTCCTTACGACTGTTCCTGAACTGAAGAATCCATCTGATACCATTATGCTTCCATTTTAACGCAGTGAGTCAACTCTAATGCAAAATGGTATAAGCCACAGTATAGGTCAAGCACCTAACCGGAAACGAAAAATGAGCCCAATTACGCCTAAAAGACTATTTCTCGGATTTGCGCCAACCGCGGCAGAAAAAACCAGCCTACTGAAGTTGCAGCAAGCTTGTGAACAAGCTGATGAGCAGTCAGGCCCCGGTCTAAAAAAAGTGACTGCGGCCAATCTGCATTTAACCCTGGCGTTTCTCGGCCAGGTGACGGCAAAACAGCAGAGGGATTTACTCGCCGCCATTCCCGGCTTGCCCCTGAAACACTTTCGGGTGCGGCTCGAGCATCTCTGTTTCTGGCCCGGGCCGAAAATACTCTGCCTGACCGGCACAGCCGAAGATCCGGTACTGATGGCGCTCGCCAAGGCGGCGCAACAACTGGCGGACGACCTTGGGCTGCATAGCAGCGAATATGATTATCGCCCCCACATCACCTTGATGCGAAGGGCCGGCAACCTACCGAAACTCGAACATATTCCAACGCTCGATTTAACGCCAAGCGAGCTGCAACTCTACGAGTCTTTGAGTACTCCAACCGGCGTCGAGTACCGGATATTGGCCAGCTGGCCTTTAAGCGACTGAATCACTTAAGCGCCTTGTGCATCACCACGCAGTCAAGCACTATGCCTCTTGGGGAGTGGTATTGGCTTATCCCCTCACCGCAAAAGCCACTGCTACGATAGAAGTCGGCGGCATTGAGGGTAGACTCCAGCGTCAGCGCTGTCACGCCTCTTTCACGCGCCAAAGACTCGAGATGAGCGAGTAAGTCGCGCCCGAGCCCTTGCCCCATGACTTGTGGATGCACGAACAGGGCTTCAATTCGGTCGTTATCCAGCATGCCGGTCGCCAGTATTTTTCCCTGATGTTCGAGCAGATAAAAGTCTCTCTCCACCATAGTGAGAAAGGCTTGGGGCATCTCACCCTGGGTCCAAATTCTGAGCTCTGCCTTTGTGTAAAACCCCTGGCAACCGGCCTGAATCGCCAGATTGCGGATATCCCAGGCAACTTGCGCGTCTTCCTTTCTCGCCTTGCGTAACTTCATCCTGCACTTCCCTTTGTTGAAAAAATAGCGATACACCTGCATTAAAAAGCCGCCCAGTGGGCGGCTTGGTTAGGACGTTAATTCCCTAAGGCTCAGTCCGCCAACAGTTCGGCTATGGTCAACATACCGTGAGTCGTGGCCCCAGCAGCCCAGAGGGCCGAAGCGTTGTCTTCAAATGCGGCGGCCAGATCGATATGCAGCCAATCAACCCCTTCATTGACAAAACGCCACAGGAAACCGGCGGCATTGGAAGCGCCACCGGCGCCGCCACCTTTTACAGGGCGGCTGTTGGCGGTATCGGCATAAGCTGATGGGCACATCTCTTTATGCCAAGGCTCCAGCGGCAAAGGCCAAACATTTTCAGCCACTAGAGCCGCCTTTTGCTGCGTCAACGCCAGCAATGGCTGGCTGGGGGAGAAGATGGCGTTGTAGTTGCGGCCAACGGCCATCACAGCGGCGCCGGTCAGGGTGGCGGCATCAATAACCCGAGTCGCACCGCTGGCGCAGGCGGCCTGCAGACCATCGGCCAGCACCAAGCGTCCCTCGGCATCGGTATTGACCACTTCAACCGTGGTGCCATTCTTGTAAGTCAGAATATCGCCCAGCTTATAGGCACGACCACTTATGAGGTTCTCGGCGCAGCAAAGGTAGAGTTTGACCCGCTTGTCGAGACCATTCTGAATCGCCAGCCCCAGCGCCGCAGTAACAGTTGCCGCGCCGCCCATATCTGCCTTCATGCCCAGCATGCCTTCGGAAGCCTTGATGCTGTATCCACCTGAGTCAAAGGTGATCCCCTTACCTACCAGCGCCACAGACACGGGAGCATCTTCCCCCAGAGGGTTGAAGTCCAGTTCCAGCAACGCAGGTGGCCTTTCGCTGCCGCGGCCAACCGCATGAATGCCTATCCACTGCTCCTGCAGCAAGGCTTCTCCTTCAACTATCCGGTAGCTGACCTTGTCACCACCGAGCTCGGCCAGCCAATTGGCCGCCTGCTGCGCCAGTTTCAGTGGTGGCAGGTTTTCCGGGGTTTCATTGATAAGGCTGCGGGCAAACGATGCACTGTAAGCCCTGCTGGTCAGCGCGCCCTTGAGCGCCTCATCACCGGCCCACTGGATCTCATGGCCGCCTTTGGCAGTGACAAAGCCCTGGGCAAAGGCCCACTGACTGTTGAGGTCCCAACCCTCTCCCGCCAAAGACACCTGATTGATCCCCTGGTTACGCAGCTTGCGGGCGGCCATCTGAATTTGTCGCAGGACATCGTTTCCCTGCAGGTGGATCTGAGCCTGCTCAGCATTGTAGGTTACATCGGCCTTGCCCCAATGGGCCGCTGGGGCCTCATGGGTCAGCACTATCTTCATGGATTGACTCATTTCGATTCCTTCTTCTTTTATATGTAGTGAACGCAAGGCGTCACAATTGCGTCCAGTGTACTGCATTCCTGCCCGGCACTTGAAGCCCCGCGCCGAGTGAGAATTGTTGCCAACTGTAAAGCCTGCTAGGCTTGGGAGTTTTCAATCACTTCAGGGAGATGGGGATGGAGTTTATCCCGCCACTGCAATCCGGCATTTTGATCCAAAGGTATAAACGCTTTCTGGCCGATGTCAGGCTGGATGATGGCACCGAAATTACCCTGCACTGCCCCAATACGGGTTCGATGAAGAACTGCCAGTTCCCCGGCGAGCGGGTTTGGTTCTCCTTTTCTGACAATCCCAAGCGTAAATACGCCCACACCTGGGAGCTGATGCAAACCCCTGACGGCGACCTGATTGGAATCAATACAGGCCGGGCCAATGCCCTGGTAGAGGAAGGGATCCAAACGGGTGTCATCAAGGAACTACAGGGATACAAGGGCCTCAAACGGGAAGTGAAATACGGTGATGAAAACAGCCGTATCGATATCTTTCTCAGCGAAGGGGCTGAGGCTGATTGCTATATCGAAGTGAAGAACACCACTCTTTTGGAAGAGGGACACGGTTACTTCCCCGATGCCGTCACCAGCCGAGGGCAAAAACACTTACGGGAACTGATGTCCGTGGTCAAAAGTGGCCAACGTGGGGTATTGGTGTTTTTAGTGCAACATACCGGCATAAAAACCGTATCAGCAGCCCGCCATATAGATTCAAAATATGCTGAATTATTGAACGAAGCCATAGATACCGGGGTAGAAGTGCTGGCCTATGCCACAAGCCTTGCCCCAGAAGGCTTCAGGGTGGAATCCAGGCTCGAATTTATCCGCTGAACCAGCTGTAAAAAGTGATAAAAAGTTGATTTAATCGGGTTTAGCAGACATATTCAAATAATTAGCAATAAGTAAATCGAAATATTTGCCTAGGTAGAGAGATTCTGATATAGATAGCGGCCGTTCATAAGAACGCCCTACGACGCAAATGGAAACAGGAGATGCGTTATGCCTGAAGGCACTAAAAAACTTGGTGTACTCGCTATCGCTGGTGTAGACCCTTACCAGGAAAAACCCGGTGAGGAGTACATGAACTCGGAACAACTGAGTCACTTCAAAACCATTCTTGAAGCATGGAGGAATCAGTTGCGTCAAGAGGTGGATCGCACTCTCACCCATATGCAGGATGAAGCTGCAAACTTCCCGGATCCGGTTGACCGTGCCGCCCAGGAAGAAGAGTTCAGCCTCGAACTGCGCGCCCGCGACCGCGAACGTAAGCTGATCAAGAAGATCGAAAAGACACTGCAGAAAATTGAAGAAGATGACTTCGGTTTCTGCGAATCCTGCGGCGTCGAAATCGGCATCCGTCGTCTGGAAGCCAGACCGACAGCCGATCTGTGTATCGACTGCAAAACGCTGGCAGAGATCAAAGAAAAACAGATGGCAGGTTAATCTCATCTGCCACAGCGCGGGGCCAAGTGTTACACTGGCCCCGCGATTTTTTTGTCACTCAGCCCTTGATGAACAACACTTCCTACATAGGCCGTTTCGCCCCCTCGCCTTCAGGCTCTTTGCATTTTGGCTCTCTTGTTGCCGCCCTCGGCAGTTATCTGCGCGCCCGCTCAAAGCAAGGGCAGTGGTTGCTGCGAATAGAAGATATCGACCCCCCGAGAGAAGTCAGCGGCGCCGCCGATGACATAATGTATACTCTGGAAGCCTTCGGCTTGCACTGGGATGGCAAAGTGCTGTACCAGAGCCAGCGTTTGCAAGACTATCAACAACATATAGATGCCTTGCTGAAATCCAATCAAGCCTACTATTGTCAGTGCACCCGCAAACAGATCCAGCAAAGAGGCGGCATTTATGATGGCCGCTGCCGGGAATTGCAACTCAAACAAGGCGCCATTCGCATTCACAACCAAATGGCGGTTGCCCGGTTTATCGATGACCATCTGGGTGAAGTTTGTGTCGACCCGGCCTTCGCCGCAGAAGACTTTATTATCAAGCGCAGCGATGGCCTGTACGCCTATCAACTGGCAGTGGTACTGGACGACGCCTTTCAGGGCATCACAGAAATCGTCCGCGGCGCCGATCTCTTGGAGGCCAGTTGCCGACAGATAAGCCTGTATCGACAATTCGGGTTTCAGGAACCGAGCTTTTTTCATCTGCCACTGGCCAGCACCCAGGCAGGACTCAAGCTCTCCAAGCAAAACCATGCCACGCCGGTGGATAAACGCCATCCACAGCCGGCGCTGCTGGCGGCACTCGAGTTTCTCGGCCAGGCGGCTGTCACGCCCCAAGCCGATGTGACTCAGATGTTGGCCCAGGCGGTGGCTCAGTTTGATCCAGACTGCATTCCCAAACAGACAGAGATCCTCATCGGCCGCTGATATACTCATCGCCTGCTATTTGGTATATCATAGCCGCCAGTTTTTAACCCTTATTTTGCGTTAACGTTCCGAGGTGTCCCATTTTTCGCCGTATCAGTCAGTTTTGTAAGCAGTTGTTTGACGATGGTCAGACAGCCAAGGCTCAACAAGAAGACAACACAGACACAGGTTTAAGCCTGGAGATTATTCCGCGCGATGGCCACAGCATTTCCCGCAGACAGATTAGCGAGAATGCGCTCAAGGTTTTGTACCGCCTGCATAAGTCTGGCTTTAACGCCTATCTGGTTGGTGGCGGCGTACGCGATCTGCTGCTGGGACTGGAGCCGAAAGACTTTGACGTGGTCACCAATGCCACTCCGGAAGAGATCAAGAAGCTGTTTCGCAACTGCCGCCTGGTTGGCCGTCGTTTCCGCCTGGCCCATATCGTCTTTGGTCGGGATGTTATTGAAGTGGCTACCTTCCGCGGCCACCACGGCAACAGCGAAGAGAAGATTTCCAAGGTCAATTCGGCCGGACGACTGCTGCGCGACAATGTTTATGGCGACATAGATGAGGACGCCGAGCGCCGGGACTTTACCGTCAACGCCCTCTATTACAATATTGCCGACTACTCCATTCGCAGCTATGGCGGCGGTATTCATGATCTTAAGGCCAGAAGCCTGCGACTGATTGGCGATCCCGAAACCCGTTACCGAGAAGACCCGGTACGTATGCTGCGGGCCGTGCGCTTTGCCACCAAGCTTGGGATGTCCATCGACAAGCGCACCGCGGCCCCCATCAAGAGCCTGGCTCCGCTGCTGAAAGATATTCCGGCGGCGCGTATGTATGAAGAAGTGCTCAAGCTGTTCTTCGCCGGTAAGGCGCTGAACAACTATCAGATGATGCGCGAATACCAACTGTTTGCGCCAATATTCCCTCTGGTGGAAAGCCTGCTGCGGGACGATCCCAAGGGCCCGGCCGCCAGACTGTTGAGCGAAATGATGCACAACACAGATGTGCGCGTCGGTGAAGACAAGCCTGTGACTCCTGCCTTCTTCTATGCCGCGCTTCTTTGGTATCCGCTGCAAAACCGCGCCCAGGATATCGCTCTGGAAAGCGGTCTCAGCCCCTATGATGCCTTCTTTGCTGCCATGGGCGATGTGCTTGAGCAGCAGTGTCGCTCGGTAAGTATCCCCCGCCGCTTCAGCACTCCGGCGCGGGATATTTGGCAGTTACAGATGCGCTTTGAACGCTCTCAAGGGGGCCGCGCCTTTAAACTGATGGAGCATCCCAAGTTCCGCGCCGCCTATGACCTCTTGCTGCTCAGAGCCAATGCCGAAGGCGGCAATCTGGCCAAGCAAGCCAGTTGGTGGCAACAGTTTGTCGAGTCTGATGATGATAAAAGGCAACAGTTGATACGTAGCGGCAACAAAACCGGCGGCAGCCGCAACCGTAACGCCAATCAACGCCGGCGCCGTAAGCCTCGTCGCCCAAGCGAAAAACCACAGGCGGCCGAGTAAGATGACCGGAGTCTATGTGGCGCTGGGCGCCAACCTGGACTCTCCCGAGCGCCAGCTTGATAGTGCTTGCATGGCGCTGCAACAACTGCCGCGGCAAAACAGCTTTCGCGTTTCATCCTACTATCGTTCGGTTCCCATGGGCGATGTTCCCCAGCCTGACTATGTCAATGCGGTGGCCTATTTCGAAACCGAACTGGCGCCGCTGGAACTCCTTGACGCCTTGCAGGCAATCGAACTGCAACAGGGGCGACAACGCCTGGTGCGCTGGGGCCCCAGAACCCTGGATCTGGACTTGCTGCTCTACGGCGATGAGCAGATACAGACCCCAAGGCTCACAGTGCCCCACTACGGCATCAAGAGCCGCGAGTTTGTCCTCATTCCACTGGAAGAGCTCAATCCTTCACTGGTGCTGCCTTGCGGCACCGGCATAGCCACACTGATCACCGATGCCATGCGCCAATCGCTGCAACTGATCCATCCCTCAGGCTAAGAACCTGAGCCGGATCGTTGCAGTTCAAAGCCTCATGGCATATAACACCACTTCACTCGGTTAATAAGAAGAGCATTATGTCTAAAATCACCACAGCTACCCTGCGTAAATTCAAGCAGGAAGGTAGAAAGTTTACCGCTCTGACCGCTTATGACGCCAGTTTTGCCGCCGCTTTTGACAGCGAAGGTGTAGACGTCCTGCTGGTAGGAGACTCACTGGGAATGGTTCTGCAAGGGCACGATGATACCTTGCCGGTCAGTGTCGAGGAGATGGCCTATCACACCCGTTGTGTTCGCCGTGGCATCAGCCGCAGTTTGTTGATGGCCGATCTGCCCTTCATGAGTTATGCCACTCCCGAACAGGCGATGACCAATGCCACCAAACTGATGCAGGCCGGTGCCAACATGGTCAAGATTGAAGGTGGCCAATGGTTGCTGGAAACGGTTTCCATGTTGACCGAGCGCGGTATTCCCGTCTGTGCTCATATAGGACTGACACCACAATCGGTGCACGTATTCGGTGGTTTCAAGGTGCAGGGCCGCGATGCCGATAACGCCCAGCGGATCCTGGATGAAGCCAAGGCGCTGGAAGCGGCCGGGGCCCAACTCTTGGTACTCGAATGTATCCCGGCAGCATTGGCAAAACAGATAACCGAAGCGCTGCAAATTCCGGTAATCGGCATAGGTGCCGGCAAGGATACCGATGGCCAAATTCTGGTAATGCACGATGTACTCGGGATCTCCAGCGGCTATATCCCACGCTTTTCCAAGAACTACCTCAAGCAGACAGGTGAAATCCGTGAGGCCGTAAAGGCCTATATCGATGAAGTTCAGCAGGGACAATTCCCCGCAGAAGAGCACACCTTTAACTAAACCGGGGAGTTTCGCCAGATTATGCTGACCACAGCCAAGATAGATGAGATCCGCACCCGGGTGCGGGAGTGGCGCCAAAAGGGGGAAACCGTAGCCTTTGTCCCTACCATGGGCAATCTGCACCAGGGGCATGTGAGTTTAATCCTCGAAGCCGCGCGCCACGCCGATCACGTGGTGGCCTCGATTTTTGTCAACCCATTGCAGTTTGGCAAGAATGAGGATCTCGATGCTTATCCCCGCACCCTGGGTGCCGATCAGCAAAAACTGACCGAAGCCGGCTGCGAGCTACTGTTTACCCCAACCCCTGAGCTTATCTACCCCAAAGGACTGGACGCCCAGACCTTTGTGGAAGTTCCAGGGATCTCCGATGAGCTTTGCGGCGCCAGCCGTCCAGGGCATTTTCGCGGGGTCGCGACCATAGTCTGTAAGCTATTCAATATAGTGCAGCCGGATATCGCCCTGTTTGGTCGTAAGGATTACCAGCAGCTTTTGGTGATCAAGACCATGGTGAGCGACCTGTCGCTGCCCATCGAGGTCATAGGGGTAGAAACCGTTCGCGAGGATTCCGGCCTGGCGCTGAGTTCGCGCAACGGCTATCTCACAGAAGCCGAAAAGGCGCTGGCGCCCAAGCTCAAGGCCGCCATGGATAAACTGGCCGAGGCGATTGTACTGGGGCAGGATATCGACCAGGCCATCAGCGATACCAAAGAGTTCCTGCGCGCCGCCGGGCTTGAGCCCGACTATCTGGAAGTGCGTGAGGCTTCAAGCCTCAAACCTGTAAGCAGCGATGACAAGTCGCTGGTGATCCTGGCCGCCGCTTATCTTGGCAAGGCTCGCCTCATAGACAATATGACGCTGTCACGCTGATATCTTTTCTTTAGGGAGGGGAAATCTTCCCCTCTTTCTTCCGAAGACCTTTTCCAGGTCGCCAAAAAAATTTCCTTAGTCAAAAACTGGTCTTCAATAAAGGTTTGAGTCATATTGGTTACACTTGTTTTTGATATGTGACGAAAGGATTCCCACCCCAATGTTGCCCGGACAGCCCAGACTCTGGCTCTTTGCTGCGTTGCTGCTCGCTTGGCAAGTTCAGGCAGGTACCGTCTATAAATGTATCAAAGAGGACAAGGTGGTATTCAGCCAGCAACCCTGCCCGCAAGCCTTCAAACAGCACAGAATTGAATACCAGTATGGCGTGACCACGGAAACGGCCGAGGGAGAAAGCCTTGATCCGCTGCAATCCCTTTTAGAGAACGACAGCCTGCCCGAAGACAAGCTATTACAGCGACTGGAAGCCGAAGTCTATCGGCTACAGCAGGAAAACAGCTATCTGGAAATACTGCGAACCAGCGAGCTACAAAAGCAGGAGCGGCAACGCTATTGGCAGAAGCGGGAGCGGGAAGATCCCGCATTTGTTGAGCAACGCAGCAAAATAAACGCCCACTTTGATGAGCTCAAACGCGCCAATGATGACAAGATAGCCAAGCTGCAGCAACACAGACAGTTGCTGCAGCAAAAAAACTAGGCTCAGCCCTGAGTCAGCTGCGCAGCCCTATCCCACGAGAGATCAGATAATAGGCCAGCAACCACAGACCCGCACAAAACCCCAGCATCACCCCAATCGACAGCGGCACGCTCATATCGGCAAATCCCAGGAAACCATAGCGAAACACGTTGATCATATACACCACAGGGTTCAGCGCCGATACGCCACGCCAAAAGTCAGGCAGCAGCGACAGCGAGTAAAACACCCCACCAAGATAGGTCAGCGGCGTCAACACAAAGGTGGGGATGATGCTGATGTCGTCGAAGCTCTTGGCAAACACGGCATTGATAAGGCCGCCAAGGGCAAACAGCACTGAGGTCAGAAACACTGTGACTATCACCAATCCCAAGTGCTGCACACTGAGATCGACAAAGAACATGGCTACCAGGGTTACTATCAGGCCTACCAGCAAGCCACGGGCGACACCGCCACCGACATAGCCGGCTATCATCACATAATGAGGCACAGGCGCCACTATCAGCTCTTCCAGGTTACGTTGGAACTTGGCACTGAAAAAAGAAGACGCCACATTGGAATAGGAGTTGGTGATCACCGACATCATGATAAGACCCGGGGCGATAAACTCCATGTAGGACACACCGCCCATCTCACCGATGCGACTGCCCACCAGATTACCGAAGATCAGAAAATACAGTGTCATGGTGATCGCCGGCGGTACCAGCGTCTGTATCCAAATGCGGGTAAAGCGGGTAATTTCCTTGATTAAAATACTCTTGAAGGCAACCAGATACAGACCTCTCATACCTGGCCTCCTTGGGCATTTTCAACCAGTTTCACAAACAACTCCTCCAATCGATTGGCCTTGTTACGCATGGATAGCACCTCAACCTCCTGCTCAGTCAGTAAACCGAAGACGGCGTTCAGGCTATGGGACTTCAGCAAATCTACTTCCAGGGTCATTGGATCGGTAAGCCTGACGCTAATATCGCCAAGCTTGGGTACCTTAACAAGCGGCTGCTTGATATCCAACACAAAGGTTTCCATATCCAGTTTCGACAACAGGGATTTCATACTGGTGCACTCCACCAGCACGCCCTTATCGATAATGCCTATGTTGCGGCAGAGCATTTCCGCTTCTTCCAGATAGTGGGTCGTCAGTATGATGGTGACGCCCTCAGCGTTGATTTTTTTGAGAAACTCCCACATGGAGCGCCGCAGCTCTATATCCACCCCGGCGGTGGGCTCATCGAGGATCAAAAGTTTGGGCTCGTGCATCAAGGCCCTGGCTATCATCAAACGCCGCTTCATGCCGCCGGAAAGCTGCCGGGATTGGCTGTTGCGCTTGTCCCAGAGATCCAGTTGCCTGAGGTATTTCTCGGCCCGCTTGTGGGCTTCGGCTCTGGGCACACCGTAATAACCGGCCTGGTTAACCACGATTTGCAGCACAGTCTCAAACTGGTTGAAGTTGAATTCCTGCGGCACCAGGCCGATACACAACTTGGCCTGCTCCAGCTCTTTATCCAGATCATGGCCAAAGACCCGCACACTGCCGCCACTCTTGTGCACCAGCGAGCTTATGATGCCGATAGTGGTGGACTTACCGGCACCGTTGGGGCCGAGCAAGGCAAAAAAGTCGCCCTGAGCCACATTCAGGCTAATCCCTTTGACGGCTTCGACACCGCCCTTATAGGTCTTCTTAAGATTGTCCAGCTCCAACGCCAGAGCTTTGGTCGTCATAGATGTTTCTCCTAAAGAGCCTCCAATACCTGAGGTATCGGCAGCGGCCCGGGACGCAAAAAGCAAGACTCCCGCCGTGGCGGGAGTCTGTCTTACTATACAAACAAAGCCGAAATCACAGCTTGCTTACTCCTGCGGGATCACCTTGGCGATATAAGGCAGGTTGCGGTACTGCTCGGCGTAGTCGATACCATAACCGACCACGAATTCATCAGGAATAGTAAAACCGACAAAGTCTACCGGTACGTCGACTTCGCGGCGGTCCGGCTTGTCCAGCAGAGTACAGAGAGTCAGGCTCTTTGGCTCACGCAGCAGCAGCATTTCGCGTACCTTGTTGAGCGTGTTGCCCGAGTCAATCAGATCTTCGACGATCAACACATCACGATCGGCGATTTCCGACTGAACATCTTTGAGTATCTTCACGTCTCTGGAGCTGGTCATGGCATTGCCATAGCTGGAAACAGACATAAAGTCGATCTCTACATGGCCCTTAATCCGACGGCAGAGATCGGCCATAAAGACCACTGAGCCCTTGAGCAGGCCGACCATCAGCAACTTGTCGGCATTGGCATAATGCGCATTGATGCGCTCGGCTAATTCATCCAGTTTCTGGTTGATCTCTTCTGCCGAGATCATCACTTCGGTGGTGTGTTTCATATCACTCTCAATTGTCGATCTCACTGTCTTTGGGTTTGTCATAACCCCAGCGATCCGTTAATGCATGTTCGACACCCAGATGATCAAGGATCCGGGCGACCATGAAGTCTATCAGATCTTCAATGGATTTGGGATGGTGATAAAAGCCGGGTGCGGCCGGCATTATGATGGCGCCCAGTTGGCTGAGTTTCAACATATGTTCAAGATGAATGGCGTTGAAAGGTGTCTCTCTGGGCACCAACAACAACTGACCGCGCTCCTTGAGCACTACATCGGCGGCCCGCTCCAGCAGGCTGTTGCTCATGCCGGTGGCCACCGCAGCCAGGGTGCCGGTTGAGCAGGGACAGATCACCATCTGCTTAGGCGCCGCCGAGCCGGATGCAGGCGGAGAGAACCATTCATCCTTACCCAGTACCCTCAGCTCACCGCCTTCGGGAAACAGTTTTCTGAGCTGCTCGGTGGCCTTGTCCGGCGCGCTGCTGAGTTTGAGCCCATGTTCCGTTGCCAGCACCACCCGAGCGGCGCTGGACACCATCAGAAAAACCCGAAACTCGGCCTTGAGCAAGCACTCCAGCAGCCTCAGCCCATAGGGCGCCCCAGAGGCGCCGGTCCAGGCGAGGCTGATACTCTTAATCTGCTGATATTTCACGCTTTGACCTCGCCACTTCTGGCTTTAAGGGCCTGGAGCAACTTTTGATGCAGGCCGCCAAAGCCGCCATTGCTCATGATCAGCACGGTATCGCCGGGCTTGGCTTCACCACTGACCTTGGCCACTATCTCATCTATGTCGTGCAAAACCTGCACCGGCAGCGGCGCCGCCTGCATGGCCGCGGCAATATCCCAATCGATATTATCCGCCTGATACAACACAGCCTCATCGGCCAGGGCCATGGAGTTGGCCAGTGTGTCTTTATGCACCCCTTGCTTCATGGTGTTGGAGCGGGGCTCGAGCACGACGGTGATTTTGCCCTGGCCCACCTTGGCGCGCATTCCCTGAAGAGTTGTGGCGATTGCCGTTGGGTGATGGGCAAAGTCGTCATAAACGCTGACACCCTCTACGCTGCCCAGCAACTCGAGACGGCGCTTGGGCGGGGTAAAGTCTGCCAGCGCCTTGAGTGCATCTACCGGCAAGACCCCGACATGACGCGCCGCGGCTATCGCCATAGTGGCGTTGTCTATGTTGTGACGCCCAATCAGGCCCCAGCTCAAAACGCCCTGGGATTCACCGCGGAAAAACAGTTCAAACTCGTGACCATCGTCTGCCAGCATCCTGGCACTCCAGTCACCCAGGCCCGCTTCATGGCTCAAGGTTTCCTGCTCACTCCAGCAGCCCTTGGCTATCACGCCGGCAACCGCCTGGCTATCTTGCGGCCAGATCACCCGGCCATCCCCCGGCACGATTCTGAGCAGATGGTGAAACTGCTTCTGTATCGCCTTGAGATCGTCGAAGATGTCGGCATGGTCGAACTCCAGGTTGTTGATCACCAGGGTTCTTGGCTGATAATGCACAAACTTGGAGCGCTTGTCGAAGAAGGCGCTGTCATATTCGTCGGCCTCGACCACAAAGAAGGGTGACTCGCCCAACCTGGCCGAAATGCCGAAATTCTGCGGCACCCCACCAATCAAAAAGCCAGGTTGATAGCCGCAGGCTTCGAGGATCCAGGCCAACATGCTGGCGGTTGAGGTTTTGCCATGGGTACCGGAAACGGCCAATACCCAGCGTTCGGGCAATATATGGTCATGCAGAAACTGCGGGCCCGAGGTGTATTTCAGGCCGCGGTTGAGTACGGCTTCCACACAGGGGTTGCCGCGGCTCATGGCATTGCCTATCACCACGAGATCCGGCTCGGGATCCAGCTGTGACGGGTCAAACCCTTGAATAAGGTCTATCCCCTGCTGCTCAAGCTGGGTACTCATGGGTGGGTAAACATTGGCATCGGAGCCGGTGACCTTATGTCCCATGGCGCGGGCCAGCAGCGCCAAGCCCCCCATAAAAGTGCCACAGATCCCCAGAATATGTACGTGCATTAAGGCCATCCTTCTGCAGTGAGTCCGCTCACCCCACGTTGGGCGAGTTTGCATGCCGCTCATTGTACCTATGCCACCGGCAAGACGCGAGAGGCCTCTGCCTGCTGTTCAGCTTTCTCTCATCTCCGCTAAGCAATGTGATTAATAGATAAAGGAATTTTCCAAAATCTGAACCGGTCACTGGTCAGGACAAGTCTGCGCGTTTAAAATGCCCGCAGCCTACGCAAATGCGATTAGCATCAGGAAAGCAGCATGCAGTTAACGGAAGAACTCCAACATCTCAGGCGCGAGCTTGAAGATCTCAAACTCAAAGAGACGAACCTGGAAATCAGGACAGATATCCGCCTCGACGCGATAGAGCAAAGAATCGAAGCTTTGTTTATGGCGCTCAATCAGCTTGCCGAAGAGCAAGCTCAGCCTTTGACGCATGAAGTTGCCGAGCCATCAGCAATGCCTGGGCCCAATGAGCCTCAGGCCGAGCCCAAAGCTGCTAACTTCTCCTCGGAGTCACAGACCCAGCGCCAAGATGCCTGGCAGCGCAGGGCCGATATTCAGCCTATCGAGCACCCCAAGCCGGCACCAGCTGATACGGCAGCAACGCCAGTTGCAACCAAAGCGCAAACCGCATCAAAACAAACCTCCGCCCAAAGAGTACCGCCCCAAACACAAGAGGGTCGAGAGCAGCAGACTCCCAACTGGGGGCGCAAGTTTGATCAGGCTGTGGCCGCTTTTTTTGCCGCTATGCTGAGCCCGCTGCTGGGGCTCTTCGCACAAGCCAAAGATTTTTATCAGCACTATCAAGCCAAAGGTCAGGGCCCGGTGTTTATGATGACCCTGGCCGGGATCATCGCCATGACCCTGGGCTTTGGTTATCTGCTGCAGTATTCCATGAACCACTGGCTGTCGGACACAGGAAAGGCCTTGACCGGCTTTGTCTGCGCCAATGGCATTCTGGCCTTGGGGGCCTTTATCCGCAAACGGCAAAGAACAATGGCCGATTTCGGCTCGGGTCTGGTGGGCCTTGGGCTGATTATCAACTATCTGTGTGCCTATTTTGTCGGTCCCTACTTCGAGCTGGTACCGGATGGCGTCAGCTATCTGCTGCTGTTGCTTATCACTGTGGCCGGTTACAGTCTGGCGCTGAAACTGGAAGCCAGAGTCATCAGCATAGTCGCCTTGCTGGGTGGATCCCTGGCACCACTGATGCTGCTTTCCGGCAGTCAGGCGCCTTTGATGTATCTGCCCTTCCTGCTGCTGATTGGTGGCTGCTCTTTACTCTTGAGTCACAAGATACGCTGGCCTGTGCTGCTGGAAACGACAGCCATACTGCACATCGCCTGTATCGAGAGTCTGAGTTTCTTTGTCGAGCTGCCGCTGCAAGGGCAAGGGATATTGGGAGTTCTGGCGCTCATCTCCCTGCATGGCCTCTTCTATGGTTATGGCCTTGGCAGCCTTTGGCTGTTTGGCCGGGAAGGCCTCAGCCACAGACTGCTGGCTCTGCCGGCGGCCTTGCTGGCCTTTTTGGTCTATAGCCTGAGTCAGTTCAGCCCCCATGCCGGCGAGCTGCTGCTGGCCAACGCCGCCGTGCTTATCGGACTGTCGCTCTGGCTTAAACAAGACAAACAGCTGCAGACGCTATTGTGGTTGGCGACCGGTGCCTGTCTCGGTTTTGCCGCACTCAGCCTGCTCAGTGGTGAGCTGCTGGGGCTGGTGTTACTGCTCGAAGCCTTGCTGTTGATGTGGCTAGGTTGCCGAGAGCAGCAAGCCTCGCTGCGAATCGAGGCCATCACCCTGCTGGTTCTGGGACTGGTCATCAACCTATTGGCCCTTGGCGATATGATCAATGAAGCGCCGGCGCTCTTGTCACTGCCGCTGCTGGCTTGGGGGCTAAGCACGCTTACCTTGTTTGGCTTTAACCAACTGCTGGGCAAACAGCCCGAGCTCAGCCGCTGGGAGCAACAACTGCTGCAGCTGGGACGCGAGCTGGCCAACGTGCTGCTGGTGTCTTTAGCCCTGGTTAGCGCCTGGCTGATGAGTGAAAGCTACTTCCTGGTGATCATTCCCGGATTGAGTCTGACCTTGCTGCTACTCGCGCGCAGGCAACAACTCAGGGTCAGCGAGGCCTTGGCCTGGGCCTTGTTGTTACCGCTGGCGGCACAGGTCATCTTCGCCGTTGTGGATGTGCATAGCCTGAGTTTCCGGGCTCAGCCGCTGTATGCGCAAATCGCCAGGGTAGAGCTGTTCCTCTGTCTGTTACTGGCCTGGTATGCATACCGGCGCTTCCATCCCCAGGGCGAACTTAGGCGTTTGGCCTGGTACGCTCGCCTGGCCTGCCTGGTGCTCTTGCCACTGCTGTGGCTGCCCAAAATCGCCCTTCGTTTTGAAGATTGGCTGGCCCCGGCCTTGTGGTTATCCTGCTTTGTCAGCTTGGTATTGGCCCGCAAGTTCAGGCAGCCGATACTGAAACGCGAAGCGGATGTACTGCTGGTGCTGGCTATAGCCCAAACCGCTTTTGCCTGCCTAGCAGGGCAATGGCCCGGGCTTATCGCACTGCTGCTGGGCAGTCTCTATTCTGGTCTGCTGCTGTGGCGCTATCCATCCTTGCCAAGGCTCTGGCAAGGTCCCTGCCGACTCGGCTGGCAGTTGTCACCCTTCTATGGCGCGCTGCTGCTGGCGGTGGTCAGCCACAGCCTGGAGGTCTTGTTCAGCCACACGTTGGCACTGAGCAGTGTGGTGCTGAGCGGCTACTTCTTTATCCTGCTCAGCCGCAAACCGCTCAAAGCTCTGCGCCCGGGTTACCTCTTTGCCTTTGCCAGCTTCTTTATCGCCTTGCTGCTGCCCTGGCTCAGTTGGCTCGACAGCCTGCAGTCGTTGCAGCTCGATGCCCTGACCCGGCCCTCTGAACCTTGGCTGATGGCGCTGGCACAAGCTTGCAACCTGGCCTTGCTGGCGCTGTTTATCCGTAAACGACCATTGGCCATGAGACGCTATCGTCAGCAATTGCCGACCAATATGGTGTTTATCGCCTGGCATGCCCTGTTGCTGCTGGCCTATCTGCCTCTGGCCTACCAGATGCCAACCGGATTCGATGCCACCTTAAGCACAGTGCTCATGGTGTCCCACGGCTGCTGGCTGATGTTCCTCAGCCTGCGTCCCGGCTGCCAGATTATGCTCAAACTGGCCGCGGGTCTGTTTGCCATCAGTTGCCTCAAGGTATTGCTGCTGGATATGGCCGCCGCCGATCTGCTGCAAAAGATCATCGTCTTTATGCTGATTGGTGCCTTGCTGCTCGGGGTGGCTTACTTCTACCAGAAGTCCAGAGCCCGGTTGCTGTCACAATAATGGCTTATATGACGGCTCGCGCGACAGCCACAAAGGCGCAAAGCCATTAACAAAAACCATTAAGAAAAAGCCATTAAACAAAAGCCCCCGTATTGGCGGCGGGGGCTTTTCAGACAGTTAGTCTGTGCTTACAACAGATCGGCTTGCAACAGATGTGTTTAGCGACCGACTCCCCCCTGGGAAGCTTCCAGCGCCTGGGCCACATCGCTGATGATGTCGTCTATATGCTCAATTCCCACAGAGATCCGGAGCAGATCTTCACTCACCCCGGCGCGAGCCAACTCCTCGGCGTTGAGCTGCCTGTGGGTCGTGGTGGCAGGGTGACAGGCCAGTGACTTGGCATCGCCTATATTCACCAGACGCAAGATCATCTGCAGCGCATCGATAAAGCGCCCGCCGGCCTCTTTGCCCCCCTTGATACCAAAGCTGATAATGCCGGACGCCTTACCTGAGGTGATTTTGTCGCAATTGGCCTTATAAGGGCTGTCTGCCAGGGCGCCATAATTGACCCAGCTCACCAGCGGATGGGACTGCAGGTAACTTGCCAGCGCTTCGGCATTACTGCAGTGGCGCTCCATCCGCAGGCTCAAGGTCTCCAGCCCCTGCAGCAGTAAAAAGGCGCTGTGTGGTGATAGAGCCGCGCCGGTATTACGCAGCGGCACCACCCGGCAACGGCCGATATAAGCCGCCGCGCCGAAGGCTTCGGTATACACCACCCCATGGTAGGAAGGGTCCGGCTGATTGAGTACTGTAAATCTGTGTTTATTGGCGACCCAGTCAAACTTGCCCGAATCGATGATCACCCCGCCCACTGTGGTGCCGTGACCACCGACATACTTGGTGAGCGAGTGGACAACGATATCGGCGCCATGTTCGAAGGGGCGGCACAACACAGGGGTCGCCACTGTGTTATCCACCACCAAGGGCACACCATGTTTATGGGCAATTTCTGCCAAACGTGCAATATCGACAATATTACCGGCGGGGTTGCCTATGGATTCACAAAACACCGCCTTGGTGCGTTCATCGATAAGCGACTCCAGGGTATCGAAGTCATCAAACGACGCCATGCGCACCTCAACCCCCTGGCGCGGCAGAGTATGGGCGAACAGGTTATAGGTGCCGCCGTAGAGCTGGCTGCTGCTGACTATGTTGTCGCCCACTTCCGTCAGCGCCTGCAGCGCATAGGTGATGGCCGCCATTCCCGAGGCCAGTGCCAGCGCGCCAATGCCGCCTTCGATGGCCGCCATTCTGGCTTCGAGCACGGCGTTGGTGGGGTTCATGATGCGACTGTAAATATTGCCGGGCACCTTGAGGTCAAACAGATCGGCGCCGTGTTGGGTATCGTCGAAGGTATAGGACGTCGTCTGATAGATGGGCACCGCCGCCGACTTGGTGGTGGCTTCCGATTCATAACCATGGTGCAACGCCAGGGATTCCAGTTTCATCTCGCGCTCCTTGATGACAGATAATGCTGACTGAATGAGTGAGCAATCAAATTAACAGACAGACATCCAGATGTCCAAACAAAAAGAAACCACCCCTGAGGGTGGTTCTTGCCAGGCGCGATTAGCTGTCTTTTATGGCTTGGCCTTGAAGCTCGCCAGCCAACCCACTATCGCGCCGCCCAGACCGATGGCAAACACTGAATAGGCTATGATGCAATAGTGCGCCATATTCATGCCAAACAGTGACCAGTCATCTTCACCACAGCCGCCGGTAGGCGCGAACTCAAATGGCAGCCACTTATCCAGCGGCAAGCCCAGAGGGAAGTGTGGCTCGGTGGAGCAGGCAGAGCCTGCCGCCGAACCCGCCTCGGCAAAGAAGTCCATCGACTCATTCACTACCAGGTGCGCGGCGTCGTGGATATTCATCAGTTGAATCGACCAGGCCATTCCCTGGATCACGCCGTAGAGTGCCAGGGCAACCCCCAAGGCCTTGAGTAAATGATTCTTCGGATTGATCAAAATGATGGCACCGGCCAGCACTATGCAACATTGGCTGAAGCGTATGTAAACGCACAGTTCGCAGGGATCCATCTCCAGAAATACCTGAAAATAGCCCATGGCGGAAGCGAGCAAAAAAACCGCCGCGCCCAGCATTATGCTCCAGAGTATTCGCCCCTGTTGCCAGCGGGCCAGTGTGGGAACGGGAGCCTGGGTAAACTCCCGAAACAGCATACTCAATTTATTCATCAGTAACTCCTTACTTGGCGGCCAGTTCAGCCACCAATTCATCGAGCATCTGCATGCTGCGAATAGACTTGGTGTTGATCAAGTACTTGCCATTGACCACCAGTGCCGGGATCCCCTGGATCTTGGCGACGTCCACACCTCTGTCCCATTTGCTCAAAAGTTGTTGCACCTCAGGGCTATTCTTGGCCGCATCAAAACCGGCGCGATCCAGGCCGGCAGCTTTGAGGCCAAAGTCGATGACTTCATCGGCAGAGGCAAAGCGGGCCTTGTCGTCATGATACTTCTTGTACAGTGCCATCTTGACTGTCTTTAAAGCCTGCTCGGATTGGGTTTGGGCATAAGCCAGCACCAAGGCTTTTTCCATGCCGAATGGCGGCTTTGTGGTGATGTGATAATCATCGAAGGTCACTCCCTTGGGCAGATTTTTCACCATGCCGGGGATCACTGCCTTGTCGTACTTGTAGCAGAAGGGGCAGTTGACCGAATACACCTTCACCACTTGATTGGGGGCATCAAAGCTGGCGGCCCCCAGCAGTTGATAGTGTTCGCCTTCATTATATTTGGCGGCAGAAACAGAGCAGGACAATAACAGGGCACTCAGTGCCAACAGACTTTTCTTCATCATGATACGGACTCCAAACAGGCGGCAGCCCGGCTGCCGCCACAACAATAATTAACGATTAAACATGCTTTCAGGGTGAACCACAGTAGAGCGATAGCCAGGCTCGTGTTTCATCAAAGTCTTAACCTTGATTTCAACCTTGACCTCATTGCTCTTGGGATCCACTTCGGTGATCCAATGTTCGGGAGCCTTATCCCCTTCCAGCAGTCCGGCAGAAGCCGAGGCCATAAACATGGTCTTGTGATCTGCTTGCCACTCTGTGATGGAGGTGATTGGGCTATACCACTCGTACCCCCGCTCTTTGCCGTACTCCCAGGTCTGCTGCACTGTCATCTTGCCCATGTCGACCTTGTACTCGACGCCACGGGAATACTTCATGGTCGGCAGCGCAGGTTGTTCCAGACCGCGGCCATCGCCGTTGTCAAACACTGTGACTGTGCCTCTATCCGGTACCGGCCAGGCGGTGTGCTGAGTCCAGGTCCAGTCAAAGTTGCCTTCGCAGCCCTTGGCGTCACACTTGAGTGCCCGACCTTTGGTATCAACGGGTTTCAGTACCTTGGCGGCAAGTTCTCCTTTCCAGCCTTCGGGGGTGCCGAGGATCCACTTGACCTTATTATCACGGCCAACCTTAATCACTGCAGACTGGTGGCGTGAGCTGACAATAATGCTGTCATCGGCCGGGTCATAACCTATGGAGTTGATATGCAGCCAGTTGCGGCCGGTTCCGACCCCGGCAACATCGCCGTAGGGTTCGCTGGCCAGCTCTTCGGCGGTCTTGGTTTCACCGGCCTTGGAGACATCCACGTTCAGGCAAACCGCCCCCATATCCAATGACTTGAGCACAGTGTCACGCATAGGGTCGAGTATCTTGTTGAAGTCCCAAACCTTAACAACATCACCGTTCTGATCCACTTCAATCACATGGTCGCGCACTGTGTCGACCTTGAGGCCATCCGGCGTGACATAATCACGCTTACCCACCCTCAGCAGCAGGTGACCATTGGGCATTTCGGTGATCTCATGAGAGAAACCGTTGAAGCCCCGCGGGAGTTCGCGCTTGAAGATAGGCTTGCCGATAAAGTCATACTTGGCGTAGTAAGGCACCTGGAACCCTTGATGCAATTCAAACATCAGCCCCTGACCAAAGATCAGCTTGCCATCACGGGTCTGCTTGAAGGACATGGAGCCGCCCGGACGGTCATAGATAACATCGCTGTTCAGATGCCAACGCACATCGCCGTTGGTATCTATGATGTTCTGGGTCGGGATCCAGTCCCAGTGGTCACGGATATTGGGTGGGATCACCTGACCATCAACCAGATAGAATCTGTCTTCAAAACCTTTGGCGACTTTGACCGGCTCATACTCATACTGGGTGCGGGCATTGCCGTCGATATGCAGGTGAGGCAGTGCGCTGGTGCGGATCTTGTATTCCTCGGTCACTGACTTACCGGCCAGTTTGTAGCTGACCTCAACCCGGTTCAGATAATCGGGATAGAGGCCAAATACCGGAATACCGCTGTGGGTGTTGAGTTGAGTCAATCCCACAGGGTACTGAATATCAATCCCTTTCTTTCCCTTACCTTTTACTGTGACCTTGACGTCACTGATGGACTTGCCACCGAGATCGATCACCGCCACCAAAGGGCTGAACTTGTAAGGATCCACATAGACATATCCCAACTGTCCCTGAGGTATGGCACTGGAACTGGTACCCGGCAGATCGCCGCCGGCAATCACCTGGGTTGAGAAACCCGTCAATGTCAGACTGGATGCCGCCAACATTAAATAACACAGTCTCTTCATTTTCATCTTGTCACCTTCCAATTAGAGTTGATATTGCAGGGAATAAAAAATAGCGTCGTGATATCCTTGTTTTCCTAAGTTATTTTCTGCATACCGATAACTCAGGATAAAACTCAGATTTTTGGTAAAAGACCAATTAACAGATAAAGCTCCATTAAAACCAAAATCCTTTCCATCACCAGATAACACCAAATAATCATCTTCGCGATTAAAAAAGTGCTCTTGCCACCAGGTTAATTTAAAGTCTTGCTTAAATAGATTTAGCTTATGGCTTGCCAGAAAATAAACATAGCCACCGTTGAAACCACCTTCAAAGTCGGCATCAAAGCTTTTATAAGTGGCATCGACAAAATGTCCGGCCAGAGCAACTTGTAGATAGGTGTCGCCATAACTCTTGTCCCAGCTCAGTCCCAACATGGTGTTGGTTTCGCCCCAACTGGGTTTACTCTTATCAAACACTTGGCCGTAGAGGTTCCAATCTGTTTCCCCTAAGTTAATCTGACCTATCACATTGATCTCTGTGCCGTAGTAAGCTCCATCGTCCGGATCTTCCCACTTTACATGGCCATAAATATCACCATACTCGTTGCCAACGGCACCTTTCAGAGTGATAAAAGGATTATTGTCTTTGGCCTCGCCAAAATAATCCGATGCTTTGGATTGCCAATCCATCATCCCGGCTTCGACCGCCAACATAGCCGCCTGACAGTTGCCACCAAGACAGACAGAAATAATTAATGGGCATAACAATTTATTGTTCATATTCAATCCTTCCTTCCCGACTCAAGTTAATTATTTACAGAAGCAGAAATGAATAGGTGAACTGAATCACATGAAAATGTGTATTTTATTTTTTTGTTAAAGGATTTAATAAGGATCATCAAAAAATAAAATTTTATTTTTTGATGAGCGGGATCACAAAGAGCCAATTAACACACAAAAACTTTTATTCTCCAACTTATAATAAACCAACACTTTCTTGAGTATTGTAAAATGGATAAGCCCGAGCATAACCGTATACGGGAAGCTATTTTGGATTTGGCAGAGTCTGTTATTGCCAAAGAAGGATTATTGTCACTAAAAGTATCAGACATCACCAAGGGATTGGGCATATCCACAACTCTGTTCTACAGCATCTTCAAGACCAAGGAAGATATTCTGGTAGCTCTCACCTGTCGCGCCTTTGACCAGGTACTTGGGCTTCGCTGGTGGCTCAATCTGGAGGATTACTCAGGATTGGAGAAATTTATCGCCTATATTCTCAATGAGATCCAATTTACCGAGACCTACTGCCTGCGCAGCTCCATCTCCACCATCTCCTGCAACAGGTTGATCTTCAACAAGGCCAGTGCCACTTATCTTCGTAACCTGAATCGACTGGCCATGGATTATTGGGAAACTCCGCTCCAACTTCTGGCTCAAGCAAAAGAACAGCAGGAGATCTTGGCCAGTGATGTGCAGATCCAGCAGTTTTGCCATCTGTTATGCACCTATCTGAGAGGCCGAGAGTTAGTGGGAAACACCTACGCCGGTAAAGAATACAGCCAGGATGTCAGGTTTGATAATGCTCGGCTGCTCACTCAACTACTTAAAGAGTTGTGCCCTGGCAAAAGGCTAAATCCCCAAACCCTTGCCAGGGCGCAGCAGTTGCGTCGCGAATTACCCCAGCACAGAGCTCAACGCCAACAGCAGCTGAACACTTGAGCTAAACCAAAGTTCTTCGGTAATAGCATCGCAACCGAGATTTAAGCCGCACAGTGCACAAAATCAACATAGAAGTAAAAACATCTAGACGTCTAAATTGACAGGCGACTGGCTATCCCCTATTCTTTCGCCTAATTTGTCAGGAGATGATGCCGTTAAGACAATGCAATTCAGCGAGTTTGGCTGCTGCGGAGGGAATCCCCGGCCGAACGTGATTTACAGAGAGTAGATTTTGACCCAGAACAACACTTCTCCAGCCGTTAAAGCTCCGGCCTCATTTGTGGCGCTGCTGCCACTATTTCTGTTTCTGGCGCTGTTTATCGGTGCCGGGGTCTATTTCCAAAGCCAAGGGGTAGATTTTGCCTTTTATCAGTTGCCAAGTCCGATAGCGATATTACCGGCAATTGTACTGGCCATTTTACTGTCCAAACAAAAGCTCAACCAGACCATGAATACCTTTATGGCGGGGATAGGCCACAACAACATCATCGCCATGTGCCTCATCTACCTGCTGGCAGGTGCTTTTGCCGCAGTGGCCAGTGCCACTGGCGGGGTTGATGCCACAGTTGCCCTGGGGCTTAAGCTGATCCCGGCTAATCTGTTGTTGCCCGGCTTTTTCATTATCGCCGCCTTTATCGCCACCGCCATGGGCACCTCCATGGGCACGATCGCCGCCGTGGCTCCTATCGCCCTTGGGGTTGCCGATCAGGCAGGGATTGAGCTGCCACTGATGGCCGGCTCTGTAATGTCCGGCGCCCTGTTTGGTGACAACCTGTCTATTATCTCGGATACCACTATTGCCGCCACCCGCACCCAGGGCTGCGAAATGAGAGACAAGTTCCGCGAAAACCTGATCTTTGCCATTCCGGCAGCCATTGTGACCCTGCTGCTGTTCGGTTTCCTCTCTTCCGGTCAAGCCGAACTGCCTCCGCAGGAGGTCGACTTTGTTAAGGTGTTGCCTTACTTGAGTATTCTGGTGCTGGCCGTCGCCGGGTTAAACGTATTTGTGGTACTGGCCATAGGTATTTTGCTGGCCGGAACCACGGGGTTTCTCACTCAGGACTATTCGTTGCTGACCTTCGGCCAAGACATCTATAAAGGCTTTGGCAATATGCAGGAGATCTTTATCCTCTCCATGCTGGTTGGTGGTTTGGCGGCCCTGATGCAGCAGCAAGGTGGTCTGAGTTTTGTCAGCCAACAGATTGAGAAACTGATTGCCCGTTTCTCCCGCGCCAAAGGCCAAGCCTCATGCCGCGCCGCCGAAC
Organism: Shewanella chilikensis; assembly: GCF_002836945.1. Taxonomy (GTDB): domain Bacteria; phylum Pseudomonadota; class Gammaproteobacteria; order Enterobacterales; family Shewanellaceae; genus Shewanella; species Shewanella chilikensis. Next base: position 54,933 of record NZ_NIJM01000007.1, read on the forward strand.
TGGGTATGGCCGGAATTGTCGCCTTGACCAACTCCTGCGTGGCCAACAATACCGTCTCTATTGTGGTCAGTGGTGATATCGCCAAAGACCTGGCCGCCAAACATGGGGTGGCCCCCAAACGCGCCGCCAGTGTTCTGGATATTTTCGCCTGTATTATTCAAGGGCTTATTCCTTACGGTGCCCAGGCCTTGCTGATAGCTTCCCACTTCAAGATCTCGCCCCTGGAAGCGGTTGCCAATACCTGGTACTGCATGATCCTGGCCTTGGTCGCCGTGGTGATTGTGATACTGCGCCCCCGCAGTTAAACTAATAAATGCAAAAACCAAACCGGTCCCTGCGACCGGTTTTTTGTCGCTGCCGTTTGGCAAGCATTATTGAATACTGATGTTCAAACGAGCCACTGCATGCCCCCTTACGAGCAATATCACAAACAAGATCCGCAGCGCCTGGCATTTATGATGTCTCTGGTGGGCGTCAGTATAGCGGCACTGGGTATGGCCTCCTCCTTTTGGGCCGCTTATGACAGTGTGGGCAGCGCTATTTTCAGCATGCGTATGGACAGACTGGGTGATTACTTGAGCTCGCCGCTGGCCTATGTCTACAACATCTCGCTGCTGCTGGGCGGTGCCTGCTTCATCTTGGCCATGGGTGGCCTCTGGTGGCAAAAACACAGCGCGGCGGCCGGCTTGTTGTCAAGGTCTGGGATAGCGGTTGGCTTAGGGATAACAGCGCTTGGTGTGTTTCCCTACAATGAACTCTTTGCTCACCAGTTGGCGGCCATCTTCTTCATTACCAATACCTTGGTGATGTTTACTCTTTGCTGCTACTGCTTTGTTTCTCATCGAGCACTGTGTAACCTGCCGCTGTGCCTGTTTAGCCTTCTGGGAATAGTATCTGGTATTGGCCTATTATCTCAGCTGCAATGGCCATCAATGAATTATGCCTTTTGCCCGGCGCAAACCCTCTGCCTTTCGGTATGGTTTATGTGGCTGCACTCCATTGCCACTGTATTTGCCGGCCTCAGCCTATCAGCCACGGTTTATCGACTGTGGCACTGGTCGCAGCCGCTCAACGATTGATGACTGAAAAACCGTATAGGGATGACGCGACAGCGCCAAACTCATCTCAACAAGCCACAATCCGCCTCGCCCACTATCTGGCGCAATCCGGCCTATGTTCAAGGCGCGAAGCCGCCAGGCGCATCGAAGCCGGAGAGATTTTTCTGGGTGACAAACTCGCCAAACACACAGACAGAGTCACCCTCGCCGCCGGGCAGCGCCATTGCCTCGAAAAACTGTTTTACCAAGGTGAACCCATATCGCCCCCTGAGCCGCACTCGTACCTCCTATTCAATAAACCCGTCGGCATAGATTGCCGCCTACTCAAAGATGACCCGAGCAGTCTATTGCATCTACTGCCCCAGGATAAACGCCTGTATCCGGCCGGAAGACTGGATAAAGATTCCCGCGGTCTGCTGCTGCTCAGTAACGATGGCGAGCTGACCCATAAACTGATGCACCCGGATTTCTGTCACAGCAAGTGTTATCGGGTTACTGTGGAGCGGGCATTTACTGACGAGTTTATCCATGCCTTGAGAGCGCCTATGGATTACGGTCATGGCCAGGTGCGGGCATCACAAGTCACGCCAGTTTCAGCAAACAGTTTTGAAATTATTCTGACTCAGGGCAAGAAGCGGCAAATTCGCCGTATGTGTCGGCATTTGGGCTACAAAGTCACAGATCTCTGCCGTACCCGGATAATGGAGTTAACACTTGATAGGCTTGCTGAAGGGGAGTTTAGGGAGCTCAGCCGCGCACAAATCGCTGCGCTCAAAGACGCAGTACAACTTTGACTAAACAGCAGTATATCTTTTTACGACTCTAGATTATTGGCAAAACTAAGCGCCTGGTTAACTGTATCAGCTCAAAACAACAGTGTTTGTGGCAGCATACCCTCCCCAGACTCACTCCAACAAACCAGCACTCTCTGCCGAGTCGATAAAGCGCATTTATAGCAACCCATGGCACCACTTAGTTGAACGTGCCACAGGCGGCTTACTGGTCAGTCTGGGGTTAGCATTTTCCTCTGAGGGATCTTCCTTAGCAGCTTCACAACGAAGGCTGTCAGGGCTGACTGCCTTCGCCATTTTTAGGCTCGCTTGCCCGGGAGGTGACGGCTTTATCTTCCTTCTCACCGCCGGGTTGCAACTCGGACAGAAGATCGGCGGCCTGCGTCACGGCCGCCAGATTCGCCTGATGTTCTTCTTCCTCCACAGTCTTGGATTCGGCGCGCTCTTCTTTACTGCGCCTGGACTCGCCATTGGCCTTGACCTCGGAGTCATAGGGCAGATCCTCAATTCCCGGCAGTGAATCAGGAATATCACTGAGGCTGACATCCACTATCTGTGAGCGGTTCATGGTGATCTTGTATCTGGCATAACGCGGCGCCTGCTTGCCCTCTTTGAGTACGGCGACCAGATTTATCTGATAACGCCGCTCCACCGACTCGTTAGTGATCCTGCCATCAGTTTCGCTGTAAATTTTGGCCTTACCCCGCTCCAAATAACGGGCAAAGGGCACTAAGCTGAACACCACCTGCTCCTGCAATGTGTTGTAACCGGCAAGAAATTCGGTATCTGCCACCTTGGTCTGAATGCCATAGTGAAGAATCTCAGCGTCGACCTTATTTTGGCTATGGCGCCGCCTGAGGATCTCTTTGACATCATCAGGGAGATCCCGGCTACGCATAAATTCAAGCCAAACCAACTGTTTGGCAATAAATTTCTGGTTGGTAGTATCCCTCAATATCCGGCTCCAACGGGGGCGTCCCCGTTGGATATAACGCCACAACGCATTACGGACATCATCTTTAAAGATCTCGCGCGCGCCGTAAATCAGCGCCAACACCAACACCAACACCAGGGTCACGCCACTAAATATCCCCTGCGCCTTAATAATCAAGGCAGATACCACCAACATCACCAGGGCGGTAGCCAATCCTGTGGTCAGCTTTTTAAGCCCTGTATTCAGGGGCTTAATCTCCTCTTTGAGCACCACCCCTTGCTGGATAAGCCGCCTGAGCAACAACATCTTGTTGGCAATACGATTGGGATCTTGCAGGGTTTGCGCCGAGTTATAGAGTCGCTCTGCCCGATAGTTATTCTCGACCCGGCAGAGGGTGATCACCTTATCCGAAACATGGTTGAAATCACTGTTTCTGGGACCATGGGCCAACAGCTTCAACAACTGCTGTTCACAAAACCAGGATAAGTAGTTATCGGCATTCTCAAAATAGTGTTTCCATCTGGCATCAGCCGGTTCGTTACGGCGAAACTTCTTCAGCAAAATCGCCGTTTGTTCAGTCAACTCCTCCAGCAAGGGATAAAAGTTTTCCGGTTCGGATTGCCGTGAAATCTCCTTGGCATCATTCTCCATCGCCACAACAAACTGGTAGGCAAACAGATTAAGATAAAGACGAAACTCTTCGACGGTACGCTTCTTCTGGCTTACAAACCTGGATTGTACCAGAGGCAGATGCAGACCATCCGAGTAGTAAGAACGCCGTCCGAGAATGGCGCTGAAGTAGTATTCCTCTTCATTCAGACTCTGCGGCCCTATGCCCATCTCCTTAGGCAGGGAAAAGTAGAGATCCAGCTTGCGCTGCTCCCCGACACCCATCAGATGACTGAATTTGATGGATAGATTTTCTTCCTGCTTGATACGTAGTTTGGACACAATAATGGAACACTATCAATGAATTGATGAAAGAACCTGACTATAGCCCAAGCAACACGGGAATGGGATAGCGCACAGGCGTTAACTGAAAGGAAACGGTGAAATCGTCAGCAAAAATTCAGCCGTCAATGGATCAAGCGGCAGCCACATACTGTGTTACTCGGTTGGAACAACACAATAGCATAGTCTTTGGCTTCATCGGCATCGAGAATTTCCAGTGCCAAATGATGCAGACCTTCATTACTGAGGTTGAAGCTGGAAACATAGGAAAGGTATTGCATATGGGCGGGCCTTGCGCCCTTGCCGGAGAGTTCCTGTTTATCTGTGACCAGGATTTGATAACGCCCTGCCTCTTCCGAAGCCAGTTGCCCCTGCATCAAAATACTACCGGCAGGAGTGCCATCCATATTGAAGTAGCGATAGTTAACCAGGGCTCGCTTGCCTTTGGTCTGCAGATCCAGCAGCAGGTAGTGCTGCGCATCTTCACCTTCGTTCAACTGCCGGTCGTAGAGTTCGGAGCTGCAATTAAGCGCCAAAGCGGGCGCGGTTTGGCTGAAACGATAGATCACCAACAAACAGCCGAGCAAAAAGATCAGGATCAGCAGATTTATCACCCAAAGCCAACGTCTAGCCACAGAGATCAACCTCCTTAAGCCAAGGTACACTCACAAATTCCTTGACCTGACGTCCATCGCTTATTTTGAGATTGCGTACTACAGACTGTCCCAGATACTCGCCTCTCAGTGTGAGGTTAAGGACTTGTTTGTCATGGGAAAGAGACACATATAATTTACGCCAAGGGCTGCTCTTGCACTGAGCCAATGCCGAGGTCAGCACCTTGCCCTGTTCGGTCAGCAACTGATTGTTGGTACGGGAATTGGAGTAGAAAAACAGCTCCATTCTCTGACCAGATAGCAGTGTCAATTCCTGCTTGTTCAGTGGGATGGTGGGTACCACTCTGGGTAAACGATACAGATAGAAGACACTGAGACCAAGCATGAGTATCAGTACCAAGCCCACCAGCAGTTGCTTGGGACCGGCGTTTAACCTGGACTCCAGCACTCCTGGGGGTTTACGGGCCACAGATGAGCGCAGCAGGTACCCCTGCCCCTTGACCGTTTCAATCAAAGACTCATATTCTGGCCCCAAAAAGGCACGCAACATACAGACAGCACGGGCTACAGACGAATCACTCAAAGGGGGATGATTGTCATCACCGGCGCGCAACTCAATACGGGAGACCAAACGTCCCTGATTAGCAAGCAGGAGTTTCAGCACCTGCAGCTCCGCCCGAGGAAGATGCCAACTGTCTCCCCTGCCTTTGTGTTGTAACTCACCGCTGGCTTCATCAAACCAGCAGTCGCCTATCTGCATCATCTTCCTCCTGTTTTATATGAACATGAGTGTATGCAAGAAATCTAATCACTACTGTGATCCTCATAACCCTGACACAGGAAAAAGTTTAAAAAGTGATCCTCCTCAGACAAGGAGGCAAGCAAGAGGGAAGCAAGTAGCGTTTTGTGAACCAGTTCCCATGGTTGAAGGCTTCGAAAACAGGCTTGAAGGTTGATAAACCAGCCGTTAATTAACATGAATAAAACAAATAAAGTGACCTTGCTCAACCACTAATCCCCAAAAAGGATTAAAAACATCAATGCTAATCACCTAAAGGAGTTCAAACCCCAGTCTTTGACAACTCAATATTCATGCGCGCTAAATCACAACCTTCATATCTTATCCCCCTAATCTGAATGCAACCGACCCGGTCGGGAAAAACAAAGACAACAAAGGGTGATAAATATGAGCATTAACAGACGTCAGGCCCTGGGCCAGATTATCGGAATTAGCGCCGCAGCAGCCGGAGCCAGCCTTACGGCCACTTGCGCCTTTGCTGCCACGGATGAGTCAGGAAACTACCGCCTGGAGCTGGGTGAAAAACTCAAATATGCTCCATTGGATCCTATGGAGACAGCCAAACTGGCTTATGAAACCGGCGGTGGCTGTATGCATCAGGTATTTCACGCCACTGTAACCATGCTGGCTCGGTCTGCCAGTGTCGATGCCGACAAGTTTGCCACTATTCCAACAGCGCTGGCCGGCTACGGTTTTGCCGGTGTTACCGGCCAAGGCACGCTTTGCGGTAACCTCAATGCGGTAGGTATGTTGGTTAATATTCTCGATGACATCAATGGCCAAAATGCCGCCGTCATAGGTTCCCTGTTCCGCTACTACGAGAATACCGAGCTGCCGCTGTCCAGCGATGAGTTCGTTGCCGGTATCGGCTCCACCGCCGAAAAGACTGCTCTGGTGGTCAAATCCTCGGTTGCCAACAGCGTACTGTGTCACTCCTCTATCAGTAACTGGTCCAAGGCCTCAGGCAAGACCTTCTCTGAAAAAGGTGAACGTTGCTATCGTTTGTCGGCCTCTATTGCCTATCACTTGGTGGAACTCTTGAACCGAGCCCACAAGGGTGAAGACTTGGGCGCCCTGCCTGAGAGTAAACCCAGCTCAGAAGCCCAGAGCTGTCAGAGCTGTCATGGCTCCACAAGTACCATGGGACCTGCCGCCAGTGTCAAGACAGACATGGAATGTACCACCTGTCATACCGGGCACTTTAACTGAGGATTATCCGATGAAAATCAGCTATCTGAGCCTGCTGCTCGGCTCGGCCCTGCTCTTGGGAGGCTGTGGCAGCGATGATGACAACAATAATGGTGGCGGAGAGATCACGCCACCGCCACCACCACCTCCGGTTGAGACCCCAAGCTTGGATATCGGCGAGGCCAGCAGTATTGAGTTGACCCTCAACAGCTTCGATCCCGACTCGGGAGAAGTTATCTTTGCCCTGCAAAACGCCGAAGGCAAGGCGCTCACCAATGCCGCTAAGTACCAAATCACCTACTTTGGTTATCCGGCAGAAGAGCAAGCTTCCACCAAGCCCAAGGCCTGGAAACGCTGGCATGTGACCTATGGTTACAGCTGCGATCCGGCAACCGAGTGCGCCGAGCCGCTGCAAGCTCTGGACAGTGCCGGCAGCTACAGCTTCAGTCCATCAGGGCTGGATTGGGATGCCAATGCTGCCACTGGCGCGGTTACCCGTTACAAGGTAGCCATAGAGGTGTTCGGGGCTGAGATCAGCAATGAAGTGACGCTCTATTCTCCCACTACAGACATAAACTAAACTTCACTAATCCCAAATGCCGCTGATCAATGAGAGCAACGGCATTTGGGACTCATCCTCTTCAAACTCAGTCATACGACAGGCCCAAAGGTGATTGCCTGGGCTCAGTTGAATAAGTGAATAGTCAGCCAAAATATCCATCTCAAGAACATGCAACCTGAGCTCCAATTTGCCCGACTGAGCCAAGGCATTATTGATAGTCTCCCGCATTGCCATCAAGTACGGAGGGAGTTCTTCTTCAACTAATAGCAGTTTATCCTGATAGGGCTCAAGACTCATCAGATAGCTTAGTGAACCAAGCTCAACCTCTTCTATAGTGCCGGCCAGCTCGATAGCCGCCCACGGCTCATTATCATAGCGATAACTGACCTTCAGTCTGGTCTGCCCATTTTCTGTGGTTATCCCAAGCCTAAGTTTCTCTCCTCCCCCCGGTTCTTCGGCTTTGCCGGGGCTAATTAAACTCGCTTCACAATTGAAGTTTGGGTTTAGATATTTGGAAATCAAGGTGTCGACAGCCAGGATACCTGCAATAAATAACAGCAGTAACAACAGCAATATCCAGCTCCGATTTTGGCGTAAGCGCCGCGGTAGAGGCGACTCAGTCACAGCGCAGTGCCTCCTTCAACCAAGTATGCTCGGGGGCACAATCATTCATCTGGGACATGGTCAGCTTGTAAGCTTTAAAGTACTCCCCTTGGTCACTTTCTCCCTTGAGCACCATACTCAATACCTTACTGTCATCACTGAGGGAAATAGAAATTGTATGCCAGCTATCGGGGCAAGGCGCCAGCCAGCCTTCAATGCTCTGAGTCAGTTCTTTCAATGCCGCCAATGCCTTGGGTTCGCCATAGAGACGCAAAAAGGTAGTACTGCCCGAAGGATGCACGAGTTTAATCACCTCATCCGGCGTTTCCAGATAGCGCAGCGGTCCGACTCTGGACGATAGAAAAAACAATACCAACCCACTCAGCAGTAACATCCAAAAAAAATGATACCAGGGTGCCTTTCCCTTTAAAAACAGAGAGATTGGTTTACTTTTTCGATTTTTGCTGTGCAACAAAAAACCTTGCCTGTCTATGGGCTCCAACAGGCGACAGTGCTCAGGTCCCAGGTATTGGCGGATACGGGCCACAGCTTGTTCCAATAAATGCTCTTGGTTGACGGGAATGCCCGCCTCCTGCAGCAATTGCATTCTGGAAACCACCTTGCCCTGATGGCTCAACAAAACACTCAACACACATTGTTCTATTTCAGACAAGACCCAAATCTTACCGGACCCAGTATGTTTGAGCGTGCCGGTATCGGCATCAAACCAACAGCAACCTATCTGCATGGCATTGCTCAGCAGCAAATGAATGGCGGCAGTATAAGGGAAAAAAACACCCATCCAGAGTGATCTGCATGGGTGTTTTTAGGCTTTTAAGAAAAGCGTGAACCGTCTCTCAGACTTTTCTCACGATTAAAACTTTGTTAATTAACAATATGATACATGCTTTTCTAGAATGTAGAACTGTTAAGCCAGAGATGTATCAGAATACTGGCGATATAACCCAGGGCGATAACAGGCGTCCACTTGAGATGAGCCCCAAAAGTATAAATGCCCCTAGCTTGCCCCATCAGAGCGACCCCGGCAGCACTGCCGATAGACAGCAAACTGCCCCCGACTCCGGCAGTCAGGGTTACCAGCAGCCATTGGCCAAGAGCCATATCCGGATTCATGGTCAATACGGCAAACATCACAGGAATGTTGTCTATGATAGAAGACAACACCCCGATGGCGATATTGGCATAAGTGGGATCCCACTGGGTGTACATGGCGTGAGACACCATATTCAGATAGCCCATAAAGCCCAAGCCGCCAACACAGAGCACCACGCCATAGAAGAACAGCAAAGTATCCCATTCGGCTCTGGCAATACGACTGAAGACATCGAAAGGCACAACGTTACCCAGTTGTTCCAAACGCTTTTCATCCTGCATCAGGCGCGCCTTCTCCTGCGCCCTTGCCAATGCTTTAGGGAAATTCTTCCTCAGGTAGAAGCCAAAGAACTGCAGCAGTCCAAGACCTGTCATCATGCCAAGCACAGGTGGCAGCCCCAACAATGAATGAGCACACACAGCCATAGTAATAGTAAACAGGAACAGCAGCACTATCCGCTTGGCGCCTGTCTTGGTATAAACTTTTTCAACCAAGGCATCGGATTTTTCCCTGGAAATAAACAGGCTCATAATCAGCGCCGGCACCAGGAAATTCACCAGTGATGGCAGGAACAGCTTAAAGAACTCGGAAAAGTGCACCATACCCTTTTGCCACACCATCAGAGTGGTGATATCCCCAAAGGGACTGAAGGCGCCACCGGCGTTGGCGGCCACCACTATGTTGATACAGGACAGGGTGATAAAATGGCGATTATCGGCGCCCATTTTCATCACCACGGCACACATCAATAATGCCGTGGTCAGGTTGTCGGCGATAGGTGATATAAAGAAGGCCAATAAGCCGGTAAGCCAGAATATCTGATACAAACTGAAGCCCTTGCCGACCATCCAACAACGTAAAGCATCAAACAACCTGCGCTCTTCCATCGCATTGATATAGGTCATGGCTACCAGTAAAAACAGCAACAGTTCGGCATATTCAAGCAAGTTATGCTTGAAAGCTGCCTCGGCCACTTCCGACATACCGTTTTGAGTATAGACATAACCTATCATGCCCCAGATGAGACCGGCGGCAACCAATACAGGTTTGGACTTCCTCAGGTGCAACTTCTCCTCTCCCATCACCAGCAAATAGGCGATGGCAAATAGGGTCAGTGCCAAATACCCCACGGTTGAGTCCGTCAGGTTCAGATTATTTACGGCTTCCGTGCTAGCCAGGACCGCAGGCGAAAACAGTCCGGACAAAATTCCTCCTAAGGCTGCGCAGCCCCCATGCAAACGCATCAACTTCATTTCAATGATCTCTCGGTAGGAAATTAACTAAAACCTAGCACAGAGACAAGAAAGCAAATCTTGATAAAACGCAAATTTCTGTAATTTAAGTGAGCAAGCCCAAGCCTTAAGCGGCAGATAACCGGAGAAAGATTGCCAAGGACTGGTAAAAAAACACCATAGATCACAAAAGCGCCCGTAGGCGCTTTTATCTGGTTCACACTTTTTTATCTCACGACTTTTTAGAAGGAGTACAGCAGTGTCATGTTGGTTTCAGTGTCAGTGCTCTTTTTATCGTCCAGCGGATCGCTGTTATAACGCACAATCACAGCAAACTTCATTGCCAGGGCGCCAATGATGTTGGCGGTCAGCGAAGTCTCGGAGCGGGCGTCTAGCTTGTCACCATAGTCGGCAATAAACATTTGACGGAATTTGGAGGTCTTGCTGATCTCCAGCTCATAGTTAATCACCCCGTGAGCCACCCAGCTGGCATCTGAGTTGTAACCCAAAATAGCCCGCTGCTCGCTGTCCAGGCGCTGATACTGGTAACCAGGACCTATCTCGGCATCCAGGAAGCTCTTGCTGCCCTGGAATACACGGTAGCCGTAACCGGCTGCGCTGTTAAATTTATAATCATAACCAGTAAAGGGATCGGCTTCGTAACTGGTGTTGGCAAACAGATAACTGCGCTCATCCAGACGGTAGTTGCCCTGAACGCCACCAAAATAACGCTTGGCAGTAACTTCTTCAGAATCTTCCTTATACAGACCTTCGAGCAGATACTGGTTTTCCCAGTTGCCCAGTTCATGTTTCATCGCCAGGCGGGCCTTCACCGAAGAGGTATCAGTGTTACCTGTGGTCAGGGTGGCCCCCAACTCCGCCTCACCGGCAAATGTTTTATCACCTTCGACAAAGTCGGCCCCTGCGTGAGCAAATGGTGCGACCAGCAGAATGGCTGCAGCGCTAAGCAGTTTTTTCATTCTTGTGCATCTCCGTTCAAAGCAATCCCTAAAAAAACGGGCGCCATCTTAACATCTACAGCGAAAAATACGAAACAGCTCGCATTTTTCAGCCGAAAAACCTGATTGCGTACACCATATTGATAACAATGGCCCCCAATCAGGCCTTCAACCCGGCCGCAGACATCAGTAGTCGCAACAGCGAAGAGACGCTCAGCAAAGAAAGCACACTCAAGCACCAGAGCAGCAGCATCCAGCAGCCTGGACGGCTATCGAGCCAAGCCTTAGCGGGGGCCAACAGCCGGATGGCCCGGCCCCTCAAAGCATTAATGATAGGCATCATCGGCGCTCACCTTGCCGCGGAACACATAATAGGTCCAGCAGGTATAAACCAGAATAATCGGGATAATAAACAACGCCCCCACCAGCATGAAGCCTTGGCTCTGTGGCGGCGCCGAAGCCTGCCAGATGCTGATGCCCGGTGGAATAATATAGGGCCAGATGCTGATCCCAAGACCGCAAAACCCCAGTAACACCAAGAGCAGCGTCATCACAAAAGGTTGGTAAGTATCTTGCCTTTGCAGGCCCAGGTACAGATTCCAGCCCAGCAGCGCCGTCAATAAAGGCACGGGTGACAGGAAAATAAGGTTCGGCAGCGAAAACCAACGCTCGGCGATTTGGGGATGTGCCAAAGGCGTCCAGATACTGACCAGCACTATGGCCACCAGTAAGCCTATGAGCAAAGAGCGGCTCAGCAGAAACATCTGTTGCTGCAGATGCCCCTGGGTCTTCATGATCAGCCAGCTGCTGCCAAGGAGTCCGTAAGCGACCACCAGCCCGACACCGCATAAAAGCGGGAAAGGCGCCAACCAATCGAGCTGCGAGCCGGCAAAGCTGCGATCTATGACGGGGAAACCGGATATCACAGCCCCCAGCACCACCCCCTGGAAGAAGGTCGCTGCCACAGAGCCGATGGCAAATGCCCTGTCCCAGGCTTTTCTGTGGCCTTCAAACGCCTTGAAGCGAAACTCAAACGCCAAGCCTCGAAAGATAAGTGCCACCAGCATAAAGGTCAGCGGAATCGCCAAGGCATCGATAATCACCGCATAAGCCAGCGGAAAGGCGCCGAACAGTGCAGCCCCGCCCAGTACCAGCCAGGTTTCATTGCCGTCCCACACAGGTGCCACCGAGTTCACCATGATATCTTTGTCATGCCTGTCTTCAACCAAGGGCAGCAGTATCCCCACGCCCAGGTCAAAACCATCCATGACTATGTACATCAAGGTGGCGAAAATAATAATCACAAACCAGATAACAGCCAGATCGATACCCATACTCAGCTCTCCTTATGCAACTCGTCGCTGTGAAACTGTGAAATTCGCCCGACCAACGCAGGGCTTTCGGATAAGACTTCCTCGACCTTGGGCCCCTGACGGATAAGATTGAGCAGATAGAGATACCCCAAACCAAACACCAGGCTGTAGACCACAAAGAACCCCAGCAGGCTAAGGCTCATATGCAGCTCGCCATGGGCGGAGACCGCATCCTGGGTGCGCATTACCCCATGAATGATCCAGGGTTGCCGCCCCACTTCCGTGGTTATCCAACCGGCCAACAGCGCTATGAGTCCCGATGGTCCCATGAACAGACTGAAGCGCAGAAACCAGCGGCTCTGGTACAGGCCACCACTGCGTCTGAGCCAAAGGCTGACGACACCGAGCAGCAGCATCAATATGCCCAGTCCGACCATGACCCGAAATGACCAGAAGACGATAGGGACATTGGGCCTGTCTTCCACGGCAAACTCCTTCAGCGCCGGCACCTGGGCTTGGCTATCGTGCATCAGGATCAAACTGGCCAGCGCCGGGATCTTGAGAGCATAGTCAGTGGTTTCTGTCTCCATATTGGGCCAGCCAAACAGGATAAGCGGTGTCGGCTCCCCTGAGCTGTTGTCCCAGTGCCCTTCCATGGCGGCGACTTTGGCCGGCTGATGCTCCAGGGTATTGAGCCCGTGAATATCCCCAAGCAAGGCCTGCAAAGGTGCACAGGCGAGGATCATCCACAGCGCCATGGAGAACATCTTGCGCACCGCCGGGTTGTCGTTGCCTTTAAGCAAATGCCAGGCGCCCGATGCCGCCACCATCAAGGCGCAGCAGATAAAGGCGGCCACCGCCATATGCGAAAGACGCGGTATAAAGGAAGGGTTGAAGATGACCGCCAGCCAGTCTGTAGGTACCACTTGGCCGGCTTCAATGACAAAGCCCTGGGGCGTGTGCATCCAGCTGTTGGAGGCCAAGATCCAGAACATGGACATTAGGGTGCCGAGGGCGACCATGCAGGTGGAGAAGAAGTGCAGCTGATCGCCGACTTTTTTCCAGCCAAACAGCATCACCCCCAGAAATCCGGCTTCGAGGAAGAAGGCGGTCAGCACTTCATAGGTCAGCAAAGGGCCGGTAATACTGCCGGCAAACTCGGAAAAGCCGCTCCAGTTGGTGCCAAACTGGTAAGCCATCACCAAGCCGGAAACCACCCCCATACCAAAGTTGACCGCAAATACCTTGGACCAAAAATGATACAGCTGCTTGTATACCGGATTACGCTTTTTGAGCCAAAGCCCTTCCAGTACCGCGAGATAACTTGCCATGCCAATGGTGATGGCCGGGAAGATAATGTGAAAAGAAACCGTGAAGGCAAACTGTATGCGTGCCATTTCGAGTGCATCCAGTCCAAACATGAACCACCTCAAAGGGTCAATAAACCTGGCTGGCATCTTAAGGACAGAGACAAAACTATAATAGATACAGAAAATACGATTTTATATATAACAGATTGAATAATTGTTATGCTGGGTAAGGGCAATAAGGCAGAGTAAACCATGGCCAAATATGAAACCCTGATCCAGCAATTGAGGCAGCAGATACAGAGCGGTGTCTGGCAGGTGGGTGACCGCTTACCTTCACTCAGGGAGCAGACTCAGCAGAGCCAGATGAGTTTAATGACAGTGATGCATGCCTATCAGGTATTGGAGAGCCAGGGCTGGATAATCTCCCGCCCCCGCTCAGGTTACTTTGTCGCCCCTAAAGTGGCTGCGCCCAAGCCTCAAGGCCTGCACCAGTCCAGTGCTGTGACCCGCGCCGAGTCGGTGGATATCAACGCCTTTATCTTTGAAGTGTTGCAGGCCAGTCGCGATCCGGGGATCACAGGGTTTGGCTCTGCCTACCCGGATCCCGGGCTGTCGCCCCACAAACAGTTGAACCGGGCCTTGATTTCAAGCGCCAAGACCCTGGATTCCGCCAGCGCTCTGGACAATCTGCCACCCGGGAACCCGGCGCTCAGGCATATCATAGCCCAGCGCTACGCGGCGCAGGGAATGAGCATCTCGCCGGATGAAATAGTGATCACCGCAGGGGCTCTGGAGGCATTGAACCTGAGCCTGCAAGCGGTCACCCGTCCCGGGGATTGGGTGGTGATAGAAAACCCCGCCTTCTACGGCGCCCTGCAGTCGCTGGAGCGCCTCGGCCTCAAGGCGCTCGCCATTCGCACCCATCCCCAGGAAGGGATAGATCTACAGTCTCTGGCCCAGGCGCTGCAAACTCACAGGGTCAAGGCCTGCTGGTTAATGACCAACTTTCAAAATCCCTTGGGCTGCAGTATGAGCGATGACAAGAAGCGTCGTTTGCTGAAACTCCTGCAGGAACACGACTGCTTTTTGATTGAAGACGATGTCTACAGTGAACTCTATTTCGGCAAGGAGAAGCCCCTGCCGGCCAAGGCCTTCGATCCAGACGACAGAACTCTGCACTGCGGCTCCTTCTCCAAATCTCTGGTGGGCGGTTTTCGCGTCGGTTGGGTGGCCGCCGGCAAGATGGCGCTCAGTATTCAAAAACTGCAACTGATGAGCACCCTGGCCACCAGCACCCCGGTGCAATTGGCGCTGGCCCACTACCTGTCGACCCGCAGCTATGAGACCCACCTGCGGCAATTGAGACGCACTTTGGAACAACGAAAATTCGCCACCTGGCAGGCATTGAAGAGCCGCTTACCCGACAGTGTCAGAGTGCATTATGGCGATGGCGGCTATTTTCTCTGGGTAGAGTTACCCGAGGGGCGGGACACCACAGAGCTTTATCGCCAGGCACTCTCACAAGGAATAAGCCTGGCGCCGGGGCAGATGTTCTCGGCGCACCGGGAGTTCAGCCACTGTTTTCGCATCAATGCCTCACTGCCTGGCGGACCAAAGTTGGAGCAATCAATCGCCAACCTGGCCAAGCTTATCAAAAAGGCGTTGTGATGACTCAAGAGCCATCCGGATAACACTCCGCCAACCTCAGCCCTATCATCCGAGTGTATCGTGGCCGCCAAAGATCAACACCAAGCATCCACCTCAGGTTTACACTCTGGAAACTAAAAGTAAAAAAGCCCGCGAAAGCGGGCTTTCAATACAGAGAACGGAATTACAGGTTGATCTGTGGATCCAGTTCGCCGGTCTGATAACGCTTGTACATGGCCTGCAGTGACAGCGGCTTGATCTTGGAACCCATACCGGCACAACCGAAGGCTTCGTAGCGCACGGTACAGATGTCGGCCATGGCTTCCATGGAAGCCTTGAGGAATTTGCGTGGATCAAACTCAGTTGGGTTTTCGGCCAGGAACTTACGTACCGCACCGGTAGATGCCAGACGCAAATCTGTGTCGATGTTAACCTTACGCACACCGTGCTTGATGCCTTCAACAATCTCTTCCAGCGGCACGCCGTAAGTTTCAGGGATCGCGCCACCATACTGGTTGATGATCTGCAGCCACTCCTGAGGTACAGAAGAAGATCCGTGCATAACCAGGTGAGTGTTGGGGATACGGGCGTGGATCTCTTTAATACGGTCGATACGCAGCACATCGCCGGTAGGCTTGCGGCTGAACTTGTAAGCACCGTGACTGGTACCTATAGCGATGGCCAGGGCATCCACATGAGTGTCGGCCACGAAGCGGGCGGCTTCTTCCGGGCTGGTCAGCATCTGCTCATGGCTCAGAGTGCCTTCGGCGCCGATACCGTCTTCTTCACCGGCCATACCGGTTTCCAGGCTACCCAGACAACCGATTTCACCTTCAACAGAAACACCACAGGCGTGGGCAAACGCCACTGTCTTGCGGGTGACATCGACGTTGTACTCATAAGAGGCAGGAGTCTTGCCGTCAGACATCAAGGAACCGTCCATCATCACAGAGCTCATGCCGAGCTGGATGGAACGCTGACACACGTCAGGGTGGGTACCGTGATCCTGGTGAATACACACAGGGATATCCGGATACTGCTCGAGAGCAGCAGCCATCAGATACTTGAGGAACTGAGGACGGGCATACTTACGGGCACCGGCAGAAGCCTGCACAATCACAGGGCTGTCAGTGGCTTCGGCGGCCTGCATGATGGCACGCATCTGCTCCAGGTTGTTGACGTTGAACGCGGGGACACCGTATCCATGTTCGGCGGCGTGGTCCAGTAGTTGGCGTAGGGAAATAAGGGCCATTTTTTACTCCAGTAATAGGGTGAATTGCTTCACCGAGGTCGCTATCGCTTGGATTTAACTTGATGCTCCCGGCAAAGCCGGGAGCGGTTTCTTTATAATTCTTTTGCTGTTGCTCAGTTACCGCGGGCCTTGAGCATGGCCACCGCCGGTAACTCTTTACCTTCGAGGAACTCGAGGAAGGCGCCACCGCCGGTAGAGATGTATGACACCTTGTCGGCAATACCGTATTTATCCACGGCGGCCAGAGTATCACCGCCACCTGCGATGGAGAAGGCCGGTGACTCGGCGATCGCCTGGGCGATACGCTTGGTACCTTCGCCGAACTGGTCGAACTCGAACACCCCAACCGGGCCATTCCAGACTATGGTACCGGCTTGTTGCAGGATAGCTGCCAGGGCTTCGGCGCTGTCCGGGCCTATGTCGAAGATCATCTCATCGTCGGCAACCTCGGCCACTGGTTTCAAGGTAGCCACGGCTGCTGGGCTGAACTCCTTGCCAACCACCACATCGGTAGGCACGGGGATATCGCCGCCACCGCTCTGGGCATTGGCCACCAAGCGCTTGGCTTCATCGATAAGGTCGGCTTCATAGAGCGACTTGCCCACAGGATGGCCGGCGGCGGCAATAAAGGTGTTGGCGATACCACCACCCACCACCAGTTGATCTACTATGCCGGAAAGAGATTCAAGTACTGTCAGCTTGGTCGACACCTTGGAGCCACCGACAATCGCCACCAAGGGACGCGCCGGGTTATCCATCGCCTTACCCAGGGCATCCAGCTCAGCCGCCAGCAATGGGCCGGCGCAGGCTATCGGGGCAAACATGCCAACACCATGAGTCGAGGCCTGGGCGCGGTGAGCGGTACCGAAGGCATCCATCACATAAACATCACACAGGGCCGCCAGCTGCTTGGAAAGCGCCTCGTCGTTTTTCTTCTCACCCTTGTTAAAGCGGACGTTTTCAAACACCACCACTTCGCCTTGGGCAACTTCAACGCCTTCCAGATAGTCTTTTTCCAGACGCACAGGGCAGTCCAGCGCCTTAGCCAGATAATCCACCACAGGCTTGAGGGAAAACTCCTCATTATATTCGCCTTCGGTTGGTCGTCCCAGGTGGGACATCACCATCACGGCAGCCCCTTTTTCCAGTGCCAACTTGATGGTGGGCAGTGACGCCCGCAGACGCGCGTCGCTGGTGACTACACCATCGGCCACAGGCACGTTGAGATCTTCACGGATAAGCACACGCTTGCCCTGAAGATCCAGCTCTGACATCTTGATAATTGCCATTTTTACGCTTCCTTCTTAATCAAAAACAAATCTGTTTCACTAAGGGCGGCAGCTTCCCTGCCCCCTGAAATAATCTGTTGCAGCCTCTCAGGCGCTGCGGGCCTTGATCATCGCCAGTGCCGTATCCAACATACGGTTGGCAAAGCCCCATTCGTTGTCGCACCAAAGCAACAGCTTCACCAGTTGGCCATCACTGACCCGGGTCTGGGTGCCATCGACCACGCTGGAGCGCGGATCATGATTAAAATCGCATGATACCAGAGGCTCATCAGTATAGCCCAGAATGCCCTCAAGCCTGCCATGGGTCGCCTGTTCCAGCACCTGGTTTACCTTGGCAATATCCACTCTGTCGTTGAGGGTCACAGACACATCTATGGCGGTGACATTAATAGTGGGCACCCGCACTGAAATGGCCTCGAACTTATCCTTCATCTGCGGCAGGATACGCTCTATGCCGCGGGCCAGCTTGGTGTCGACCGGAATGATCGATTGCCCGGCGGCGCGGGTGCGGCGCAGATCGTCGTGATAGGCATCTATAACCTGCTGATCATTCATCGCCGAGTGGATAGTGGTAATAGCACCGCTCTTGACTCCGAAGTGCCGGTCCAGCACATCGATGACAGGGACAATACAGTTGGTGGTACAGGATGCATTGGACACCACAGTGTGCTCGGCGGCCAACAGTTCCTGGTTAACGCCATAGACTATGGTGGCATCAACATCCGCCGAAGAGGGGTGGCTTATCAATACCTGGCGGGCACCGGCCTGAAGATGAGCCTCGCAGCTCTGTCTATCTGACAGGGCGCCTGTGGCTTCAAACACCAAGTCGATATCCAGCTCGCCCCAGGGCAGTTTGTTTGCCTCCGGTTCAGCCAACAGTCTGATACTGTCATCCCCCAGTTGCATCATGCCGTCTGCAAGACTCGCGCGGCTATGGAAGCGACCATGGGTGGTATCATAGTTGGTGAGGTGAACTATGGCCTCGGGCTTAGCCAGTTCATTGATAGCAACGATCTGAATTTGCTGCCTTTTACCCGACTCGTATAAGGCACGGAGAATTGAACGGCCGATGCGGCCATAACCATTGATTGCGACTCTGATCATGGAGATCCTGTTCCTCTAATGAGGGATGCTGATTGGGTAACGGCCTGTCTTCCTGACAGGCCGTTGCACTTCCTGGGCGGCATTCCATTGCCTGGTTGCCGCACAGTCATTTCCAATCAGGCAGGCGCGGCTCAGGCGAGCAGAGCCTTACCGGCTTCAACCACTTTATCGACAGTGAAACCGAACATCTCAAACAACTGATTGGCAGGCGCTGACTCACCGAAGCTGGTCATGCCAATAATGCGGCCATTCAGGCCGACATACTTATACCAGTAATCGGCAATGCCCGCTTCCACTGCCAATCGTTTTGTGACATTGGCTGGCAGTACGGCTTCTTTATAAGCCGCGTCCTGTTGGTCGAATACGTCGGTAGATGGCATGGAAACCACGCGCACCTTGGCGCCAGTAGCGGCCAGCTCAGCCTGGGCCTTAACTGCCAACTCGACTTCGCTGCCGGTGGCAATGATGATCAGCTCAGGCGTGCCTTCACAATCCACCAGCACATAACCGCCCTTGGCCACATCGCTCAGCTGCTCGGCGCTACGTGGCATCTGGGTCAGGTTCTGACGCGAGAAGATCAGTGAAGTTGGGCCGTCTTTGCGCTCAATGGCGTACTTCCAGGCGATGGCAGATTCTACCTGGTCACATGGACGCCAGGTGCTCATGTTGGGAGTCATACGCAAAGAGGCAATCTGCTCAACCGGCTGGTGAGTCGGGCCATCTTCACCCAGACCAATGGAGTCGTGGGTATAGACTTGAATATTCTGCACCTTCATCAGCGCAGCCATCCGCATGGCGTTACGGGCGTATTCCATAAACATCAGGAAGGTGGCGCCGTAAGGAACAAACCCGCCGTGCAGGGCAATACCGTTGATGATGGCGGTCATACCAAACTCACGCACACCATAGTGCAGGTAGTTGCCGCTGGCATCTTCGGCCGAAATAGGTTTGGAACCTGAGTACATGGTCAGGTTGGAAGGCGCCAGGTCAGCACTGCCCCCTAAGAATTCCGGTAGCATTTTACCGAAAGCTTCCAGCGCATTTTGCGAGGCCTTACGGGAAGCGATATTGGCAGGGTTAGCCTGCAACTGCTCTATATAGGCGTTGGCATCGGCGTCAAAGTTGGCTGGCAGTTCACCGTTAAGGCGACGCTTGAGCTCGGCGGCCAGCGCAGGGTGAGCGGCTTCATAGGCGGCGAACTTGTCGTTCCAGCTACTTTCGGCGGCCTTACCGGCTTCCTTGGCATCCCAAGCTGCATAGATTTCAGATGGGATCACAAATGGGTCGTGCTTCCAGCCCAGGAATTCACGGGCGGCGGCGATTTCAGCATCACCCAGCGGCGCACCGTGGCAATCGTGAGAACCGGACTTGTTGGGTGAACCGTAACCTATGATGGTCTTGCAGCAGATCAACGATGGACGCGGATCGGCCTTGGCGGCTTCAATGGCGGCGTTAATAGCTTGTGGGTCGTGACCATCGACACCGGCAACCACGTGCCAGCCATAGGCTTCAAAGCGCTTGGGAGTATCATCGCTGAACCAACCTTCAACATGACCATCGATGGAGATACCGTTGTCATCCCAGAAGGCGATCAGTTTGCCAAGACCCAGGGTACCGGCCAGTGAGCAGGCCTCATGGGAGATACCTTCCATCAGACAGCCGTCACCCATGAAGACATAAGTGTGATGATCGACAATATCGTGACCGTCACGGTTAAACTGAGCCGCCAGAGCCTTTTCCGCAATCGCCATACCTACGGCATTGGTGATGCCTTGCCCCAAAGGCCCTGTGGTGGTTTCGATGCCGGGAGCATAACCATATTCAGGATGGCCCGGAGTGCGTGAGTGCAGTTGACGGAACTGCTTGAGATCTTCAATGCCCAGATCATAACCCGCCAGATGCAGCAGTGAGTAATGCAGCATGGAACCATGGCCGTTTGACAGCACAAAGCGGTCGCGGTCGGCCCATTGAGGGTTCACAGGGTTGTGCTTGAGGTGATCCCGCCACAGGACTTCGGCGATATCAGCCATCCCCATGGGAGCACCGGGGTGGCCGGAATTGGCCTTTTGGACAGCGTCCATACTTAAAACACGGATAGCGTTAGCGAGTTCTTTACGGGAAGACATGCTCTCTCCTGCTTGATCTTAGAGGTCTTGGGCAAAATGGAGTCATATTTTCCCCTACCGGGCAGAAGGACGCAAATAAAATTCACCCTCTCACGACGGCAAAAGCAGCCCAGGCTTTGCTTTGTGTTTACATTTGCACCTCATTTACGAAGCTTACCGCTCACAAAGCTGTCAACTTGCCTGTCCGCTGATCGCTTTCAATGCGGCTGCCTGGGTTAAAGCGCCATAGGAAAAACCCCATCCAGATACAGATGAACCTGATACATTTCAGCAAAATAGCTGAAAACAGTGGAAAAAGCTCTTAGTCATTTGGGCCGATTCCTGCGCCATGGCGCACAAATATTTGCGACAAGGGGTGTCATCCCAGTCGAATTCCACTAAAATGGCCGTCTAGATGTAGATGCTTCTACACGTTTGAATTCCACAGACGAGATTTTCCGAATTATGGCAAAACACTTGTTTACCTCTGAGTCAGTCTCAGAAGGACATCCAGATAAAATCGCCGATCAGATTTCTGATGCGGTACTCGACGCGATTCTGGCTCAGGATCCCAAGGCCCGCGTAGCCTGTGAAACCTTGGTCAAGACAGGTATGGTACTGGTAGCCGGTGAAGTCACCACCTCTGCCTGGGTCGATATTGAAGAACTGACCCGTAAAACCGTTCGCGAAATAGGTTATACCCACTCGGATATGGGTTTTGATGCCGACAGCTGCGCGGTACTGAACGCCATCGGCAAGCAGTCCCCCGATATCAACCAAGGTGTAGACCGTGCCGATCCCAAAGAACAGGGTGCCGGTGACCAGGGTCTGATGTTCGGTTACGCCAGCAATGAGACCGACGTGCTGATGCCCGCTCCTATCACCTACGCTCACCAGTTGGTTAAGCGCCAGTCAGAAGTACGCAAGAGCGGCGCTCTGCCTTGGCTGCGTCCCGATGCCAAGTCTCAGGTGACTTTCGCCTACGAAGACAACAAGATTGTCGGTATCGATGCCGTGGTACTTTCTACCCAGCATTGCGAAAGCGTCAGTCAGGCGGATCTGGTGGAAGGCGTGATGGAAACCATCATCAAGCCGGTATTGCCAGCCCAGTGGCTGAACAAGGACACCAAGTACTTCATCAACCCAACCGGCCGTTTCGTTATCGGTGGCCCTATGGGTGACTGTGGTTTGACCGGTCGCAAGATCATTGTTGATACCTACGGCGGCATGGCCCGTCACGGTGGTGGCGCCTTCTCAGGTAAAGACCCATCCAAGGTTGACCGTAGCGCCGCTTACGCTGCCCGTTACGTTGCCAAGAACATAGTGGCTGCAGGTCTGGCGGATCGCTGTGAAATCCAGGTGTCTTACGCCATTGGTGTGGCCGAACCGACCTCCATCAGTGTGGAAACCTTCGGTACAGGCAAAGTCTCGCAAGAATTGCTTATCCAGTTGGTACGTCAGCACTTCGATCTGCGTCCATACGGCCTGACCGAGATGCTGGATCTGGCGCGTCCCATCTATCAAGGCACCGCCGCTTACGGTCACTTCGGCCGTGACGAGTTCCCATGGGAGCAAACCAACAAGGCTGAAGCCCTACGCGCCGACGCAGGTCTGTAATAGACTCAGCTTGTAAAAACCGCCTCAGGGCGGTTTTTTTATATCTGCCGGGCTGACACTCAGTAACAGTGATCGAAATGGGCCGTTTCCATACAGAGGTAACCCAACTGCTCGGCCGATAGCGGCGTGATATCCAACACTTTCATTGGAGTGAATTCGGTGCCGGTCAATAGACGGATCTGCACCTGATAACTGTTGCTGCGCCCACAGTCAAAACAAACGCCCAAGGCTTGCAGCAGATAATGCGGCTTGCCATCGATTTGGGCTTCAAAAGCCTTTGCCTGCTCGCCCTGCAGCGCTAAAACAGACACCAGGTATCTGACATTATCCCAGGCAGAGAGCCTTAGCGACTCACAGGCTTGCAGTAGGGTTTCTGGCGTGTTTTGCATCTACTCTCCCGCGTAAAAGCAACTGTTACCCCAGCAGCAGATAAAAATCCCTGCCACAAAGGGTGACAAAGTCCAGGGTGCGCATGCGGCCATCCCGGCTATGGGCACGTATAGACGCCTCGTTGTCCTCGGCGATCAGTGCCAGCCAAGGCGCACTGATGTTGGCTCTGGCGGCGCCGTAAAGCTTATCAAACACGCCCTTGCCACGATAATCAGGATGCACCCAAACCGGGCCGTAATTCAGAGTCTGCTGCCAGTTCAGCCCCAGGTCAAAGCGATTCTGGGCCAGTTGCCGACAGAGGGCCTGACACAAAGGCGAATGCTTGAGTTTATCCCAACTGCCGCTTATCAGATAACCGACTACTTTAGTCGCGTCCAACGCCAGCCATACATGACCGGAAGCCACCAGAGGTTCAAGCTCCTTGGCCGAAAAACCCTGCCCTTGCATGCCCTGTGTACGCTCTCTGGCACTCAATTCATCCTGGCCGAAGCGCTGCTCCAGACAAGCTATCGTCTCAACATCGGCCGCCTCGGCCTGGCGGTATTGCATGGTTTTCGGCATTAAAAAGACTCAGCAATAAAAGAAGCCGCATTATAGCCAAAGCAGGTTTGAGCCGCACTCGATTTGCGAAATTCCCATACTGCTTCCACACTTAAAGTTGAACTTAAGCCACTTCACTCAGGAAGAGACATGCTCCCGGATACCATAGACCCAGGCAAGAGCCTATTGGAAAATGAAAGCCACAGACTCAACCTTATTCGCTGGATGCATCAATGTGAGCTAATGAAACGTTACTACCAGGCCGACAAAGTCTTTGTGCTGCAAAAGACAGATCAGGGATTCGAAGTCATTGTCAGCGCCGCCGATGCCAGCCACAGGTTCCCGCCCGGCAAGGTATTCTCTGCAGATGAAAGTGTATTCCAGCGTATGGTCGATAGCCCACCCGAGGGCGTCAATCTGGATCTCACCCGCTCCACCAATGATGACAACCCAAAAGAGTTCAGCAATGTCCTGGGAATTCTATCCCGGCCAGTGCTCTGGCCCGACGGTTCAGTATTCGGTTGCCTGTGTGTCATCAATGCCCATGCCAGCGAGCAGCAGCACATAAGCCCTTATATGCTGGAACCGTTTCAAATTCTGCTACAGCAAGACTTGGCGCTCCTATGCCAAAGCCATAGAATCGAATCGCTATCCATGCGTGACCGGGATACCGGCATACTCAACCGTTATGGTTTCATTATGATGGCGCCCAGACAGCTCAATCTCGGTCGCCGCTTCGGTGCTCATTCAGGCATTATTTTTTTTGAGTTGGTACCTGGTGTGAATATGGATGCCGAAACGCTGGCACGTCATCATAAGGAACTCGGCAACCTGATCCTCAGTACCATAAGAACCGCGGATATTGCCGCCCACTACAACGACAGCCAATACGTCTTGCTGGTGTTTGTCGACCTGGAACGGGATCTGGAACACATTATCAAACGCCTTGAACGGCAGATGAACCAGTTTTCGGCACCATTGCAGTTGGACTCCAGCAGTTGCTTTTTCAGCCCGGATTCAGCAGCCAAGCTGGCACCCATGCTGGAAAGTGCCAGAGCAGGACTCAAGTCATCCAAACAAAAGAAAGAAACAGAAAAGCCTTGATTCAAAGCACAGAACAAGCATTAAAAAGACTTAGATCCAATAACCGATTCTTTGCATTTCATTAACGAGAACGGTTAGGTATCCTGAGGCAATCCCAGCCATCAAAAATACGATAACTATATGCATGCGCCACTGACGGAGAAAACCACTGGCTTAAGAGACCACCCCAACGACCCTTTAAAGCTCAGCCATTGGCAAAACCGCTTAACCACTGTCAGAGAAATATTTCATGCACAAACAGTATTACTGCTGCAGTATATGCCTGATACTCAAGTTCAGGTATTGAGCTACAGTTCGGCGGCTGAAATCCCAACTGAATTTGAAGATATTGCCTCTATGCTGCAACACTTTGCTGCTAACCCGGCCAAGACCATCAATTACCCACTTCATTGGTCCGATGGCAAGCTGTTTGGTGAATTACTGATCCTCAATGGCAAACCCAAGGTGGCGATAGAGCAGTTGCAGTCTTTGCTGGAACCTATGTTGGCGCTGCTCAAGAGTGAGCTTGGACAGTTGCAACTGATGGAACAGATGGAGTCTCTGTCTTTGCAAGATGAACTCACAGGTATGCTCAATCCCAGGGGCTTTAATCTACTGGCACCAAGGCAGTTGAGTCTTAGTCGCCGTTTGGGCTCCCATGCCGGACTTTTACTGTTGGAAGGCAAGGAACTTAACTCAAACCGTATTGCCGGACTACAACAAGATAAGGCCCTGAAAATACTGGCAAGGGTGATACTGGAAAACATGCGTGAAGCCGATATCTGCACCAGGTTGAATAAAAGCCAATTCATTATCCTGGCATTTGTAGACAACCAAGCGCATTTGGATATTCTCACCAGCCGCCTAAAAAAGCAGGTCAGTCGCAGCGATTGCGGCCTACAATTACTGGTGGGGAGAAGTTTCTTTGCACCTGACTCCCACTTCAAACTTTCACCTATGTTGGAACAGGCAGAGCAAGATCTACTGCAATATAAAACTTAACGCCAATCCGGCATAAGCCGCTTATGTTGAGTAAACCAAGCTACGAACTTGGGCGATTATTGCGGTTTTTGATCCTGTGCCTTGGCCCATTGGATAAAGATAACCACAGGATATGGCGACATAAATACCAAGCCCAAGCCTATCAGCGAGGCAATAGTCAACATTCCGCTGACCTCTAGCGCCATAGTGGTCAACATATAAAGCCCAATACCGCCAAGCAGCATTAACACTCCCATCCAATGTAACAACTTTAGAAGGCCTATCACTGAGTTAGCATTGGATATCACCCTTCTCCCCCTTTTTAATCCGCGTTATTCTTGTCACACTATAAAGGCTTTATAGACTAATGGAAAAATGACCATGATTAAGAAAACTCTCGTAGCTGCTGCGCT
The DNA here is from genome assembly GCF_002836945.1 of Shewanella chilikensis. Lineage (GTDB taxonomy): Bacteria > Pseudomonadota > Gammaproteobacteria > Enterobacterales > Shewanellaceae > Shewanella > Shewanella chilikensis. Next base: position 80,782 of record NZ_NIJM01000007.1, read on the forward strand.
GCTATTTGGTCTGGCTGCCTGCCAAACCACCCCGGATACCCAAGGTCAGTTTCTGCCACTGGAAGGCAGCTGGCAAGTAGAAAGCATTATGGGACAACCGACAATAGATTACAGTCCCGCCCAGCTGGTTTTTACCAAGGATGGCAAATTGTCAGGTAACAACAGCTGCAATAACTTCTTCGGCACCTATTCCCAGGAAGGCTTGAAGTTAAAGCTCTCCCCCGCCGGCAGCACAATGAAAGCCTGTGTCGATGCACTGATGGCCCAAGAACAACTGGTGATGCAGGCCCTACCTCAGGTGACCCAAGGTGAAATCAGCAATGGCAAACTCTTGCTCAAGGGGGTTGACGGCCAGGTTCTGCTGCAACTCAGCAGCCTCTGATTTTTCCCTTCAGTCATAAAAAAACCGCCTTCAGGCGGTTTTTTCATTTATGTAACTCATATCAATTACGACCATGCTCTATAGTGTCAACGGCATTCTGTTCAGCTATCAGAGCACTCTGCTGCATATCGGCATTATAGTGTTCAATATCCAATTCATTTTCCGACTTGGCAATCACAGTAGTTGCCACCAAGTCGCCGGAGACGTTAACCACAGTGCGGGCCATATCCAGAATACGGTCGATACCGGCAATAATCGCCACCCCTTCCAGCGGCAAACCTACTGTGGTCAGCACCAGCGTCAACATCACCAAACCGGCGCCGGGCACACCTGCAGTACCTATAGAAGCCAGCGTCGCTGTCAGAATAATAGTGATGTAGTCCACCCAGGTGAGGTCTATGCCAAAGGCCTGAGCCACAAACAGCGCAGTCACCCCTTGGTAGAGTGCGGTGCCATCCATATTGATAGTGGTACCCAGCGGTAGCACAAAACTGGAGATCTTCTTGTTCACCCCCAAGTACTCACTGGCACACTTCATACTGGCCGGCAAGCTCCCCGCCGAGCTTGACGTGGTGAAGGCGACAGCCATGGCATTGCTTATACCCTTAAAGAAATGCAATGGATTGAGACGGGCAAAGACACTCAAGACCAAGCTGTAGAAGCCGACAATATGCAGGAAACAACCGATATAAACGGCAACAATCACCTTAATGAGCGGCAACAACATCTCCATGCCATACTCACCGGCGACCCAAGCCATCAAGCCAAACACCCCGTAGGGCGCCAGACTCATCACCATATCGGTCAGTTTATACATAGCTTCTGCCAGGCTCTCGAATACCCGAATCGCAGGCTTGCCATGTTCCCCTATCAACACCAGGGCAATCCCCAGCGCTACCGCAAACACTATCACTTGCAGTATCTGCCCTTCGGCCAAAGCCGATACTGGATTGGTAGGCACTATGTTGATCAGGGTTTCCATCAAAGAGGGGGCCTGGGCAACCTTTTCGGTACCGATTTCAGGTGTCATGCTCAAGCCGGATCCCGGACGTATGACAGAACCGACAATCAACCCCAGGCTGATGGCAATGGAAGTGGTACCCAGGTAGAAAGCAAAGGATTTAAAACCTATCCGCCCCATCTTGGCGGTATCCTGCATTGAGGTCACCCCCACTATCAGCGAGCAGAACACCAAAGGCACTATCAGCATCTTGATAGTGTTGACGAACAAAGTCCCTATCGGCTTGAGATAGATGGCGTCTTTACCCAGCATCAGTCCTGTGCTCATCCCCAGAACCATACCTATCAGTATCTTCAGCCACAAAGGCAGCCCCGACCAGCGTGACCACAGACGGCCGATGCGTGAAGGTTCGTGTTTTGACATGTGTAAACCTTGATATTTGAAAAAGAGAGGGGCCATTTCCTTGGCAGATGGCCGAGATCAGACATCAAGGCCGGTGCGCGAGTTTAGCACAGAGCACCTTCCGCAAGGATGATCTATATCACGCTGCCCGGTTCCTGAGGGAGTAACCATGAGTTGGCACTTGATAATCCGAGCAAAGCCGGAAGTGACACTTTTGATCCAGTCCCCTTTGCGCCTACACCTGACTGCTGATAAATTGTGCCCCGCCCCACAAACACTCCGAAGCAAACAGAACTCAAAGGAATAATTATGCTGCTAAGAAAAGGTACCCCAAAAGACACCGAGGCCCTGGTGGCCTTCAACCAGGCGATGGCACAGGAAACCGAAGGATTGGCACTGGATAGCGACACCCTGAGCCGTGGCGTCAGCACTCTATTGGAAAACCCCGCCAAAGGTTTTTATCTGGTGGCGGAGATCGATGGAGAGATTGCAGGCTCCTTGATGGTTACCTATGAATGGAGTGACTGGCGCGCCGCCGACTACTTCTGGATCCAGAGTGTCTATATCAAACCCGAGCACAGACGCAAGGGGATCTACCGCGCCCTGTATCAGGAGGTCAAAGCGCTGGCAGAGCGCCAGGGGGGCGCCGCCAGCTTCAGGCTCTATGTCGAGCAGGAAAACTCTCGTGCCCAGCAAACTTACCAGTCACTGGGCATGAGTCAGAGCCACTACTTGATGTATGAAGAAAAGCCCACCTAAGTTCAGGCGCAGATACTGGTAACCTTAATGGCCAGGCCACCCTGACTGGTTTCCCGGTACTTGGCGCTCATGTCCTTGCCGGTTTCATACATGGTGGCTATCACCTTATCCAGGCTGACTCTGGGCTCACAGTTACGCCGCAGCGCCATTCGGGCCGAGTTAACCGCCTTCACGGCGGCAATGGCGTTACGCTCAATACAGGGCACTTGAACCTGCCCGGCGACAGGATCGCAAGTAAGCCCCAGATTGTGCTCCATGCCGATTTCGGCCGCCATACACACCTGGGCTGGGCTGGCTCCCATCAGCTCGGCCAAACCGGCCGCCGCCATGGAGCAGGCAACCCCGACCTCACCCTGACACCCTACTTCGGCACCCGAGATAGAGGCATTACGCTTGTAAAGCCCACCTATGGCCGCGGCGGTCAGCAAAAAGCGACTGTACTCCTTCTGCCCCAAAGGACGAATGAACTTGTCAAAATAGGCCATCACGGCCGGAATAATCCCGGCCGCTCCATTGGTCGGCGAAGTCACTACCCGACCACCGGCCGCATTTTCCTCACTGACCGCCAGGGCAAACAGGTTCACCCAATCGACTATGACCATAGGATCGCTGGAGAGACGCTCCCCGGTTTGCAATTGCCGCAACAGTGCCGGTGCCCGCCTTGGCACTCTCAATGGCCCGGCCAGAATCCCTTCGGTATGACATCCCTTGTCGATGGCTTGCTTCATTGTGTGCCAGATATTGCCAAGACCGCGGTAGATGCGCTCCTCTGGAGCCAACGCCTTTTCATTGGCCAGCATCAGCGCACTGATACTCATGCCGTGTTCGCGGCACAGTGCCAGCAACTCTTCGGCATTGGTAAAGGGGTAAGGTAAGCTCTGCTCACTCGCAACTTGTTTACCAAAGTCGGCCTCTTCCACCACAAAACCACCGCCGATGGAATAGTAGGTCTTGCTGGTCAATACCAGCTCACCGGCCCAGGCGGTGAGCCGCATGGCATTTTCATGCAGCGGCAGGGTCTCACTATGAAACTGCACGGCATCGGCCGGAAAGGCCACCTTGTGCCCGTGTCCGAGCACGAGTTCACCACAGGCCTGCACCTGCTGGATAAATGCCGGGATCGCATCTATATCCACAGCCTCCGGACTATTGCCCGCCAACCCCATAATGATGGCGATATCTGTATGGTGGCCCTTGCCGGTCAGCGACAGTGAACCATAAACATCGACACTTACCCGGGTTAGCCGACTCAAACGTCCTTCAAGATGCAGCTGCTCGACAAAATCCCGCGCCGCCTTCATAGGGCCTACAGTATGAGAGCTGGAAGGGCCCACACCTATCTTGAAAATATCAAAGGTACTGAACATGCTCACCTCAGTAACTTATCCTTGGAAGAAGGAGTAAAAAATGGCGGTCATGGACATCAAACCGGCCACTATCACAAAGATGTTGCTCAAACGACCGCGATAGGCTTTGAGTGCCGGTACTTTGTAAACAGCATACATAGGCATCAGGTAGAGAATGGCCGCGATCACTGGGCCGCCCAGAGCTTCAATCATAGTCAGGATACTGGGGTTGGCGATTGCCGCGCCCCAAACAGTCAGAAACATAAACAGCTGAATACCGCGATTCAGCCCCTTGTCGCTGCAACGCTCTCGAACGAATGGCAACTGTTTGGAGGCAATTCCCTTCAACCCTTCAGTGGCTCCCAGATAGTGGCCAAAGAAAGAGGAAACTATGGCCACAAACGCAACAACCGGCCCCACATAGCTGATAAACGCACTGTCATGGATATTGGCCAGGTAAGACAAAATCGGCAAGTTGGATGCCTTGGCTTGTGCCAGCTGTGCCGGACTCATGGCCAGTACACAGGAAAACACAAACAGCATCACAAACCCCAGCAACATCATGGCAGTATTACGCAAGATCATATCGGCCTTCTTGGCCGCATTGGCGCCATGTTCCCGCTTCAGTGATACCGCAAACTGGGAAATTGCCGGAGAATGGTTAAAGGAGAAGATCAACACAGGGATGGTGACCCAAACAATACCGAGAAACTCTCCGGCCGAAGGAACCTGCATCAAGGCATCCAGCTTCCAATCGGGAATGAGATAGAGCGACATAAACAGCAAGATGCCAACCAGAGGATAAACCAGGAATTGAGTCACTTTGAGCATCAGCCGCTCACCGGCCACCATCACGGCCATCATACCGGCAATCAAAGCACCGGACAGTAACCAACGCGGCAAAGATGCCATCCCCAATTGATGCACCATAAAACTGTCAACCGTATTGGTAATACTCACGCCATAAATCAACACAATGGGGTAGATGGCCAAAAAATAGAGCCAGGTAATGGCGCGACCTGCGCCAACACCGAAGTACTCCTCGACCACTTGAGTGATATCACTGCCTTCAATCTTCGAGGCACAAACAAAGCGAGACAAGCCCCGGTGAGAAAGATAGGTCATGGGACCTATCAAAATGGTCAGCAACAACAGCGGCCAAAAACCACCGAGACCGGCATTCATAGGTAAAAACAGGATCCCGGCGCCCACGGCAGTGCCAAACAGACTCAGCATCCAGGTGGTATCCTGGGCCGTCCAGGCCAGTGAGCCTGACACTTGTCCCTTTCCCGGTGTGGTGGGGGTCAGTACTGCGTCTTGAACCTGCGTACCTGTGATCTCTTGTTGCATAAGGATTACCTTAACTTCGGCTTTAATTGGCGGCAAGCATAGCCAATCGCCCACCAAAGAAATTGATCTGAACCGCCATTCACGACACTGAACTTGAGCTCTACGTCATAACTGGGATCCAGATCGGCCTTTGGCTGTAATAAAATTTCAATTAAGCAACAAGTTGATTCCACCCCGCAAAGCCGTGGAAACACAGACGCTACCTTGAATGTCAGCCGGTAAAGCATCAGGTTTGCAGAGAAAAACAGCAACAGAGATCACCGGCACGTTCGAGATAAAAATATGACATGACTCAACAAGGCTGAATTAAAACCCGACAGTGGTCACGGTCCAAGTTGTAATTTTATTAACAAACCGGCAGCAGGCAAAAAAAATGCCGCTCATCGAGATGAACGGCATTGAAGCTGAAAGAATAGCGCTTAACGCTCGAGCGTCAGTTCCATCTTGGATACGGTTGCCGCATCAATATCCGCTTCTTTGAACAGCAAGGGGCGGAAACGTTTCTCACTGGAGTAGAGCGCGGTCTGATCGGCAAACTCGGGACGCAGAATATTGCTGGTCTCTGAGTAGGTCAGTATCCCTCTCGCCTCCGGGCCCTCATCGGTAAAGCTCACCGCCATCATCCAGCTGGAGCCATAACGAACCTGATAGCCCTTGGCGCTCAGACCGGAATCCAGCGCTTTGCCGCTCAGAATATCGGTTGCCGGAGCGTAAGAGTGCTGCGGGATAAGCGTGTCGTCACCACTGGTCTTGGTGGAAAATACGTTGAAACCACCCTCGGCATGATGACTGCCGGGCCAGGGCAAACGCACGCCACTGGCACTGCCATCCGGCAATGAACGCTCGACAAACTGCACACTGCCAAGGGGCGCATCAACGGCAAAACCGGCCGCTTCCAGGTTGAGCGCGGCATGTGCCAGCGCAGTGAGCGCCGAACCGTCAGGACTCAGCCCTGTGGGAGTGGTCGCCGGCTGCAAATAATCAAAGCCTTGGGTCAACATGGTTTTGTCATTGAACAGGTGGGCGAATTCCCGAAGCAAGGCGCCGCCTTTACTGTCGTTGTCCTGATGACCATTCCAGGCCTTGAGCGCCGCGCAGGCAGCGCTGATATCCTTGGCAAGGGTACCGACCATTACAGGTTCACTGCCCTTGGCCTCGCACTGGGCAATCAGATCATCCAAAACCATTTCGGCCAGATAGCTGCGGTTGTTGAGCACTGCCGCCTCCAGTTCATCCAGGTTGAACTTGCCATCACTACCGGCGGCATCACCAAGCAGCTTGAGCCCCATGCGGGTTCTCATGCTCAGTTGGCCACGCTCCGGGCCATACATGGGGGAGAAATACTCCAGCGGCTCGGCCGGGTTGGTAGACCAGAAGGAGTTGTTGGAGTTTTGTACAAAGTCTGTGCGTTCCAACTTGGGCGCCCGCTCGAAAGGCGTGGGGCCATCGAAAGCGAACAATGAGGTATTGCCCGGCAATATGGTAAAGCCTGCCTGCGCCTTGGCCGCCTTGATCTCAGGGGAAGTCTTCAGCAATACCACAGCCGCCTCGGATAATCCAGGCACGGTAGAGTCATCGATATAGAAGGCGTTGCCTTCCCTGTCGGCATACATGGTGTTGTTGAAGATCATGCCGTCATAGTCTTTAAATGCCTGCACAAACTCCTGCTTGTTGGCGGCCATGTTCATCGCCAGCCAGTGATCCACGGGATCCATGGTCGCCATGTTGGCATCCTGCAACATAAAGGCCTGGCCATCATCCCAGCCAAAAGGTGCCTGGGTGGCAGGCGCTTCGACTATAGGTCCCTTGGGAGTGGTATAGATATCTTTTTCGGCTACCAGCATACCCGCCGGACCGGCATTGACCAGCACCTGCACGGTTTCCTTGCTGATAGGCATAGGCTCACCGTCAAACAGATACTGCATTCGGTCGCCGGAAACCAGCTCCAGATTATAGACCACAAAATGTTCGGCGGTGGAGAAGGTATGGGTCCAGGCGAGATCTTTGTTGAAACCAATATTGATTGGGCCCGGCATGCCTACCAGAGAGCCGCCCATCACATCCAGGTGACCGGGAATGGTGGCATGGGACTGCCAGAACCTCAGGTTACCCGTATGCGGGAAGTGCGGGTTCCCAAGCACCATGCCCTTGCCGTTTTCCGTCTTGTCTTTGCCAAGGCCCCAGCCGTTGGAGCCCAGTTCACCCGGGTTGGTCTCCGGGGTTGAAATATTGGCGGCTCTGGCAATCAGCTTGCTGTTGATGTCATTGACAAAAGCGGTCTGGGCGGCAGAGGCCGGAGCCGGGCCGACTATTCGCGGCAGATATTCATCACCATCACCCGGATTGGCGTAAAAAATAAGATCCAGGAAGTTGGCCGCCCCCGGTAACAGGGCAATTGAAAACAGGTAGGTCACCACATCTTCAGGTTCAATAGGCTTGACCCAGGGTTGCCCGGCACAGAAGGGCTCGGCCTGTTGCTTGCCTTCGGCCACATCGCTTAAATACCGGTTATAGCCGGCGACAAACCCGCTGATCAGTGCCCGGGAGTTTTCGCTGAATTCAGGCCATTTGACCTCGGCCTGAGCTCTGACCTTGAGCGCCTTGTAGGCAAAGTCGGAGATCAGGTTGCCATTGTCTTCCCGGGCCGGGATCCCTGTGGTGAAGTCCAAGCTGGCATGGGGGCCGAAATACATGGAACGCTCTGAGTTGGCCTTAACAAAACCATCGGCCAGGATACACAGATTATCCTGAGCCTGCACATAGCCGTTACCGAATCCCAGGCTTTCCAAATTGTCGGCTTGAATATGAGGTACACCGAAACTGGTGCGCCGAACGCTGACCGAGAGCTTGCCGTCCGGTGCAAATGCCTGCAGTGTGTTATCGACCGGAGGCGGGTTCTGATCATTATCGTCATCCGAACAGCCAACGAGTGCCAGGGTGCCTGCCAGCCCCATGGCGTACATGAGTTTGTTGAATTTCATTATAATTATCTCTTTTTTAATGCCATTTATCCGACAAGGCCCAGCCCCTTGAACAATACAACTCCCCAAAGCCATACGGGTTTGTCGTGGCGCCTATGTCGTGTCCCTCGGTGCATCTTGCGTTGTGATTTATGGCGCGTCACAATGACGCCCAACTCAAGGTCACACCTCCGACCATTTAAACAACGATTCAAACGCCCGTCTACATTAAAGATCCATTAAAAAACAAATATGAAACAAAAACAGTTACAGATAGTGGTGGGTTCCACCAACCCGGTGAAAATCAAAGCCGCCGAGAATGCGGTTCGCGCCCTGCATCCCGACGCCGAAATCCACTGCCAAGCCATGAAGGCGCCATCCGGTGTGGCGGAGCAACCCATGACAGATGCCGATACCCGCCAGGGAGCCATCAACAGGGTCGAATGGTGCAAAGCTAATGCAGATGCCGATTACTATCTGGCAATGGAAGGTGGGGTGGATGATTTCCCCCAGGGGCCGGCCACCTTTGCCTATGTCGTCATAGCCACCAAAGAACGCCTCTGCGTCGGCCGCAGTGCTCACCTACCCCTGCCGCCCAAGGTTTATGCCGCGCTCAAGGCCGGTGAAGAGCTGGGGGATGTGATGGATTCGCTGTTCAATACCGTCAATGTCAAACAGGCAGGTGGCGCCATAGGGCTCTTGACCCAAGGGCAAGCTACTCGCGAGAGTATTTATCACTCGGCCTTGCTGCTCGCATCGGCGCCACTGCGTTACCCGGAGCTTTACTGATACCAGTCACCACTGTTATTAATAGGTGCTGTTACCAATGAGCAGCGCAATCAATCACAGTGGTGTTTACATTGACCGGCTTCCGCTCATTTCTTCCTATTACCTGTGAAGATGCCCGGCCCTTGCCCACCCAATCCATGAAACAAGCTGTTGCAAATAGATACAGACTGAGCTAACTTGAACTTAGCATTAGTTGCTTGTCGCAACCAATTTATCTTTTTGCGAGGTAACCCCTTAGATGTCCCTCAACATAAAGCCTCATGTCACTGAAACCGGCAATCAGCAAGAATCACCTCAGGATGATCTGACCCAGGTCAGTCCTGTACTTAGACAACTGTCACGTCACCTGGTACGGCAACTGGGCATGTTATCCGGCGCCTGTGGGCAACTGCCGCTGACCCCGGTGCAGGCACACACACTGCTGGAGCTGGGACAAAAAGATCTCAGTATCAAGGAGCTGGGAAACCTGCTCAATATCGATAAATCCAATGCCAGTCGTGCCGTCAGTCACCTGGTCAAGAAACAACTTGTGCAAACCAAGGCCAATCCCAGGGACAATCGCTGTCTGCAGGTCAGCCTAACCCCTGCCGGTCATAAGATGCTGAAACAGTTGGATACTCAGCAAGATAACCAATTTGCGGACATTCTTGCCCAGTTGGCACCGAGCGAGGTGACCCAACTGGAAGCCAGCCTGCGCTGCTACAATAAGGCGATTACCAAAGCCAAGAGCCAACAGGGGGTGGTCATCAGGGCACTACAGGCAGCAGATGATGCCGAGTTGGCCGCCGTGATACGCGCAGTATCGGCCGAGTATGGCCTGACTCCCGATAAGGGCTACAGTGTAGCCGACCCGACCCTGGATCACCTGAGTCGCCAATATAGTCAGCCAGGCAGCCAATATTGGATAATTGAAAAACAGCAGCAACTGCTTGGCGGTGCAGGTATCGCACCATTGCCCGGCGAAGAAGGCATTTGTGAGTTGCAGAAGATGTACTTTATGCCCGCACTGCGAGGCCTGGGGCTCTCCCGCCGTTTGGCACTGCAATGTCTCAGCTTTGCCCGCGAGCAGGGATATAAGGCTTGCTATCTCGAAACCACCCAACTGTTGCCACAAGCGCTTGGCCTCTACGCCAGCCTGGGCTTTACCACCTTACCCAAGCCCCTTGGCAATACCGGCCACAGCGCCTGCGAAATCCCCATGTTGTTGACGCTGTAACGAACTCAGCTGCCTAGGCGATCTTGGATGGCCAGGGTAATAATGCTGGCGCCAAAACCATTGGCGTCGGCCCAATCGACTATGGTCTTGCCGTCAGCTTCCACCACTTCCAGTTCGGTTTTTGACAAGCGCTTGGCAATAAACTCGCCGGTATCTTCGGCATTGCTGTGATAGGCAGTACGCAGCAGGCTTTCGCCGTCACAGGAGAGCCCGGAATAGATATTACGCAGCTTCACTCGGTTCTCTTTCAATTTCTTACGCAGGCGATTTTTGTCGTTGGACTTGACGTAATCACAGATACTGGCAGCCAAAAGATCTTCGGCTTTAGCAGTTGAAGGGGTTGACACTGAAGATACAGCAATCAGTGCAGCAATGGCCACGGGCAACAGGCGCATCTGACACTCCTTTTTGTAATAGTTATTAAAACCAAGAGTCCCCGGCAGACAAGTCTGCCGGGGACTCTTGGCATAAGGATCGCTTCGTGGCCGGTGCCACTCACGTTTCAGGGTTCAAAAGTCCGTTACAATTTAACATTTTCTAATCATATTGATAAAGCGAAAACTCAACCCATTTACACTGCTGCCACTTTCCTCATAAACTTGCTGCCAGCTGCCATCGTCCCATTCAGGAAAACGAGTGTCCCCTTCCACTTGTAAGTCTATCTCTGTCAGATACAGCCTATCGGCCTGAGGCAGGATTTCACGGTAGAGCTGACCACCACCTATTACCACCAACTCTTCGCAGTTTCCTGCCGCTTCCACTGCCTCTTCAAAAGAAGAAACCCGGGTAACACCTTCCGGGGCGTAGTCGCTCTGACGGCTGATCACTATGTTATGGCGTCCGGGTAGAGGACGACCTATTGATTCGAAGGTCTTACGTCCCATCACCACTGGCTTTCCCAAAGTCATCTGCTTGAAATGGCGCAAATCTTCCGGCAAGTGCCAGGGCATTTGGTTATCTTTGCCTATGACTCTGTCATGGGCCATGGCGGCAATCATGGCGATGCGCATATACGCTCCTTGTTAATATTGGATTAAATCACCGGGCGGGTACGGAAATACAACAGGCTGGGCATGGCAAGACCAACAGACAAAGCACCGAGAATAAACACGGTTTTCAGGCCATTGGTAACCACCTGCTCCCACAACTCAGTGCTGAGCTGTGACTGGGCGGTCAATTGCACCAGGGCAATCACAGTGTTGTAGGCATAAGAACCCGGGATCATAGGGATAATCGCCGCCACGGCATACAGCAGCGGCGGTGCCAGATGACGCCTGGCAAAGGCTATGGTCACCATGCCTATGATGCCGGCAGCGGCAAAAGTGGCCCACTCTATCGGCAAACCAAACTGCAACATCAAGGTCCGTGAGCTGTGGCCTATGGCTCCGGCCAGAGCACAATAAAGCAGATAACGCCTGGGAACATTGAACAACATGGCAAAGCCCATGGCGGGGATAGCCGAGAAAAAGGCATCATTCAGCAGCAACAACAGAGTATCCATCACAGGAAAATCCCCCCAAGCTGCATGGCAATGGTAATGCCTATCACGGAGGAGACTGTCATCAAGGTCGCCTGCCCCCAGCGGGAGATCCCCACATTCATATGCCCTTTAACCATATCCGATATCGAGTTGATCATCGGAAAGCCGGGAACCAGCATCAGCACAGAGGCCGCCATCGCCAGCTCAGGGGTTTGGGTCACAGGATAGAGATACCCCAACTGGGCTGCCAAGCTGGTGACGAAGGCGGTCACGGCAAAGTTCACCAACACATTGAAGTGACGTTGCGCCATGGCCAGGCGCACAAACATGCCAATCACAGAAGCAAAGAAAGTGATAAAACATGCGGCCAGATCACCACCGAATAGATGACAAAAACTGCCGCAAGAGAGGCCTATCATGGGGATAAGCAGCCACTTGGGGTAGGTTTTGGGTTGCAGTCTGGCGAGGCGCTTGCGGACTTCATTGGGGCCATACAGACCTTTTTCGGCCAGCAGGCAGATGCGCTGCAGCTCGCACACCACTGTCATATTGATGCCGTGCTCGCGAATGCGTCGGGTGGTGGTGATACAACGACCGGAAACCAAACTGGTGAGCACCAGCGAATTGGAGGAGATGGATAGCTCGACACTGGCCAAGCCAAGTGCCCGGCCCAGACGCTGACTGATCTCTTCAACCAGTTCAGATTCAGCGCCATAGGCCAGCAATAGCTGAGCAACCCGGACGACCTGCCGGGTGATATCGTTTTGGGTATCAGCGTACACAGGTGTTCAGGCTCGCTCAGATATTATCTTTGGTAAATAACCTCAACATCATAATCATCGTCGTCGAAGTCATCGTCGAACTCATCATCATAGTCTTCGTTGAGATCTTCCAGGCTATCCTGATGGTAGTTGTCCCATTTGAACTCAACATCGGCGTCAGGATCTTGTTGTTGCTCTTCCGCCGGCAGACTGCTGATAAAGTCATAGAGCTTTTCAGCCAGTTCCTTGGTGCCTTCACGGGTATAAGCCGAGATGGTGTAAACATCCCCTTCCCAGCCCATCTCCTTGACTATGCTGTCGACTCTTTCCTGCAGTTCTTCTTCCAGCAACAGATCTGTCTTGTTGAACACCAACCAACGTGGCTTGGAAGCCAGCTTGGGCGAGTATTTCTCAAGCTCAGTGACAATCGCCTTGGCCGCTTCGGCAGGACTCGAGCCATCAATAGGCTCAATATCCAGGATATGCAGCAATACACGACAACGCTCAAGGTGTTTGAGGAAGCGAATACCTAAACCGGCACCTTCGGCAGCACCTTCAATCAACCCTGGAATATCCGCCACCACAAAGCTCTGCCCTGGGCGAGGATTTACTACACCGAGATTAGGCACCAGGGTGGTAAAGGGATAATCGGCCACTTTTGGTGTCGCGCGCGAAACCGCCCGAATAAAAGTCGACTTACCGGCGTTTGGCATACCGAGCAAGCCCACATCTGCCAGCAGCATCAGCTCAAGACGCAAGCTGCGCACTTCACCTGGCGTGCCCAGCGTTTTTTGTCTGGGTGCACGGTTCACACTGCTCTTGAAGCGGGTATTGCCAAGACCGTGGAAACCACCTTTGGCCACCAACAGCTTCTGACCATGCTGGGTCAGGTCACCGAGTACTTCGTCGGTTTCTTCATCAACCGCCCGAGTTCCCACTGGCACCTTGAGCACCAAGTCCTGACCACCTTTACCGGTACAGTCGCGGCCTCGGCCGTTTTCACCGCGCTCAGCCATATGGAAACGCTCAAAACGGTAGTCAATCAGGGTGTTGAGGTTTTCGTCAGCTTGCAGATAAACACTGCCGCCGTCGCCACCATCGCCACCGTCTGGACCACCATCCGGCACGTATTTTTCACGTCTGAAGCTGACGCAGCCACTACCACCATCTCCAGCTTCAACTCTGATCACTGCCTCATCGACAAACTTCATACATACTCCTGGCACCACGGAATGAGGCAATTATACTGCCTAACCCTGCAAGGCGCCAAAAAACAGAAACTATGGCTCTCGCCCAAAACAAAAGCCCCACCAATGGCGGGGCTCAAAGCAATTCTGGTTTGAAGATTAATCTTCGATGCTAACGAACTTACGGTTGTTAGGACCTTTAACTTCAAACTTAACTTTGCCGTCAGTCAGGGCAAACAGAGTATGGTCACGACCGATACCTACGTTAACACCTGCGTGGAACTTAGTACCACGTTGACGAACAATGATGTTACCAGCCAGAACTGATTCGCCGCCGAAGCGCTTTACACCAAGACGTTTGCTTTCTGAATCGCGGCCGTTACGAGTAGAACCGCCAGCTTTTTTGTGTGCCATGAGTCAGACTCCTATTAAGCGTTGATAGCAGTGATTTTAACTTCAGTGAACCACTGACGGTGGCCCATTTTCTTCTCGTGGTGCTTACGACGGTTGAACTTTTGGATAGTTACCTTTTCACCACGGCCATGGCTAACAACAGTAGCCACAACTTTACCGCCTGCTACCAGAGGGGTACCCACCTGGACGTTTTCACCATCAGCGATCAGCAGAACTTGATCGAATTCGATAGTTTCACCAGTGGCAACTTCAATTTTTTCCAAACGAACAGTATGGCCTTCAGCAACACGGTGTTGCTTACCACCACTTTGAAAAACAGCGTACATAGCTATTTTACTCCGAAATTCTTAACACGCCGGCTCATCTCTATGAGGCTGGGTGCTACAAAAACTTTAATGACAATGGGCGCGGAGTTTACGCGAATAATCCCTTACAGGCAAGCCCTAATTGAAGCTCAAGAAAAAAAGACCGGATTAACTCGCACATTACTCCCTCTGCTACTGTCTTGTTCATTAATTTTAGGTAAACTTCGGTCTATTACAATACTTAAGCTTATCGGGAGCTGCCGATTCGGCGTTCCTTCATACCTAGAGTCTACTATGGATTTAACTGCTATCCGTCAGCTGGCTGACGCCGACATGCAAGCCGTCAATCAACTGATCTACAAACAACTCGAATCTGATGTTGCCCTGATCAATCAATTGGGGTTCTACATCATCAACGGTGGCGGCAAACGTATGCGGCCGTTACTGTCGATTCTGGCAGCAAGATCGCTCGACTATAGTGGTGAAGCACACCTGAAGCTGGCCGCTATCATAGAGTTTATTCATACAGCTTCACTGCTCCACGACGATGTGGTGGATGAATCCACTCTGCGCCGTGGACGGGAGACAGCCAATGCCCTGTTTGGCAACAGCGCCAGCGTGCTGGTCGGCGACTTTCTTTATACCCGCTCTTTCCAGATGATGACAGAGTTGGAGTCGATGAAGGTATTGCAGGTACTGGCCAACACCACCAACGTACTGGCCGAGGGTGAAGTGCTGCAGTTGATGAACTGCAACGATCCGGATACCACAGAAGCCAGCTATATGCGGGTAATCTACTGCAAAACAGCCAAACTATTTGAAGCCGCAACCCGTCTGGCCGGTGTGCTGGCCGGTTGCGACAGCGAAATGGAAACGGCGCTGGCCGACTATGGCAAATACCTGGGCACCGCCTTCCAGTTGACCGATGACCTGCTGGACTACACTGCCGACGCCGAAGAACTGGGTAAGAACATAGGTGACGACCTCGCCGAAGGTAAACCCACACTGCCGCTGATCTACGCCATCGCCCACGGTACAGAGCCACAGCGCCAGATGATCCGCCAGGCGATTGAACAAGGTGATGGCACCGAGCATATCGAAGAAATTATCAATGCACTCAACACCTGTGGCGCACTGGAATATACCCAGCAAAGGGCCTATGAAGAGGCCGATAAGGCCGTAGCGGCCCTTTCGGTACTGCCTGAGTCCGACTACAAGCTGGCGCTGATAAGCCTGGCTAAAATCGCCGTAGCCCGCAGTCACTGATAGGCTAAAGACGACGGATTAAAACCCATCAGTTGAATTTGTCGTTTAACCCAAGCAAAAAAGGAGCGCTCAAAGCGCTCCTTTTTGTTTTTGGTTTGTTGTTTATGGTGTGATTACTGCTCAAACACCAAGTTGTCGTCGCGATAGTCCACCTTGATCGGCTGACCTGGCAGCAACTCGCCTCTAAGCAGCTTTTGCGCCAGTGGGTTTTCCACCTCTTGCTGCAGTGCCCGCTTCAACGGCCTTGCACCATACACTGGGTCGAACCCGGCTCTGGCAATAAAGCTCAGCGCGGCATCTGTGATCTCCAGCTCGAACTCTTTCTCCGCCAAACGTTGGCGCAGCGACTCGACCTGAATCGCGGCAATACTCTTGATATGCTCGCTATCCAGCGGGTGGAACACCACGGTTTCGTCGATCCGGTTGAGGAACTCGGGGCGGAAATGGTGCTGCACCACATTCATCACCTGAGCCTTCATCTCATCGTAACTTTGGTGACTGAACTGCTCCTGGATAATGTCGGAACCCAGGTTCGAGGTCATAATCACCACAGCGTTACGGAAGTCAACCGTACGCCCCTGACCATCGGTCAGGCGGCCATCATCCAGTACTTGGAGCAGTATGTTGAACACATCCGGGTGTGCCTTTTCCACCTCATCGAGCAGGATCACCGAGTAGGGACGACGGCGCACCGCTTCGGTAAGGTAACCCCCTTCCTCATAACCCACATAGCCCGGAGGCGCCCCGACCAACCTGGAGACTGAGTGTTTCTCCATAAATTCGGACATATCTATCCGCACCATGGCGCTCTCTGTGTCGAACAGGAACTTGGCCAGCGACTTACACAGCTCGGTCTTACCTACCCCGGTCGGGCCGAGGAACAGGAAGGAGCCTATGGGCCGGTTAGGATCGGCCAGACCCGCGCGGCTACGACGAATAGCGTTGGCCACGGCATCGACCGCCTCATCCTGGCCGATCACCCGCTCATGCAGCGCATCTTCCATATGCAGCAGTTTTTCCCGCTCGCCTTCGAGCATCTTGGAAACCGGGATCCCGGTCGCCTTGGAAAGTACCTCGGCAATTTCAACATCCGTGACCTTGTTACGCAGCAAGGTCATATCCTGCATCTCGGCCTGAGACGCCAGATCCAGCTGTTTCTCCAGCTCGGGGATGCGGCCATATTGCAGCTCGGACATCCGGGTCAAATCACCGGCGCGGCGCGCCACTTCCATATCCAGTCTGGCTTGCTCCAGATCCGCCTTGATATGCTGAGTGCCCGCCAGTGCCGCTTTTTCTGTGTGCCAAATCTCATTAAGTTCGGCAGCCTTCTGCTCCACTTCCACCAGCTCGCTGCGCAGATGTTCGAGACGCTTACGACTGGCCTCATCGTTTTCCTTCGCCAACGCCTGCTCTTCCAGCTTGAGCTGAATGATTCGGCGTTCGAGGCGATCCAGCGGCTCCGGCTTGGAGTCTATCTGCATCCGAATGCTGGAAGCGGCTTCGTCGATAAGGTCGATGGCCTTGTCAGGCAGCTTACGATCTGACACATAACGGTGGGACATGGTCGCCGCCGCCACAATCGCCGGATCGGTAATTTCCACATGGTGGTGCAGCTCGTAGCGCTCTTTCAGACCACGCAGAATAGCGATGGTATCCTCGACACTGGGCTCATCCACCAGGACTTTCTGGAAGCGCCGCTCCAGCGCCGCATCTTTTTCAATATACTGACGATACTCGTCCAGGGTAGTGGCACCGACACAGTGCAGCTCACCGCGGGCCAGTGCCGGCTTGAGCATATTACCCGCATCCATGGCGCCATCGGATTTACCCGCGCCCACCATAGTATGCAGCTCGTCAATAAAGAGGATCACCTGGCCCTCTTCCTGAGCAAGCTCGTTGAGCACAGCCTTGAGTCTTTCTTCAAACTCACCCCGATATTTGGCACCAGCCACCAATGCGCCGAGATCCAGCGACAATACTCGCTTGTTCTTGATGCCTTCAGGCACCTCGCCGTTGACGATACGCTGCGCCAGCCCTTCAACAATGGCGGTCTTACCCACACCGGGCTCACCGATAAGCACAGGGTTGTTCTTGCTGCGACGCTGCAGTACCTGCACCGTGCGACGAATTTCATCGTCACGGCCAATAACAGGATCCAGCTTGCCCTGCTCGGCACGCTCG
This sequence comes from Shewanella chilikensis, assembly GCF_002836945.1. Lineage (GTDB taxonomy): Bacteria > Pseudomonadota > Gammaproteobacteria > Enterobacterales > Shewanellaceae > Shewanella > Shewanella chilikensis. The sequence continues at coordinate 98,541 of NZ_NIJM01000007.1, forward strand.
GTCAGATCTATGGTGTATTTCTTCAACGCCTGGCGCTGATCCTCAGCATTGGGGTCATCCACCTTCTGGCCGCCACGCACGGCTTCGATGGTTTTCTCCATCAGCTCTTTGGTGGCACCGGCCTGCTTGAGGCACTGTGCCAGGGTGTCGTTACCTTCCAGTGCCGCCAGAATAAACAGCTCACTGGAGATATATTTGTCTTTACGCTTCTGTGCCAGCTTGTCGCACAGATTCAGCAAACGTATCAGCGCCTGGGATAACTGAACATCACCGCCTGTTCCTTCCACCTGGGGCAAGCGCTCCAGTTCCTGACTAATCAAGGAACGCAGAGTGCTGACCTGGATACCAGCTTGGGTCAACAGCGGATGAATTGAACCGCCATCCTGATTCAACAAAGCCATCATCAGATGGACGGGTTCTATGAACTGATGGTCACGGCCAAGCGCCAGAGATTGGGCATCCGAGATAGCAAGCTGAAATTTATTGGTCATACGATCGAGTCGCATACAGCCTCCTGAAACTCTCAAAATGAGGTATTACTTCGTTAGCTTAAATATGAGGATGCTTTAACCGATTTCAAGTCAGACGAATAAAATAACCACTCAATCAGTAAGCCAAATCAACGAGGCCATGCGGCCGGTACGGCCATCGCGGCGGTAGGAAAAATAGTCTTTGTTGTTATAGGTGCAGATATCCAAGGCATATACCTGCCGGACACCCGCCCGCTGCAATCTGAGCCTGGCAAGCCCCTGCAGATCGCCGAGAAACTTATCCCCCTTGGCTACAAAGCAGTTGTCGGCCTTGGGGTCTTTATCGCAAAAAGCAGCACGTACTTCAGCGCCCACTTCGAAGGCCGTTTTGCCTATTGCCGGTCCGAGACAGGCGATAAGCTCAGAGCCGGGACGAAAACGGGCAATTCCCGCTTCGATAACGCCATCACACAGGCCACGCCAGCCGGCGTGCAGCGCCGCCACCTGGGTGCCTGCACTGTCACACAAAAGTACTGGCAGACAGTCGGCGGTCATCACCACGGCCACATGCGCCTTGCTGTCGCTATAACTGCCATCGGCAATCCTTAGGGAGTCACGCGCCAGATCGACGACCTCTGTGCCATGTACCTGCTCCAGCCATGCCGGCTCGCTGGGCAGAGCCAGCCGCTGTGCCAATAAAGCACGGTTGGCCTGCACAGATGCGGAAATGTCTCCCACATGCAGCCCCAGATTCAGGCTGTCAAACGGTGGCAGGCTGACACCGCCATGACGCTGGGTCATGGCGATTCTGACATTGGCCGGCAGCGGCCAGAGACAGCCGTACATGTTACAGATACTCCGGCGGATGCTCTTCGGTGTCTTTACGCAGCGCCTTGGTCAGCTCGACCATATCCTCGGGGATAGGTGCCTGCCAGCTCATCAGCTCACAGGTGATGGGGTGCACCAACTCCAGTCGCACCGCGTGCAGCGCCTGGCGCTTGAAGTTTTTCAGCACTTCGAAAAAGGCTTCACTGGCGGCCTTGGGGGGTTTTGGACGACCACCATAGACGGGATCGCCCACCAACACATGACCTATATAAGCCATATGCACCCGGATCTGGTGAGTCCGGCCACTTTCCAGCCTCAAGCGCAAGCGGGTATGGGCGCGGAATTTTTCCGCCACACGATAGTGAGTCACCGCCGGCTTACCACTGTGGTGCACCGCCATATGAGTACGCTTGGTGGGGTGACGCCCGATAGGCTCATCCACTGTACCACCGGCTGTCATGGTGCCCAGCACTATGGCTTCATATTCACGGGTAATGTCGCGCGCCTGCAGCGCCGCCACCAGATGAGTTTGAGCCTCAACTGTCTTGGCTACCACCATCAGGCCTGTGGTGTCCTTATCGAGACGATGGACAATACCGGCCCTGGGCACATGTTCTATCTCGGGGCAATGATGCAGCAGGGCATTCATCAAGGTGCCGTCACTATTACCGGCACCGGGATGCACCACTAAACCCGCCTGCTTGTTGATCACCAATATATGGTCATCTTCATAGACGATATTCAGATCGATAGCCTGGGCCTCGGCGTGCACCTCTTCTTCCAAAGTGGCTTGAACCTCTATCTCCTGAGATTCCAACACCTTCTCTCTGGGCTTGTTTACCACAGTACCATCGACGGACACTTTGCCATCGAGGATCCATTCCTTGATCCTGGTTCGGGAGTAATCGGGGAACAACTCGGCCAAAGCCTGATCCAATCTCAGACCGGTTTGGGTTGCTGATATCTCGCTTTTTAGATTAATCTCTTGCGTCATAGGAACCGTCCCCAGTTAATGGGGTCAAAAACTGTGTACTTTCTGGTACACTCGGAATCGGCCATTTTATCGTGAAATGGAAAAATTCTTAACTACAACTTACTCAAGAATCGAATTCAAGTATGCATAATATTGCCAAAGGCGCTGCCATAGCCTTTTTTTCGCTGGCCATTGTGGCCTGTAGCAGCAAACCGGAAGACGACTTAATTACCAGCAAGCAGTCTCCGGACGTTCTCTACTCCCAGGCCCGTACCTCTATGGAGCTGGGTAACTATACCAAGGCTGTGCGTTCACTGGAGGCATTGGATTCCCGCTTCCCCTTTGGTCCACACAAGACTCAGGTTCAGCTGGATCTGATTTATGCCTACTATAAGTTGGATGATACCCCGTCGGCAGTCGCCAACATCGACAGATTTATCCGCCTCAACCCCACCCACCCGGATATAGACTATGTCTACTATATGCGTGGACTGGTGAATATGCAGGCCGACAACTATTTGTTCCATGACATGCTCAATATAGACAGAAGCGACAGGGATCCTCAATTTGCCCTCGATGCCTTCAAGGACTTCGAACGCCTGCTCAAGACCTATCCCAACAGCAAGTATGCGGCCGACGCCCAGAAGAGAATGCAGCACCTGAAGAATCGTCTGGCGCTATATTCGGTGAAAGTGGCCGAATATTATCTGAAAATGAATGCCTGGAGCGCAGCCGCCATTCGGGCACAGTCCGTAATGGAAACTTATCCCGGCACTCCATCGACAGAGCGCGCGCTTGAGATCATGGTCACCGCTTATGATGAACTGGGTCAGGAGCAGTTAAAGCAGCACGTACTGACAGTTATGCGTGCCAACTATCCGGGGAACGACCTCCTCAAGGATTAATCCCTTAACGCCCCACTTTAACGTGGGGCGTTTTGTTTCCAGAAGAAGATAAAACCTGCCTCCCCTTAAACCTCGAAATCCCGGCTTTACAGGCTGAGTTTTCGATTGGGCTAATTTACCCCTAGCCCAGCAATGACGCGGCTTTCGTTCAAAAGCTAAGCAATATGCGCCTTTTCGAGTAAAACTTGCTCAAACACGCGTTATTTTGAAATATTTCTCAGAAAAGAGTTGACTCAAAACCGTAAAAGTCTTTTAATGCACGCCGTCGCCCGAATAGCTCAGTTGGTAGAGCAGCGGATTGAAAATCCGCGTGTCCCTGGTTCGATTCCGGGTTCGGGCACCACCTTCAACTTTAAGGTGCTCAGGCGACTGAGGAAATTGCAAAGCAGTACAGTGCAGGTGTGGTGGAATTGGTAGACACGCCAGCTTCAGGTGCTGGTGCCCTCACGGGCGTGGAAGTTCAAGTCTTCTCACCTGTACCAATTAACACATGAAAGAGTCGAAATGAAAACAGTGCAGGTGTGGTGGAATTGGTAGACACGCCAGCTTCAGGTGCTGGTGCCCTCACGGGCGTGGAAGTTCAAGTCTTCTCACCTGTACCAATCATTTAAACCTCGCGATGCGAGGTTTTTTTGTATCCAAAATTTGCCCCTCTCTCGTCTCACGCATTTCATACTTTTTTGCTATACCTTTTGTATGGCTCAACAAATTGGATTGACAGGGCCTCATCCAAGGACAAGTTCCCTTCTGGACCAAGGTTCTCAAGCATGAAGTTACAACTGAAACACAAGATGTTGCTCGGTATGGCCGTGCCTCTTCTCTTGATGCTGCTACTCTGTGGTATCGCCATCAATATCATGAACGAAATCGACTCAGGGGTAGAAAATATCTACAGCGACCGGGTTGTCCCACTCAAAGATCTCAAGAGCATAGGTGATGATTACGCCGTCTTTGTTATCGATGCTATCAACAAGGCCAATGCCGGAGACTTCAGTGCCGAACAAGCCAGTACCGCGCTCAATGAGGCCGACAGAAGCATCAAGCAGAAGTGGCAGGATTACACAGCCACTCAGTTGACCGCCAGAGAGTCACAACTGGTCAATGAGGCCAAGCGGTTATTTATTCCCGCCGATGAACAGATAAAACGTCTGCAACATAAATTGGCCACCATGAGCGGCAATATCCAAGGCCAGCTCAATCAGGAGATCACTCCTCTCTATCAGGTAATAGATCCCATCAGCGGTAAGATTGCCGAGTTGGTCACCCTGCAATTGGATGTCGCCAAACAGGAAAGAGAGCAAGCCCAAAGCCTCTACTCTTCTTCCGTTGTGCTATTTATCTCTCTGGTCAGTGTCGCCATTATCGCCTGCTTACTACTCAGTGTTTGGGTCAACCGCAGCGTCATGTTACCCATAGGCGATATCCTCACCCAGCTGAAGAAAATTCGCAGCGACTCGGACTTAACCGTGCAGTTCAAAACCTTCAACGCCGACGAACTGGGGCAGATATCCGATAACTTAAGAGATGTGATATCTCACCTCAGAGGGATCCTCAATAATATCGCCAATGCCGCCAATACAGTCAGCGACTCGGCGACCGAGCTCTCCAGCTTCACCCAACAAACCAACGAGCGCATGCACAGACAACAGGCCGAGACAGAGCAGACGGCTACCGCCATGAATGAAATGACCGCCACAGTCTCAGAAGTAGCCCAAAGCACCACGGCCGCTGCCGACTCGGCTCACAGCGCCGATGCCAGTGCCGCCAATGGCGATGCAATAGTGCAGGAGTCGATTGCCAGCATGGTGGCACTCTCGGCGCAAATTCAGGGTACGGCGCAGGTGATCACTCATCTGGCCAATGAAAGCCAAAACATAGGCAGGGTACTGGATGTGATTAAGGGAATTGCCGAGCAGACCAATCTGCTGGCACTGAACGCCGCCATTGAGGCGGCCAGGGCCGGCGAGCAGGGCCGGGGTTTTGCCGTGGTGGCCGATGAGGTAAGAACCCTTGCCAGTCGCACCCACAGCTCAACCCAGGAGATTGAGTCCATGATAGCCACCCTGCAGACAGGTGTGCAGGAGGCGGTGACTGCCATGGAGCAAGGCATCACTCAGGTCGAGCAGGCCAACAGCAAGGCCAATATGGCCGGTGAAGCCTTGAAAGAGATAGTGGTGTCAGTCGACTCCATCGCCCAGCTCAATACCCACATTGCTACCGCAGCCGAAGAGCAAAGCAGTGTGGCGGAAGATATCAATCGTAGCATTATGGCAATCAGCGACATCACCCAACAATCGGCCCAGGCAGCCAACGAGTTGACCGAGTCGGTCAGCAACTTAAGCCATCTGGCGGAAAACATGCGCGCCGAAGTGGCCCGCTTTCGTCTCTAACTCTCTGAGGGCCCTTCGGGGCCTATTTTTTATTCCCTGTCAGCTCCAAGCCTTTTGTGAACCAAAAACCTTTGCCGCCATTCCTGACAGACTCCTCGACAAAAGCCGTCTGCACAGCAGAGCAAGAAAGTGCCACAACCGCTAAAGACTACGACTGCAACTAAAACAAAACCGCGGACATTGCCGCGGTTTTTCATCTGTGACCGGATAACTAGATTTTGAATTGGCTCACCGCCTGGTGCAGATAATCAGCGCGGTGGCGAACCTCATCGGATGCAGTGGCATTCTCTTCTGCCGCCTGAGCCGACTCCTCGGCAATATCACGGATCACCACCACGTTCTTATTCACCTCAGCGGCCACCATACTCTGCTCTTCAATAGCGGCAGCAATCTGAGTGCTCATATCCATGATATTGGTGACATCGGCATTGATCTGCGCCAACAAGGTGCCAGCACTGGCCGCCTGCTGAGCGCTCTCACCGCCCTGCTTCTGGCTCTGCTCCATAATATCCACTATCGAATGGGTACGGCTCTGCAGAGTTTGAATGATGCTGGCAATCTCTTCGGTCGACTCTTGAGTCCGCATCGCCAAGCTGCGCACTTCATCGGCCACCACGGCAAAGCCTCGGCCCTGCTCGCCGGCACGGGCCGCCTCAATGGCGGCATTCAGTGCCAGCAGATTGGTTTGTTCGGCGATACCGCGGATCACATCCAGTACGCTGCCTATGGTTTGACTGTCTTTTTCAAGCTCGGCCACCACATTGGCAGAGTCGTTCAGTTGCTGGGCCAAAGACTGGATCTTATTGATAGTATCTTCAACCTCAACTTGGCCTTCCTGGGCATTGTTGTGGGTCTGTTCTGCCTTACCTGCGGCCAGTTCAGTATTCTTGGCAATCTCGTCTATGGTAGCCCCCATCTCGGTGATAGCCGTAGCAACCATATCGGTTTCATTGAGCTGTTTCGACACGCCTTCCGAGGCGCTGATGGCGTTGCGGGACAGCTCTTCACAGGACTGGCGCATGCCATCCACTGATTCGATAACCTGCTCGATCAGCTTCTGGAAACTCTCCACCATACTGTTGAAATGGCGTCCTATCATGCCCAGCTCATCGTTGGAGTCCACATCACAGCGCAGCGACAGATCTTTTTGAAGCTCGATGCGGGAAATGACATCCGTGATACGCTCAACCGGCCTCATAATACTGCGGATAATCATCACAGTACTGACCACCAACAACAACGCAATAAGACCAAATAATGCCAACCCCTGCATGAAGCTGTGCTGCTGCTCGTTTTCCACCTTGGCTATTGCCAATTCTTTCAGCTTGGTAGATGAGCTTTCCGTGGCAAAGATCGCTTCTCGCAACTGCCCCATCATGCCCTTGGACTCGTCGAGTCCCAGCTGCTGTTCCTTGGCCACCAAACTCTTGAAGCTTTGCTGGTACTTGCTCATCAGTTGCTCAATATTGTTACGAACACTGTAGTCCAGCAAACTGGCGCTCAAGGCTTCATTGAAGCGTTCAATATTGCTATCAAACTTATTGAGGTAGCTGAGATCCCGCCGCAACATAAAGTCTTTCTCGTTACGCCTCAGCTGCAGCATCAACACCATAAGCTCAGGCACGTTATGTTCTGCCACCAAGCTTTCGACATTATGCACCGCAGAGCGTAACTCACCGTAAAGACCAGTCTTGGGATCCAGGCCTATCTCCTGTTGCAATTTCACCACTTCGGTAAACAACTGGCGGTAGTTGGCTAAATCACGGTTAAAGCTGTTTATCGGCGCCTCGGGGAGATCATACTCCTTGAAGATCAGTGCCAGTTCTTGCATCAACTGCGCTGTAGCCTGTGCTTCCTGCTGATGTATCTCAACATACTTGAGATCCTGGCGGCCAAAAAAATCCTTCTCATTCTTGCGCATGCTTAATACTTCTTTATCCAGTTCAACCACTTTCTGGATGGCGATGGACAGTTCTGTCTGCACTGAGCTGGAATATTGCTGCAGTGCAAACATCAATACCAAGGCGCCGATCGAAACGGCGGCACTCAGCAACAACTTATGGCGAATAAGCATGGTGTTACCTCAATAAAAAGAGTCACTCTAAAAAAATAGTCGCAATTCTGTCCCAGTGTCAGTTGAGTTAATCCGGTAACAAAAATGTCATCTTATATTGTCAATGATTAACCTATTTAAAAACAGTCACTAGCCTTGTCACAGTGCAAAAAAAATTAAAAATTTTTCTATTAACTGAGTCAAAAAAAACGAAAGCGCCAAGCATCTGTCATTCAAGGAAGGTTTTAACCCGACAAACAGCGATTGCATGCGATATTCAAAAATCAGAAATGAACCCAATAAAAATCTAAGGTTCCCCAATGACTCCCTTATCACAGGTTAGTGTCGTGCTCAGGTTGCCAAACACAATAGCTTTCCAGGGGGCTCCCCGGCCTCCCAGGGAACGGAAAGCAAACAACTGATTTCAGTGAAGCTTGTTTAAGGGATATGCAAATAACCAAATAAAGAAAACATCGAGCAGATTGATTAATCCACCAGATAAATTTTTGGGATTTTTTTATTCTTTTTTAAACCTTTTAAGCGGGTCAAACTATCCAATTACCATGACTCGCCCAAACCATTAAGGACAGCCCAGTGAATGCCAGCCCACAGCTGACAGAAACCAGATACCAGCAAGAAGTGGACTTCCCGCTGGTGCAGCGTGCCCGTTTGGGGGACAAGCTTGCCTTCGCCGAGCTCTACCGCCTGCACCATGGCAGAGTCTATGCATTGTGTTTGCACCTGGCCGGCCAGGTGCCACTGGCAGAAGAGATGACCCAGGACTGCTTTATCCGAGCCTGGGAGAAGCTGGACCAATTCCGCGGTGAAAGCAAATTCAGTACCTGGCTGCACAGCCTGAGCGTCAATCAGGCATTGAGTAGTTTGAAAAAACAGCGCAGCTTCTGGGCCAGATTTCTGCCGGTGACCACAGAGGCAGACACAGAAGAATCAACCACAACCCACACGGAGGAAACCTCTGTATTGGAGCGCAAGATCCTCAAGTTACCCGAACGGGCCAGAGTCGTGTTTGTGCTGTTTGCCATTGAGGGCTACAGCCATGAAGAGATAGCCGCCATGATGGGCACAAGTACCGGCACCAGCAAGGCGCAGTACCACAGGGCAAGAAACTTGCTTCAGGAGATGTTGTCATGAACAAGCAGCCAACATTGGAACAACTGATAGAACAACTGCCACGGGAAAAAACACCCGAGCGTGACCTCTGGCCTGAAATCGCCGCCAGGCTGGAACAATCTCAGCCACCCAAGGCCGCAAAATCCAGCAACGGCTGGCGTAATCTGGCTATCGCCTGCAGTCTGCTGTTGGTATCCCTGCTCGGCTATCAGGGATTGCAGCAAACCCAAAGCCGCGTCGACCCACAGATGCTGGCCATGCTGGAGCAGTTACAGTATCAACACCAACAACAGGTGAAACAACTGGAAGCCAGTGTCAATTTCGGCCAATGGCAAAAGGTCAGCATGACCACGCCGCTCAGTCGCGGCATAGATGAACTCAGGGAAGCCGCAGCGCAGATATTCCAGGCACTAAAACAAGACCCGACCGATCAACAACTTTGGCAACTCTGGCTTTGGGTACAGCAAAGGGAGATAGAACTGCTCACCCGGGGTGAACAACTGCCCACTCAACTCGATCAACAAGGAATCAGCATATGAACAAGATATCACTAACCCTACTCTCTTCAGCCCTGCTGCTGAGCCCGGTATTGCATGCGGCCGAGAAGGTCGATCAAAGTGCGGCGCTGGAGTCCGGAGCCAAATTGAATATCAAGATCCAACGGGGAGAGGTGAAGATCCGCAGTTGGGACAAGGCTGAAGTCGCCATCAAGGGCAAGCTGGATGAGCTCAGTGAAGGCCTGGTGTTTGGTCAGCAGGGCGGCAGCTTTGTTATCGAAGACAAGCTGCCCAAGAGCTATAACAGCCGGGACAAAGACGGCTCAAAGCTGGAGATCTTTCTGCCCGCCACAGTCAATATGAAGCTTAAAGGCGTTTCCGCCGATTATGACCTGCAAGGATTGGAGGGTGAGATCAGCTCGGCCAATGTCAGTGGTGATATCAAGGGCCAGGATCTCAAAGGCAATCTGCAACTGACCACGGTATCCGGCAGTATCCACACCCAGAGCAACCAGGGTGAACTGTATCTGGAAACTGTTTCCGGCGACATTGAGGATAAACAGAGTCTGGGCAAGGTAAGTTATCGCCTGGTGAGTGGCAAACTGAACGCCGAGAGTGATGCCATTGAAGTGGAGCTGGATCAGGTCTCGGGCAAGAGTCAATTGACCCTGAAGGCTCCCGAGTCACTCAAGGCCAGAACCGTCAGTGGCGACTTGAGTATTGCCATGCAAAGCCTGGCCGGCAATGCCCATGTCGATAGCGTCAGTGGCGATATTGAACTCAAGTTTGCCAAACTGCCGAATGCCGCCTTTGATATCAGCGGTGGCCCAGGTGGCAAGATTGACAACCAACTGACTCAGGACTCACCGAAAAAAGCCAAGTACACCAAGGCTGAATCGCTGCAGTTCCAAAGCGGTTCCGGCCAGGCCGATGTCAGTATCAACACCATCAGTGGCCGGATTAAACTGCAGCAATAATCAGCGGTATCGCACCAAGGCCTCCGGCTGGCCTTGGTGCCTTTTCTTCAGCCTACCGAGGCTATCTCGGCTTCGGTCAGATAACGCCACTCACCGGGTTCCAGTTCACTATCCAGCTCTATGGCGCCGATTGACTCACGATGCAGGGCTTCCACTTTATTGCCCACAGCGGCAAACATACGTTTCACCTGATGATATTTACCTTCGGTAATAGTCAGCAAGACTTCGGTCGGGCTAATCAGCTGCAACTGCGCCGGCCGGGTCAGCCCCTCTTCCCGGTGCAGCGCCAGGCCAGCGGCAAATTGTGGGATCAAGTCTTCAGTAACTGGGCTGGCCAGCCACACCCGGTAGCGTTTGCCGCATTCCTTCTTGGGAGAGGTTAGCTTGTGCGACCACTGGCCATCGTCGGTAATCAACACCAAGCCCGTGGTATCGGCATCCAGGCGCCCGGCAATGTGCAGGCTCTCGGGCTTTTCTATCTCCAGTAGACTGATGACCGAAGGATAGACCTCATCCACGGTTGAGCATATGGTATCGACCGGCTTATGCAACATCAGATATCTGTTGCCTATCAAGCTGATAGGTTCACCATCGAAACACACTCTCATGCCATCACGCACCTTGAAGCTGGAGTCCTTGACGATTTCACCATCGACACTGATTTCACCGCGGTGCAGCGCCTTCTTGGCCATGGAACGGGTCAGCTCTGTAGACTCACAGATAAATTTATCTAAACGCACTTGGCTATCCAACCTCTTGAGTTTATGCCGTGTCAATTGCGCGCCATTATGGAGCCTGACGGGCTAAAGGGCAAAGACTGTCAAACGCTCACTCAAATAAGCGCCTGTAACCTTTGCTTACAACTCCCGCGGCGCCGAGGCTCGCTGTCATCGCTGCGGGACTTGTTTACATTCCCACACAGGCCTTAACATAGGCATCACTGCGGTTTTTCCCGAACAAACGGGTGTGCAGCCAATCTGATAAAAATGCCCCCTCGCGGGACAGCAAAGAACAAAGAAAAGGAAACAGCATGAGAAAAGTACTCATTGGGGGATTGTGTGCCTCACTCATCGCAGGCCTATCTGCCTGTAATGACAAAACGGCTGAGACCCAGGCTGAAACAGCCAAACAGCCGGAAGTCGCCAAAACTGCAACTGCCGCCGCCGTCAGCCAAGCTCTGGGCTCAGGAATTGAATTTGCCAACTTTGACAAGTCTGTTCGTCCTCAGGATGACTTCTATACCTATGTCAACGGCGGCTGGATCAAGAACACAGAGATCCCGGCAGATCGCACCAGTACAGGCGCTTTCTATGATCTCAGGGAAAAATCCCGTGACGATGTCAAAGCCATTATTGAAGAAGTGGCGCAAAGCAAAGATCTCAAGCCCGGCAGCGACGAGCAAAAAGTGGCCGATCTTTACCGCTCCTTTATGGACAGCGATAAGCTCAACCAGTTGGGGATCAAGCCACTGGAGAGCGAGCTGGCAATCATAGATGCCATCAAAGACAAGCAAGCACTGGCGGCCTACTTCGGCAAGAGTCAAATTCTCGGTGGCGGCACGCCCATGGCCTTCTATATAGATGTTGATGCCAAGGACTCCAGCCGCTATGCCACCCATATCTGGCAATACGGCCTGAGCCTGCCGGAGAAAGACTATTACTTCAACGAAGGTGAGCGTTTCGTCAACATCCGCAAGGCCTTTGTTGAGCATATCGTCAAGATGTTCACCCTGGCCGGTTTTGCCGAGCCACAACAAAGCGCCGAAGCCATCATGAAGCTGGAAACCGCCATCGCCGCCAAGCATTGGGATGTGGTTGAAAGCCGTGACAGCACCAAGACCTACAACAAATTTGAGGTCAAAGAACTGTCAACATTGGCGCCGGACATCGACTGGAACGCCTACCTGACTGCGCTGGGCGCCGACAAGCAAGCCGATATCATCATCAATCAGCCCAGCTTTATCGAAGGCCTAAACCAGATAGTCAAAGACACAGATCTGGCGACCTGGAAGACATATATGCGCTGGCAGCTGTTGACCCACTTCGCCTCAGATCTGAGCGAGCCGCTGGATAAAGAAAACTTCGAGTTCTTCGCCAAGACACTCAACGGCCAGCAAGAACAGGAACCTCGTTGGAAGCGCGGTGTAGCCAAGGTCAACAGCCTGCTGGGTGAAGTCGTGGGTAAAGTATACGTCAAGCGCCACTTCGCCCCTGAAGCCAAGGAGCGGATGGAGCATCTGGTGGAAAACCTGCGCGGTGCCTACGCCGACAGCATAGATGAACTTGAGTGGATGGGCGCAGACACCAAAGTCGCCGCCAAGGAAAAACTGGCCAAGTTCAACCCGAAAATCGGCTATCCCGACAAGTGGGAAGACTACAGCAAGCTGACTATCAAAGCTGACGACCTGGTCGGTAACGAGATCCGCGCCGGTGAAGTGGAACATCAGAAGCAACTGGCCAAGTTGGGCAGCCCCATAGACAAGGGCGAATGGCACATGACGCCACAAACCGTCAACGCCTACTACAACCCGACCATGAACGAAATCGTGTTCCCGGCCGCCATCTTGCAGCCACCTTTCTTTAATATGGCTGCCGACGATGCCGTCAACTATGGTGGTATAGGTGCGGTTATCGGCCATGAGATGGGTCACGGCTTTGACGATCAGGGTGCCAAGTTCGACGGCGAAGGCAATATGCGCGACTGGTGGACCGAACAAGACCTGAAAGAGTTTGCCGCCCGCGGCAAGGCGCTAATCGCCCAGTATGACGGCTACTATGTGTTTGACGACCTGCACGTTAACGGCAGTCTGACCCTGGGTGAAAACATCGGCGATCTCTCAGGTGTCACAATAGCCTACAAGGCCTACAAAAAATCCTTGGCGGGCAAAGAGGCTCCGGTAATCGACGGTCTGAGCGGTGATGAACGCTTCTTCCTCGGCTTCGCCCAAATCTGGCGTGCCAAGATCAAAGAGGAAGCCATGCGCAACCGAGTGGCCACAGATCCTCATTCACCGGCTAAGTTCCGCGCCATAGGTTCACTGTCCAATATGCCGCAGTTCTACAGCACATTTGACGTGAAGCCAGGTGACGGCATGTATATTGAACCGGCCCAGCGCGTGAAAATCTGGTAATTTTACGCTTGCTCAGAAAGGCGCCTCAAGGCGCCTAATGCCGATCAGTTAAGACAGATCGCTTGACGATCTCACTGAAAGGATCAAAA
>NZ_NIJM01000080.1 GCF_002836945.1 Shewanella chilikensis
ATTTTGATCCTTTCAGTGAGATCGTCAAGCGATCTGTCTTAACTGATCGGCATTACGCCGATTGGCGCGTTTTTGTTTGGCTCGAATCCGAGGGATAGCTTCTATTTGGCCTGCTTGGCTGTCAGTGCGGCCTTGACCTGCTCTACCGCGGTACCGCCGAGAATATTGCGCTTCGCCAGGCAGGAATCGATACTCAGATGCGGATAAACATCCTCCGCTATGATGTCGGCATAGCCTTGCAAGACTTCTAGTGGCAAGGCTTCCAGCGGCTTACCCTCGGCAATGGCATGCAACACCACTTCACCTACAACGTGGTGTGCCTGTCTGAATGGCATGCCTTTACCCACCAGATAGTCCGCCAGCTCAGTGGCATTGGCGTATCCCTGTTGAGCTGCGGCCAGCGCATTGTCACGGTTAACCTTGACACCTTCGAGCACCAGAGCCGCCATTTTCAAACACAGGCTCCAGCTGTCCATCACATCGAACAAGCCTTCCTTGTCTTCCTGCATATCCTTGTTGTAGGCGAGTGGCAGCGCCTTCATGGTGGTGAGGATCCCCATCAAGCTGCCGTATACCCTGCCCGCTTTACCGCGGATAAGCTCAAGCGCATCGGGGTTCTTTTTCTGCGGCATCAAGGAAGAACCTGAGGTGACATTGTCGGCCAGCTCGATAAAATTGGCTTCGCCGGAATTGAAGAAGATCATATCTTCGGCCATACGACTTAAGTGCATCATGCTGATAGAGGCATCGCTGCAGAGCTCGATCACATGGTCACGATCAGACACGCTGTCCAGGCTGTTGAGGGTAGCAGAGGCAAAGCCCAGGCTGGCCGCCAGCGCCTGACGGTCGATGGCATAAGCTGTACCCGCCAAGGCGCCACAACCCAGAGGGCAGGTGTTGAGGCGATTCAGTGCATCCTCCAAGCGGCTGATATCCCGCTCAAACATTTCCACATAAGCCAAAGCCCAGTGGCCAAAGGTCACGGGTTGTGCCCGCTGCAGATGGGTATATCCCGGCATCACGGCATCCAACTCACGCTCGGCCAAAGCCAGCAGCCCCTGTTTGACTTCGATCAACAGACTCAGCAGGTGTGCGCCTTCCTGTTTGCACCACAGCTTGAGATCGGTCGCCACCTGATCATTGCGCGAACGGCCGGTGTGCAGCTTCTTACCCAAGTCACCCACCTTGGCGATCAGCTGTGATTCCACAAAACTGTGAATATCTTCGGCGCCGGAAGCGATGATCTGCTCCGGCGTATCTTTAACTTCTGCGAGCAACTCAGCCAGCGCCTGAGTCAGGGCCTGGCATTCCTCCTGGGTTAACACGCCGGCCTGGGTTATCGCCTCGGCCCAGGCGACTGAGCCCTGGATATCCTGCTCCAGTAAACGGAAATCCACCGGCAGGGAATCGTTGAAGAGTTTGAAAAGTTCGCTGCTTTGACCGCTGAATCTGCCACCCCATAAAGCCATGATAAGGTCCTCTTTCTCGGGCATAAAAACTAAGGGGCGCCGATGCGCCCCTGATATATTGACGCTTACTTGCTGTTGAGCGCGCGAATACGGCTCGCCAATGAGTAGAGGCGGATAAAGCCTTCGGCGTGTTTCTGATCGTAAACCGTGTCTTCACCGAAGGTGGCAAACGCCTCGGAATACAGGCTATTGGGAGAACGTTTCTTCACGGCAACCGCCTGGCCCTTGAAGAGCTTGATCACCACTTCGCCGTTGATGTCCTGGGCCAGTGCCTCGGATGCCGCTAACAGCGAGTTGCACAGAGGCGTAAACCAACGGCCATCATAGACCAGATGTGCCATCTGAGCGGCCACCTGTTCACGCCAGTTACGGCTGGTCTTGTCGAGCACCAACTCCTCTACCGCTCTCAGAGCAGCAAACATGACAGTGCCGCCCGGTGTTTCATAACAGCCACGGGACTTCATCCCCACCAGCCGGTTTTCAGTGATATCGATACGGCCAACACCGTGAGCGGCAGCAATCTGGTTCAGCTTCATCAGCGCCGCATAGGGGCTCAGGGCTTCACCGTTGACTTCAGTCACCCGGCAGTTTTCCACTTTCAGGCTGACATACTCAGGCTCATCTGGCGCATCCAGCGGATCGACTGTCATGGTCCAGACCTCTTTACTGGGCTCATTCCAGGGATCTTCCAGTTCCCCACCTTCGTGGGAGATATGCCAGGCGTTGGCGTCGCGGCTATAGATCTTGGTGGCCGAAGCCGAGGTCTTGATGTTGCGCTCGGCCAGGTAAGCCAGCAGATCTTCACGGCTCTCCATGGTCCACTCACGCCAAGGGGCAATCACTTTCAGATCCGGCGCCAGTGCGGCAAAACAGCCTTCGAAACGCACCTGATCGTTACCCTTGCCGGTACATCCGTGACACAGGGCGTCAGCGCCGACCTTACGGGCCACTTCCACCTGAGCCTTGGCGATGATGGGTCTGGCCATGGAGGTTCCCAGCAGATAGGTTCCCTCGTAGATGGCACCGGTCGCTATGGTGGGATAGATGTAGTCTTTAACAAACTCTTCTTTCAAATCAACAATATGACACTCACTGGCGCCGGAGGCCAACGCCTTTTCTGTCAAACCTTCGAGTTCGGCTTCCCCTTGTCCAACATCGGCACAAAAGGCGACGATCTCACAGTTGTTATAGTTCTCTTTCAGCCAGGGAATAATGGCCGAGGTATCCAGGCCGCCGGAGTAGGCCAGGACAACTTTTTTTACATCTGTGTTTTTCTGTGCAATAGACATCTTAATTTTCCTAGATTCAACTGGCCCTTGGCCATCAGCTCAAAAGTGTTACCAGAACGGCATTCTGCGCGTGCATGCGGTTTTCTGCCTGTTGCAGGATCAGAGAACCTTTGCCATCCATCACCTCATCTGTCACTTCTACCCCTCTGTGAGCGGGTAAACAATGCATAAAATACTTCACCTTATACTGATCCATCAGCGGCTGATTGATCTGATAAGGATTAAATTTTGTTTCAATATCAGAAAGTTCTGTTTGGTCGCCCATGGAAATCCAAGTATCAGTGTAGACGGCATCCTGACCTTCCAGGGCGGCGATGTCCGAAGTCAATACCAGGCTGCCTCCATTCTCTGCCGCCAGTTGCTGTACTTCGTTGACAATCAGACCATCAGGGAAATGCCCTTCGGGGCAGATAACCGTCATGCTGGCACCCAAAATGGCAGCACCTATCATCAGTGAATGGGTCACGTTGTTGCCATCGCCCACATAGGCCAATTTCACCTTGCTCAAGTCACCGAGCTGTTCTGACAGGGTCAGAAAATCCGCCAGTGCCTGACAAGGGTGGTATAAGTCCGACAGCGCATTGATCACAGGCACAGTGCCGAACTCGGCCAGGCCTTCTATGGTCTTGTGGCTGAAAGTCCGTGCCACTATGGCGTCGGCCCAGCAGGAAAGGTTACCGGCGAAATCGGCAACAGATTCACGCTTGCCCAAAGCACCATTTTGTTGATCCAGATAAAGACAGTGGCCACCCAGCTTATGGATACCGATATCGAAACTGACCCTGGTGCGCAGGGAAGGTTTTTCAAACAGCATCACTACGCTCTTGCCCGCAAGCGCGTGTCGGTAGTCTGCCGGGCTGGACTTGATCTTCTTGGCCAGGTCCAACAACGCCAGCAACTGGGATTGGGTGAGTTCTTTAATGGTCAACAGGTGCTTCATACTGCCTTCTCCTATGGTTTTATTTGCGTACCCACGGCTTCGCCCTGAGCCAATGCAGCCAGTTGCGCCGCATCTCTCCAGGAAGCAACCTGTACCGGCTGCCCCATGAGTTCTGCGACTTCCAACGCCGCCTCTACTTTGACTTTCATGCCTTTCTCTATCACGCCCAGTTTCACCAGGTCGTCGATTTCGCTGCGATTAAGGCTGGCGATCAACTGCCCCTTACCGTCCAATACTCCGGAAACATCGGAGAGCAGTACCAGCTTGCCCCGCACCAGCTTGGCCAGCACTGTGGCAGCCTGATCGGCATTGACGTTAAGCAGTTGCCCTTCGCTGGATACCGCAATGGAGCTGACAATAGGCATCCACCCTTGAGACAAGACGAAATTGATATAGCTGCCGTCTTTGGGGGAAACGTCACCCACCAGCCCCAAACGTTCATCTTTAATTACCGCATCGACCAAGTTGGCATCCGCCAGACTCATGCCAACACTGGCGACACCGGCCTTGATGGCCGCAGCCTGCAGTATCTTGTTGGACATACCGGCCAGGGCTCCGGCAATGATCGGCATCTGCTCCGGCGGCGTGACCCGCAAGCCATCGAGCTTCACCGTATCCATGCCATTAGCCTTGAGCTGTTCATCCACCAGATAACCGCCACCATGAACCAGAACCACTTTCTGTCCCTGGGCCAGCATTTTCGCCGCCGTATCCATCAGCCTGGCCATTCCCATCTCACACTGCATCAGTGCGCCGCCAACTTTCAGAACCAACACCTTGTCTTTCGTGCTCATAGTGACAACTCTCTCTAACCGTTCCGGGAATAATTAGTATTTAAAGTGAATCTTTATGCATTGCAGCGCCTGACTGGCAGCGCCCTTCATCAGGTTGTCTATGGCACTGGCCACCACCAGATAATGGTTCTGTTCATCAAACTTCCACCCCAGATGACAATTGCCCGTGTGTACCACGTCATCCACCTTGGGAAATTGGTTCTGCTTTACGCTGACTATGCTCGAGCCATGGTAGATGCTGTAAGCCTCGGCAACGTCCTCTGCCTTGGTACCCGGCTTGAGCTGCAGCGTAATGGTGGCGAGAATGCCGCGTTTGAAGTTGCCAAGGTGCGGAGTAAAAATCACTTCCTGCCCCAGTTGGCTGGCGATTTCGGGCTGATGCCTGTGACCAAGCACACCGTAGGGCGTTAAACTCACTTCACAGAAACTGGTGTGCAGCTGCGCCTTGCGCCCGGCTCCGGTCACACCGCTAACAGCATTGATAACGGGGAAGGCATCTGTCATCAGTGACTTGAGCGGCTTAAGCGCCAACAGGGATGCCGTGGGATAACAACCGGGAACCGCAATCATCTTGCTGTTGGCAATCGCCTCGGCATTCCACTCGGCCAGACCATAAACTGCCTGTGCCAATACTTCGGCTTGGTTATGCTCAAAGCCATACCACTTGGGATAATTGGCCGCGTCGCTGAAACGATAAGCACCGCTCAAATCAAATACCGCCAGCCCCTGGGCATAAAACCAGGCCGCCAATTCCAGGCTTACCGAATGTTCGGTCGCCAGCGCCACGGCGTCGGCCTGCGCCACTATCTGCTGTTTGGCCTCTGGCGTTAACGGCTGCAACACTGCAGAGATATGTTGATATACAGGATAAAGTTCAGCCAGGCTTTTGCCCTTATCCAGACTATTTTCAGAGACATACAAGCCTTGAATGCTTAACTCTGGCTCAGCTTGGATCAGGGCGGTTAACTGGGCACCTGTATATCCACTGGCCCCTATGATGGCGATATTTTTCATGGTTTCTAATTCTTCAAGCTAATCAAAAAAGGAAGGGCACAACGAAAGCCCGTGGCTCAGCGCCTAATGACAAGTTTATCGTCGCAGGGAGTTATTGCAGTTTTTGGTCTGAATCAAGCTCAAGGTCGAACTCAACATACTTAGTCTCACTGAATTTAGTCACCATGAAAGATGACACTGGCTTTAGCTGTTTGCTAGACTAACACAGCAATTTATTTATGCAATATATATGAATAGTTATTTTTAATGTTTTGCGGAATAGTCATGAAAAAACTGCCGGAACTCACAGAAAGCTTCAGTGCGCTTATCGCCTCGCCCTCCATCAGTGCCCTGGAGCCCGAACAAGATCATTCCAATGCTGCCGTTATCGACTTGCTGGCCAACTGGTTTGGCGATTTGGGGTTGGAGTGCCGCCGCCAGCCGGTGCCCGGCAGTCGCAACAAACATAACCTGCTGGCCAACCTGGGCACTGGCCAAGGGGGCCTACTGCTGGCCGGGCACACAGACACAGTACCGTTCGATGAAGGCCGTTGGCAGCATGATCCCTTTCGGCTAACCGAAAAAGATAACCTTTGGTATGGCTTGGGAACTTGTGACATGAAGGGTTTCTTTGCCTTGATATTGGAGACCTTGAAACAACTGCCGCTGACACAAATGAAGCGACCTCTTTATATTCTCGCCAGTGCCGATGAGGAAACCACAATGAATGGGGCCAAGGCCTTTGCCGCCAACGCTGCAATCAAGCCTGAATTTGCCATCATAGGCGAACCCACCAGCCTACGGCCGGTTTATATGCATAAAGGGCACATGGCTCAAGGCATTCGAGTAACGGGCCGCAGCGGCCACTCGTCAGATCCGGCCAAGGGACTCAATGCCATAGAAGTGATGCATCTGATCATAGGCCGACTACTTAAACTCAAGCAGCATTTGAGCGAACACTATCGCGAAGATGCCTTCAGTGTGCCTTACCCAACCATGAACTTTGGCCATGTCCACGGCGGCGATGCAGCCAACCGTATCTGTGGTTGCTGTGATCTGCATCTGGATATTCGCCCGCTTCCCGGTTTGGCTTTGACCGAACTGCAACTCATGCTGCAGCAGTATTTACAGCCGGTCTGCGAACAATTCCCAGGATCAGTTTCCATCAGCGAACTCTATCCCGGCTCAGAGCCGTTTGCCGATGATAGAGACTCTCCCTGGAGCCAACTGGTCGCCAGCCTGGCGGGACAGCCACCTCAAGTGGTGAACTATGCCACCGAGGCGCCTTATATTCGGCAACTGGGGTGCCACACTCTGGTATTGGGACCCGGCAGCATAGAGCAGGCTCATCAACCGGATGAATATTTGGATACGGCGCAGATCAAACCTACAATAGATTTGCTGAAACAGCTTATTTATCATGCCTGTATAAAATAATGATCCAGCCCACAGCTGCTGGAAACAACGTAAGGCAAATACCTCAGCGTATTGACCATAGGGCACAGTGCTGGTTATTGTGCTCTACTCAAGTCCGCCCGAAACGACGACTCTTTCTCACTATTCTTTGGAGCAATCAACACGATGGCAGATATGTATGCATCCTTAAGATCCAACGTCAGTATGCTTGGGCAGATCCTCGGCGACACCATGCGATCCGATCTGGGGGAGCCATTTCTCGATAAGGTGGAGCAGATCCGTCAACTGGCCAAGAGTTCCCGTCAGGGTGATGAAAGCGCCCGTCAGCAGATGTTGGAACTGCTGACGGCCTTGCCCGATGACGAACTGGTGCCGGTCACCAAAGCCTTTAACCAATTTCTCAACCTGGCGAATATCGCCGAGCAGTTTCATACCATCAGCCGCAACTGTGATGAACTGGTGTGTGTACCGGATCCCGTGGAGCAACTGCTCGGACGCATGCTGAACGGCCCGATAGATCAGAAGCAGATGCTGTCCTGTCTGAGGGAGATGAACATAGATCTGGTACTGACGGCACACCCGACCGAGATATCCCGCCGCACCCTGATCCAGAAGTACTCATCTGTGGTCGATTGTCTGACGGCTCTGGAAAACGATCAGCTCAGCGAGCGCGAGTTTAAACAGATCAATCTGCGACTGCGGCAGCTAATTGCCCAGATTTGGCATACCAATGAGATCCGCCGCGAACGCCCGACGCCGGTAGATGAAGCCCGCTGGGGTTTGGCGACTATCGAAACCTCACTGTGGCAGGCGATTCCCGACTTTTTACGCCAGCTCAACGACCAGGTAGAAGAGCGCACCGGCAGCCAGCTACCGATTGATATCGCTCCAGTGCGATTCTCCAGCTGGATGGGTGGCGACCGTGACGGCAACCCCTTTGTTACCGCCAAGGTCACTCAGGAAGTATTGGATCGTAACCGCCATGCCGCCGCCAGACTCTATCTCAAAGATATCGTATCTCTGGTTGGCGAATTGTCTATGGAAGAAGCCAACGAGGAGTTGAGCCAGTATACCAACGGCAGCTGTGAACCTTATCGTGACGTGCTTAGAGATCTGCGCCAAAAGCTGCGCAACACCATAGACTATCTCAATGCCCGCCTCGAAGGTCATCAGCCCGAAATCGACAGCCATAGCATCATCTGGCACCAGGACGACCTGAAAAAGCCGCTGCTGATGCTGTATCAAAGCCTGTGCGATTGCGGCATGAGTCTGATAGCCAATGGCTTGCTGCTGGATATGTTGCGCCGCTTGGCCTGCTTCGGCATTCATATGCTGAGGTTGGATATCCGCCAGGATGCAGAGCGCCACGCCAATGCCATTGCCGAGCTTACCCGCTATCTGGGCATGGGTGACTTCAACCATTGGGATGAGACAGAAAAGCAGGCCTTCCTGCTCAGGGAACTGGCCAATCGCAGACCCTTGATCCCGGTAAACTGGCAGCCATCAGACGAGGTGGCCGAGGTACTGGCAACCTGCCGCTTGATAGCCACTCAGCCTCAACAAGCGCTGGGCTCCTATGTGATATCCATGGCCAGCCAACCATCCGACGTGCTGGCGGTACTCTTGCTGCTCAAAGAAACCGGCTGTCACTATCCCATGCGGGTAGTGCCGCTGTTTGAGACCCTGGATGACCTCAACAATGCCGCCGATTGCATCTCTGCCCTGCTCGATATCGATTGGTATCTGGGTTACACCAAAGGCATGCAGGAAGTGATGATTGGCTATTCGGATTCGGCCAAGGATGCCGGAGTCATGGCCGCGGCCTGGGCACAATACCGGGCGCAAGAACAACTGGTTGCGGTATGCAAGAAGGCTGGCGTCAAACTGACCCTATTCCACGGCCGTGGCGGTACTATCGGTCGTGGCGGCGGCCCTGCTCACCAGGCGATTCTGTCACAGCCTCCGGGCTCAGTTGACGGACGGATCCGGGTGACAGAGCAGGGAGAGATGATCCGCTTCAAGTTCGGTCTCCCTAAGTTGGCGGTGCAGTCACTGGCGCTTTACACCTCGGCGGTGATGGAAGCCACTTTACTTCCACCTCCTGAGCCCAAACAGGAGTGGCGGCAATGCATGCAGCGACTGGCCGATGAGTCTGTACTGGCCTACCGCAGCATAGTCAGGGAAGAAGCTGACTTTGTTGCCTATTTCAGAGCCGCAACGCCTGAAGTGGAGCTGGGTAAGCTGCCACTCGGCAGTCGACCGGCCAAACGCCGGGTGGATGGTGGTATCGAAAGCCTGCGCGCCATTCCCTGGATATTCGCCTGGTCACAGAACCGTTTGATGCTGCCGGCCTGGCTCGGTGCCGGTGAGGCGCTCGAAGCCGCAGCCAAGCGAGGAGAGCTTTCTCTGCTACAGGAGATGGAGCGTCAATGGCCCTTCTTCAACACCCGTATCTCCATGCTGGAAATGGTGTATGCCAAGGCAGAACCCAACCTCGCCCGCTATTACGACACCTGCCTGGTGCCTGAAGACCTGCGTCATTTGGGTGAAGCTCTCAGGGAGAGGCTGCAACAGGGGATCCAGGCGGTACTCGAACTGACCCGCTCTGACAGCCTGATGTCGCATACTCCCTGGAAC
Organism: Shewanella chilikensis; assembly: GCF_002836945.1. Taxonomy (GTDB): domain Bacteria; phylum Pseudomonadota; class Gammaproteobacteria; order Enterobacterales; family Shewanellaceae; genus Shewanella; species Shewanella chilikensis. Next base: position 9,539 of record NZ_NIJM01000080.1, read on the forward strand.
AGGGAATCGGTGCGGCTTCGCAACCCCTATATCGACCCGCTCAACTTCCTGCAGGCCGAGCTGTTGGCCCGAAGTCGCAAGGAACAGGAAACCTCGGAACAATTGCAACTGGCGCTGATGCTGACCATAGCCGGTGTCGCGGCGGGCATGAGGAATACAGGATGAGGCTGCCCCTACTGCTGTCTCTGTGGTTGATGCTGATGTTGGGCGGCTGTGTCAGCCAATACAGCATCAGCGAAGGGCAGCTGGAATCCTATCTGAATAAAGAGCTGCAACTGGATATGCAAGACACCCAGGGGCCACTGGCAACAGAGATCCAGTTGAATCGGGTAACAGTCAAATTGGGGCACAAGCCGGATACCATGGCGGTGAAAGCCACCTCGGAGCTGATACTCAGAACACCGCTGTTTCCCCTGCGTGCCAGCCTGACGACAGAGTTTGAGGCCAAGCCTTGGTATGACAACCAAACCCATGGCGTCTATCTCCGTGGTCTGGAGTTGACCTCTGTCGAGTCCAATCCCAAGGATATTCAGCGGGCTTTACAAGGTATTGCCCCACAGTTGATGGGCTTTATCCGCAACTTCCTCGAAAGTCAGCCGGTTTATGTTCTGGACACCCAGGACAGCAACCAAGCGAGACTGGCCGATATGACCAAGAGCCTTCAGGTTAAACCAGGCAAGCTGGTGCTGGAGTTTAAATAAATCGATATTCACAGCACAAAAATACGCAGCCTTGGCTGCGTATTTTTATTTAACCTATTACTGGTTTAACCTATTACTGCCTTTGACTATTTGGCAAATCGACCAATGGAGGAGTAATCAACAATAACCGCCTCGCCCAGCAACTCGCGGCGCAGCATGTCATAGGCTACTGCGCTACTGAGGCTGCGAACCAGCTCTCTAGAGCGCCTTGGCAGCTGAATCATCTGGCTGTAACAACCTCCCTTGGTCGCCAAGGCTATGGCGACAGTACCGACAGGCTTCTCCTCTGTACCGCCGTCAGGACCGGCAATGCCACTGGTGGCCAGAGCATAGTCGCTATCCAGTATCGCCCTGGCCCCCATCGCCATCTCCTCAACGGTGGCAATCGACACAGCGCCATGGTCATCCAGAGTTGAAGGTTGAACCCCAAGAATACGCACCTTGCTCTCATTGCTGTAGGTCACCAACCCCTGATGCAAATAGGAAGAACTGCCAGGGAAAGCCACCAATTGACTGGTCAACATACCTCCGGTACAGGACTCGGCCAGGCTAAGACTAAGGCCTGAGTTCAACAACCTGTGATGGATCTCTTCCGCCAGCGTCGCGCGATTTTCGGCAACGACCGCAGTACCCAGAACCTGTCGTACATGATTGGTAACTCGGGGCAACAGAGCAATGGCCTTATCACCGCGGGCAAACAACTTGATCTCTATATGTGGCATAGAGGAGCGATAACCTATGGTGATCCCTGCTGGCAACTCCAATGCTTCCAGCTTATCGGCCAGCGTCGATTCGCCATGGCCCAGGGTCAACAGCTTATTCAATGCGACTTTTGCATCCAGGCCGAACTCCTGTTTGATAAAGGGCAGAAACTGCTCCTTAACCATATGTTTCAGCTCAAATGGTACCCCGGGAGTGAAGTAGAGCCAGGCACGATTGAGTTTGACTCTAAAGCCGCAGGCCGTGCCAACCGGATTATCGACCATGACGGCAGACTCAGGCAGCAAAGCCTGTTTCAGATTACTGGCTGGCATCTCTCTGTTGTTACGGCTGAACCAGGCCTCCATCTTGGCACGCCATTCGGCGTTCTCAACCAGAGACTCACCCTTGGCTTTAGCCATGGCTTCGGCCGAGAGATCGTCGCTGGTTGGCCCCAAACCACCATTAACCAGAATGACATCGGCATGGAGGCTACGCTCCTGAAACACAGCTATCAGATCTTCGAGCCTATCCCCAACTGTAACCCTGCGCTGCACCTCAATTCCATGCTCCATCATCACATTGGCAAACCAGGCGGCATTGGTATCTACTATCTGACCGGACAACACCTCCTCTCCGGTACAAATCATCTCTAACTTCATTCAAAGATCCCTTTGGCAAAAACTGCATATAAGTTAAGTAACAGCAGGATGAATAGCAAGCACAGCTTGATGGATGGCTGGAGCGCGAAGCAGCTTGGCTGCGAGCTGAGGGGCACACACTGCGCCAGCAGCTTTGGGCTGCATGTTAAGTCGTGCTCGCTGGAAGCGAGACAAACAAAAAAGCCCTAGCATTCAGCTAGGGCTTTTTTGTTTGTTAGGCGTCTGGCGATGACCTACTCTCACATGGGGAGACCCCACACTACCATCGGCGC
>NZ_NIJM01000081.1 GCF_002836945.1 Shewanella chilikensis
TTACCGCCGTGAAAGGGCGGTGTCCTAGGCCTCTAGACGAAGGGGACCCCGGACTTAAGCATTTAAACTCGGCTTAAAAAGAGCTTATTGAGAGAAGTTGGTGGAGCTAGACGGGATCGAACCGTCGACCTCTTGCATGCCATGCAAGCGCTCTCCCAGCTGAGCTATAGCCCCAAGCTATCTCTCATTACATTTGAGTGTACTGCCAGCAATTTGCTGCCCTGTGTCTCAACTGCGAGGCGCATTCTATGCAGCACACCCAAATGTGTCAACGCCTTTTTTAGGAATTTATTCTGGCTGCTACAAATTCAACCGCTTTGGAGATTCTTTGCTCGCAACGAGCTTTCCCAATGAGAAATAAGGTTAAATCCACAGCAGGAGATTGGCCGGCACCTGTCACGGCAACCCGCAAAGGCATACCGACTTTACCCATTCCTACCTCCAGTTCGGCCGCAGTTGACTCAATGGCATTGTGAATCCCTTCCACGGTCCACTCAGACAGAGCTGCCAACTTCTGCTGCACCAGTTGCAAGGGTTCCAATGCGACCCCACGCAAGTGCTTCTTGGCCTGTGCTTCATCAAACGCCTCGAAGTCTTCATAGAAGTAGCGGCTGGAAGCAGCCATCTCTTTGAGTGTCTTGCTGCGCTCTGCCAATGCAGTAACGATTTCAGCCAGTGCCGGGCCATTACTGGTATCTATCTGCTGATCACGCATGTGCCATTCAAGGAAACCGGCCACATATTCTGGATCCAGCGACTTCATATAGTGCTGGTTCAACCAAATCAGCTTTTCGGTATTGAATGCCGAAGCCGCCTTGTTGATATCGTCCAATTTGAAGAACTGCTTCATCTCCTCCAGAGAGAAGATCTCCTGATCGCCATGGGACCAGCCCAAACGCACCAGATAGTTCAGCAAGGCTTCCGGCAAATAACCGTCATCACGATACTGCATTACGCTCACTGCGCCGTGACGCTTGGAAAGCTTGGCACCATCGTCACCCAGGATCATGGATACGTGGGCATACTCAGGAACAGGTGCACCCAAGGCCTTGAGAATGTTGATCTGTCTTGGGGTGTTGTTGATATGGTCTTCACCGCGAACCACGCAAGTAATACCCATATCCCAGTCATCAACCACCACACAGAAGTTATAGGTAGGCGTACCGTCACTGCGGGCAATGATCAGGTCATCCAGTTCTTCGTTGGCAATTTCAATCCGGCCGCGAACATGATCATCAAAAACCACGCTGCCTTCCTTGGGGTTTTTGAAACGCACTACATATGGTTCATCTGTATCACGGGGAGCGGCATCACGGCAGCAGCCATCATACTTCTGACGTTCGCCCTTGGCGGCCTGCTCTTCACGCAGAGCTTCAATGCGCTCACGAGAGCAATAACACTTGTAAGCCGTGCCCTCTTTCAGCATCTGAGCGATGATCTCATTGTAACGATCGAAGCGTTTGGTCTGATAGTAAGGCCCTTCGTCCCAATTCAGGCCCAACCATTCCATCCCTTCCAGAATGGCATCAACCGCCTCCTGAGTAGAACGCTCAAGATCCGTATCTTCGATACGCAGCACAAACTCGCCATTATTGGCACGGGCGTGCAGCCAGGAGTATAGAGCAGTACGGGCACCGCCCACATGAAGAAAGCCGGTAGGGCTGGGAGCAAAACGCGTCTTGGTGGTCATAATTGAACACTAACCTTAAGAATAAACGCCTGCCAGGCAGGCAAATGAAAAGTGCGCATATTCTAGCAGCCTAACCCTACAGGGGAAAAGGGCTCTGGCCGACAGTCATAAGATAGATATTGCAGTCCTGACTTGACATGACATAAACAAAGCAGGCCCAGATCATTATCCTGGGCTGCAATACCATCGCTTCTTTCACTCTGGCTAAATTTTCAACTACGCTTCAGGAAAGCATCTTTTTTGTGGAACAGAGGCTATGACAGGAATCAGTCAATCGGCTTCCCTCGCCAGCATTGCGGCCTATTTGAAGCACACCAACGACTATGACGAGCAAACAGCGCAAAAAGAAGCCAGAGAAGTGATGCATAACCTGGTGACTATGCGTCAGAAAGGCTTTATCACCGGCTGGTACTTTGACGAGCAGGGGCACCTAGAGCTACTGCCCAGTGACGCCATCCTCAAGCGCATAGATCCCCCCAAGTAAATCAAAGTCGCAATAGGCGGTTTTCCACCCAAAGTCGACAGCACCGTGAGCAAGATCTCACCCAAACAGCAAAAAGGTGTGACAAACACCAAATAAACTACACTTTAGCAACCAATGAGTTACAAAAAAGTAATCAAGTTGGCGCACTACTTGCCTTAACCAATACAGACCTTAGGGAAAGTCGGCTGTATTCCCGCTGGAGATACGCACTTTGGGGTACGTATTTTTCAATAACTCAAGAGCATATAAAAAGGACACATCATGAGTGCATTCAATCCATCCAAACTCTTTACCCGGTTACTGAAAACCCTTGCCAAAGTGACGGCTTTGGCCGGCGCATTGGCGAGCTTCTCGGTTCTGGCAGAACCGGTAGAGATCAAGTTTTCCCACGTTGTGGCAGAAAACACCCCCAAGGGCCAGATGGCACTGAAATTCAAGGCCTTGGTCGAAGAACGCCTGCCGGGTGAATATCAGGTCAGTGTGTTCCCCAACTCACAACTCTTCGGAGACAACAATGAACTGGCCGCGCTGCTGCTCAACGATGTGCAGTTGGTTGCGCCATCACTTTCCAAGTTCGAGCGTTACACCAAAAAACTGCAGCTGTTCGATCTGCCGTTTTTGTTCAAAGACATGGCCGCTGTCGACAAGTTCCAACAGAGTGAAGCCGGGCAAAAGCTGCTGAACTCCATGAAGCGAAAAGGCGTTGTTGGCCTCGGTTATCTGCACAATGGTATGAAGCAGTTCTCTGCCAATGAGCCGCTGCTGTTGCCCAAGGACGCCAGCGGCAAAAAATTCCGGGTTATGGCCTCTGACGTGCTGGCGGCTCAGTTTGCCGCCGTCGATGCAACTGCGGTTAAAAAGCCCTTCTCCGAGGTGTTCACCTTGCTGCAAACCCGCGCCATAGATGGTCAGGAAAACACCTGGTCCAATATCTACTCCAAAAAATTCTTCGAGGTGCAGAGCCATATCACCGAAAGTAACCATGGTGTGCTCGACTACATGGTGGTGACTTCCAACACGTTCTGGAAGAGTCTGCCCGGCGATAAGCGGAAAATCATCAAAGAAGCGCTCGATGAGGCCATTGCCTACGGTAACAAAATTGCCGGTGACAAGAATGACCAGGACCGCCAGTTGATCATCGACTCCAAACGCTCCTTGGTAGTTGAGCTCACCCCAGAGCAACGCCAGGCCTGGGTTGATGCAATGAAGCCGGTATGGGCTAAATTTGAAGACCAAATCGGCAAAGACGTGATAGATGCCGCCGTGGCCGCCAACCAGTAAGTCAGTATGGGGGCTCCGGCCCCCGCAATTTCTGCGGAGAGCAATATGATTTCACGCGCCTTGGGCTACTTTGAGGAAGGCTTTCTCAACTTATTGATCACCCTGATGACGGTACTTGTCTTTGTCGAAGTCGTTGCCCGCTTCTTTTTCAATACAGGGTTTCTCTGGATGCAGGAGCTGACATTGACCCTCTGTGGTTGGTTTGTCCTCTTTGGCATGTCATACGGCGTTAAAGTCGGTGCCCATATAGGTGTCGATGCCTTCGTCAAAAAGCTTCCCAGGACAGGCCGCAAATACGCCGCTATGCTGGCTGCTGTCATCTGTTTGATCTATTGCGGCCTGTTCCTTAAAGGCAGCTGGGATTACCTCAGCCAGATGTATCAGATTGGGATACCCATGGAAGATATCGACTTCCCCCATGCCCTGGTTGCCAAACTGGACCCCGACTTTGCCTGGGAAACCCTGCGCATAGATGTGGAAGATCCGGCAGTACCGCTGTGGATCTCCCAAAGCATTCTGATTATCGGTTTTGCCATGTTGACCTGGCGTTTCATTGAACTGTTTTTTGCCATTCTGACCAACCGTTCACAAGGATTCAGCTTCCACGATGAAGCCAAGGAAAGCATGCACCTGGCAGATGAAAACGAAGCCGGCGAAGACAAAAACAACTCCAAGCATGAGTAGGTAACGCCATGACAATAGCTACCCTCTTTATCGTCTTATTTGTTTGTATGCTGCTCGGCATGCCCATTGCCATTGCACTGGGTTTCTCCAGCATGCTGACTATTTTACTGTTTTCCAACGATTCGCTGGCCTCTGTGGCCCTGAAACTCTATGAGTCCACTTCAGAGCACTATACTTTGCTGGCGATCCCTTTCTTTATTCTGTCCTCGGCCTTTCTCTCCACCGGCGGCGTCGCCAGGCGGATCATCGACTTTGCCATGGACAGCGTCGGCCATATCCGCGGCGGTTTGGCCATGGCCTCGGTCATGGCCTGTATGTTGTTTGCTGCCGTCTCCGGCTCTTCTCCGGCCACAGTGGCAGCTATCGGCTCCATAGTTATCGTCGGCATGATCCGCGCCGGATATCCACAAAAGTTTGCCGCCGGGGTTATTACCACCTCCGGCACCCTGGGAATACTGATCCCACCATCGATTGTGATGCTGGTTTATTCGGCAGCTACCGAGGTATCGGCGGCGCGGATGTTTATGGCTGGACTGATCCCTGGCTTACTGGCGGGAATACTAATTATGCTGGCCATCTATATAGTGGCCCGTATCAAGGGCTTGCCCTCCCTACCCTTCCCCGGTATTCGCAAGCTCTCTATCTCAACGGCCAAGGCCATGGGTGGCCTGATGTTGATTGTCATAGTGCTGGGCTCCATTTACGGCGGGGTCGCCAGCCCCACGGAAGCCTCGGCAGTCGCCTGCGTCTATGCCTATTTCATTGCCGTCTTCGGCTATCGCGATATCGGGCCTCTGAAAAATGTCGCCTGGCGCAATCCTGGTGAGCCTAAAGTCAAAGCCATAGGCCGCAATCTGGGGTACAGCTTACTGGGGTTACTCAAGACGCCGGCCGACAAAGAGATACGCGCCGTCGTCAGGGATGGCGCCAAAGTCAGTATCATGCTGCTGTTTATCATAGGCAACGCCATGCTGTTCGCCCATGTATTGACCACAGAGCGGATCCCTCACATGATTGCCGAAAACATAGTCGGCATGGGCCTGCTTGCCTGGGGCTTTCTCATCATAGTCAACCTGTTGTTGCTGGCCGCAGGTAACTTTATGGAGCCATCTGCCATTTTGCTCATCATGGCTCCCATCCTATTCCCCATCGCCACCCAGTTGGGGATCGACCCAATTCACCTTGGGATCATCATGGTGGTCAATATGGAGATAGGAATGCTGACGCCGCCGGTGGGGCTTAATCTGTTTGTGACCTCGGGGATCACAGGCAAGAGCATAGGTTGGGTAATCCACGCGTGCCTGCCTTGGCTGCTGCTGTTACTGGGGTTCCTTATTCTGATCACCTATGTTCCTCAAGTGTCCCTGTTCCTGCCTGAGTATCTGGATTCACTGCGGGGCTTTTAATCCTTGAAATCATCAGGGCTATCGGCGAGTCTAAGACTCGCCGATTTCTTACGCCGGAACTACACCGCAATGACGCCGGGACAATAAGATGCCGCTCAACAACAAGACCCGAAAGCGCCTGCTTATCACCACCATGCTGGTGACGGGTCTGTTTATTACCCTCAAACTGACCTACTGGTACCATCTGGATAAAGGATTCACCCAATACCAAGTCTTGGCTGACAAACAGCTCAGCGAAGTCATAGGCTTTATTGAAGGCGCACTCATTCGCTATGAGAGTATTCCCCATGTGCTGTCCACCAACCCCATGCTTGCCCGGGTAATCAAGAGTAGCGCAGACAAGCGCGAAATCAGCAAAATCAACAAGTACTTTGAAGAGATACAGCATGTCACCGAAGCCTCAGATATCTATCTGCTCAATAGCCAAGGGGATGCTATTGCCGCCAGTAACTGGCAGCAAGCCTATTCGTTTATCGGTCAGAATTATGCCTTTCGCCCCTACTACACAGAAGCCATAGCCGGCAGGCTGGGCAGCTATTACGCCGTCGGCACCTCGTCCAACACCAGGGGGTTTTATTTCTCCTACCCGATTTACGATCAGGGTAAAGTACTCGGTGTCATAGTAGTCAAGGTCGATATTGCCGATATTGAAGAGCAGATGACGGGGCTGGCCAAGGCGGGCCAGTATGAACTGGCCATCAGCGGTGAGGATGAAGTCATCTTTCTGGCCAGTATTGCCAATTGGCGCCTGAGGTCACTGCACCCCCTGGCTGCGGAAAGGTTGCAACAGATAACCCTTAGCCGCCGTTATGCCGACCGTAAGCTGCAGGAACTCAGGATAGATCCGCCCTACCGGCAGGAAACTCTCCCCCACAGGGCACTGTATCGGATAGAAAACGATCAGGGGCGGGCCCAATATCTGGATACCCGCAATGAAATGACCAAGGTAGGCTGGTATGTACATGTGCTGACACCTGTGGCACCTTTGTATCGTTCACTGCCCCCTGTGATGCTGCTGTCCGCCAGTATCTTTCTGTTGCTGGCATTGGGGCTGCTGTTCAGTCTCGAGCGGCGCCGTAACCTAAGACGCATGCGCCAGGCCCAGAGCCAGCTGGAACATAGGGTCAAAGAACGTACCCGGGAGTTGGAAGATGCCAACACCCAACTGAAACAAACCCAGGATGAATTGATCCAGGCCGCCAAGCTGACTGTCATCGGCAGTCTGTCTGCCAGCATCAACCATGAAATCAATCAACCATTGGCGGCGCTGCGCAGTTATGCCCAAAACACTCAAACCTTTCTTGGTCGGGGCATGCATGACAAGGCACAGGAAAATCTGGTCACCATCATCAGCCTAACCGACCGCTTGGCGGAAATAGTTGCCCAGTTCAAGAGCTTCACCCGTAAGAGTCAAGGCCAGGACAAGCCCACCAGTATCAATGAAACCGTGCAGGAGGCGCTGACCATAGTGCATCCGGAAATCGACAAGCAGGGGATCCGGCTCGAACTGCAGCTCCCGGGTAAGCCCTGGTGCTTCTACGGCGATAAAATACGCCTGCAACAGGTACTGGTGAACCTTATCAGCAACGCCATAGTCGCCATGCAACGAGTCGATGAGCGTTTGTTGACCATCAGCATCAGCGTAGAAGAGATGCTGTGTATCCGTATTCAGGATTCCGGCCCAGGCGTCAACGAAAGCCAGATGGAGAAAATTTTCGAACCCTATTTTACCACCAGCCAACGACAGGGATTGGGTCTGGGACTCTCCATCTCCCGCCGAATTGTCGAGTCCATGCAGGGCTCCATCAGCGTCACCAACGCCGCCGAAGGTGGCGCTATATTTCAGATCCTGTTGCCTCTGTACCGCGGCGAGGAAACCCAATGAGCGAACAAGAATACACAGTCCTGATCCTGGACGACGAACCCCATATAGGCACAGTGCTGAGCCAATTATTTGAACTCGAAGGCATCAGTGCCAAGGCATCGACCCAAGCGAAAGAGATCTTGCGCCACCTCAGCCGCGACTGGATGGGAGTGGTCATTACCGATGTCAACATGCCAGGCATGGATGGCATCAGTGTCATGCAGCAAATCAAACAGCTGGATGCCGATCTGCCGGTGATACTGATCACCGGCTTTGGCGATATTGCCATGGCGGTCAGCGCCGTTAAACAGGGCGCCTATGACTTTCTGGAAAAACCCTTCAACAACGAACATATACTGGACGTCGTCAAGCGGGCACTGGACAAGCGCAGCCTGACGCTGGAGAACCGCAAGCTCAAGCAGGAGCTGGAATCCCAGAGCCTGCCAGGCCCCAGGATCCTCGGCAACAGTCCGGGTATCCGTCAGATGCGCCATCTCATCCACCAGGTGCTGGATACTCCGGCCGATATCCTGATTGAGGGTGAAACCGGCACTGGCAAAGAGTTGGTTGCCCGTTACCTGCACGATCACAGCCCCAGACACGGCGCCAACTTTGTCGCCATCAATTGTGGTGCTATCCCGGAAAACATCATAGAGAGTGAGCTGTTTGGTGCAGAAGCAGGAGCCTTTACCGGCGCCGACAAGACCCGGATTGGCAAATTTGAGTACGCCAACGGCGGTACCCTGTTCCTCGATGAAATTGAAAGCACACCTATGGCATTGCAGGTCAAGCTACTGCGTGTACTGGAAGACAGGAGAGTCGAGCGTCTGGGCTCCAATAAATCCATAGCGCTGGATATCAGGGTGATTGCCGCGACCAAGGTCGACCTCAAAGAACTGTGCCGCCAGGGCAGCTTTCGCGAAGATCTCTTCTATCGTCTCAATCTGGTGACTGTGGCCATTCCGCCGCTGAGGGAGCGACGGGAAGATATTCCCTTGCTGTTTCTGCACTTTGCCCGTATCGCTTCGGCCCGCTACCACAAGGCGCTGATTGCCCTTGGCGGTGAGCAGCAGGCCCGTCTCAGTACCCATGAATGGCCCGGCAATGTGCGCGAATTGAGAAATCTGGCGGAACGTTATGTTCTGCTTGGCGCCGAGGCAGCCTTTGCCGGCGCCATGGGCAGCAGTGACAGCCTGCAAAGCGGCATGTCACTGACTCAAAGGGTGGAGTTTTTCGAAAGACTGCTGATTGAAGAAGCCCTGGCGCACAACAAGGGCTCCATCAAGCTGACCATGGAACAGCTGGAGCTACCGCGCAAGACCCTCTACGACAAGATGCGCAAATACGGTCTTGAGCGTAAAGACTACCTCAACGATGCCCCCTGAGGCGTATCCATCTCCTGGCTGAGCGGCTGTTTTTGCCGCCAGCCAAGGCGCCAAACCGCCAGCGAAGTCAAAAACAGCAAAACCATGGATCCCATCACCACACCCTGCCACTCGCCCCGCTGCCAGAACAGCATCAAAAAAGGGCCTCCCATTGCGGCGCCAAGGTAATAGCAGCACAGATACAATGAAGTTGCCTTGGCCCTGTGGCTGCTGGCACGCATGGCCACAAAGGAGTTACAGCAACTGTGGGTAATAAAAAAACCGCAGGAGGTAAGCAAAAAGCCTACGCAGATCCACACCTGGGTATCCAGCAGAGTCAGCAGACTGCCGCACAACATCAGCAACAAGGAAATTCTGAACAAAGGCAACTGTCCATGGCGGGCAATCCACCTGGCGGTGTAATACGATGCCAGTGTGCCGCTCGAATAGCAGAGGAAGATCAGTGTCGCCTCAAACCGGCTCCAATCATAAGGCGGTGCCATCAAGTGCAACTGAATAAAGCTGTACTGGTTGACCATCATCATAAATGCCAGCCCACCGATAAGGTAAGCCAGTCGCATCTGACCATCCTTGAGGTGATGCACAAAACCCCGTAAGTCTTCACTGCCACCGCGCCAGAAACGCCACTGTTTCGGCAGCCGTTCTCGCTTGGCGGCGCTGACGGCATTGGGCAGCAAATAACTGACCAGCGCCACCCCAAACAGACTCACCGCCAGCAGCAGCCACATGGCATCCTGCCACAATAGATGTTGCGACATCAGCCCACCAAACAGCCGACCGATAATGCCACCGAAACTGTTGGCGGTAATGTAAACCGCCGCGGCCTTGAGCATGGTCTCAGGTCTGAGCTGCTCCTTGAAATAAGCCATGGCGATGGCCGGCACAGCCGCCAGCAATATCCCCTGAAGCAACCTCACAGCCACCAACGCATTGAAGTCTTTAACAAATACCAACAAGATATTGGACAGCGCCAGAGCCCAGAGGCTGATAATAATCGGCTTGTGACGGCCAATTCTGTCCGAAACTATGGCATAGCCAAGCAAGGAAAACGCCAGCGTAAAGCTGGTGACAGACAGTACCAGAGTTGACTTGGCCGCCGTTACCTGAAAATGCTCGGCAATCAAGGGCAGCATCCCCTGCATCAAATACAGATTGATATAAACCACCACTGAGGCCACGCACAGTGCCCAAATCAAACGGGTATCACGCGCATGTCGGCCAACGGCTTCGACCTTAGTCACTCTGACCTCTTAAATTAGCAAAGGATTCACCACAACAAGGTTAGCACCGGGCAATGCATAACAATAATAGATAAATAATATCGATTTCATCAATTTTTGTTATGCTTGAAAAACTTCCTCAAGATTATCCGCAAGAGTAAGGCGAGACGTGGACATCAGACAACTAAAACACCTGGATAACCTGGTTAAGTACGGCAGTTTCACCCGAGCAGCAGAGAAGCTGAATTTGGCCCAACCCGCCCTCAGTCAGAGTATCAAGCGGCTGGAACAATCTCTCGGCGTCACTCTGGTCGACCGTAGTGGCAGTCGCCAGGAAAACGGCATTCGCCTCACTGCCGAAGGGCTGGCGCTGCATCAACATGCGGTATTGATCCTCAAACAGCTGAGTCAGGCAGAAGCCCATATCCGGGCCATGGCCGAGCTGGCCAAGGGCGAAGTGCGAATTGCCGTGCCCGGTATGTTGGGCTCTTTCTACCTGCCGTCACGGGTGATGGCTTTTCGCCATCAGTATCCGGATTTGAAGCTGTCGCTGTTTGAGGGAGGCACCCGCGATGCCCTGAGGATGCTGGAGCAGGAAGAGGTGGATATAGCGATTATCACGGCCCAGGATCTCAAGCCTGAGTTCGAGTCCTGTCTGTTAATTAGAGAGCAGATGGTGGTAGCTTCAAGCCCTGAACACCCCTTGGCCACAAACGAGGCCGTAACGCTGGAGCAGTTTTTCGCCCATGAGTTAGTGATGTTCAAACCCGGTTATTTTCATCGTGAATGGATGCTGAGCCGAGCCAGAGAGCTGCAACTCGAGCCTAGGATCGCCTTTGAAACCAACCTGATAAACCTGATAAAACAGATTGTAAGTCAAGGATTTGCCGTCACCAGCGTGTTGGAAATGGTGGTCAATGAAAGAGATGACATCATCGCCCTGCCCTTCGCACCGCCAGTGTATCTCGACCTGCATATTGCCTGGAAGAAACAGCGCCCGGTGAGCCAGGCCGACCGAGCCTTTGTGGAGTTTTTGCTGACCAATAAGTAAAAAATCTCATCGCAAGTCTCTTCGCGAATTCAACTCCGAAGTGCACCACTCGCTAAATTAGGCTGCCTTGCGTAATT
>NZ_NIJM01000082.1 GCF_002836945.1 Shewanella chilikensis
GGATGCTCACATCGATCTGTGATTTTTAACGTGACACAGAATTTTGAACACCCTCAACACTTGCTGCTTAAGGCCAGCGAGGATTGCTAGATTAGTGAGTGCGACTGCATATTCAGCATAATGCCCTGGAACCATTCCCTTCCACTCACCGTAACGGGCTTCATGGTGGCATATCGTCAGTTGCTTTCGAATACCTTCGTCAAAGGACTGCTGGTCCCCCGTACATATTCCCCACAATGCCAAATGCAAGGTGTAGTAATTGCTGTTGAAAGTGAGTTTTTTACTGGGCTTGGCCAGGAACTTCTCTATCCGAGTCTCACAGATATTGGCAGCCTGACTAAACTCCCCTTTAAAGAAAGCGTCGAGGGCAAAAACAAACTCGTCTATAGTCTCTGTCTTTTCGGGAGTTTTAGGTCTTTCCTTTGGGAAGATGGCGCAAACAAGCTGAGCAATTTCTATCGTATCTGCGGCCAAAGCATAACTAGCACAATCAACTACGTTGTATGCCTCTGCACCTCGCACAATCACTGAGCCTTGATAATTATCAAATTCAGTGTCGTAGGCCATCCGAATAGGCAATGACTGTAATTCTGCCGCCGTTCTAAAAGCAGCTTGCGCTTCTGCAATATCATTATGTAAGGCGTAAGCCATACCAAGTTGAGCATAAGACATTGCATCTCCAGCATAGATGCTCTCTTGTTTTATCTCATTATCTTTGTAATAACCTGAAACCTCTAGTTCTTTAGCCCGTGCGATCTGTTGCAAACACAGGGCTATGTCATTCTCTATCTCTGTCTGACTCATTTGAGGTACTTTGGTCGTCATTCTTCAAGGTCCTTTTAATTCAATGCTGTACTTATCAGGTTTTTCGCCTCATTAAAGTTCGGTATCAGTTCATTGACAACAGGATTCCCGACTAAACTCCCTTGAGCGTCCTGCCAAAATGCACGAACCTGACCTGTTTCGGTATTAGTGAACACCGCTAAATGCATTTTCTGTCCTTTATCCTCCATCATCTTCCCCCAGAGTCCATTGATTTCACCTTCGGTATAAGCCCCCCCAATGCGATTAGATTCCTTTCCGATCCTGGGCTTCTTTTTACTCATCTGCCGAGCTCTTGCTAAGTTCTTCTGTTCAGAGCCTTGCTTATATCCCTTGCTATTAACTCCCAATGTAGCACTATCACTGCTGTATCCTTTGAACTCTGCTTCAACCAGTTTGCCATCCTTGGTATAGAAGTTATCAGGACCGTGATAGCGTTTGATAAAGTCTGAGTGCTCATCCAGCTTCAAGACCCTGGCGACATGATCTCCACCATATTGACCCAAGGCTTCATTGACCCGGTTAGCAGATTTGACATTCACGTTTTTGAGAGCATTGGCAGCGTACTGGGTGACATCGCCCATCTCTCGTTTAAGCACTTGTTTTGCTGCTCCATCAATCAACTTCCCTGGGACCACGATTGCCGCCATCATGGCTGCACTGGACAAGGACGGTGATTGAATGAATGACTTGCCTTCCTCCAGGAAAGTCACAATGTCATCAACCAGCATGGAGGCAGGATCGATGAAGTTAACCGGGGTAACTCCCTGTAACTCGGGATTGGCCAATACCTGTTCAACAGAATAGCTTTGAAGTTCGATAGCTTTCTTTCGAGGAGCCGAAGCCATGGCGTTAATTGCGGTAGCCATTGGACTGGGATGGAGATCGGCCGGTGCTTCTGGTGCCGGTGTCATGTCCGGCTCGATAATGGGCTCGGGAGCTTTGGAATAGTTGCCATAGCCGTACTGCAGCCGGGGAGGTAAACGCTTGACGCGTTCCTTGAAAGTGCTCGATAGAAAAGGGCTGATGTCACCGAAAAACAGGATAGTGTCAAACCCGTCTTCCCTGTCTCCCAGTAGTAGAAAATCGCCTGACTCCAACCGCCAAGAGATCCGCTCCATGATGGATGGGATTTGATGTGGCCCCTGGAAATAAGTGATACCTGAATCTCGCAGGAAGGTATCGATACCAAAGACGGTTTCATAAAATCCTGGCTGACGGCTCAGGTATTCACGGATATAACCAGCCGCCTTGTCCGGTTTGACGATTATGGGAATATCTTCCTGGTAAGCGTCACGGAAATGCACTATTCGCATGCTTCGACTCCTTGAGCATTTATCTTTCTTCCCTGACCCGTTTGGCATGCCAAATCGGGAGAATCATTCCGCATACTAAAGCCTGCAAGCTCATTAGGCGATAGTTTTGGCGACGAATACGAAAATTCTCACATCATTGGGCGAATGGTGAGCTAGACGACGATAACCTGAATTTGGTGGCGGCTCATGACCATGCACAGTGAACCTAGCTAGAGCAATCAGGCCCATTTAAAGGCTATGCAGTAGCTGGATGCTAACGACCGCTTCGATAACTATTGAGCAAGGAAACCACCGGGTAATCGAGAATAAATACAGTATGATACTGTATTTATTCTCCCCACAAAGGCACGACCATAGTCGTTATTTGATGCCGGTAGAGATAGGCACAATCCCCACTCTCAGGCCAAAGGGTTTAAACAATCGGTCGAGAATATCAGTCTTATAGCTACCCCGATCGTTCTCAACGTCAGAGAGGGTCTTACGTGACACTTTAGCCAAATTTGCATACTCGTCTTGGGTTAGGCCTAAAACCTCAATACGTAAAGCTTTAAGAGCTTGCCCTTGAGTAAGTTCTCCGCGTAATAGCCTTTGCGTAACGCCTTCGATGGCCTTACGTCTCTCAACAGTACTCACCCTCCCGCTATGCTTGGAAGCACGTTGGGGAGGGGGAGCTTGCTTTGCGTGAGTCTCTTCAGCGTCTAGTGAGAGCTGATATTGTGACGCTTCAATTACAACGTCACCAGCTTGCCGACGATTAGCTCTAAGACGAGCAATAGCCTCTTTAGCAGACTCAAGGGTAGATGTTTTATCACTCATACCAATCCCCACCTTGTTAGCTTGTCTTCGATATAAGTAAAGCCAATCGCAGGCATATCGATAATCCGTTCCGGTACACCACGCGCAATTAAGCGCTGCTTCAAGTTAAGACATTGCTGGGCGGTGAGCTTTAATGCTGCCATTAACTCTTGAGCAGGCACCAAATCGGCCAACGAATCGGCAATACCTTGAAAGTCATACTCACCCCCAACTTCGAGCGGTGATTGCCACTTTGTGGTTCTGGCCACCCCTTCAGGATCAGCCTTCATTGGTGCAAAGTCATAGATAGGGGCAAGCTTTATCCAACCATCACCTTTAAGAAATGCGGTATTACGCCCGTGGTTATCGCTGTTACCAAATAGGATATTGAGTAAGTCTCTCTGAACCAACTCAAGCACAAAAGCCTGAATATCAAACTGATAACCTTGCTCTAAGACCATATGGCTATGAGTGATCTTGTGGACGAGCGTTCTTATGGTTTGCTCGTGATCTAAGGTAACTCCGGCAGCTTTACCCAGTATCGAGTAAACCGATTCCATTGCGTAACGCTGCTGGCCGAGTTCATTGAAATAAATATCAAAACGCGGCAGCCACAATGATGGGTAGGAATGGCCCTCCTCGAGTCGCATATTGGCCGTTGGAATAGTCTCAAAGCCCATTTCTGCCAGCTCGTGGTAATAGTGGTACTCTGCTCGCAAGATGTCACAATCAACGGGTGAACGTGAGCCTCTTGGGTATTTCACCAAATAATGCAGGTCTCGGTTTTGTTGGTCGTCCTGATAGCTATCAATCCAGATGTTTTGCTCATCGTCACAACGTAACAGCAACTTGGGTGCTTCCCCGCCAGCTCCTGTTGCACCACCAGCAGCAGCGCCTCGGTATTGTGCGTAATCCAGAATATCAGCCGCGCGATTTTTAACGTCATCCACGGTGAATGTCAGCCTGTCAGCAATGACTGAGCGCTCAGGCAATGATTCCTTGACCCGTAAATTACCTACCGGCGCGATAGTGCCAAACTTTAACAGGATAAAATTTTGCTCATCTAAGCTCAGATCTGCGATATCGAAGTACTTAAGCCAGTAGCGGCGACTTGCACCGTCAGGCATGATGTCATCGAGGAAACAAAGCCACCTCGGCTCTTCAAAAAACAGGCTGACAGGGTGGTTTATCGAAACGGCATGCATGTCGTCTTTATTGAGCTCTGCCAGGGCATAATCTTGCTCGTAATCTAACGAGGTAAGCCGATAATGACCTTGTGCGCTGTTTGGAAAAGAGAGCTTGGCAATATCTATCCATTGGCTATTGATAAAAGCCTGAATGGTTAAATGTTCCATGAGCGCTCCTAAAGACACTATGAGTAACTAAGTACTCATTAAATCCAAAAAAGACAATTAATGAGTAACTATTTACTCAAATTCTACTTTAGCCTAGAAAATACACAAATCTTTTATAAGCAATAAACAACAATAAGCTTAAATCAATAGATTAATGCCATTAAGCGAATACCCGATACCCTTCCCATGAGGCGGGTGTGGTAGCCCCACTCTCAAACCAAGAACCATCAGCATTGAGCACAGTCTCTGTGCTTGTCCCGCCCCGCTAGTCCCTCCAAGCTGCCATTCGGTTTCATTCCTGACCTCACAATTTGCTGCAACTTATTTTGGTATAAGTGAAAAATCAGGCTACTTTTATACCATTCTGCTTAGATATTGACTTAATTCCGATTAGTGCCAGCTTCTATCAGGAAGATTATTATTTAACTTCAAACTAAAAGACTAAAATATGAAACCTTACCAAGCGATAGATTGCGGCCGCTATGATTACCTCGAGTTGGCCTGTATTCGCGGTTATCCGCTGAAAATAGAGCTGTTGCAAGGAGAGATACTTCATGGCAAGGCGCTGATCACCGAGACCCGTCCCGACAAGAGCGAGTGGCTGTTGGTGCAAACGACCACCAGCAACCGCGCCATTCGTATGGATCAGCTGCTGGCAATCACTCCTGAGCAGGAAGGCGCTGAATTTGGCCGGGTGCTGATTGCCTCGGCCGGCAGTGAGATTTAAATCGCCGCGATAACTGAAATTTCCACCAGATACTCGGGCTCGGCAATCGCGGCCTCCACACAGGCTCTAGCCGGTGCATGCCCTGCCGGTAACCAGGCATCCCAGATGGCATTCATGGCATCATAATCACTCATCTGTTTCAGGTAGATAGTCGCTGAGAGGATCCGTTCACGACTGCTGCCAGCCCGCTTGAGCAGCTCATCCACTTCTTCGAGCATGGTTCGGGTTTGCTGCTGAATATCGGCGAACTTATCCTTGGCAACCTGACCACAAAGATAAACCGTGTTGTTGTGGATCACTATGCTGCTCATGCGTGGATTGGTATCGATACGTTGAATTGTCATCGGCTGGGTTCCGGGGCGAAAATTATTATTTTATCCGGCAAAAGCTCACTTGGGACAGCCGGGATTCAGATAAGTGAAAAAAACTATCAAACAACCAATTTTATCGCATATTTTTTGGACACTTGGAGATAAGAGCTATTCCTTAAGCCAGTGGCACTGATAGAATCAATATCTCATTCGCCCAACTATTTAAGGACTCCTGTATGAGCCTAGAATTACTGTCCAAACTGGAGACCAAAATCCAGGCTGCGCTCGAAAATATTGAGCTTCTGAAAATGGAGCTGGAAGAAGAAAAGCAGAAAAATGCTCATCTGATAGAGCAAAACCAACAACTTCAGCAAGATCTCAACTCGTGGAACGAGAAAGTTACCGGCCTTGTTGGTCTGCTCAACGACGAAGTCAACTGAATCTAAACGGTTTTAGCTTGACTATTCTGAGTTTCAATGAGTTCGTTCAATTCCATGATAGCCTGCTTTACCTTTGGCAGGCTTTTTCTCGGCAGCAAAAAGCGCCCCTTATCAAACTCTAATCTTCCCAGATCTTTCACCCAGACGGCGCCGGTCAAAAATATCCTTACGTGTTTGACAATCAGCTTGGGAGCATAGACAGGAAATACACGCACGAGAAACCTCCTTTAGTTGATTTCCGATCCCGAAGTTTTGACCTCCTAACCCGGCAGAAGGTTTCATCTCAATTCAGTAAAATGAGCCAAAAATCGTAAGTAGAAGTCTTTGTTGTAAAAATATTCCTGTTATACATCCATACCTGACAAGCAAAGTCAAAAACACATCACTTGCCAATTTTTTGACGCACTGTTAGAGTGATCGCGTTACTCAGGGTAAAAACTGAGCCTTATGGCTCTAATCCGTACTTCTTGCGACCAAGGAGTACGGTTTTTTTTGGGGTTTCTACCAGTATTTCCGGGTAACAAAAAAGGGCCATGTCGGCCCTTTTGGTATCTATATACCGAATTACTTCAACTGAGTCAGGTAGATAGCAATATCCAGCATCTCGTCATAAGACTTGATGGCACCAGTTTCAACTCGATACTTACCATTCACTACCAGCGCTGGCACACCTGAGATCTTGGCGTTTTCTGTGTTGCGCTTCATGTTGGCCATCATGCTGTTGACCATAAAAGAGTTGGCCGCAGAATCAAACTGCTTGGGATCTACGCCATTGGCCACAAAGAGCGCCTTGATGTCATCACGATTGGTGAAGTGTTGCTTCTTGTCCTGAATCGCACTGAACATGGCATGATTGACCTTGTCAGACACCTTCAGCACTTCGGCAGTGGCGAAAGCACGGGACATCTCCACCCCCATCTCGCGACCGATAAAGTCGACATGGTTTTGCTCAAAAGCGACTCCTTCGGGCAAACGCGCCTTCAGCTTGGGGATCACGTTCTTTTCGAAGTTATAGCAATGGGGACAGTAGAAAGAGAAAAACTCTGTGATTTCAGGCTTAGCGGACGCAGGGCCTTCACTGACCACAGTATAATGCACGCCTTCTTTGTACTGGGCCGCTGTGGCCGCCAGGGGAAGCAGCAAAAATGCTGCTGCCAACATCAGGATTTTCTTCATTGGAGTTCCTTGTTTATTAAAATTTCAGCCAACACTGCTGGAATTGCTGAATAACATAATCTTCTTTTTGAGTCGAACTCAAGCCCTGAGTTCCCTTTTTGTTAAATCCAAGCCCCTTCAGGTATCGCCTTTGGGTCTCAGTACCACTCAATAGGGAATAAGGCTCAGTGGCGCTTCGTCCAGACGCTGCCGTTGTTCTTTAAAGGCCTGCAACTGCTGTCGCCAGTATTCTTCGGTCGCAAACCAGGGAAAATGGCGCGGAAACGCGGGATCGTCCCAACGCTTGGCCAACCAGGCGTTGTAATGCAAC
The DNA here is from genome assembly GCF_002836945.1 of Shewanella chilikensis. GTDB lineage: Bacteria > Pseudomonadota > Gammaproteobacteria > Enterobacterales > Shewanellaceae > Shewanella > Shewanella chilikensis. Next base: position 7,253 of record NZ_NIJM01000082.1, read on the forward strand.
ATTCGCAGAGCCCTGAGTGGCTCTATCAACTGCAGCTCCTTGGTATCGAAGTTGGAGAAAGCCTCGTAGGCTTCCAGCAAGACTTCCAGTTGCAGCGTCTGTTGTTGCCTGTCACCGGATAGCATCATCCACAGATCCTGCACCGCAGGGCCGTTGCAGGCATCGTCGAGATCGACAAACCCAGGGCCATTGGGGGTCCAGAGAATATTGCCGGGATGCAGATCTCCATGCAGGCGCATACTCTGGTATTCGATACCTTGCCAGCGCAACTGCAGCTCAGAAAAGAGGCTGGATGCCGCCTCGAGCATATGTTCCCGCAAAGCGTTCGGGATCAGTTCTGTGTGCTGCAGTTGTTCCAGCGCCGGAGTCCCCAGGGTTGTCGGCGTCAGGTTCAAGCGCTGTTTGAACAGGCTGCCACGGGAATACTGGTGTAAACGGCCGATAAACTGGCCGGCGCCCTCTATCTGATCCAGGTTGTCCACCTCAAAGCTGCGACCTCCTATGGAAGGAAACAGCGCGAAACGCCACTCTTTGAAGTGATGCAGACTGCGGCCGTCGAGCACCACAGGGGCGGCAATGGGGATCTCGGCTTCGGCCAGCTCGAACGTAAATTCATGTTCTTCCAAAATCTGGGCATAGGTCCAACGTTCGGGGCGATAGAACTTAACCACGTACCTCTGACCGCGATCGCAGCGAAACTGATAGACCCGGTTCTCATAGCTGTTGAGTGGCGTCAGTCCCGTCTCCGGGTAAATCGCCAGACTTTCGATGGCATCCAAAATCAGTTCAGGGGAAAGATCCCGATAATGAAACTCCGCCGTGGCCTGCTTTTCTGTCATGCCTGTGACTCCAGTAAATGTTTCAGATATACCAATACTTCCCAGTCTTGTTCACTCTGGCAGCTTAACCAGCACACATCACCGTAGAACTCATAGTTGAGCCACAAGAGACTGCCTTCAAAATCCAGCAACCATTGGTGACGATCTGCCCCCCATTGCCGCTCCAGCACCTTGGCATCGAGCGCCCGGCACAGGTGCTCGGCAAAGCTGTCGAAGGCTTCAAACTCGACCCTGGCCGTCATCGACAAGGTTTTATGCTCGGGATCCAAGCTAAGATTTTGATACTGCATCTTTTAATCCTATTTCTTAACTGCTGCAGGACATGATCAACCCCTGCCCCCAATCCGGTGGTCGCTTGGCAAACTCCTGCATCTCAGGCTGCTCATCGAACGGACGCCTGAGGAGCTGGTACAACTGCTCAAGCGGCTGGCTATTGCCCTCCTCTTCGATGGCAATTATCGCTTCCTGAGCCAGATAGTTGCGCAAGATATATTTGGGGTTATGGGCCCGGCGCTCGGCCTGCCACTGTTCAAGCCCCTGGCGGATATCGATACGGCGCCGGTACTCGGGCAGCCAATCATCCCAGCCCTGACGATTGATAAAATCATCCCTCAGACTGCTGTTTTCTGCCTTGGGGTCCAGCTCGCCGAAGCGGCGCAGGCTCTGGGTGTAGTCCAAGGCGTTTTGTTCCAGCAAGCCGGTAAAAGCGCCGATAAGTGCCAGGTCCTTGTTGTCCTGCTCCAGCCGGTCATTAAGGCTTAAACCTTCGGCCAAGGGCGCCAGCCCCAACTTGGCGCGCATCAAGCCAAGATATTGCTGCACCAATTCGTGCTGATAGGTATTGAGCGCGGCTATCAAGTCATCGGAAGCCAGCACGGGCGTCAACGCCTGCGCCAAACGTTGCAAGTTCCACAAACCGATGCCGGGTTGCTGACCGAAGGCGTAACGCCCCTCGGGATCTGAATGGTTACAGATAAAGTCTTCCTTAAAGGTATCGAGGAAGGCGAAGGGGCCAAAGTCAAAACTGTCGCCGAGAATCGACATATTGTCGGTATTCATCACCCCGTGGGCAAAACCCACCGCTTGCCAGTGGGCTATCATGCGCGCGGTATCACGCACCACCAGCGCAAACCAGGCCTTGTAGCCCTCATAGTCCAGGCTGAGCTGGGGATAATGTTGGCTCAGGGTGAAATCGAGCAGCTGCTTGAGCTTGTCGGCCTGACCCTTCTCGCTGTAACAGAAATACTCGAAGTGACCAAAACGTATATGACTGCGGGCCAAGCGCACGGTAATGGCGCCTTTTTCCAGCGACTCACGCCACACCGGCAACTCAGAGCCGATCACCGCCAGCGCCCTGGTGGTGGGTACGCCCAAATGATACAGCGCCTCGGACACCAGAAACTCGCGCACCGCCGAACGCATCACAGCACGGCCATCACCGTGACGTGAGTATGGCGTGGGTCCCGCCCCCTTCAAGGCCAGATCCCAGGCACCTTCTGGCCCCAGTGCCTCACCGAGAATGATCGAACGGCCATCACCCAACCTGGGGCTGTAGCCGCCAAACTGATGCCCGCTATAGACCTGGGCGTAATATTCGGCGCCCGGCATTCTTTGGTTGCCGGCGAGTTGCTGCAGCAGGGTTTCACTGGGGCCATTCAGGCCCAAAAGCGCCGCCGCATCATCGCTCCAGGCCAACCAATGGGGCGAAGGTAACCCGGCGGGCAGTACCTGCTGGTAAAATCCCGCCAGGCGGGTGAAGTAATCCTGTTTAAATTTCATGTCCCTTAGGGGCCGTTATTGTGCCATTGGTCACAGATTACCATATCCCTGTCGTCGAGACGGCAGTTGTGACCACACTCGAAGCTGCCCTTGCCTTCATTGAGGTGTTGCATACCTCTGCCCTTGTCCTGACACTGCTGCAGAGTTTGATAGTAACCGGCAATAGCATGATAACGGTCCATTTTCTCGGCCGCTTGCGGCTGGGTATCCGGCTTGTCTATATCCAGCTGCTGTATATCCGGATAGTAAAACAGAGTCCATTGCGGTTGTTTGCTGCAAGCTGCCAGCAGCAACAGCGAAGTAAGTGCAACCCATAAAGTCGCTGGTTTCATTGCGGCTCTCCATCAATAAAAAAAGCGAACCCGCAGGCTCGCTTAGCTTGGGAAGAAGTGACACGGCAGTTAGCCCGGCCCTCCTTGCTTGATTCTACACATTGAATCGACTTTTGTACTCAAGCCAAGGCTTTATCTCTGGCCTTTTCGATACGCTTAATACGACCTTCAAAACCTGTGACTGTGCCATCTTGTAGCCCATATTCAATCGCCTTGTTGCACAGGGCTATGGCGGCATCGAAACGGCCGGCATCGTTGCACAGGGTGGAGAGCTGCATAAATCCTGTGCCCTTGAACTCAGCCTTGGGTGATTTGCTGATCACTTTCTCCCGACTGGCGGCAAACAATGCACTGTATGCGGTATCGTACTCTTGCCCCAACTGCAGATACTTGCTGTTTTTCCGCTGTTTGTAGCATTCACCTATCACGGCCAGTAAAGCATCATGCGCTTCGATGGCACCTTCAGCAGCCTGATATTGCTCCATCGCCCGCTTGAGGGTGATATTGCCCCAACTGATATCCGGTGCAGCCGCCTTGACTGGCTCTGGCTCTGGCTCTGGCTCTGGCTCTGGCTCTGGCTCTGGCTCTGGCTC
>NZ_NIJM01000083.1 GCF_002836945.1 Shewanella chilikensis
GCTGCGTTGCTGGTTGCTGCCGGTATTTACGACAGCGGCGGCCAAAGACATCGTATTCATAATGCCAAATATCCCCATTGGGCAGACTGACACGAATGAGGCGATCTTCTTCATCCCAATGATAGAAGCTAGTCTGGGCCCTGAAACCATCACGTTTCAGGGTTTTCTCGACCATACGGCCATTGGCATCGTAGCGGAAAACATTGTCTCCCTGACGCACTACCCGCCCGGCTTGCTGATATTCCAGTGCCTTTTCCTGGCGCTTTTTGGCGAAGTCGATAATCCGGCTATTTGAAGTGCTATTCGGGGAACTGTTGCTAAGCTGGTCTTTGTTTTGCCCATCCTCAGCCCAAGAGGCTATGGCCGTCAGTTGGAGTTCGGAGTCATAGCTGAATTGGCGCCGCTCACTGCGTGTATGCCAGGCGCTGGTGCGTTTTTCTGCCACGATTTGCCCAAGGGCATTTTGGGTAAATTCACTGCGGCCCCAGTGACCGTCTTCGATGGCGGTGATCCGGCTCAGAGCGTCATATTCATAACTGCGGGCAATGCCACCAAAGCGGCCAGGTAGTTGCTGCTCTGTCCCCTGTGGGCTCCAGGCATCCAGGTGCTGACGTTTGAGCAGTCCCTCCGGGGTGTACTCCTGTCGCAGGCAGAATCCAGCCTGGTTACTGCGACTGGTTTCCCGGCCATAACGGTCGTATGCCAGTGTCAGCGGCTCAAACCCAGAAGCGGCAATCGTTGCCAAACGGCCGTGTTGCCATGTCTGCAGTTGCTCAAGCAATAAGCCATTGGCACGAATTGGACGACCCGCGGCAGTGTATTGATACTCAATCGATTGGCCATTTTGCGTTTCAGCAATCAGCCTGCCAAGCGCATCATAGCTAAACGCCAGCTCAGACACGGCATTACGGCCTTTAAGCAGTTGACCGGCCCCGTCGTATTCAAAATGGCTATTGTTCATCACCATTTGCTGCGAGTTACGGGTTTGCTTTTGCAGCAAACGGCCACAGATATCGTAGAAGAAATGAATGCTGCTGCCATCAGCCTGGGTTTTGCATATTACCCGGCCGGCCTTATCGTAATCGAAGCGGTTACGACGACCATCAAGGTGACGCTCTTCAACAATTTGACCGCTGGAATTGTAGTGATATCGCCACTGCTCACCTTTGCTGTTGGCAATGCCGGCAAACTGGCATTCTCCGTTATAGAACAGCTGCAGTTCATGGCCTAAAGGATCGATACTGGCTTGCAACAGGTCAAACGCACCGTAACGATATTGCTGGCTGTTGCCATTGGCATCAGTCGCTTTGACCAGATTGCCTTCGGTATCATATTCGAAGTGCTGGCGTTTGCCTTGGCTGTCCACCACCCCAGTGACCAGGGCACTTTGCCCCAAATAAGTATACTTGTGACACTGGATCCCTTGAAGCACCCGGCTTATCCGCCCCAGATTGTCATATTCCAGTTTTAGCGGTTCAACGCCGGGCAAAATGACTTCGCAGGGCAGGCCTGACACCTTGTCATAACCAAAGCCGGTCTGCTCGCCATCAGCATCGATCGCCCAGGCCATTTGCCCCTTGGAGTTGTACTGCCAGTAACGGCTGTGGCCCAAGGGGTCAAGCACCGACAGCAGATTGCCGCGGCTATCGTACTCATGCTGCCAACTGGCACCCAATTCATTGGTGAAGCTAAGCAACCTGCCGGCTTCATCATACTGCCACTTAAGCTGACTGCCGTCCGCCTGGGTCAGCTCGGCAAGTTGCCCCCACTCGTCACGCTTGAACGCCTGTTGCTCTCCCAACTGATTGCGTTGGGATACCAGTTGGTTGTCCTGCCATTCGTTGTAGGTGGTATCGCCATTGGGCAACACAACACGAATAATATTGTTGCGCTCATCCCTGTGATAGATTTTGATACCATCCAGCGGACTACGGTAATAGACAATCCGGTTATCATCATCGTAATGCAACGCGTCACAAAAGCGCTTGTCAGCGCCTCTGGAGCGAATGGCCCGCCCCTGACTGTCATAGTCATGTTCAACCCAGGTGCAGCTCATGTCCTGCCAGCGCAGCAACCAGCCCTCATCCGAGTATTGGTAGTCAAAGCTGTGGCCCGGATCGGCCCGGCATGATGTCAGATATCCTTTGTCGTTGTACTCATAGGCCACCAAGGTTTTCAGCGCCTTGCCATCGGCTGTCTGCAACTCAAGGCGTTCAATACGTCGCCGGCTACCATTCACCTTGATACGCCGACCGTCACTGAGCAAAATCCCTTTCAGTTGGCCGCGGTCATAAACAAAATGATGGCGGTTACCGCTCTGATCGCTGATGGCTGTCAGCATCAGCTTGTTGCCCAAAGCATGATTGAAGGTGTAGTCAATGCCGCTTAAATGGCGCATCACCAACAGCCCGTCGATGCGGCATAACCGCCACTGTGGCATATGAGCCGCCCGATGAGCGGCGCCTTCTTCAGGGATGACAAACAGCGCCTGGTTATACTCACCGTCAGTAAAAGTGGCCTGATCACCACTTAACACCAGGCTCATATCCCAATCCGCGCGCCAGCGTCTTCCCAACATACCGGGTTCGACATCAGGTCCTGAGTGATAGAAACGCTTAAGCCCTAGCGCCAATATTCCCGGCAAACTGAAATCTGTGCGCCAGTCAACCACATGGCCGGTAGCCATATCGATGGGGCAACCATTGGTGCATTTGCCCTTGGCGCCTGGCAATACCTGGTTACTGGCATCCACTTCAGCCGTGGGCCCACTCATATCCCGGATTTGAGCGTCTTTCCCGGCATTCAAATCCACTTCTGGATGCTCGGTATTTTTAGGTCTGGGAGTTCCGGTCAGGCGAGTAACCACCTTGCCAATAAATTCTTTTACCTTGTTGCAGACCCAGTCCAGCATCTCTTTGAGCTTGCCGGCCATGGATACCATGATGTCAATAAGCGAACCAAATGCCTCTTTCATCAACCTGAGGATCCAATGGCCGCCATTGACCAAGGCCAGCTTGAGTCCGTCGATAATCTGTTGCAGCAGTTCCAATGCCTTGGCACCGGCATCTTTGATTTTGTCAGCAAAGCTATTGAGAAACTTCACCAGGTTTCCGTTGGATAAACCACGCAACATCTTGATGCCGGCTTGGATCGCTTCCGGACTGTTTTTGGCCAGAGCTTCAATAATGGCTTTACCGGACTTTTTCAGAGCATCACCAACACCGGGAACAAACCCAACCAGTACCAGACCACCAATGGCCCAGTGCATGGGATCGCTTCTTAGCGCTGCCTGAGTGTATGTCTGCCAGCCCCATTCACCGAGGTCGTAGATATCCATCGCCTGACCGACTACAGGGATGAAGCCCAGCGCAATTTCACAGAACAATAAAATAGCGCTGTTGTCCCCGGCCTTGCTGACCACTTCGGCAGGAAGACTGACATGAATTTTATAAATGGCCTCGCGCAATCCCATCGAGCCACGATTAATTCGGTCGTTTAATTCCCAGAAGCGCTCGTAGGCGGGTTCATATTCATCCGGTACATTCAAAAACAGACTGGTGTCATCAATATCAATATGACGCTCACTGCTGTCATCAGCGTCATATTCAATGAAGCCTTTGTTTCGCAGCAGCGTGAACAGAGTGAAATACTCTCCGGCAATGGCAGCATATTCGCTCTTAACCTGTAAAACCGGGTTATTCTCTTCGGTTTCTTTGGGGCGAAACTCATCGCTCCCTTCATCAAGCAGCAGTTCGAAAGCGCCACAGGGCATTTCTTCAATCAGGCAGAGCCCTTTCTTGTCTGTCTTGCCTTCAAGCTTTTTGTTATTACTGTCAGTCAGTATGAAAGGGGCTTCGGGCACAGGTTGACCATCATCGTAGTGATAAAATATCAGTGCCGTGCAACCGCACTCGACGCAACTGCCGCGCAAGATATTATCTGTGGTGAAGTTCTGCTCTGCAGCAACTTCACTGGAGATCAACTCTGCCTTGCGATTCTGACTCATGATGCGACTTCCTTATCCAATTCGGCCTCTGCTGCGCGAAATAGCTTGTACATCCTGTCTTCAGCGCCTTGTCTTGGAGCATCGAGGATAGATTTCGCCCAGGGCAACTGCCAAAAATCATCGCCAAACAGGCACGCGAGCGTGAGAAACTTTATCTGCTGCTGCTTGCCACTGAATCCGTGCTGCTGGGCCTGATTAACATGCTTTGAGATAAAACTGAGGCAGTCGTCTGTGGACCATTGTCTGGTCACGGGATGATGTTGTTGCAGGTGCGTCATGTAGTCACGATAAGTGATGGCTTCAGCCATCTGACGCAGCGCCTGATACTGGGGGTCAGTCAACACTCTGGGTGTGCTTTGCTGCGCTAACTGCCACTGTGAACCCTGTTTGGGTTGCCAGCGCGTGATCCCATCGGCGTTAATCGTCACCAAGGCCGCCGCCGGACCCAAAAAGTCAACGGCTTCTTCAACCGAACTGGCACTCAGCAAGGTTTCCGTTACCTTCCAGTCGGCAATGCGTAATAACTGGGTGTCATCACCGTCTGCTATCCAGGTCCAACTGCGCAAGTGATGTACCAATAGTTGCAGTTGCTGAAGTGGCGTGTAGGCCTGCATATCGCCTTCCAGCACCCAGGCCATTCCCCAACCGGGCTGGCTGCATATTTTTTGCTGCAACTCGGCCCAATTACTGCCATGAGCCCGGATAAGACACGGGGACAATGATGCGTGCAGCCTTCCCAGTTCCCCCCAATAGAGCCGGTTGAACTCGGGAGTTTCAGGAAGCTGTGATTCAGCTATACCTCTCACCGCTTCATTGAGTGTTGGATCTGCCAGCAAAAACACCGAGCCAGTGACCAATAGCTGCCGCCATTGCTGTTCATCGAGTTGTTGTTGCTCTAATGCTGCTATTGCTACCACATCCCTGTCCTCTGGCTATTGCTCCAATGGAGGCAACCAATCATGAAAATCCATATCGCGACCGAGCGCCGCATCATTGCATACTTTTTGCTGAAAACGTCTCAGCGCCTTTCGATAATCACCATCCGTACACAAGGCCAAAAACACAGGATGGATAAAGTAATCTTTCCCCCAGACGAACCTGCGCTGTGCCATGATTTCACAACTCCTGGCATCTGCATCAGCAAACTGCTGTTGTACCCGTTGCAAGGTATCGAAATAGACGGCTCTGATATCCGCCGGCGAAAATTCTCTCCTGTGATAAGGCTGTAGCCTTAAAAACAGTTGCTGACTTTGCAGTTCACGCCGACTCTCGCGCGTCAAAAGCTCATATTGCTGTTCACTGAGTTGTATTTGCTCAAAAGCGGGTTCAGCCACTTGGTTTCCGATTGCCAACAGTCTCCAAGCTGCGCCTTCAGGCAAATAGAGGCCTTCCAAACCAGCGACAAAACTCTGTTGCTGTTCATCGCCCAGGGTTTGCCACAGCAATGACAGTATGGGAGCCGAAAAACTGTTAAATGGAGCGACTATGCCCTGAGGATAAAGAGCCTCAGTTCGCTGCAACCAAAAAGCAATGACTTGTTGCCAATCAAACCAGGTGGTGAACAAGATGCACCGCTGCTCTGCCCCTGGTTGTTGCAGCAACCAGAGCATCAGGGTCTCACAGGGGCTACCATCACTGAGCCTTAACAACAAAGGCTGCAACCCCGGTGCCGAGGCCAGCGATGCAATGGGAAGGCTGCGCCACTGTGCTCCCGGGGCGGTACTTAAAACTGACCATTGCTCATCAAACCCGGCGATATCAAATGGCTCTATCAAGGCATAGCAATAATGGCTTTGCCTGCCACTGATGATCTGGTGCATAAGCATGGATTGTGCATTCCCTGACATTCAACAACATCCTTGATTACAACAACAATCAGTAACCGGGTTTGCCTTCCTTAGCCCATATTGCCCGAACTTCTTTCGGTGAAAGCGGTGGAAAGCTAACCCCCTTCTCTTCAATAAACTGTTTGGATTTCATCAACCACTCGTAGTTGTCCGAAGATGACGATACCAGCCCACGGGACAGCTTTTTATGTATATTCCAGGCTAAATCCGCGCCGGTATCGTTACTGTGGGTAAAGTCGGCTCCATGCTGCAACAGGAAGTACACCATTTCAAAGTCGTTGATGGCAGCAGCGTATTGCAAGGCGTTACTTCCAGGCCCATCGACAGCATTCACATTTGCATCGTGATCCAGCAGGATCTCAACAGCCTCCTTATTGCCTTCTCCTACGGCCTGAAACAAGGCGGGCTCTTGATTACGATCCACACTGTTGGGATCCCCACCGGCCTCAAGTAACATTTTCAGCCAATCAGTATCCTCATTCCCGGCTACAGCCGTAATCGCATTGTCACCATTCGCTCGCTTAAAGTTAGCGTCGGCCCCAAGTTTGAGTGCCAAAGCCACCGCCGCTTTATCCTGCTGTAAAATAAGCCATAGCAGAGGGGTAATATCCTCGTCACCATGAATATTGAGGTCTTGTCCATCAGTTAACGCTGCTCTGGCCTCTTTTTCATGGCCTTGCTGAATATGCTGAAGTACCGTCACCATTTCCGGCTTAAAAAACTGCTCAGCATCCATCTGTGACGCCACCCAAACCAAAGAACAGAGCACACATGCCAACCGCATACTTAAGCCAGACAAAGCGCAGAACACCACTAATTCTCGAACGCTTGGTAACCAGCTCTTCCCTCTTTAGCCCAACGAGTTTGTACTTCTGCAGGAGATGGCGGGGGAAATCTCACCCCTTGCTCCAAAAGGAAAGCTTTAACCTTCAATAACCACTGATAATTGTCACTGTTCGCGTTAAACAGTTTTTTTTGTTCGATATCATGGATAATCCAGGCCAAATCAACTCCACCATTGGAGTATTGCCTATAATCTCCACCATGATTGAGGATGAAATAAACCAGCTCCCATTGGTTGATAAAAGCGGCATGAAGCGCGGAGTTTATCTCTGAGGCATCAATGGCATTAAGATCAGCACCGTATTTCTGTAACACTCTTACAGCCTCTATATTAGATTCCCCAATCGCCTGAAATACAGCCGGCTCTCTGTTATGATCAATACTATTGGCATCTCCGCCTGCCGCCAATAATATTTCAAGCAACTCAATATCTTTGCCCCCTGCGACAAAAGTAATAACATTGCCACCATCAGCCTGTGGAAAATTTGGATCTGCCCCTAGTTCCAATGCGAGCTTTATCGCGTGCTTATCATTTTGTGTAATAAGCCAAAGCAGCGGCGTAATATCTTCTTCGCCATGCATATTAAGGTCTAATCCTTCCACTATCATGGCGCGTGCTTCTTTTTCTCGCCCTTGCTGAATGTGCTTTATTAACTGAACCATTTCAGGCTTAAAAAACTGTTCGGCATCCATCTGTTTTCCTCCTACTCCACAAGCACTGAGTACACCCGCTATCAATAAGCCAAGCCAATGCCCCTTCTTCAGTTTCATCATGACTTCTGTTACCTTTTCGATTCATGCTAACCAGTAAGCGTTGTAATATCCTCACGCTTCTGTGTTTCAATACCTGCCACAACCTGCGCCATACCATGGCGAGTTGCGGGGTTCCATCCGCTTCCCTCCAACGAATGCATTTTCCCCGGCGCGCTTGGAAGCGTATCCCGAGCCATCAATACACCGCTGGCCAACAGTCCAAGACCAGTACCAACTGGACCAAACAGGCTCCCAATTCCTCCCAGAAGCCCAGGCAGTAACACTCCTCGCAACTTCTGCCCGCCTGTCAATATTTCACCATTGACCGCCTGAGTCTGGATCAATCCATCTATTTCGGCCATCGGCAGGCCACCAAAACGTTCAACTGTCTTTGGATGAAGTCCTGCTGCATTGAAAGTGTAACCAGGAATTCCCGTTGCTCCGACAGCACTGGCCGCTAAGCCACCTCCAAGAGAATGACCCACAATAACAAGTTGTTGCTCCAAATGAGGTGACATTGATGCTTGCCTGGCCAGCTTCATGGCTTGGTTATATTGCTTGGATTCGATTCCCATTCCCTGTTTAGCATTAGTTATCCAATCTTTCTTACCTGTTACTCGATTATTGGTTCCCCTGAATGTCAACATGGTTTCGTCGTTGATGGCTGATTTGAATAGCCCGGCGCCGAAACCAGTTTCTTTGTCCGAAAAGACAGCATTATTCAATCCCGGAATTTTGCTGGTATCCACAGCTTCCAAGCCCAAAGGCGGTTCTGGTAGTTCGCTGATGTGTCCCCGCTTGAATTCATCGACACGATACACATACTGGGCAGCTTCTGCTCGCAGTATATTGTCGTTATTGAAAGCCAATCTTTCCGACGCAGCCTTTTTGGCCGCCGATGCCGAGCCCGCATGACTTTGGCTCAATGCTTTACGGGCTTCATATCGCGCCTTGCGCTCAGCAACACTGTTGACCGGGTCATTCAGAAAAGACACCATCTCGCCGGCATCAGCCCATTGCATCACAGGCAATGCGGCTAAAGGCAGCAACTTGATGAAGGGTGCATTGTCTTTTGCCGCAGCCTCACCACAGGGATGCTCTGTCGACTGGTATGGCGTATCACCAATTAAGACGTCCCCGGAGCCTGCGGCTACCGAACCTCCACACCCGACAGCATCACCGTACCTGGCAGCCGCTTTACCATTGATAGACACATTCGCAGAGCCGGCAGAGATACTACGACCATGAATACCATGTGGCATTTTGGGACACGGGCAGGCGTGAAACAGGACCGAATCTCCCTTTCTGGCCGCTGGGATGCCATTGACGCTGACATCACCGCTTCCTGCCGTTATAGGTGTAGCGGGAAAGCATCCATGTCCTGCACAGCTATCGCCTATTCGGGCTGCTTTTGGCATACAGTTTCTCCCTTAACGCCTGTCAGCCAGATCGGGCTTGGTTGGCTCAGCGGGCGCTTCCGGATCGACAGCCTTGGGTTCCGTTGCTGTGCCAGGCGATCCACCTTCATTGATTTTGACTTTATTTCCGGAAATAGTGACGCCACCTGAGTCCAACTTGATAAAGCCACCCGGCCCCTTGATGGTCAATTCCTGACCGGCATCCAGCACAATGGTTTTTGCTTTCTGAGAACTGGCATTACCAACCTTAATCAGCAGATCTGCACCAATAATCCGTTCATCAGAAGCGGCGATATTGGTTTGGTTGCCCCCATCAATGCGAGTGATAAGCCCTCCCCCTATATAGCGCTTCATCGCACCGATTATCTTGTGAATGAAGTTCCGCCCGACCAACAACTGATGATCTCTGTCTGTCTTGGCAATATCGTCCTGCGCAACCTGGGTATGGCGGTTGTTTTTCACCAGTTGGAACTGATCCTGGCCTATGGTGATATGCTCATCCAAGCCGATTTCAGTTCGTTTGATGTTATTGATGACGCTATCCATGTCTTTTTGGGCATGGAGATAGATCTGCTCCCGGCTGGCCTCATCCTCAAACCTCAGTTCATTAAAACCTTCCCCTTTATGGGTTTGAGTTTTGAACAGTGTTCGGGTCTTGTGGTTAGGCAGCAGGTACGGGGTTGGATTGGCAGCATGATAAGTGCGGCCGGTAATGATAGGTTGATCCGGATCGCCTTCCAGAAAAGAGACTATCACTTCATGACCAATCCGCGGGATGGCCATAAAGCCGTACTGGCCACCGGCCCACCCCTGGCTGACTCGAACCCAACAGCTGCTGTGCTCATTTGCCTGGCCATATCTATCCCAAGGGAACTGCACTTTAACCCGGCCATATTTATCACAGAAGATTTCTTCATTCTTAGGCCCTACCACGGTAGCCATATGAGGACCCGTTACCAAGGGCTTGGTCTTGGGCATAGCCAACCAGGGAAGGTTACCCTCTATCGCATGAAAACCGT
>NZ_NIJM01000084.1 GCF_002836945.1 Shewanella chilikensis
GGATGCTCACATCGATCTGTGATTTTTAACGTGACACAGAATTTTGAACACCCTCGTAAGCCTGGGCCAGTTATCATGATGGATATTCACCACACCTACAGCTTGGCGCTCTTTTCACTAATAGCGACACGTTTATCATTGCGAATACACCGCCAGGCATAATCCATGCATTCAAGATAATTCTTTAACGAAAATGCAATACCATTGGTTGACTAGGCGATCAATCGCATTCATTCCCAATAAAGGGGTATTCTGAGAATACAAGCCAATCATTTAAATATTTATTTTTTAGACGTAGCCACATTCCTGCCAAAATAAAAATTCAAGTCAGCAAAAAATATTTAAATTTATAGTGATTTAATAAAGCATTCAAACTTTTCAACCACCTCATCTTTATTATATTTAGAAGGTAACTCCTTAATAAATCTCTCAGGATGATTCAGTGCGTCTTCAATTCTAATGCCTAGATCCTCACCTTCTTTAACCAATCCCGCAAAGTCTTCTCCTAATACCTCAAGTGGACCTACAGCTTCTGTCGCTACAATAGGAATTCTAAGTGCCATGGCCTCAAGCAAAACATACCCCATAGACTCAAACTCTGAACACAACACAAGACACTTAGCTTTCTTCATGATATTCCATGGATTTTTAAGCTCACCTAAAAAATGTACGCGATGACTAATATCACATTGATCGAGTATTCTGTGCAATTTACGGGTAATAGGACCATCATGCTTAGGCTCAGCCCCGACAAAAACCAAGTCCGTTGAATGATGTAATTCTTTGTTATCAATATAAGTTTTTAACAGTAAATCCTGACGTTTCTCTGGTGCAATCCGACCAACATGTAAAATGAAATTTTCTGGTAAACTCATAGTCAAAGGTTCATTAGCTTTGGCCTGAATTACAGCAGGTTCAAAAGGATTTGGTATATGTTTTACTGGATATTTAATAAACCCATTAATCTCATCACCAAGTTTTTTAGAAATAAAAACAACCTTCCTGCGACCTAGAGAAAACTTTACTTTAACAAGTTCCTTGAACTTACTTACTAAAGATTTATTGCATTTGAACTTATACAAGGGATCACCATGAATAATAGAAACAACCCCTTTTACCGGAGCGTAACGACTTGCGGCATTATTCACAAGAACCATCACTTCTCCCTTAACAACGGAGCGCTTAAAAAGCAAAAGTTTAATCTTGCTAATTTTCTTAACATTGACCCATGATGACCAACATTCCAAATCCGTTTTATTTTGCTCACCTAAATTCCAAACTTCAACTTCATTACCTCTGGCAACCAACTCTAGCCTGACTAAAACTGGTAGCTAAAGGTAGAAGGATTTCAAATCCTGCTCAATTTAAGACAGCCACCATCAAAAGTGAATTAATATTTTAAATCAATTCAAAAGCACCTCAAAAACTCATACAACAACAAGGAAACCCAAAAAAAACAAAAACATAATCAAAACATTTAATTAACACAAAACATTTGAAAACACTTATTCACGCCTGCAACCACCCAGCGGACAAGTTGCATCACAAAACAGCAACAAATACCAAGACGAATAAGCGAATATAGAACATCCTAAACACTTTCCGAGCAGCAAGAAGCACGCTATTGGGAGTCAGTCTCTGATAAATAACGACAGTTTTATGGAAATGAGATTCTCTGAGACGCTCACTTTCGGAGGTTCATGACAAAGCGACGGAACAGGGCGATGTTTTCCACCGCGTCTTCAAGTGTGATACGTGAGTTATCTTCTTTAAAGAGAACATCCAACACGCAATGCTGGCTGTTCTCAATCCGCCAGTACTGGCGGATGTAGTGGCTGCGCTGCTTCAGCAATAGCATCAATGAAGTAGTTCTTGTTACCTTTGACGTAGGGCTTTACATACTGCGGAGGGATAAGTTTGACTTGCCTAAATCGATACCGAGTACTTGAATAAACATGATGATCTACCTCCTGTCCAAATCTAATCTCAGCATAATTGCTGAGGAGGGGGCAGACCATCACATTAGGCCAAACATGATTTGTTTGGCTTTTTTATTGTAAATGATATTAATCCAAGTCTTTCAGTGGCCAAAGTACAATATGATCTTCAAGATCCCTGACTTTAGTTTCACTCAATGTCTTATCTTTCACCGACATCCCCACTTCATGCATAGCATTCTTGGAACCGGTCAAGAGCGGATGCCAGGCGGGTAATGGTCGCCCCTTATACAAACGCCGGTAAGCACAACTATCCGGTAGCCAGTCCAACTCTCCGATATTATTCGCCGTCACCGCAGTACATTGGGGAACAAATTCAAAGCGCTTTTCATAATGAATACAGCTGCAATCTTTATCAGACAACAACTTACAAGCCGCGTTAGTATAGTAGAGTTCATCGGTTTCATCATCGATGAGCTTATTGAGACAACATTTGCCGCAGCCATCACAGAGAGACTCCCATTCATCGGGAGTCATTTCGGCCAGGGTCTTGGTTAACCAAAAGGACATAAACTTGTTGATTCGTTCTTGAAAACTTGCGTGAACGCTATTTTACACTAATTTGAGGGTGGATACTTGATCCGTTCGGAAAGATAGGCCGCCGCCAAAGCAAAATAATCTGAATCCTGCCAGCTTCGCAATGCGCGATAATTCTGATACACGAGATAGTGTCGACCACGTTTGCCATCGGGCATAATCAATGACACTTGCATATCAGTTCTGCCTGGCAGATCACTGCCATCGTAACGACGAACGCCCAATTGCTGCCAGTGACTGAAGCTCGCCTGATAACCTACACCCAGTTGGTCATTCTCTATCGACTCTGGTGCTTTAACCTGACGTCCCCAGGTTTGGGTGTCATCCCAGCCTGCTTGCTGCAGGTAGTTAGCCACAGATGCCAAACCGTCAGCGAAACTATTCCAGATATCAACCTTGCCGTCGCCATCGCCGTCGCTGCCATATTGTAGATAGGCACTTGGCATCAGCCCTAAAGGTCCCATGGCGCCAGTGCTGGAGCCCTTGAGCTCATTTGATTCAAGCGATTGTGACGCGAGGATTTTCAGTGCCGAGATAAACTCATTGTGATAAGCCTCTTGCCCCTCATAGGCCAGTGACGCTGTCACAGACAGCACAGGATAACTCCCTTGCTGATTGCCAAAATCCGACTCGAGTCCCCAAAGCGCCAAAATAAACCTGGGTTGCACCCGGTATTGTTTGCCCAGCCCAAGCAACAGCGGCCGATACTCTTCAGCCAATACTCGCCCCTTGACCACCATCTCTTCATTGATAATCCGGGGAATATAGTGTTCTAAATCCTGCGGTGGCTTCGGAATGGCTTTATCATCATTGGAGGCCTTTTTAAACAGTTTTATTTGGCTGAAGGCCTTATCCAATGTGAGTTGATCTATCCCTTGCGTTGCCGCGTCCTGTTTTAATATATCAAGATACTGCTCGAAACTGCCCTCAGTCGCCACGCAAACATTGGGCAGCGCCACACCCAGCAGTGAAATAAACACCAGGGAAAATCTATCCATAAACCGCGTTATTCCTTAAGCAGAGTGATCATCCAAGCCCTTGCTAACTCTCAGCTCCTTCAGCATATCCACCTGAGGCGGCGGCAATTGCAAATAATAGCCCTTTTCTGCCAGGTCTGCTTTTACCTTGTTAATATCAGCAATGCCCAGTTGTTGCCTTTTCTGCAGCGGCAATAGCATTACCAGTTGTGGCGGCCCAAATACCTGCATCAAGGGAGCAGGTACATCATCAAACTGGCCTTTCTTGTTAACGAATAAATAGGTGTCGGCTTTTTTCAGGCTTTTATAGACAGCACAGATCATAATTGTATCAATTTCCATGGGTTCAAACTTGCCACTCATCGGGGCACACTATAACATGGACGCCTTGGAATATAACGCTGTCACGCAATCTGACTGTTCATTTTCTGGAGAATGATGCCGGGATGCCAAAACCTAGTCTAGAGCTAAAAGGCTCTTCTTTTACGCTCTCTGTACTTCACATCAATACCCCTGATCTGGGCGCCCTTTTCAAAGAGCTCGATGGCAAGCTCGCCCAGGCTCCGCAGTTTTTTATCAATGCCCCATTGGTGCTTAACCTGAGTCAAGTTAGCGACACTGATATAGATCTCAAAGGACTGCGCCAGGGACTAACCGACAGAAAGTTGGTGATTGTTGGGGTAACTGCAACCGATAAGGCTCTCAATGAAGCCGCCAAAGCTCAGGGATTAGCCAGTATCAAGGCGGGAAAGCAATCAGAACTGCCACCGCCTCCCCCGAGAGTCACCAAGATAGTGAAACAAAACGTGCGTTCCGGGCAACAAATATACGCCAAAGACGGTGATTTAATCGTTTTTGGCGCTGTTGGGAATGGCGCTGAAGTCATTGCTGATGGTAGCATTCATGTATACGGGGCACTGCGTGGTAAAGCCATGGCGGGAGCCAGCGGCGATAAACATGCCGTGATTCTGGCCCAGTCCATGGAAGCTGAACTGGTTTCAATTGCGGGACAGTATTGGTTGACTGAAAACCTGCAGCAACACTGTACCGCCAAGAGTGGTTGTATCAGGCTCAGCGGTGAGTCATTAATCGTTGAATCGCTGCCCGGATAAGGCAGATGGAAAGGATAAAATAGAACATGGCACAAATTATTGTTGTCACCTCAGGTAAAGGCGGTGTGGGCAAAACCACATCGAGCGCGGCTATCGCTACCGGCTTGGCGCTCAAAGGACATAAGACTGTCGTTATCGATTTTGATATTGGCCTTAGAAATCTGGATTTGGTCATGGGCTGTGAACGCCGGGTTGTTTACGACTTTGTCAATGTCATCAACGGTGAGTCCAATCTAAATCAAACACTTATCAAAGATAAGCGCTGCGATAAACTGTTCGTTTTACCGGCATCCCAGACCCGGGACAAGGATGCCCTGACCCGAGAAGGTGTCGGCAAGGTACTCGATGATTTGAGCAAAGACTTTGATTACATTATCTGTGACTCCCCTGCAGGTATTGAAACCGGCGCCATGATGGCACTCTATTTTGCCGATATCGCCATAGTAACAACCAACCCTGAGGTTAGCTCGGTCAGGGATTCAGACAGAATTCTAGGCATGCTGCAAAGCCGTAGCCGCCGTGCCGAACAAGGGCTTGAGCCTATCAAGGAATATCTGCTGCTGACCCGCTACTCCCCTGCCAGGGTGAAAACCGGCGAAATGCTTAGTGTGGAAGATGTACAGGAGATCCTGGCAATAGAACTGCTTGGAGTTATTCCTGAGTCCCAGGCAGTGCTCAAGGCTTCCAACTCTGGCGTGCCGGTGATCATAGATCATGACAGCGATGCAGGGCAGGCCTATGAGGATACAGTGGCTCGTCTGCTGGGTGAAGAGCTTCCGCTACGCTTTGTCGCGGAAGAAAAGAAAGGATTCCTTAAACGAATATTTGGTAGCTAAATTATGTCATTACTCGATTATTTCAGAAGCAGCAAGAAAAGCAGCACCGCGGCAACCGCCAAGGAACGTTTGCAGATCATCGTTGCCCATCAACGCGGTGAGCGCGGGGCACCGGATTACTTTCCGCAGATGAAGCAGGAGATAATTGAAGTGATCCGCAAGTATGTGCACATCTCTGAAGAGCAGGTATCTGTGCAGTTGGATCAGAACGATGACAACTTGTCGGTACTCGAACTCAATGTGACTCTGCCGGAACGCCCCTGATTAAAGGGCAAACCCTTATAAATAATGCCGTTTCTGTAAAGAGACGGCATTTTCTTATCTGGTCATTGCCAATACAACTCGTTCTGCCAAACACTGATTGCAACCCACTCAAAAAGCTATTTAATGATGGTTTCAGTAAAAAGCAATTTTGGATAACGGCCGACAACACCCATAAAAAATCCGATGAGTCTGTATCATCGGATTTCAGTTTCAGCTTTGCCAGAGCAGCATTTGATTTATCCCTGGGGATCAGCGCCTGGCAACCGGCACTTCCAACATAGCCATAGCAGCCACACTGGATTCCAGAGGTTTACCTTCAAAACGAGCCTGGAAGCTGTACCCCTCAGGGCCAATTCGCTCAAGTGTCTTGGCCGGTACCTTGAACATCACCTTCAGTGTCTGCCCCGGCTTAACGCTGATATCTCTGATTGCTTGAGTGAACATCATTTCGTCTGACCAAGCCCAGACTCGCTGTTCCTTGTCATCCACCAACCAAAGATCCGCCGTCATCCCAGAATTGAAGCGAATCCCAATCGGGTATTCTTTGGGATTATGGATCTCCAGCATCACCTGCAAAGGTTGCTTGTCGACCACATCGCTAAATGTCAGCTTACCTTCAAACAGTGCCGGTGTCGGCGCTTTTTTGATGGTACCAAAGTGCAGTGTCGGCATTCTGAGTTCCTCTATCCCTGTCGGGCTCTTTTGAGGCACAGGCTGAGTAGTTGCGGCATTGGAGCCGCTGCAACCAACAAGTGCCAAGACCGCTAGCAAAGGCAAAACGGCGCGCATCAATTACCTCCTCCAAGTTTCTTGAAGATGCTTTCTTTAAGCTTGTCTTTCACCTTCTCGGTCTCTTCCTTGAGCTTGGAATCAAACAATGCCTGAGTATCGAGCGCAAATTTAGGTTCCTGGAATGAACCAGAAATCATCAACGGGATTTCAACACCGGCCAGATCATTCTTGCCTTCGCCGCCCTGTCCCTTGAGGCTACCGACCACTGAGGTTTTCAGCTTATAGTCCAACTGTTCACTGATAAGGTTGGCACTACCTGCACCCGCCAAGCGAATAAGTGGTGATGCCATAGCGAGATCCGGGTTGTTGGCCACACCATTTTTCAGACTGAAACTGCCGGTCAGACTGGAAAAGTCTGTCTTGCGTTCACCCTCGTCCTGAGCCGACAAATCACCTTTAAGCTTGGCTTGAGCACTGCGGATCATATATGGGATATTCACCCCATAGAGCGCACCATCACTGATTTCAAACTTACCGTTGGCATCCAAGTTCTGCTTGATATTATCCGGGATCAAGCTCTTGCCTTTACCTTTGACACTAAACGCAGTAGCTCCGGCAAGAATTTTCAAATCGGCCGCATCCTTGAGCAGAGGTTGAATTTTGACGCCGCTGAGCTGAGTATCAAAATTGTAGCTGGCAACCTTGTTGCGACCGTCAAGCTGCGCCTTGGTCATCAGTTTGCCCTGATACAAATCAGCGCTGAGCTGCTTCATATCCAGCACGCCATTGGTCAGAGCCAGATCCATCTGCCAGTTTTCAGTGGTCAAGCCGGCAACCTTAATGGCCTTAACAGCAAGATCCATGGCGAAATTGACCTGTTTCATCGCGCTCAAGTCTGGTTCACTGCTGGCCTTGGCGGCCGTTGCCGATTCAGTAGTTTTGGCGGCGGCTTTATCTTCTTCTCCGGCAGGCAGTAACTTGTCGAGATCTATTTCCCCCAAAGCCAACTTGGCTTTCACATCCGGTATCTTGCCGCCGAAAGCCACTTTAAGATCCCCTTTGCCTTCAATATCGGCCACCTTGAGACTGCTCAATACCAGCTCGGCGTTTTGACGATTAAGATCCAGTTTTACATCAGCATTCAGGGCGGCGCTCAGGCTTCCGCCGGGCATACTCTTGCCTTCAACGCGATTTTCAATGGCAAAGCCGGTGATCTCCAACTGCTTCATGTCCGCTGAAATCTTCAATTGCCCTTTACCCTCGCTGGCAATTTTCATCTCCGACATATTGCCACTGAACTTATAAGCCAGAGGCGCAAATTTACCCAGCGAAAACTCGCCCAAGGTCAGAGACTCAAGCACAAAGGTTTGATCACTGCCACTGCGCTTGTCGAGCAGATGAATCTGGGTATTGGTGATATTGATGCCACCGATATTGAGACTGGCCAATCCCTGAGCGCTGCCTTCGGTATTCTTGGGTTGCTCTTTGGCCGTCCCTGTGTCACCACTGAGCCCATCCAGACTGGTGCGGCCGTCTTTCTGGGTAACTAGCTCAAGTTTCAAGCCATCGAGATTTAATTGGGCAATTTCCACTTCTTTACGAAACAGCGGCATCAAAGCGACTTCAGCGACAACCTGGTTGACCGCCAGCATCTGTTTTTCATCAAACCCATCCGGGTTACTCAGGCTGATACCGCCCAATTCAATTCCCAGTGTCGGGAAAAAAGTCCAATTGAGATCCTGACTAATGACCAATTCACGCCCTGTCTGTTTTTTTACCGCATCGACTATTTGGGGTTTAAAGTCGTTGGGATCAAACAACAAGGTCAAATACACAACCAGACCGAGAAACAATACCGCGAAAATACCCAGTATCCACTTAACCACTTTCATAATAGTTTCCTTGTTCAACAATAAGGACTAAGGCGCTTGTTCAACTGATAAAGGCCATATTCAGGGGATTTTGACTAATTGCGATGCCATTATCGTCAGCATAAAGCATCATGCCGGGGGTTATCTGCACATCACCGATGCAAAGTGCACAGTTTATTTCTCCGGCCCCCTTGCGCTCGGTTTTAATGGGGACTGCCGCCAGAGCCTTTACCCCAAGCGGCATAGTTGCCAAGGTGGCAACATCACGCACAGCGCCGTAGATCACCACTCCCTGCCAACCATGGTCAACAGCACTCTGGACAATGAGATCCCCCATAAGGGCCTTGGCGGTAGAAGCGCCACCGTCCACCAACAGTACTTTACCCGTACCATCGGTTGCCAATAGCTGTTTCACCTTGGAGTTATCCTCGAAACACCTGACGGTAACGATTTCGCCCCAAAAAATCGATTTGCCACCAAACTGACAAAAGACAGATGGCAGCAACGTGAGATCATTTTCATAATGATCAAAGAGATCCGGTAACAAATCCAGCATATAGGCCTCCGTGCAAATACTGCTTTCTAGGTTAACGCCCTTATCCTGTCACCACAAGTTCCATGATAGCAGAACAGTTGTCTCCAGATTTATCCCATCCAATAAACGGTGAAATGCTTGAGTAATTTCAGAAATATACTATAGACTATTACAGGTGACAGCTTTGCGATCCCTTTATCCTGTCCCCCCCTTTCGGGCAAAACTTCGTTTTAAGTGAACATACATGACAAAAGATCTCGATTTGCAGAGTGCTATTGCGGCACTCGATGCATATGGATATGAAAAAAAACACTCAACGGATCTTGAGCAAGCCAGAAACAAACAACAGATGACCCGCTATTTGAAGTCTTTGGACTTTAGCCTCAGGCGTCTGAAGCTTCTTCAGGAAGCGGTCAATGAATTGGTTGAAGAAACGCAAAACAACTTGCATAAACAGGAGCAAGTACAAACCTTTAAGACCAAGGTCATCAATTTATCCCGCGAACTCAACATGTCCTATGATGAAGTATTGGTCTATATGGCCAATCAGGGTAGTAAGTAAGGATGTGAGTTCAATATCGATTACAGTATTGTTCGATATACCAGAGTTGTTTGATATATCAGAGAGGCGCAGTCAATATCTGCGCCTCTCTTTTTATGGGACAAGGAGAGGGTGTTCAAAATTCTGTGTCACGTTAAAAATCACAGATCGATGTGAGCATCC
>NZ_NIJM01000085.1 GCF_002836945.1 Shewanella chilikensis
GGGACTGCTAAAGCCGTTCAAAAATGTTCCCGACATTTTTGTCGCGTGGCGGGCCCGAGGCCCTTCGGCTCCAGCTAAGCGACAGAAACTGTTCTGTCGCTTGTCTTTCAGACACGCTTCCGCCCTTGGATTTAGGATTCCAGCGTTCCTATTGCTCCTTAGGGTGCCCCTAAAGGTATGATTGTATTGAACAAGTATTCCGCTTAGCTCGAACGTACCACAGCACTTTTCAATCGTCTGTAGGACATTTGCTCTTTCTTACTAAAAGTTGCGTTTGCTCAACTAACGTCTTTTTCAGGCTTCTTGTCCGACTAACACTGTGCCAAATTGTACTCTTCAGTTACTTTGCCTCAGCACAGATTTTATCTCTGCGCTTAGCCAGTTCAGGGCTGCTGTCCTGCATTGCCTTGAGAATAAGCTGATTGCATTCCTTGTCTTTTAGCTGTTGCTCGGTTTTCCGGGCAGGTGTGCTTATCGTGGCAATCATGGGCTTGTAGTTCAGCGAAGCATTGCAGTACATCCGCGATAAGCTGCGGCCTTTTGAATTGAGGTTTTTCATGCCGGATAGCTGGTTGCACAAATCCGTGAACATGGCTTTGGCTTGCTGTGTGCACTTGGAATAAGAAGTTGCTTGCTGCTTAAGGTCTGCACAGACACTTTCTTGCTTTACCTGCCAGAGAAAGTGCTGGAATCGAATGTTGGTGCCCTTGTAGGTGAGCGTTTGGGCGGTGACAGTGGTGTTTGCCGCATCAACATAGGCGCTAGTGATGTTATTGCTCACCATCTCCAGATAGGCGGCGAACAGTTGCGACAATGGATCCATGACTCATCCTTAAGTAACTGGCTGGGTTCCCTTTAGTTAGTCAAAGATATTACCGTCTTTCATCCGGCTTTTAAATGGTTTGTGTCACGGCTGAGTTTTGGTTTTTATATGGTCTGTACACTTATTGACAGCACTCCAAGGAAAAGCGGTTTGCGCTGTCTGCCTGATACTCTTTATGGGTTTCTCGTTGAGAAATGGTCCATTGGTGGATTCGGGTGATGATTTCCACCCCAAAGCTGACAATGCCTCTGATGCGCGTTAGGGCTTCATCGCCGTAGCGGTTAGTTTTGATTGCGGGAATGTCCGGCAATTTCCGGTTTGTTTCTGGCATCGGTTCCGCTATCAACTCCGAGAATGGCTGGCACTCGTCCGGGCCAGTTTCAGGAATCCCGGCTTCTATTCCCGCAAGTGTTTCCGAATTTTCGGGAATGGTTCCGGGCCCTGTTTCAGGCGCTATTTCCGGGGTAATCCGGGAATTTTCGGGATTTCCGGGATTCGTTTCCGGAAATGACTCCGGATTTTGCTTGGCTTCCCGTACCTGTTCGTAAAAGGGGCGGATCACTTGCTCCTGCCGTTTGCAGAAGACGCCCCCCATTTGCTCGGTGTAGCCTTGCCAGTCGCCTTGGTCTGCGCTCTGGCGGATAGACTCTATCCAATCCAGCTCTGCGGCCTTAATAGCCTCCATACGCCTTAACTCTCGCCATACGGTGACACTGGCACCGCCTAATTGTTGAAACTGGCGAATGCCCCACAGCGACGCCCAAGCGCGAACCCGGATAGCTGAGTCTTTGGCATCCTTGCCATACAGATCTTGGTCTATGCCTTCACCATCAATGTTCTTGGAGATGTACTTGGCGATATAGCCAGTTGCAGAGCCTTTGCTTGGGTCTATTTCTTCCACCTTAAGGCGGTGTTTGGCTGCGCCCGGTTCATTGCCGTCTTCTTCAAAGGCGTAGCGGTGAAACACCTTGAGCAGGGCTTGGGCCTGCTCGGGTTCAACAAACAGCAACAGGTGCCAGTGGGGCGTGCCGTCATGGTGAGGCTCGGCCACTCTAAAGCCGAAAATGCCAATGTTCTGATTGCCAAGGGCGGCGCGAATTCGCTCAAAGGTGCGGCGAAGGTATTGCTGACCATCGAGCGGGGTTGCGCCGTTCCAGTTGGGATTTTTGCTGCCGGATTTGGACAGGCTGCGGTGGTACTTTGAGGGGCAGGTGAGGGTGATAAACAGCGCCTGATGGCCCATGGCTTTACTGCACTCTTCAAAGCCTCGGGTTCTGACCATAAGCTCCTGCCTGCGAATGCTCGGATTGGACACATTCAGGCTTGAGAGTTCGGCAAGGCTGGCGCTGAAACCATGCTCATTGGTGGCTATGGTGCTTTCCAAAAAGCTTTGGTTTTCCTGCCAGCGGTGACGGATTTTGCCAAGGCCCAGGTTGCTGATGTAAATCCCTTTTGCCCGGTTTATCTGGTTGTAGCGCCGTGACAGGGTTTCACCTTCCCGGATGTGTTTGGTTTTAAGCTTTCTGCGCCACCACTGCTCATCCTTGGCGCGATTGATTGCGCCCTTTACCTTAATGGCGTCATCCCCGGCAATATGGCCCAAAGCGATTGCTTTTAAAACCCGCTTTGCAAGCGGTGGCGGTGTTATACCTTGGCTTTGGATGTAGCCAGCAATTAAGGCATAGAGCGCGACCAGATTCAGGCGAGGATTGTTGGCAAGAAGCCTTAGCACATGGCGGGAGTGAATCTTGGCCGCCTGTGTGCAATCTCTGTCTTGAATGTTGATGTGATAGAAACGCTCAGACTTTCCCATAACAGCGGCAATGGCTTTACGCTCGGCCAGCACATGCAGGTTCGCTTCCCGGCGAGAGTCTTTGGCGGCATAGTCGGCCATGATCTCTTGCCGGAATACCTCGGGCACACCATAAAGCTGTTTGTTCAGCCATTCGTTATCGTGTGGATGGACTTCAGGCATAGTCGGCCCCCGTTAACGAATCGCTTTTGAGTAACGCTCTTTCTGTTATCAGGGCGGCAAGGCGTTGCCCCTTGGGGCTTAAACTGACCCGGCACCATCTCATTCCGACAAAGTAGCAATCCTGCTCTTGTGTCAGCCCTTCCCGTTTGAGCGCAAACAGGCTGCGCTTATTGAAGTGGCCGGGATAATCCGGCATTTCGGCGACCTTACCCAAATCTGGGCAAAGTTCGGTGCAGACATCAACCGAACGACCAAGTGCCAGCCATGCCAGCAAGCTTGCCTGTTCGGTGCTGAGTTGGGTATCAGCTTTGGTTAGTTTCGGTGCCACCGTTACCAAATTCAGTAGAGGCTTTCGGTTGCCGTTATGGTGCTTGTTCCGGTGCGCTTTGCTCATGGTTGCACCTCCTTAAGCTGAGGTGCTGAACTAGGGCAAGCGGAGTAGGGCCAATTCGGGATGGATGTGTTGGCCCCCGTTAGGTAACGGGCACCGAATTTGGTTGTTGAACCGTACCCGTTAACGGTGGCTGTACCCGTTGGGATTTTGCGGTGCGTACCCGTTAACGGGTACATGGGGCGAATAGTCGTTAACGGATACATGGCCCCGTTATGTAACCTAACGGGACGATTACAGCGGTTAGGTAAACGCCCCTTGATTGATTTTGAGTTTCGCTTAAAGAGTGTGTTCATAGACCCTCCCGTTAACGAAGGTGTCTATATCGATTTGGCGGTACATCACCCGCCGCCCAACTTTGACGAACTTGAGTGGATAGCGCCCGGTGCAGCGCCAAACGGATAAGGTGCCTTCAGTCACGCCAAGCGTCTTGGCTACTTTAGCAGGGGTTAACAGTGGATTTGTCATGGTTGCTCCTGATCAATTTGAATGAGTCAGGAGCAAGGTTAGGGAAGGGCGGTTAGTATGTATGCGCTGCTCAGGGTGTAAAAGGTGCTTCTCACCCTGAGAAGCATATTTTAACTAATTATAATTTATGGATTAATTTCTGAAGTTTAAGCATGGCCTCAACGCGCTCCGAAACCTGCGGTTTTAGCTCGGGAGGCAATGGGGGCAAAGATATCGCTTCATAGCCAGCCCCTTCTACGGGGCCATCAAAGTCATGTTCCCACACTTCGCCAGTGTACGAATTGATGAGGTACATATCATCTTGCTCAAGGTTGATATCGTTTGATTTGGCAAACTCAAGCCAAGCGTGTTGCTTTACTGGGTCTGTTTCGGACTCGGCTAACTGAGCAAGCGAGTCACGCTGAGGTTCTTGAAATGCAAACAACTTGTCCCATTGGTTCAGAAATTCGATTTCGGTCTTTGACTCGTCGTCCAACGCGATTTCCCAGAGTTCAATTACTCGCCACATGATTTCACCTGCGTCCAGTTGATAACAAATGGACTGTTTGGGAAGTGAATAATCTTCGGTGGTAAGAATCTCTTCAACATTGGGGGTCGCAAGGTCGGAAATAGTTGTAGCAGCTCGAAAAGCTTCCAGAGCCTGTTTAGCAGAAAACATACGGCCGTAGTTATCTGCCCACTCTATTTGAACTTCCCCTAATCTATCCCCTGCAAGCTTGCGCTTGTACCAGTGTTCGCTGGCGTCATTTTGGTACACCCTTGAGAACTCTGCATCTAACCAAAGCATTTCCAAAAGCCTTGATTCTTTGTTTCCTTGTCTGGATATCTTTCTAAGCCTTTCGAACAGCGTCGGCACGTCGATTTTTATGCCTTCAAACTCAAAGGTGTGATCACTAGGCAAAGTATCTAACGAGTCATCTTCGTCAAAATTACAATACAGATAATTGAATACTTGCCGGTTTATAAGCTCTGCATGTGATGAGTTAACGAACTCCAATTCGGAAGCTACCAAATGTGCCAACTTGGCAGCGACATCCTCGGTTTGTTTCAGTGTCGCCGCTTTTTGAATACAGCGTTGGTATGCCTCTTCAGGAATTGGCTTATCGAGCTTTGAAGGATCTGCTGCGTTTTTTAATGCGGCATAACTTTGCTGCCCAAAGTAGGCGGCAATGACTTCGTACACCTGGGCTCGGGTGAGGGTACAATTCGGCAGTGATTTGGCCTTAACGGAAAGGTTATAGGCGTGAGTGGAAAGCATGTTCATAAACAAACTCCACGGGGCGAGTGCTGTACTGTGTTTCAGTTCCACATGTGATTATGGAAAGCGAACTCGACCCGGCTTGTCTATGAAATGTGATAGATGGGTAAAGCTATATTTTAAGGACTTTCGTCAGATTGCCTGTTTTCACTCACATGCAAGTGAGGCGGGCGCCTGCATGTGAGTCTATGAGTCCATGGGGACTTAAGTCAAGACTATCGCCCTTTAATTCGTTCAGCTTCCAGAAACCATTTATAGACAGTTTGCATCCCCTGATATTCAGAACTGAATGGATGGTCGATGCTGTTTGCGTAGGCTTCGATAGCCGGATAGTGTAGGGTTCTGGCCTGACTCGGGTTTTGGTAGGGCTTTTTACGGTAGAGAGAAATTGCGTAGTCTTTGCGCTGGCGATTTTTAGCGTGTCGGTTTTCCACCCCTTTCTTGGCGTGCGTACCGGATACCTCAGCAGCGCCAAGATGTTTGGTCATGTCCGTGATTAACTCCTGAAACCCTTGGTTATGGGTGACATAAGTTCGTTCAACGAAGAGTTTTTGCAGTAGACTCGCCGCTTTGGTGAGCCCAGCCATGTGAAGCGCAATGTTAGCCTGGACGAACTCGGCGAGTTCTTCAGGCATGTCTTTCAGGGCGGCAACGGGAGCAAGTCCTTCTGCGTCAAATGCTTCAAATGCTTTGGCTGGCTCTGCATTGGCGAAATTTCTTATCTCTTCAAGTGAGGTATCGGAGACTTCATCGGGGACAAGATTGAACAGGGCAGTATATTGCCCGGCAATATCCAGCTGATCATCCACAATAGCCTGAAGACTGCCGGGGATCTTAGCCAGTACTTCTGCCGCATTCTCTTCTGAGGTGCCTTCAGGAATAGGTGATGATAGTTCGGGTGGTTGCATCATCCTTTCGATGATGCTTTTCAGCTGTGCCACGGCCTCATTACCCACGCCTTCATCTTCGATATTGCTCCACCAGCGCAAGATCTCCGGCGGGTCTTCTAACTGATACTTTTCAGCGAAAGCCTTGAAGGTATCATAGAGTGTATCAGCAGACTTTTCTTGGCTCATGCCCGTCAAATTCCTTATGGCAAGGTAATAGCCAAAAACTAACGGAAATCAGCGGGATAGTCCAGAAATCGGGCGAAGAGTACAAAAAGGGGATTTTTACAAAAGGGGCGAAATTTTTTTCGAAAAAATGCCTGTTCTGAGGCGGCACATAGGCGGCACAGGATTTGCCTGATTTTGTAAGTAATTGATTTTGAAGTTAAAAAAGACCTATCTGGTCTCCCCACAGGGACTCGAACCCCGATCGGTCGCTTAGGAGGCGACTGCTCTATCCTGTTGAGCTATAGGGAGACGCCAGTGATTATACTGGTTTTCACCCGGATGAAAAGGCTTTAGATTTAATTGCTTAAATCTTAATCGCGATGTCATTCACCTGAATGTTGAGGGCGGCATTTTCACCGCTGAGCACTGCGATGGCACTTTCCTCAGTGACTTGATCTATGGTGATTTTCGCCCGGGTTTCTCCGGCCACGGCGCGCATCTGGTTCATGCGGTCGGGCAGGTTTTGTTGCAGCACGATTTGGAACTGATCGCCAACGCGGATGCCGTTGCGTCGCCCCAAGTTGAGTATCACTCTATCTTGTTGGCGCACGACTATCTGTGCCAGCAGAGGTCTGCATGCCAGCGCCATATCGATATCTTTACTGGCATTGGCCAGCACCTTATCTATGGCCTGCCCGTAACTGGCACGCCAGAATCTGTCGCTGTTGGGTGGGACGGATTCATTTTTGGCAAACTCCCAGGGTGCAGAAATGCTGTAGTTCTGATACCAGATCTGCTCGCCGCTGATCCCATGATAGAGGCTGAGCTGTAACTGAAACAGTCGCTGAGGCTCGTTGTCCCACAGGCCCATAAAGCCGGACTCGGCCGGTTCGGTGGAGATATCTATGATTTGCGGCAGCAACAGATACTGGCTGTCGGTAATTTCACTTATCCAGGTTGGCAGGCGGTAACCACGGATATTGATAAGCTCCTCTTTGATATCCAGCCGCTCGTTGGCGTGCAGGTGGGCAAAGCTGATGGAGGATTGTTTATCCAGCGTTGCCGCTATCCGTTCGGACAGGCTTCGCTGGAAGTTTTCCAACTGACCATAACGCAGTTGGCTTCTGTCCTTAATACTGGCCTGTGGCACCAGGATAGCGGCCTTGATGGCTGAGCTTTGGCACTTGTTATCCGGGCCATCGAGAATATCGAGCCGCATAACCACCTTGAGCTTGTCTCCCTGGTGCATTTCGCTGACCAGTTCGACACTGCTTATCTGCGCCTGACTGGAAAGGCTGAAATCGTTTTGGGTCAAGCGCCCCTGGCTGACACTCTGGGTTGATTGAAAACTGCCGCCACGGGAGAGCAAGGCCATGTTGATGGCATTGTCCATTGCCGCTTCCCGTGCCTGGGTTAAATTGCCATTGATTATTTTGGCTTCACCTCGGGCCTCGGTCCACTCTGCCATGGCGTTGAGGCTGATACTCAGCAACGGCAGCAAGAGCAAGGGGCGCAATCTCATAAGACGGTTCCTCAAAATAGGAGTCAGGGTGACGGAATTTTGCCGCCACTTAAACTGGTATCGCTTGCTATTCAAATTTTATGCCAGCGCCATCCATTCACAGCTGATGTAGCGCAGTTTGCGACCATAACTAAAGAGCGGCAAGAGTTTGCCGATAAGGGAACAGAGAATATAAGTTCCCATTGCCCGCCAGTGGGTAAATTGAAGGGGCAAATGAAGGTGTGGGTAATGAAAAGGCGTAGATAAGCCCCTTAAACATCTTCGTAAAAGCCTGTAATAAGCTGTCAGGCAACTGGGTTTGTTCGCCGGTGTCATCTGTTTGCACTTGGTCTGCAGGCCTAAGGAAGGTGCGAATAAGTCCTCGTGGCACTCTGGCTTGCACAGCAATTGGCG
>NZ_NIJM01000086.1 GCF_002836945.1 Shewanella chilikensis
ATTTTGATCCTTTCAGTGAGATCGTCAAGCGATCTGTCTTAACTGATCGGCATTACCCGCCCTCGGGCGCTTTTTCATTTTATGAGATGGCCTAGAACTTATAAGTTACACCACCGTAGATTTGACGACCTATGGTGTCATAAACCTCAGGAACAGTTCCTCCATCACTGCCATTGGATACAAATGAAGGCTCTTCATCTGTCAGGTTTTTCACCCCCAGAGAAGCTGTCAAGGCATCGGTGAAGTGATAGGTACCGACAATGTTGTGGTACAGAACAGCATCCGCCTTGGCAACCGCTGTGTAAGGTTTATTATTCTTATCGTACTTGGTATGGATATCGTCCATCTTATCTATATAACGGTTGTAATACATCAGGCTCCAGTCACCACGAGTTGCCTGGATGCTGAGGTTATTGCGAACCTTTGCATAGGCGCCAAAGTTACCGTCAATAGTACCGTCATAGGCCACACCATTCTGCTCAAATTTCAGCAGATAGGTCAGGTCATTATTGATCTTCCAGTCCAGCCCCAGGCCTTCAAAACTGTAAGCCAGGTTGAAGTCGATACCACTGGTGTTCTGGCTTCCCACGTTGGTCAGCGGGTTGGTGAATTTGGATAAGTCACCGGATGGTGTGATTTTGAAAGTTTCGCACGCAACCTGTTTACCGGCATGACAATCTTTCAGCCCTTTTTGCGCATCCAGGCGAGTAATGGCATTGGTTACCCGAAAACGCCAGTAATCCAAGGTCAGAGACATTCCATCAATAAAACCCGGTGAATAAACCAAGCCGGCAGAATAGGACTCTGACTCCTCGGGCTTCAGATTCGGATCTGAGGTATAGTTGACCAAAATTTGTGGATCTTGGGCATTCTTCCACGGGTCTTCCAAATAGTCGTAAGATCCTGTGTTACCGCCATAGAGTTCACTGACATTTGGCGCCCGAAAACCTGTGGCAGCCACGGCGCGCAGCATAAGTTCATCGGTCGCTTCATAGGTCAGTCCTACCTTCCAGGTAGACGCCTTACCGAAAGTAGAGTAATCATCGAAACGCAGGGCAAATTCACCTGTCAGCTTGTCGCTGAAAGGTACACTAACCTCCTGATAGATTGAAATAACATTATAGTTACCGTCGGTTGGGTCTTGCTGAGCAGCTGTCCCTTTACCGGCGACAATCACAGGATCCGGGGTAAAGTATCCGCTGTCATAGCGATATTCCGTTCCGATAGCAAAACTGACAGGACCGGCAGCCAGCTCAAACAACTCACCACTCAATACACCGGCGAGCACATGTTGTTCGTTACCACCGTCGTTACGTTCGGTAAAGCCTATGTCATTGATGATCTCTTGGGTCAATGGCGCACCGCTGAGCCAGGCGTCTTGATTCTTGTAAACTGAGTTTGTCATCTTTTCAGCATTGATAGAGTTTTCAACCCAGGTATCGGCCTTATTCTTGCCATAGGTATAAGACAAATCCCAAGTCATACCTGTATTGATATCCAACGTGCCTTGCAGAGCAAGAGAAGCACGCAGAATATCGACATCCTGATTATAAATACGCGGCCCAACATCATTGGTACGACGACGATAATTGACTCGCCCTGTCTTGTCCGCCTTTATACCTGCAGCCAACATAGACTGATCCAAGGTAATACAACGGTTAGGATTCACTCTTGCCTGACCACAAACTCCTAACATGATATCGGCAGGCTGCGGCGCCATTTGCTGATCGGACTTACGCTTGGTGTACAGTATGTCACCTGACAATACCAGTTCATTGCCCAGCTCCTGAATCATGTTGGCAAACAGGCTGTAGCGCTTGCTTGGCGTTTGAAACCAACTGTCTTTGGTGAAATCATAACCAGTACTGCGCTTAACCCAGTTACCGTTGGCGTCTTTGACCATACCGGCCAGAGAACCGGTTGGGATGAAAGAACTGGCACCAGGCTTTGTCCAATCACGGTCACTCTGGATCACGCCACGACGGTCAGAGTACGCCGCGCCAAAAGTGTAGTTGCCGCCATTATCTGTGTTGAAACCATACAACAGACTCAATTCCCCGGTTTCACCGTCACCCTTGTCGGTTCCGCTGCCGTTAAAATCCAACTGTAAGCCTTCAAAGTCTTTCTTGGTGATAATGTTAACTACACCGGCAATGGCATCGGAACCGTATACCGCAGAAGCCCCGTCTTTGAGAATTTCCACCCGGGCAATCATAGCCACAGGAATAGAATTCAAATCCACGGCACTATCGGCACCGGAGCCGGAATTGACCATACGGCGGCCATTAAGCAGTACCAAGGTGCGCTTAGCGCCCATACCTCGCAAATCGACCTGAGCTACACCATCGGCACCATTATTGGTGGTTGAGCCAATAGCCGCACCAGCCATGGAGGTTTGTGCCTGCAATAATTGATCGACCGAAGTGAAACCTTCTGCCCGAATAGTGTCGGCATTGATCACTGTTACAGGAGAAGCGGTTTCCATATCTTGGCGCTGAATACGTGAGCCTGTGACTTCGATACGCTCAACCTTGTCGCCCTCCTCTGCAGCATAAGCTTCCTGAGAGACAGATACTGCTGCCGTTGACACAGCAGCAAACAGTGCCAATTTAACCGCACTGGCCAGCTTATTGGTTCTTGTCATAATAAACTCCCTTGCTTCCTGAATTGTTTTTATGTTCGCCGACCTCTTTAGGAGCGGCGAGCAAAGATACTGTCGCCTGGTTGCAAAACCGTCAATAACAGAGTTTTAATCTGACCAAGGCTTTATTGTTTCCAAATTGAAATCAGATTGTTTATTTTTTGAGTGAACTTCAACTGCCCTGCAATTGGTATATAACTGCAAACTTAAATAAGTGGATTTGTCAAAAAATAATTTTGATTTTTTGTTAAAAGCACCTCATTTAAGTAACACAACCATTAATCAAAAACGTGACTTGCACCACCCTTATACAGAATACAAGACCAACATCACGAAACGGAATGCTTCATTGGGGTGTTTGACTACCTGCTCTTTTAGGTATACCTGCATGGAGTTCTCTGTTCGCCAGGTCATATTACAAACGGTATGCAACATAGTTATGTTAGCAACTTGTTTTACTTCATCTTATCTATGCTTTTCTCTAATAGTTTTTTATGCTGTTGTAATTATTCTTTTAGAGTGAGCACTTCAAGCCTGTATACCAGGGTAAATGTGTCTGTAATCAAGCCTCTCAAGCTACTATGGATATAAATAATGTCTTTGATTTGAGGGAACGGGGGGGATTGTCCCAAAATGAAGGGATCCAAGAGCCATATCATTTCATTTGCGAGCTCGGATTAGCCAGCCACGCCATTAAGAGAGCACAAACCGCCCCTTAACGGTTCAATCAAGGCCGTAGGTGCTTGCTCGTAAAGTAAAGAAGAGGCGATTAATAGCCCTCGGTTATCTGATGAAAAAGTTGGATTGAACCAAAACATCAGTGAAGAAGATACGAAAAGGCCCATGAGTGCTTTTTGCGGGCTTACAAGCCTTGGATGCAAGGCGTGGTTCACAATAAATAGCCCTGCGCCTTTGCAAGACGCACAATAGACAGGATAGGACTGTACCTCCGCATATGATTCGCTGAAAACTTGAATAATTTAGCCCAAGGGAAATAGCATCCAAGCACTCATTACAGTTTGAGCAACCACTCAAAAATTACCTGCTTGGAATATGCATTTCAGCGGCCCATAGGTGACATAATAACTATGGCGAGAGATGAATAACAAAATCAAACGACTGCTGCGAATGGGATTATAATTATCGAGATCGCGCCGACTTCTTTTTAAGGTCAGAGCGACATTTCCTACTGCCGTAGATTAAACCCAAAAAAAAGCGCCCGAAGGCGCTTTGGCATTTTATGAGATGACTTAGAACTTGTAAGTTACACCACCGTAGATTTGACGACCTATGGTGTCATAAACCTCAGGGACAGTTCCGGCATCACTGCCATTGGATACAAATGAAGGTTCTTCATCTGTCAGGTTCTTTACACCCAAGGAGGCTGTCAAACCATCAGTGAAGTGATAGGTGCCGACAATGTTGTGATACATAACGGCATCAGCCTTGGCAACCGCTGTAAACGGATTATCATTCTGATCATAGTCAGTATAAATATCATCCATCTTACCGATATAACGGTTGTAGTACATCAGGCTCCAGTCGCCACGACTGGCTTGAATACTGAAGTTATTGCGAACTTCCGCATAGGCGCCAAAGTTACCGTCAATGGTACCATCATAAGAAACGCCATCCTGCTCAAACTCCAACAGGTAGGTCAGGTCGTTGTTAATCTTCCAGTCCAGTCCCAGGCCTTCGAAGCTGTAAGCCAGGTTGAAATCGATACCACTGGTATTCTGGCTACCTACGTTGGTCAGCGGATTGGTAAAGTCAGATAGATCGCCGTCAGAAGTAATCTTGAAGGTATCACAGGCAAACTGGTTGCCGGCGTAACAATCTTTCAGGCCTTTTTGAGCATCCAGACGAGTAATGGCATTGGTTACCCGAAAACGCCAGTAGTCCAGGGTCAAAGACATGCCGTCAATAAAGTGCGGTGAGTAAACCAGACCGGCAGTGTAAGACTCAGACTCTTCAGGTTCCAAGTTTTCGTCCGAGGTATAGTTCACCAAAATCTGTGGGTCTTGCTCGTTGCCCCATGGATCGGTCAGATAGTCGTACGATCCTGTGTTACCACCGTAGAGCTCACTGACGTTTGGCGCACGGAAACCGGTAGCCGCCACGGCGCGCAGCATTAAGTCGTCGGTCGCTTCATAGGTCAGGCCTATCTTCCAGGTCGATGCCTTACCAAAAGTGGAGTAATCATCGAAACGCAGGGCAAATTCACCGGTCAGCTTGTCGCTGAAAGGTACGCTAACCTCCTGATAAACAGAGATCACATCATAGTTACCATCGGTAGGATCTTGCTGGGCCGCTGTACCCTCACCGGCGACAATCACAGGATCCGGATTAAAGTAACCGCTATCGTAACGGTATTCGGCACCGATAGCGAAGCTGACCGGACCGGCATCGAGATCAAACAGCTCACCGCTCAACACACCGGCAACCAGATGTTGTTCGTTGCCACCATCATTGCGCTCGGTGAAGCCTATGTCGTTGATGATCTCTTGGGTCAGGGGTGCACCGCTGAGCCAGGCGCCTTGATTGTTGTAAACCGAGTTTTCCATCTTTTTGGCATTAATGGAGTTTTCAACCCAGGTATCGGCCTTGTTCTTGCCATAGGTGTAAGACAGATCCCAAGTCATGCCGGTATGAACATCCAGCGTGCCCTGCAGGGCAATCGAGGCGCGCAGCGTATCGACGTCCTGATTATAGATACGAGGCCCTACGTCATTGGTACGGCGACGGTAGTTAACACGGCCGGTCTTATCGGCTTTGATACCGGCATCCAGCATGGATTGATCCAACGTGAGACAGCGAGAAGCATCAATATCTTCCTCGCCACAGACACCCAGCATGATATCGGCTGGTTGAGCCGCCATTTGCTGATCTGACTTACGCTTGGTATACAGTATGTCACCTGTCAGCACCAACTCATTACCCAGCTCCTGGATCATGTTGGCAAACAAGCTATAACGCTCACTAGGCGTTTGGAACCAACTATCCTGAGTATAATCATAACCTGTGCTGCGCTCGACCCAATTACCATTGGCGTCTTTGACCATTCCGTTCAGAGAGCCGGTAGGAATAAAGGAACTGGCTCCTGGCTCGGTCCAATCACGATCCCCCTGAATTACGCCACGGCGGTCAGAATAAGCGGCGCCGAAGGTGTAATTGCCGCCATTGTCTGTGTTGAAGCCATACAACAAACTCAGCTCACCGCTCTCACCGTCGCCTTTATCGGTTCCGCTGCCGTTGAAATCCAACTGAAAACCTTCAAAGTCTTTCTTGGTGATAATGTTAACCACACCGGCGATGGCATCGGAGCCGTATACCGCAGAAGCCCCGTCTTTAAGAATTTCTACCCGAGCTATCATAGCCACTGGGATAGAGTTCAAATCCACTGCACTATCGGCACCAGAGCCGGAATTGACCATACGGCGACCATTAAGCAGTACCAGTGTCCGCTCAGCGCCCATGCCTCGCAGATCAACCTGAGCCACACCATCGGCTCCATTATTGGTACTGGAACCCACTGCAGCACCGGCCATGGAAGTTTGAGCCTGCAGCAATTGATCCACTGAAGTGAAACCTTCCGCTCGAATGGCGTCGGCACTAATCACTGTCACTGGTGAAGCGGTTTCCATATCTTGACGCTGGATACGTGAACCTGTGACTTCAATACGTTCTACCTTGGCTCCCTCTTCGGCAGCAAAAGCTACCTGAGAGACAGATGCAGCTGACGTTGAGACTGCAGCAAATAACGCCAATCTTACTGAGCTGGTCAGCTTATTGGTTCTTATCATTTTAAACTCCCTTACTTCTTGGTTTGTTTTTATTTTCACCGCACTTATTAATGCAGCGTTGCCAAGATACTGTCGCCTCGTTTCAATAGCGTCAATAACAGGATTTTCATCTGACAAAAACTAAAATGTTTTATTTATGTTTTACCAATGTTTTATTTTATGGCAATTATGGCCCACTAATCCAAAAGCGAATAAATATGCAGCCAATTATGATGGAAAACCTAAAAATTGACTTTGATTTTTCGTTAATTTAAAACACATTAATTAACATAGCCAGAGCATTAAAGTGTGATATAGATCACAAAACAATTTGTTTCAATGCTGATACATCACAATGAGACACCAAAACTTTCTTTAGGCAATCCCGCTTCCCCCAAATCAAAAGCAAAGGTTAACAACGCATAAAATGAGCCTATTCAGTCAGATTAAAGCGCTATTTAAATGATACAAACAACACATTTGTTATTATTATGTTCCGCATTTAAGTAAATGATTAACTAAGGAAGTAGTTTTTTATGCTACCAGAAACGGATATATCTCAAGAAACAAATCACCATCAAGCTAAAAATCAGGATGATTTGTTAAATTAAAGCGAGGATTGAAGATGATAACGCTCTGCATGGTAAAGAGCGCAAATTAAAGCCTTGACTTGAGCCAAGGCTTTATTTGGATAAGTACTGGGAATATCAACTTAACAAATAACAAGAAGAACTAATGGAACTTTTTATCCTCCTTTCCTTCAAGTTTTGATTGGGTCAACAGCCTCATAGAAAATAACTCTCAAGATCCAATACAAGCGCGAATTCTGTCGGCTATGGTGTGCAGCTCATCCATATCCCCCTGATGGGCAGCGTGCTCCATCAGGCCTTTAAGCGGGCCGGGCAATACATGAAAATGTACATGGGGCACACTCTGACCGGCGGCGCTGCCGTTGTGTTGGAACACAGTAGAGCCCGGGATACCCATGGCCTTTTCCACTGCCTTGCCCATCAGTTTGACGGTACGCATGCAGGCCACCGCCGCTTCATCAGACAACTGATACAGGGTCACGGCCGGCTCTTTGGGCAACACCAATAAGTGGCCCTTGGTTTGCGGCATGATATCCATGAAAGACAGAGTATGCTCATCTTCATAGAGTTTGATACAGGGCAACTCGCCGCGAAGAATGCGGGCGAAAATATTGTTGTTGTCGTAATTCAGATCCATCTTGTCACTCCATACTGACGAACCGATTGGCTTGGAAACTATTGGTGTACCACAAAAAAGGGCCGGTTGCACCGCAACGTAGTTCACTTAAGCGGAGCTGCCTTGTGATTAACAGGATATCGGGTCTTTGATATTTTTACCGCCCTAGGCCGATTTGGCTTAGGGCGTTTGTCTATAAAGAGGATGGACAAGTCTCCTCGCAGAC
>NZ_NIJM01000087.1 GCF_002836945.1 Shewanella chilikensis
TTCGTATCCGCAACTCCTTGGCTCACAGAACGACATGGCTACGATCCGACTTCTGGAAACCATGCTGCGTATTCACTGCATGCAGCAATGGTACAACCTGAGCGATGAGGCCATGGAAGATGCCCTCTATGAAATCGCCTCCATGCGCCAATTTGCTCGCCTGTCACTGGATAAAGCCATTCCAGACCGCACTACCATCATGAATTTCCGGCATTTGCTGGAGCAGCATGAACTGGCCCGCAAAATCTTCAGTACCGTTAATCACTGGCTAGCAGAGTGTGGCGTTCTAATGACCCAGGGCACCTTGGTGGATGCCACCATCATTCAAGCCCCCAGCTCTACCAAAAACAAACACAACAGCCGTGATGAAGACATGCACCAGACCAAGAAAGGTAACCAGTGGTACTTCGGCATGAAAGCGCACATTGGCGTGGACGCCAAAAGTGGCCTGACCCACAGTCTGGTGACCACGGCGGCTAACGAGCACGACCTCAATCAGGTTGGCAAGTTACTGCATGGCGATGAAGAATTTATCTCAGCCGATGCTGGTTATCAGGGGGCCGAAAAGCGCGATGAGCTCAGCGATGTCAGCGCAGACTGGCTTATCGCCAAGCGTCCCGGCAAAGTGAATGCATTGAAGCAACACCCGCGCAAGAACAAGCTGGCCATCCGTTACGAATACCTGAAAGCGAGTATCCGAGCGAAGGTTGAGCATCCATTTCGGATAGTAAAATGTCAGTTTGGTTTCGTCAAAGCCAGGTACAAAGGGCTGGCTAAAAATGACAGTCAACTGGCGATGTTATTCACCCTGGCGAACCTGGTTCGAGTTGACCAATTGATACGGGCACAGGCGAGATCTACCTGAAATGAGGAAATTGGCCTGAAACAGGGCCAAAATCAGCCACGAAGAGACGATTTCGGGCTGAAAATTGGAAAATTGAGCCACAGGACGTCGATAAAGGACGGTTTGGGGCGTCATATCGGGAGCTGCGGACCACTTAATCGCAGCTTCCCTAAAGCCCGTTTTCTACGAACGGCATCGTGACAGGCTCTTGTGTCGTAAGCACCATCACCTGAGATATTGCGGATTTTGCGATGGGTTTGCTTGAGCAAATTCGGCATAACTGCAGCGTCAGTGACACCGGATAAACTCAGTTCCGCTGCAATAATTTCATGGCTATGGGTATCGACAGCGATATGCAGCTTACGCCACACGCGGCGCTTGCCATCTGTGCCATGTTTCTTCACTTTCCACTCACCTTCGCCATAAACCTTCAAGCCTGTCGAGTCGATAGCCAAGTGCTCAATGGTGCCACGCGTCTTGGTTTTAAAAGCAATCTTGACGGTTTTAGCGCGTTTGCTGATGCAAGTGTAATGTGGGCACGAAAGCGGAATATCAGCCAGTTTAAACACCGAGTTGATAAAGCCTTGTAACGCTCGTAGTGGCATCGAGAAAACATCAGCGCGGTGGTAATGGCTAAGTCGCTAAATACGCGTGGTCGACCTTTCCTTGGTTGCTCGGCCTTAGCTTTCCACTGGGCGATAGCGTCCTCATCAATCCAGAAGGTAAGTGAGCCACGATTGATCAGGGCTTGATTGTATTGCTTCCAGTTGATTGTTTTATATCGAGGTTTTGACACGATTGATGGGCGAGTTGATGGGCTATGTCGATCAGATCACCAGCTATGGTTTTAGTTCAACTGATTTAGGAAACAAAGCCGTCAAGATGATGCAGTTCATGCTGATACAGCCAATGTTGGATATCGCATGTATCAAAGTAAGATTGCCTTGGTCAAGGTCAAGAACAACACCAAGGCAATCCGTATTTTACAGCCAAACCATGCCGGTCTGCTCGGGTCAATAGTCGCCAGCTTTTATCTTATGATGAACTAACGATCACCCCAGTTTAAATAGCCAGCCAATAACAATCCATTCACAAACAAATACCCTGTTTTTGACTGACATCTCAAATTTCAACACGGCTCTTACGCCTTTTTCCACAGATCCCGTAACTGGAAAACAAGCTCCAATTGCCTCATGGTATTCCGATAAAACCCAAATAAGTCATTGCATTAATTGGCTAAATGCCGCACAGCCCAGTGTGCCAAAGCCGAAAACCGCAAGCATAGAAACTCATTTCCCCCACTGTGGCGACTGAGTCTGAAAGAGAAAAATCTGCAACATACCTGAGAGTACAGTCTATGAAGCGTAAAGATGTTCCCCTGTCCATATTATTGGCACTCGCCCTCACTGCCTGTGGCGGCGGTGGCGACGAATCATCTGGAAATAACGGCGGCAGTACCACGCCACCATCTGCACCAAATACAGCGCCGGTGATCAGCGGTCTGCCAGACACGTACCAAATGATGGAACGCACTGAATTATCCATCCCCTTTACTGTGACGGATGCAGAAGGTGACACCATCACCCTGTCGGCAACCTCATCTAACGCGGCCGTGACCGTCAGCCACACTGACAATACACTCAAGTTGGTTGCGACTGACATCAGTCAAACCATGTCGGTCACCATCACCTTAAAAGCAAATGACGGTAAAACCAGTTCCAGTAAATCATTCACGCTTAAAGTGACCAACAACCAAGCGCCGCTGATTAGCGGTCTGTCAGGCAGTTACCAGATGGAGGAAAACGCCCAATTAACCGTCCCCTTCACTGTGACAGACGCAGAGGGTGACACCATTACAGTGTCTGCAATATCTTCAGCCCCCGAAGTCACCGTCAGCCATAACGGCAATTCGCTGTTGCTGGTGGCAGGAGAAATCGCACAGGACGTCACATCCACTATCACCCTCACAGCCGACGACGGCCAAAACAGCGCCCATACGTCGTTTACACTTAGCATCACCGACAAACCTGTGCCAACCAAAGCACCGGTTATCTCATGGGCGGCAGACTATGGCACCGCGCCTCTGTTCGCCGTTAACGAAAAGACCTTAGAGGACTTCGTATTTACCTTGTCCGATGAAGACAGTGACATCACAAACCTTACTGTTGTCGGCACGGTCACCGTCCTCAACGCAGCGAGTGACTACGAAAAACAGCGTATTGCAGACAACTTTTCATTAGTGGTTGATAAAGTAACCGGTGTCGCCAGAGCCACTATTCCGAACGTTGACGGCC
Source organism: Shewanella chilikensis (assembly GCF_002836945.1). GTDB lineage: Bacteria > Pseudomonadota > Gammaproteobacteria > Enterobacterales > Shewanellaceae > Shewanella > Shewanella chilikensis. Next base: position 3,139 of record NZ_NIJM01000087.1, read on the forward strand.
GCGCATCCGTTGCCATTGCACTCACCGCAACCGATGAAAAAGGCAATACTGCCGCCACAAGCGAGATGAGGTTACACTTCAACCAAAGAGACAGTATCGGCTACTTAGATGATTACACCGGCAAGTATCCCTCGGTTGGTATCAGCTCTACTGTGTCACTTTTCTTTATCTCATCTAACGAGACCAGCCAGACCAGCCTGGCCTCAGTTGAGTACGCAAACCCCGACTATATACTCTCCGACCCGCTCAACATCAGCGGCATCAGCAAGAGCCAGTTCACGATAACGCCAACCGAGGCTGTAGCAGGCGAGTTGGTGGTCCTGAAAGCAAGCTTCTTTATCGGCGAGGCTAATGGTGTATCAAGCTACTCAGAGCACGAAATAAAAATAAAACCGCTACTTGCAGGGTCACTGGAAGAATCCTGGAGTCAACAGATTGCACAGATGAACCAAAAGCTCAAATACGCTTTCGAGTACCAAAAGATTGCCAATTATATTAATCACGAGTTGTTTTTCTCTGGCAACATCAGCAGCAATGATTACATAAGCAATGCAAGAAAAATAAAGCTTGCTGATTATGAGAATATCTACAAATCAGCTCAGTATACCAATGCCAGATATGAAAATGCCATTAACCAATTTTATCAACAAGAAGAAGGTATGCTGAGCGAAATGGACAGCTTTATCGCCAGTCGAGTAGCCATTTTTGACGCAGGGGTAAACGCACCTTCTCAATCAGTAACCCTGGTGAACCAACTGATAAACGTGCTGCATCCAAACGAATATCGCTTTGACGAGCAGCCACTGATAAAACTCGATGACGGAAAATACTCGCGCTTTATCGGCAACACCCTTTTTGGCGAATATATAGATGGCCGCTGGCAATTTACCGGCAAGTACCAATTTTTAAATAATATTTTGTTGTAATCAATGGCATAAAGAGATATTAACATGAGAAACAACAGTCTGACTTTAGCCCTGGTCACCCTGCCTCTGCTGCTTTCAGCGAACATGGCGTTGGCTGACAGCCGTATTATTGTAAAATGGCATGACATTAACCAACTTAAATCAATAAAAGATAACACTGTGGTAAACGGTGTTTTGGTGACAAATGTTGAAAGGTCAAGCTTTGGTGGCTATTCACTAATAGCTGCCGATGATACCACCCTTGAAACGGGGGCGATTATTCAGCGCTTACAACAAAGTGGCCTTTTTTCTTACGTTGTTGAAGATAAAGTCATTTCGCTTGAAAAAAGTTCACCGTCAAACATGGTGACAACCGATAGTTCAAAAAAGCCCGCAAAATCGAAAACAGCCATAGGTTACGCAATCGACCTTAATAAGTACAAAGATCCGCTTGTTGAGAAAGAGTTTTACCATGATGTGCAAAAGGCGTTTGCCAATGGTGCAACATCAGCATTTGATGCAATGACGGTTTTTGAAAATAATTTAGGTAGAAAAGCCAGAGTTGCCATTATTGACTCAGGTTACTTCCCACATGAAGATATGGTTACTCCTGGTGAACAAGCACGATTTGTAAGAGCAGTATCATATTATGTTTCAAGTGGAAACTACACTTACAAAAATGCGGTAGATTGCAAGACCAATGATCCTAACAACAGCGGTCTTGATTCTGTATGCTCTGCATCAAATATCGTTGAAATTACAGAACAAAGCAATAATGCACTTGATAAATCATGGAAACCATCAAAATTTGAGTATGATGCTGAAAAAGGTGAAAACGTTCCAGTTGAATATGAAGTTTGTGTCAACGGTCATGGTTTAAGTGTGGCAGGTACAATTGCAGCAATTCAAAACAATGGCAAAGGTATTTCTTCTGCCATCGGATCTGATTATGTTGAAATTGTTCCAGTAAAAGTTATTGACTCATGCAGCAATGATGCGTGGAGTTCAGACATTATCAAAGCAATTTATTGGGCTTCTGAAAGTGATGATGTTTTTGAAGGTGTAACTAAAATTTCAAGTGCTGTTGATGTGATCAATCTAAGTTTAGGTTCATCAAAGCCAGAAATTTGTGAGTCAGGATATAACCTGTTGGCAGATGCTGTAAAATATGCAAATGAAAAAGGCATTGTTGTTGTGGCTTCATTGGGTAATGAAGGTATTGCAGGTGAGACATTTACTCCTGCGACATGTCACGGAATTATCCCTGTTGCAGCGAATGATTCTTTCGGTCAGTTGACAGACTTCTCAAACTTCTTAAGTGAGCAACAAACGGTATCCACCATAGGTCAACAAGTTGTAACGCCAACAATTAACACCCACATCTACAAAGATCCAGAAAGCTACAGTATATATTGCCAAGGTGAAACTACCAGTTGTTATGCTGAAAAACAAGGTACAAGTATTGCTGCGCCAATAGTATCTGGTTTGGTGGCTTTGGTTAAGATGCAAAACCCCAGTTTGAATCCTGATGAAATTTTTGAAGTGATTTATAATTCTGGTAACGAATTTCATGAAAGTGAAGTCGGTAGTGTGACCTCAATGTTCAGAAAGGCACCAGACAATAGAATTGTTAACTTTAAAAATACACTCATCGCTGCAAATTATAAATTGCATGTTGGTGAAACATCAGTGACTCAGTTAATGGGTAATGTTACTGCTAATTATACAAGTGACATGATTAGTAAGTACGGTAAAGAAAAGGTCTGCTCAACATATAAGCTTGATTGGAGCGATATCTATCAGTCGAATTCCCACGATGTAACGTTCGAAGTGTATGGAAACAATATTGTTGGTTCCATGACGGATGCCAACTCCACACTGATAGAAACTGAGGATATGTCACCACGGACTGAAAACAGCATGGTAATTACCAAGCAGTATGCCAACTACGGTGTAAGAGTTTGCAAAGGCAACAATTGCTCTGCGATAGAACCTTTCAATTTTAGTTCTGCCGAAGTGAACTCTTCCTGTTTATAAGACACATGCAGCCCATTTGGGCTGCCTCCCCCTCAGTAAATGCTGTTAATCTTTGAGGTGAATATGGAACTCTCAGTCAAGGTACTCGAAGGTATTATGCTTAGTGGCACAAAGCACTCCGAAACCGATGTGTACACCAGCGGTCGCGGCACTCGCCTGGACCCTGTCAAAATTGAATCTGTAAAGACCACCATTCATGAATTTTGGTTCAAATGCCTCGATGGCACTGAAAAAAAGGTAAAGCTGTTTAACGATGAAGTTGAAGCACGAGAAGGACATAGACTGGTGCTACTTCAAGGCCAAAATGCGGACTACAGTGGCTGTGTAGGTTACATCAACGTTGATACCGGACGATTTTGCCTTTTTGACAATGCCTGGCTGGCAAAAAATATGGCTTCACAATCAAAGCCCGTCTATTTTATCCTGGCCACCGGATTCGTAATGGCGATCGTTTTAGGCTTTATGAACGGTTTCATCGCAGGCCTGGCAACTTTTGCCGGTGGAATGTTGCTGGCTCAACTGGCTGAAAAAGTACACAGTTTCTTTATCGACAGAAAGCTATCAAAACTCGCCAAAGAGACCTTAAAATCCGCTTACAAATTTAATTCGTTTACGCAAGAGTCGATTGAAATCGTCAGCAAAACTCCTACTGCAATTACGGAACAGTAATTATAGGCCAGAACGCGATGCAATCGCGCTCTGGCGTCTTTTTTGGTTGATATTTAGTTACGTCTGTATACACAGACTCTCCCATAAATCAAAAGAAACAGTTTAAAGACAATTTAAATCCCTCATTAAAAATTGATATATACAAGACTGTTATTCTCAAGAATAACTCATAAGCTAAAATATAACATAGCTACGCTTAAAATAATAAACTAGCATTGAGTTTGATAATCACATTCTAGTGAATACGTGAACGCCCACCCCTCACCTCAAATTCAACATCTTTGTACTTTAAAACTCTAAATGCAATCTTCGCAATTGTTCTACTCTGACCAATCCAATACATGTAAGCATCGTCTTTTCTATTGTTTCTATGTTCAACTATACCACAGCCATAAACCTGAAGAATTCTAAACTTTTTCGCAACTTCTTCAGCATTAACCATAATAAAACCTCGACGATTTATCTCATTTGCTAAGGAAGGTGCGAACAAGTCCCATGTGTGGTCTGCGTCGGCTTACTGGCTTGGATGCAAGGCGTGGTTCGCAGCAAATGGCCCTAGGGAAGGTGCGAATAAATCCGAGATGTGAGATCATCGTGTTGTAACCTGAACCCAGAATGAGTAACCGGATG
>NZ_NIJM01000088.1 GCF_002836945.1 Shewanella chilikensis
TCTGTATAATTGACGCTATGAAAATCAAGCCTTCATCCTCATCCAACGTGGCAGCGGACGCCGAGACACGGGTTAATTTGACCAGTGAAATCGCGCGCCTGCAGAGTTTGTTGCAACAGGCTTCTGCAGAGAATCAGGCCTGGTCAGAAAAGTACGGCAAGCTGGAAACTGAGCATGCGTCATTGCGCGAAACCTTCGCAGGCATTCAGCAACGCTTAGCCTGGTTTGAGAAGCAGTTGTTTGGTCAGAAGTCAGAAAAGCGCGCCTTGGAATTGGGTATGCAGTTAAGCTTACTGGGCGATATGGTGCCAGCACTGGCCCAACCCGAAGGTGAAACCGAATATACCACCTACACCCGCAGAAAAGGCAAACAGCGCCCGGATGATTGCGTTAATGACAGTGGTTTGCGATTTAACGATAACGTACCGGTGAAAGTGATTACGCTGATACCAGACGAGTTAAAAGGGGAAGATGCCGACCAGTATGAAGTGATTGGCGTAAAAAGCACCTTCCGCTTAGCACAGCGCCCAGCGAGCTTCGACGTGCTGCGCTATGACCGGCAAATCATCAAACACAAAGACAGCGACACTATCCTGCCAAGCGCAGCGCCGTTCAATGTGCTGGATAAAAGCGTGGCGGATGTGAGCTTTATCGTCGGCATGTTGGTGGATAAATTCCAATACCACTTGCCGCTGTATCGCCAACACCAGCGCTTAGCCGCAGCGGGCATTACTTTAAGCCGCAGCACACTGGGCACCATCGTGGCACGCGGTATTGATTTACTCTATCCGATTGTGGATGCGATGCTGACCAGCATCTTACAAAGCCAGGTGCTGGCAATGGACGAGACGCCGATTAAAGCAGGCAAAGCAGGCCCGGGCAAAATGAAGCAAAGTTACTTCTGGCCGGTGTATGGTGATAAGGATGAAATTGTTTTTACCTTCTCCACCAGCCGCGGGCGGCAACATATAGAAGAGATATTAAAACATCGCTTTAAAGGGACTTTATTAAGCGATGGCTACAGCGCCTATGCCAGTTATATAAAAGCGAATGAGGGCTTAACCCATGCCCAGTGCTGGGTGCACAGTCGCCGGCAATTTATTGCAGCCGAAAACAGCTGGCCACAACCGGCCAAAGAAGCGATAAGCCTAATCGCCAAGCTGTATGAGATAGAAGAGACTATCCGAAACCAAAAGCTCACGGATGACAAAAAACGCCAATACCGGCTTGCGCACAGCAAACCGGTGGTTGACCGCTTCTTTACGTGGTGTGATGACACCCTGCATAACCTGACGCTGCTGCCAAAAGACCCCCTCTACAAAGCGATTGGCTATGTACAAAGCAAAGAAATGGCACTGCGTGTCTTCTTAGAAGACCCCGATGTGCCGCTGGATACAAACCATCTGGAGCGGGCGCTCAGGCCCATACCCATGGGGAGAAAAAATTGGTTGTTCTGTTGGACAGAAATCGGTGCTGAGCATGTTGGCGTTATCCAAAGCCTGATAGTCACTTGTCGATTGCATGATATCAATGTAAACGATTATCTGACCGATGTACTGCTACGTATCAGCCAACACCCTGCCAGCCTGGTACATGAACTGACGCCACGGTATTGGAAAACCCAGTTCGCCGATAATCCACTGCGTTCAGACCTCTTTGCTTTACCCGCCACTTCGGTAGAATAGCCTCCAGACGGAGGCGATATGCGCATAGAAGACCTAACCTTAGACGAATTACATGCCCTGAACGAGCTAATCTGCAAGCGGATAGACTACTTACGTTTGCAAAACGACATCAATGTTCTAAGCCAGCTACGTTTAGGCCAAAAAGTCCACTTCAAGGCCAAAGAAGGCCAAGTGTTCGGCGTGGTTATCAAAATCAACAAGAAATCAGTGATGGTGGTCAGCGATGATAACCGCCAGTGGAAAATCCCACCAGGACTGGTGCAGATCATGAAAGACATCTAGCCAGGATGCTTGGCCGAAATCTATAAGGCGTCAATACGTCCTAAAATGGACGCTTACGGCTCCAGCGGCATCAAGCCCAAGAAGCTCAAATGAGCCGCCCCGCTTAACGGGCTTTTGCTCCTATGTTGAACCATTAAAAAGCCGCGCACTGCGCGGCTTTTGGCTAGTTGAGTTTTAGCTGGATTTATCACTGGCTGGAAACACTTGCATTCTCAGCGGCAAAGCTTGCTCCCCTAAGAGACAAGCGCTCACCGCGATTGAGATAGGTGGTGCAAGCCACCCGCAGCAAGGATGCAAAATTGCTGACTCGCCCTTCCTTGCAGCAGGCCTCTTGGTGGATACGGCTGAGGCACTCACCGAGACTCAACCCCGCCTCGGCAGCGATATCCTCCAGCAACTGCCAAAAAATCGCTTCCAGGCGAATACTGGTGACGACGCCACCCAAACGCACCGAGCGGGTTTTCAACTCAAACAAGGCGGGAGCCGCCCCGGAATAGATTTCACACATAGCATCTCCGGCCAAGTGAAAGACCCGTTTAGATGACCTTTTCCGTCAGAGCGGACAAGGCCCTGGGCAGTGGAATTCAGAGCAAGGCATGGAACTGCGCCAACCACTGAGGATGGGCAGGCCAAGCCGGCGCTGTAACCAACTTGCCGTCAGTAATCGCTTCTGTCACCTCGATATCGGCATATTCACCACCGGCTTGGCGTACTTCGGGGGCACAGGCGGGATAAGCCGATACCTTCTTGCCCTGCACCACTCCGGCGGCGGTCAGCAGTTGCGCCCCATGGCAGACGGCGGCAATCGGCTTATCCGCCTTGGCAAAAGCCCTCACCAGCTCAAGCACTTCATCATAGAGGCGCAGATACTCAGGTGCTCGGCCGCCGGGGATCAGCAGCGCATCAAAGTCATCGGCACTTATCTGTTCAAAGTCACCGTTGAGAACGAAATTGTGCCCAGGTTTTTCACTGTAGGTTTGATCGCCTTCAAAATCATGAATAGCCGTCCTGACAGTATCACCGGCCTCTTTTTCAGGGCACACGGCAGTCACCTTATGGCCCACCATCTGCAGCGCCTGAAACGGCACCATAATTTCATAGTCTTCCACATAATCACCGGCAAGGATCAATACGTTAGCCATTGTCTTCTCCTGTTATTCCATCGACTCACCATCAGATTCATCTTAACCAAGCCCATAGAGGCAGAGGTAACAACCGGCTACTACCTCACTCTGTTCATTAAACAACCCAGTTGCCCGGCAGACAAGAGATATCCTTGAGATTGAAAAATTTACAGTAAGATAGCTGCGAAGACAGATCGGATAACTGTCTTACTGATAACCATTGTGGTGGTTTTTCTTTGTCTACCTGATATTGATAACTGCAGCATAGGGTATACTCAGCGCCCCATCCATATCTCTTACACGCGGAAAAACAATGACAGAACAAAGCTACAATCAGGCCTTGCTGGCATTAACCCAAGCCGGCCTCGCTGCTTTGGCGGAACGTAACCATGCTGCCGGCAGCATCAAGACCCCGGCAGCGGAAAGTCATTTTCTCTGCAACTGGATGGTGCAGTCACTAAAAGAGAAGCGTTTCTCAAAGTTAGTAGCAGAAGATCTCACTCGCTGGATAAGAGAGGGCCGAAGCCTGGGGGCCGGTGCCAAGTTACCCGAGGTGCTTCAACGTATCCAGGCGCAGTATCTGCCAGCCATCAATAATGCCGCAGTGGGGCAATCGCTCCAGAACCTGATTGCCGAGCTCCAAGCCGAAGGCTGGCTCGTCATCCTCGACTGTGAAGTAAGCGGTAAACTCAAATTAGACAGCCAGGGGCAAAACAGCTTGGTGATCTCCGCCGAGCAGTATCAGCAGCATCTGCTCGATGGCAAATTGATAAAACCCATCACCCTTTACATCCGCGCCGACGAGCAGTTGATTGCCCAGTTTGCTGTCAAACATGCGCTTCTATTCAGCCAGGGGGATAAGAAAGCCAGTTGCATCAAGCACCATAAGGCTTATCGACTCTATCCTGATAACCAACAGCCCGCATTGGCATTGCTCAAGGCTTAACTTTCAGCATTGGAAATGACCTTGGAAGTGGCACTGGCGAACACTCTCACCGCCTGAGCTATTTCCCGGTTTCTCAATCCCCCGGCCAAGTTCGCTGAATCCACTTTGCGTTCAATGATGGGGGAAAGGTCAAAGGGTTGCGGCTTTCGGCCGCTGACACAGCGGCTAGCCTGGCTTTCAGCTAAAAGTTCCTAAGTTAGTATTGGCGAGCTTCCGGCCACTGTGTAGTCAATCACCTGCGGTGCGGATGGGCCGGAAGCCCGATAACGGCCCTTTCGCACAGGCGATCCTGTGACTCGCTATGAACCCATCCTTGGGCGCTCGACGAAAACATCTGACCTACAAGGACGTAGGAAATGCCGAATTTGTCGGGAACAAAATTCGGCCCTGTTTTCGACGGTCACAGTTCCGCCTGTACCTGGGAAATAGGTGTATGTCTGCTGACACTTCAGATATTTCAAGCTACTCACAGCTAATAATGGGTGTCTTTGTTGTTTTTACGGGCAACGGTCATAACTAACCTCGACTGAGCTTTGATGGGTATTTCAAAGCCTAGCCAAAGCTGTGTAAAGCATCAAAAAGGTATGGCTGTCCTATCTTTCTTGCAAGTTGACGACTGATTTTAGCCGTCTATTCAAAGGGCCGGTTGGTACACTGGAATCTCTTACCGACTACTGTACTCACTTACAGCGACGACGAAGGCAAGGGGCCGCTAATTGTCAGAAGTTGTTTAGCTGAATCCCCGAGGCTCCAAGATATTCATCTCCAATCGAACTTTGTTCGACCGACATCGTGTCTGAAATTTGACTTTTGCGCTCATTTCAATAACTGAATGGCCCTCAAAAGGCTTGAAAGATAATTTTCTCCCAGTGAAAACATCAGTGTTTCTGTAATCCAGGCAACTAGAACCTTCACTCAGCTAATGCTGGGTGTCTTTGTTGTGTTAGGGTGTCTTTGTTGTGCTTCGCTAATGCTGGGTGTCTTTGTTGTGCTAACGTTTCCTAAAAGATAGCTAACGATTTGCTAACCAACGCCGACACAGAGGCCAGAATAAAGCCGCATTACTTTACGGCGTCTGGTTGAGCTGATGGTTATGTTTTGCCTACCTATTTAATTCAATATACGACTGCACCTGATCCTCAATTAACGTCTTTTGCATTGAAAAATTGTATGGGTATCTTGATGATATTTTGCTTTTAATTCTGCTTAATACATCCCTTGGTATTGAAGATGGAGAATAGCTTTGCAAATACTCATATGATTGCACTTGATCTTGAATGAGTGTTTTTTGCATAGAAAAATTATAAGGGTATCGAGACTCCACCGATTTTTTTATTTCTTTAAATATGGGTGCAGGTACACTTTTTGGCGCGTAGGCTTGCAAAAACTCGTAGGACTGCACTTGATCATTAATTAATGTCTTTTGCATCGAATAGTTATCCGGGTATCTTGATTCTATTGATGCTCTTACTTTCGCCAATATATCCGCAGGCATGGCGACTACATTTGCGGCCGCACCAAAGGCAAGCATAATTACCAAAACCAATAACAACCTTTTCATTAGAACCTCCTTATAAGATCGCTTCTAAAACATAACGCTGCATTAAGGTGTGAGCGGCGCTTGGCTATACTTGAGCGAAGCGAAACTGCCAAGCGTTGCGAATCACTCTTAAATGCTTTGTTATATTTATTTTTTCATACGTTTGAGTTGTTCAATTGATACTTCTTGAGTCACAGTTCCTCGAAACATTTGAGCTTTAACATGCCCTACAATTGTTTCAACAAATTCTCCCAGATTCTCTTCCGTCAAATCCTCAAAATTTTGCTTAGCAAAAGCTTCCTCAATTGCTTGTTCAGTTGTTCTGGCAATAGCTGCTTTTTGCTGACCTTTGAAAACAGCTGACATTAACAAGTTTATGGCTTGCTCAAATTTTTCAGAGTCATTCCCCATGTTTGAAGCTAGTTCATTAATCGATACTGGTAAGCTTTCCAAATCGAAATCAAGAGTCTCACCGCTTACTGGATCAACTTGATGACATTTTTTAATTTCACCACCACTCCAAGTTTCAGTCAGTTTTGCACTGAACTGTAAGTACCCAAACAGCCGTAAACCACAAAATACGACTCCTGTTTTTGGATCAGCGAATACAAAAATTAGATGTGAAATTTCATTATCCAGTTCAGTCTTAGGGTATTCTGAAACATAATCATGAGTAACCTGCAGTTCTTGGTTACTGTCACCTTTAATATACGCAATGGCTTCATCAAATGAACCATCACGAAGTCTAGAGTGGTGACAAAGCGTAGCTAGGTAAGTAAGCATCATTTTTGTAATAGAACGAAAGAATGGTTCGCCGCCTAACTTCAATGTTCCGTGTACTTTTGGTATATCATAATCAGACACAAGTCTAATGTTTGCATCCTTCAAATCATCGATAGACTTACCATGCTTTTTAGCAAATGCTTCAACCAACCTGATAGCTTCCTCAGGACTTCTTGCGACGATACTTCCCTGAACTGAGTTTTCATCAATCTCATTCGACTCAAATTTTACTTTAGAAAAATGTGGAAGCCCGCCAGGCTTTAGCTCAAATTCTAGGTCGGACATGACACCTGCATTTTTGATCGTCTTAGGTGCTTTTTTTCGTCCTGTTTTGATGTTGGCAAAGTTAGAAATAAACGCAAATTCTTCGGAAACTACTTTATCAATGTCGTCTCCAAGAGAGTTATTACACTTTTGACAACAAATATTTCTAGATGCTTTTTTTCCACCCAAAGAAGATAAGATCGCATGCTCCTCAGAACCCTTTCCTTCTTTGAATTTTTCTGTCGAACAATAGATACAACTAATCATGACTACCTTCTATAAATATAACAGCTGTATACTGCGCATGCGCGTTTTAGTCCTCGGAGGAGTGTAAACGCGCATCGCTATCTGTTTGT
>NZ_NIJM01000089.1 GCF_002836945.1 Shewanella chilikensis
GTCTGCGAGGAGACTTGTCCATCCTCTTTATAGACAAACGCCCTAAGCCAAATCGACCTAGGGCGGTAAAAATATCAAAGACCCGATACCCTGTTAATCACAAGGCAGCCCCGCTTAAGTGAACTACGTTGCGCCACTATGCGGGCCTTGCGCATTTCTGCGTAGCTGATAAAACCGCCGCCCGCCAGTTACTACTTTTAAGGGGTGTAGATACACCTTTAAAACGACTGTTAAAAAACATGATCTTCATCAAGTGATAATCATTATCATTCGTATAATATTACGCAACTTTGTTGATTTTGGGAGATATCTGAGTGAAACCGACTTATCTGGCAGTTGTATTGGCGGCCCTGTTGAGCCCGCAGTTGATGGCGGCAAAAGCAGAAAAAACGCAGGAGCCGGCAGCGGAAAACATGGAACGCTTGAGTGTGGTAGGGGTTAGGCAGCGGCTGGAGCAAGCCGGCACCCTGGCCAACACCATAATGAAGACGGAAGTCATCGATGCCAGCATCATAGAAAACAAGAATGCCGTTAACCTGTCGGAAGCCATAGATAACTCTCCCGGGGTAAAAGTCTCCAACGAATGCTCCATGTGTGGTGTGAAACGCATCATGCTCAACGGCATGAAAGGGGAGCAAACCACGATTCTGGTGGATGGTTTGCCGGTGCATACCATGATTTCCGGTTATTACGCCGTCGATGCCATTCCCACAACCGGAATTGAACGCATCGAAGTGGCCCGCGGCGCCGGTGCTTCACTGATTGCCCCTGAGGCGATTGGCGGCACCATCAACATCATCAGCTATGAGCCCACCGAAAACGGTGCCGAGCTGGACGTCGCCGCAGGTGAAAATGGCTATCGCAAAGTGGGCTTTCTCGGCAAGGGCGTCAGTGAAGACGGCCGCACCCGGGCGACGCTGGTGGCTCAGTATGACGACAGAGATCAGTTCGATGCCGATGACAACAAGGTCAACGAGGCGCCACTGCAGGAAAACCGCAGCGTAACCGCCAGAATTTCCCAGGATATCGGCGACTTTGACAACCTGGTGCTGCGAATTGCCAATATCCAGTCGGAGATCTTCGGTGGCCCCATGCTGGGCAGCAGCTTTGCCGATGGCACAGCTTCCAGCATAGGCAATGTACTCTCAGGTTTTGATGATAAGCCCAGTGAGCCGCAACAGCTGTTTGAAGATGGTGATATCCGTAATCCCTATACCGGCAAGGCCTGGGAAACTACCGAATGGATCAAGACAGAGCGTAACGAGGCCTCGCTGGCCTGGCTGAAAGAATTCAACGACGACTGGAACATGCACCTGGCGGTAAGCTATGCCGAGCACAAGCAGGACTCCTTCTACGAAGGGTTTGACTATACCGCCGATGACAAGATGTGGTTCTTCGATGCCAGATTCAATTATCTACTTAACGACAGCCATCTGTTGACCTTTGGTGCCGATCTACGTACCGAAGAGATGCGATCTCACTCCCGCGCCGGCAGCGCCAACCCTGACTATGTCTCCGACTCTTTTGACTATGACGTCAAGGGCCTGTACCTGCAGGATACCTGGCAGGTGACCGATGACCTCGAAGTGGCCATGGCGCTGCGTTATGACAGCATCACTGCCGACTTTACCGACCCCAGTAAACCGGGCACAGAGCTGGATGAGTCGATACTCTCGCCCAGAGTCGATATTCGCCTGCGTCATAATGAGCTGTGGACCTCGCGTTTGTCTGCCGGTCGTGGCTATCGGGCACCGCTGTCTTTCTTCGAGACTGATCACGGCATTCTGGATGGTTCACTGGGGTTTGATATCGACATCGATGAACTGGAGCGTTCCAACTCGGTGAACTATGCCCTGAGCTACGAAGGTGACAGACTCACCTCTACGGCTTCCGTGGCCTGGACCGAAGTCGAGCATCTGGCGGCGCTGACCACCAACGACCAAGGGATCCCATTGCTGACCCAGCTGGATGAGAAGGCCAGTGTGGTGACCACAGACATCGCTCTGGGTTATCGTCTGACCGATGACCTGACGGTAAACCTCACAGGTGAGCACTTCGACTATGACTCGGTATTCAAGTCTTCCTATGCCGTGGCACCTATCGAAGAGCGAGTGACCCTGAGTGTGGATTGGGACGTCAACGACTGGGAGTTTTTCGCCAACCTGGTGTGGATTGGCAGCCGCGATCTGTCGCAGTATGGCTATGAAGGTTACAACCGCCTGGATGCCAACGGTAAGGTGGATCCCGACTCGAAGAAACGTACTGATGCGCCGTCCTACTTTACTCTGGACTTACGTGCCAGCTATCAGTTCAACGACAACCTGTCCTTCTATACCGGGGTCAGCAACCTGTTTGACTACACCCAGGCCGGTGACGAGGAAAGCCCCTTGTTCTATGACGCCGAAGGTGCCTTTGATGTGGGTTACATCTATGGTCCACTGCGTGGCAGAGAGATCTATGCCGGCATGAAACTGGTGTTCTGATTATGAAGCGCCTGGCTCTGGGATTATTGCTGCTGAGTGCCATGCCGTTACAGGCCTCACAGCTGACTCGCGACTATCAGTTCCAGCCCCTTCGCGGGCAAGAGCAACAGACGCTGGCGCATCTCGAGGGCCAGAGTGCTGTACTGATGTTCTTTGAGCCCGAATGCCCCTGGTGTATCAAGCAGGCGGCGGTACTGAAAAAGTTACATCAGCAGTGCCATGGTCATCTGCAGCCGGTGGCGCTCGGCGTCAATGGCAATCAACTGGCCCTGAAACGGGCGCTGTTCCGCCTCAACTTTCCGTTTGAGGCTTATAGAGCGCCAATGGAGCTGGTCAGGGACATGGGCGGCATTCCTGCAACCCCTATCTTGTTGCTGCTGGACAGCAAGGGCAGGCTGATTAAGGGCTATCGTGGTTTGACCGGGGAAGCCGAACTGCAAGCGCAGCTCTGTCCGGCGGCTTGAGTGAGCACAATTCAAACCTGACCCCATCGAGATAAAAATGCCCGGCATCGAGCCGGGCATTTTGTTGTCAATCTTAAAACCTCAACTATGGCGTTGGTGATTTTTGGTGGCTGTTTGAGTGCCCTATTTCAGGGCTGTCAAACTCAGGCGCTTTAATCGTTAATCCTTGACCGCCAGCAGTTCTCTTATTTGGGCGCCGACATCGCGCTGGAATTCATCGGCCTGATCGAATACTCCCAACATCTTGATAAAGCCGTGAATCGTGCCCGGGTAGCGCTGATAGTGCACGGCTACGCCGGAAGTCGCCAACTTGTCGGCGTACAGACGGCTGTCGTCGCACAGGGGGTCGCATTCGGCGCAGTAGAGTAAGGTAGTGGGCAGCTTGCTGTGGTCGGTTGCCAGCAAAGGGGAGCAATAGGGGTGAATGGCATCGGCCGGGCTGCGTAGATAGTGGTTCCAGTAGTACTTCATACTGTCCTTGTGCAGCAAAAAACCTCTGGCGTATTTCTCGGCCGAGGCAGTGTGCCAGCCGTACTGCACCGGCGGGTAAACCAGCACCTGGCAGGCGAGATCCGCCGAGTCTTCATCGCGGCACCTCAATGCCACCGCAGCGGCGAGATTGGCACCGGCGCTGTCGCCGAAGATACCAATTCGCTTGGGATCCAGTCCCAGTCTCTCGGCGTGTTTGAACACCCACAGGGTTGCCGCGTAACAGTCATCCATTGGGATGGGGAACTTGTGCTCCGGCGCCTTTTGATAGTTGACGGCAATCACCACCACGCCGCAATTCTTGGCCAGTGCCCGGCTGAAGGGGTCGTTGATCTCTATGTTGGACACCATCCAGCCGCTGCCGTGAAAGTAGATCAGCGCCGGTTGGGGTTGCTCGCTGTGTTTCGGGCGGTAGATCCTAACCGGCAGGTCGGCGGTAGGGCCGGGAATAAATCTGTGTTCAACGGCGGCCATCTCTTCCGGTGGCCTGGCCGGGGGAATATCGCTGTGTTCCTGATGACGACCGGCGTCGGGCGTCAGATCTTCATAGGGCGTGAAGCCTGCGGCATAGGTTTGCTGCAGGTAGGTTTCAACCTGGGGATTGAGTGGCATATGGGTACTCCATTCAGCAAGGGGATCAGGCCTTGTAGGTCACCTCTGTGACTCCTTTGAGCCTGGGACGGTTGGCTTCGGCTTGTGTCAGCGGCCTCACTTCCCGAAGGGAGTTGTGGCAGCGCGGCACCAGCGCCTGATATTCCCGGGTATTGAGGCGTTTCCAGTGCAGATCTTGCTCTGTGACATCGCGGATATATCGGGCGGGAGAGCCTGCCAGTAACTGCCGCGGTTGCCCCTGAAAACCGGCTTTGATAAAGCTCATGGCGCCGACTATGCTGTCTGGCCCTATCTCGGCGCCATCCATGATCACGCTGTTCATGCCTATCAGGGCATTGCGGCCTATGATGCAGCCGTGCAGCACGGCGCCATGGCCGATATGGCCATCTTCGGCGACTATGGTGTCTTGATCGCAATAGCCGTGCATGATGCAGCCATCCTGCAGATTGCTGCCGGCCTTGAGGATCAGCCGGCCATAATCACCGCGAAGGGAAGCGTGAGGGCCAACGTAGACATTGGCGCCGACTATCACATCGCCTATCAGTACGGCACTGGGGTGAACAAAGGCGCTGGGGTCGACAACAGGGATCAGACCTTCAAATGCATAACAGGTCATGGTATTTATCCTGGTGGGTTGCAGGGGTGGGACATCCTTGTCCCGGTTGGCGTGCTTTCCTTAAATTATTTGCCTTTCCAGACAGGATCGCGTTTTTCGGCAAAGGCCTGTGGCCCTTCCAGCGCGTCTTCAGAATGCAATACGGAAGGATAATGTTTCAGTTGGCCGCTGCGGATAAAGCGATAGGCTTCTTCCACCGGCATTTCGCTGGTGGTGCGATAAACCTCTTTCAGGGCGGCGATGGCCAGAGGAGCACTCTGGGTGATCTCCTGCGCCAACTCTCGGGCGGTTTCCATCAGCTGGCTGTTGTCCACTACCCGGTTGACTATGCCCCAGCGCAGCGCTTCCTGGGCATCCATGCGGCGGCCGGTCATCATCATTTCATTGACAATCGCAGGTGGGATCAGCTTGGGCAGACGCAGCATGCCGCCGCTGTCCGGTACTATGCCCAGTTTGGCTTCCGGTAGGGCGAAACTGGCGTTGTCGCTGCAGACTATCATGTCGGCGGCCAGGGCCAGCTCGAAACCACCACCGAAGGCATAACCGTTGACGGCGGCGATAACTGGCTTGTCCAGATCGAACAGCTCGGTTAGACCGGCAAAACCACCAGGACCAAAGTCGGCATCCGGGGCTTCGCCCTCGGCGGCGGCTTTCAGATCCCAGCCGGCAGAGAAGAAGCGCTCACCGGCCCCTGTGATAATTGCTACCCGCAGTTCCGGATCATCACGGAAAGCGATAAAGGCTTCACCCATGGCAAAACTGGTCTTGGCATCTATGGCGTTGGCCTTGGGGCGATCCAGGGTGATTTCCAGAATATGGCCATTGCGGCGTATGTGTAACGATTCGTTCATGCTAATACTCCATCTGGATTAAAATATCACTGAGTATGTGCGAAATACAGTTAACGCTTATCGCCAGCCTAAGGCCACAATTATTTATGGCTTAAGCAGATATTACCCAGCTATTACATTTATTGGTAATAAGCAACTTACCAAATACTTTTTGGTTTTTACGGTTTGCTTTTTAAGCCTTCGATATATTGAAGGCTTAAAATTTTAATTCGGTTTATTTTTTTTGCTGATTGTTAGCAAAGACTCTTCTTTTTTATTTTCCCCGAACAAGTTCTCGGTAGACTCTTTCTGATTTCAAGGAAAGAAGGAACTTTAAATTTAGCCATATGTTCTTCGCAATATTCGAAGGGAAGCTGCGATTAAGTGGTCCGCAGCTCCCGATATGACGCCCCAAACCGTCC
>NZ_NIJM01000008.1 GCF_002836945.1 Shewanella chilikensis
TAGAATCGTTATTGTTTGAACTGGAGGCCGTTTTTGCCATTGATGTGGCGGCATTCGCCATCATGAGTAATCATCTGCATCTGGTGTTGCATATCGATATAGAGACAGCAAACCGATGGACAGACAGAGAAGTGCTTTGTAGTGCTCAAATCCCCTACCGGTGCTTGAATACAGACAGAAAGAAGATTAAGTTATTGTTTTACAGTGGGTGGCTTGATTTTTCCTGAAAATTACAAAATAGATTATAGATTAAAGAACGAATATGGATATTTTAATAGAAACACCTCGTCTCTTAATGAGAGAGTTTTGCTTGGATGATGTAGATGCTGTCTTTGAATTTTCTACTAATCCAGAGGTTATGCGTTATACGGGTGATGTGGGTGCCGTTAATACCAAAAAAGATGCAGAGAATTTAATTGTTAATTGCTGGCAAGCAGAATATAAGAAGTATGGTTACTCTCGGTATGCATTGATTTATAAAGAAGATGATAAAGTCATAGGGTTCTGCGGAGTTAAGTACGAACCTGATTTGAACTGTCCAGACATAGGTTGTCGGATGCTACCCGAATACTGGGGAAATGGATTGGCCACAGAAGCTGTAAAAGCCACTTTAGAGTATACAATAAATACGCTTGGGCTTACTAAAGTAATTGGTGAGGTCTTAGTTGAGCATCCAGCATCAGGTAACGTTTTACTTAAATCTGGTCTACGTAAGGTTGACACTTATGAAAAAGATGGGTTTATATTGAATAGATATGAATAAAAACTTAAGTTTACAAGTAATAGTAAAGAAAGATAACAAGTTACTGAATTCGATAAACGAATTGGCGGAGCGTTATTTTTCAAGGAAGATATTATGAGAATTTGGCACATCGCTTTTTTAAGCCTCCTGTTACCAGGTTGCTCTTCGTCCAATAAAACCACCTATCAACCTGTTTGTTTTCAATCCGTAGAACAAGCAATAAACATTGGTGAATCTCTTATATCCGCGGGGTATTTTGAAAAAGTAAGTTACTGGGTTAACGGAGACCCCAGCATACCTGTTCGTGGGTTGGGTTTGGAATGGGATGGATTCGAACATTCAAAGTATTGTCCCAGCGGCGGGTATCCTGTCCTCATCTCTTACCTGGATAAGGATGAACTTGGGAACTCTGAAATAGTAATTAAATGGGCTCAAATAGTTTTTAAAAATATGCTTAAGGAACGAGGCATTGAAACATAACGAGTGACGGTGGCAACCCGTCAATAAGTATTTCGCTAATTGTGATAGCTTTCACCCATCGGGTTCGATTTTTCATCATGGTATTGAGCGTAACCAACGGCTCTCGCATACAGGATATCAACGCTACTTTGGGAAGCGATTATTTCCTGAGGGGCGTCCCTTTGCAATGTTATTTGTGCCAACGGCTTTCGGCGACACCGAGGGGGGAATTGGTGCAACTCTGTTAGTCCTAAATAGCTTGAAATATTTGAGAGATCTGCAGACATACACCTATTTTCCAGGCATAGGCGGAACTGTGACCGTCGAAAACAGGGTCGAATTTTGTTCCCGACAAATTCGGCATTTCCTACGTCCTTGTAGGTCAGACGTTTTCGTCGAGCGCCCAAGGATGGGTTCACAACAACTTCCCTGTTTAACGGCCAGCTCACCATCCCTGTTTAACGGCCAGCTCACCATCCCTGGTTCGCGCTCGAAAGCATGTTGCTATGCAACTCTCGCCGAGTCACAGGATCGCCTGTGCGAAAGGCGCACCGCAGGTGATTGGCTACAACTAGCTAGCCGCTAGGATTAAGTTCATTGGTGAGTTTTGGCTTAAAGCCATGCTAGCCACTGTGCCAGTGGCCTAAAGTCGTGGAACAAGTGCATCCATGCACAACGGCCAGCTCACCATCCCAGGTTTGCGCTTGAAAGCATGTTGCTGCGCAACTCTCGCCATGTCACAGGGGAGTCTGTGCGAAAGTTCGTCTCGAACATCCTGTTTTTCAATTGCATTCTTGCTTCTTGCCCATCCCAGCGGCAGGCAACGAGAAACATCCATTGCCGGAAACTTGACCAGTGCTTATTGGCAGCATCAAGGGGGGCATTATCGCCATTTGGCAAGATTAGCCTTGTTGGAAATAGGTAAGGATGGGGAATGAATGTACCATTCCCCAATCTCAACTTCTGGGTAAAAACAGAGTGAAGCGGGCGCCGCCCAGGGGAGATTGATCTATTTGCCACTGGCCTTGGTAGCTCTGCAGCAGATCTTTGACTATCGCCAGTCCTATACCATGACCTTGTTGGTAGTTATCGGCTCTGACACCGCGCTCGAACAGCTGGGTTTTCTGCTGCTCTGTAATGCCCGGGCCATCGTCTTCGATGCAGATGTTCAGCCCTTTTTCGCTAACCCAGGTTTTGAGGGCGACCTTGCTATTTGCTGCCTTGCAGGCGTTATCCAATAGATTGCCGAGGAGTTCGGCCAGGTCGGCTTCATCACCGTAAAACAGGGCATTTGTTGCCAGGTCAGCCTCAAACTCCAGCACCTTGTCGGCATAAATCTTGCCAAGGGTTCGCAGTAGTTTGTCGGCCACGGTTTTGCTGTTTACCCCTTGATGCCAAGGGCCGCTGCCGGCACTTTGGGCTCGCTTCAACTGGTGCCCTATGCTGGCGTTAATTTGGCTGATGGGCTCTTGGGCATCGCTTGGCAAAGACTTGAGGCTTTGCAGTACCGCCAGCGGTGTTTTCAGGCTATGGGCCAGATCCGACAGGGCGTTGCGATAACGTTGGCGTTGGCGCTGCTCGTTGCTTATCAGGGCATTGAGCTGGGTCGCAACCTGTTGCAGCTCCTTGGGATAGTCACTGCCGAGATGTTGCCGTTTGCCTTGCTCAACCGCTTCGAGCTCGGCGCGAAAGCGCGCCAGTGGTTTGAGTGTCCACCAGAGCCAGCCTCCTTGTACCAGTAACAGGAACAGCATCAATAGTCCCAGGTATTGCCAGAGCTGGCGGCTGAAGGCGCCTTGGGTTTGCTCAAAGCCGGTCTGATCTTTGATGATGTGTACGGTAAAGGGAATATCCCGGCCATTATCCGAGGCCGAGGCAAAGCTGGCGCTGAAGCTGTAATTGAAGTGGGGTTTGCCCAGGAGAAGCATTTCGCCAAAGCGGCCTTCTCCGAGTGGTGGGCTTGGAAGCTTGCCCGGAGGCGGCATACCGATAAAGGAAGGCGAATGCCATACCAGTTTGCCTTGGCTGCTGACCAAGGCGTAGAGCCCGGATTGATCTATGTTGAACTGTTTGTCCTGTAATTGATCCGGCAGAACCAGTTCGCCCTGTTCCACTTCTGCCAATGCCAATACTCCATAAAGGGCGGCGCTGAGTTCATCTTTTACCGCGTGGGCCAATTGGGCACGAAAGGCATCGCTCAGGGTCACGCCGATAAGCGGCAAGAGTACCAGATTCAACAGCAGGGCGCTGATCACCAGCCGGCCCTTGAGTGAACCGGGCAAAAGCCTTGCTGGCAAGGGTTTCATCAGGGGTTATCTCTAACTGGAAGCGCGTTGAGGCGATAACCCTGACCACGCAGGGTTTCAATAAGCCCAAGCGTGCCCTCGGGATCCAGCTTCTTGCGCAAACGGCGAATAAATACCTCAATCACATTGGAGTCCAGATCAAAGTCCTGATCATAGATATGCTCGATAAGCAGACTCTTGGAAGTGACTTCTCCCTGATGCAGCATCAGATACTCGAGCAATTTGTATTCGGAGGCGCTGAGGCTGACGCTGTGTTTGCCAAGTCGGACTTCACCGCTGCTGGTATTCAGGGTGACAGGGCCACTTTGCAGCAAGGGGCTGGCCTTTCCGGCGCTGCGGCGGATTAAAGCCTTGATCCTGGCGGTGAGTTCCATGGGGTGGAAGGGTTTGGTGAGGTAGTCATCAGCGCCGGCATCCAGGCCTTCCACCTTGTCCTGCCAGCCATCTCTGGCGGTGAGGATCAGCACAGGGTAATCCAGTCCCTTGGCTCGCATCTGTTCAATCAGTGCTATGCCGCTGAGTTTGGGCAGGCCGATATCGATAATGGCGGCATCATAGGGATATTCCGCCGCCAGAAACAGGCCTTCTTCGCCGTCTGATGCCGTATCCAGATTGAAACCTGCCTCTTGCAGATGTTGTTTTAAGTTGGCTTGTAAGGCGGCATCATCTTCTACCAATAACAGTCGCATAAGCTATTTCCTGTCAGTTTGCCTGCAGTCGGCCGCTGCGGGCATCCACAGAGACATAGACAATTCGGCCACTGTCCTGCAGCAGTTTGACCCGATAACCCGGGTTGCCGTTGACCTTCACAGACTGCACCCTGAGTACTTTACCGCCATAAGCCTGCTTCACCAGTCTGGCGGCTTCATCGCCGCTGCGGACTTTCAGCTTGGCCTCCTGGCCCTGAGTTGTTCGTTCCGGCTTGGCAAAGGGGCCGGCATGCAGGGGCTGAGCGAAAGCCAGCGACAGCAATAGCATGCTTGCCGCGATAATTCCGCTTGAGTGATAAGCTTGATGCTTGATTTTACTGCCCCTTTTCATGGTTTTGCCCTTTTGGAAACGCTTGGCCCAGTGTAAAAGATCCCCGCGGTGGATGAAATAGCCAGCCGGGTCTTCACTCTCTATCTGTCCTTCCCCCTGGTTTTCGCTCTGGCCCGGTCAGTTGTACTCCTTCCAAGATGAACATCGGCTGACAGAAACCGTTCATCTCATGTTCACCCAGGCTGACTTTTAATAATGCCAACAACCCGGATAAGCGCGAGATGCGCCCTGTGGAGAAGCACTATGAAATTATTATCTTACACTGTATTTGGCCTGTCGCTGTTTTTGGCTCTGTTTTGGGGGGCGCCCGCTGCCTATGCCAAGGAGCCTGTCGGCGGACAAGCCTCCATCGGCCAAAAAGCGCAGCAACCAAGCGATGAACAGGATAGCCCAGGCACCGAGATACGGGCGGCACAACACAGGCAGTTGCTCAAGCAACTGCAGCAGGAGTGGCAATTTGCCGGAGCTCAAGTTTCCGGTGAGCGCATGACCCGCGAGCAGATGATTGCCAAGAAACAGAAACTGCCCGAGAGCCAAGCCGCGCCGCAGCGGATGGTCTCCACTACGGCCCACAGCTATTACCATGAGTTCAGCTTTTATGAGGCGGCCAGCTACCTTTATGACGATTATGACTCTGATGGCTTTTATCGCAGCTTTGCGGTGCGCTTCGATGCTGATGTTTACGGCAATGATCCGGCCGAGTCTGTGCCCGTTTATGCCGAGCTTTATCTGAGCCGCAACGGCGGTGACTGGGAGCATTACTACAGCACTGAGGTGTTCTACATTCAGGGAGACAGTACCCAGGATGACTTTGAAGTGCTCACCACGTTAGAGAGCGGCTATCCCAGCGATCACTATGATGTGCTGATCGACCTTTATGAACCCGGTTACAGTGACATAGTGGCGACCATAAGTTCTTATGAAAGCAATAGCCTCTATGCCTTGCCGCTGGAAAGTCGCGAATGGGACAGAGATGATGGCGCGACCGTGATAGTCGATGCCGGCGGCAGCCTGTCAGTGGTGGCGCTCGTAAGTCTGGTACTGCTTGGCGGCTTGCGTTACAGACGCGGCCGAGTTGCCCCCTGAAATCACAAAATTTAACTACACAGGCCGGGGTCTCCCCCGGCCTGTTTCTTTCCGGGTTCCCAACGGGGGCCGGAATGGGTCAACAAGGTTTACGCTTGTTGGCTTTTTATTTAGAGGCTTGCAGGATCACAAACTTACCATTGGAGGCTATGGTTTTACAGTTGCCGAACAGGCGCTTGAGCTTGATGTGGTAACCCAGGTGACGGTTGCCGACCACATGCAGTATGCCGCCGTTCACCAGGCGCCGTCTGGCATCGAGGAACATCTGCCAGGCAATATGATCTGTGATGGCCTCTCCCTGATGAAAAGGCGGGTTACAGAGCACCAGATCCGGTGCGACCCCGGCGCTCAAATGACTCAGACAGTCGTCCCAATAGAAGTGGCCGCGTTCGGCTTCAAAGCCATTGCCGTGCCAGTTGAGCCTGGCACTTTCCACGGCCATCTCTGAGTCATCGACAAAGTGAATACTCGCCTCGGGATAACGCTTGGCCGCCGCCAGCCCCAAAACGCCATTGCCGCAGCCCAGGTCCACCACAGAGCTAAACTCACCTTCGGGGAGGTTGGCCAACATCAAACGGGCGCCGATATCCAGTTTGCCGGCGGCAAATACATTGCTGAGATTACAGATATTGAGGCCGAACTCGCCAAGGGGCCACTCGCTGGGGGCCGGCAATTCGCGTGTCTGGCCATCGGCGAAGGCGGTAATCACCCGGGTCTTTTTCCATGCCAGACTGGCGCTGGCCTGGCCCAGATGTTTGCCAATCAGGGCCAACAAGGCTTGATTGATGGATTTGGCCTTGGCGCCAATCAATACCCGGGTACCGGCGGGAAGCATATTGGCCAGCAGGGTCAGCTGCCAGGCAAAGAAGTTGAGGTTCTTGGGCAGCTTCAGCAATATGGTATCGGGTACACAAGCAGGTATTTCCCGACTGTTTAGCCAGTGAATGTCGGCATCGCTGAGATGGTTTTTCTCAAGATTTTGTCGAGTGCCAAGGTGGGAAGTGCGGGCATCCGAGCTCCAGTGAATCTTTGCATCGGGGTAACCTTGACGAATGGCGCACAGCAGGGCACCAAAGCTGTCGTTGATAATAAGCACAGATTGAGGTGCCTCTTCCTCGGCGAGCTGTTTGAGCAGGTGTTCATCGGCGGCATCCCAGGCCTGGAGGTTGGATTCCTGCTCTTCGGGATAGCGGTGCAGAGTGAGCTGAATATCAGCGGCTGAGAACTGGCTGGTCATATAACTGGGCTTAAAGGACGAATTTGCGCGGATTATCGCAAATACTGGCGCTCAAGGCGATATTTGCGAAAATCTGCCTTGGTCATTATCTAATAAAGAAGGCTTAAGCCTGGCAATAAGCCACAGAGAAACAATGCCATGAAGTTCAAAGATGAGTTCAAAGATGAGTTCAAATATGAGTTCAAAAGAGATACAGCAGTCGCTGTTTGCGCTTGAGCCTGGGTCATCTGCTGAGTCGGCAACAGGCGTGCAGCGGTTTGAGCAACCGCCTATGTTGCTGGTGCGCGGTTATCTCAATCCAGCCCAGCAGGATGCCATTTGGCGCGAGGCGGAGCATTATCCCCTGACTCGCCCCGAGCTTGAGATATTCGGTAAGCGTCACGCCATTCCCCGTACTCAGGTGTGGTTCGGCGATCCCGGCTGTGATTATCGTTACTCAGGGTTATTGGTCAGGGCGCTTCCCTGGCCCAAATATCTGTTAAGGCTAAGGCAAAAGCTGGATCGGGATTGGCAGCTTGGCAGCAATGGCGTGCTGGTAAACCGTTATGCCGATGGCCGCGACGCCATGGGTTGGCACAGCGACGATGAACCTGAGCTGGCAGAGGGGGCCGATATCGCGTCAATCAGTCTGGGCGCCGGGCGCGATTTTGATTTGAGACACAAGCAAAGCGGCGAGAAGCTGCGGCTCAGGCTTAACTCGGGCGATCTCTTGTTGATGCGCTGGCCGATGCAGCAGGAGTGGCAACATGCATTGCCAAGAAGGCTGAAACTCACAGAGCCCAGGCTCAATCTCACCTATCGGCGGCTCAAACCGGGTTTTCATCCTCCTGGTGGTTGAAAATTGTCGGATTGATCTTTGTTCGCCGAAGCAGTAACCTGCCGCCAATCCCAACAGCTTATATCAGGTTTTACCATGTCCGTTGCTCAGACCATAGAGCAGAAGTTGCGCCTTGCCCTGACGCCGAGTCATATAGAGGTCATCAACGAGAGCCACAATCACCATGTGCCGCCTAATTCAGAGACGCACTTCAAGGTGATCATTGTCAGTGAAGCCTTTGATGGCAAGCGTCTGCTGGCTCGCCATAGAGAAGTGAACCAGGAATTGGCGGAAGAACTGGCCAATGGCGTGCACGCTCTGTCCATGCATACTTATACTCAGGCCGAATGGGATGCTCAAAGCGCCGTGCCTGAGTCGCCCAAGTGTCGTGGTTAAAAGTCCCTGCTTGATAAACCGCCTCCAGGGGCTGCATTTGTGTTTTGGCGCTGTAATAATAGCGCTTTGAGACGCGAAACCATTTAACAGTGCAAGCCAGCTTGCCATCCAAGGGAGAATACCCATGCCATTGTTAGACAGCTTTACCGTGGACCATACCAAGATGGAGGCACCGGCAGTGCGGGTGGCCAAGACCATGAGCACACCAAAGGGCGATACCATTACGGTATTTGACCTGCGTTTTTGCGCGCCCAACAAGGATATTCTCAGCGAGCGCGGCATTCATACACTGGAACACCTGTTTGCAGGCTTTATGCGTGATCACCTCAATGGTGACGGAGTGGAGATCATAGATATTTCGCCAATGGGCTGTCGCACCGGCTTTTATATGAGCCTTATCGGGACACCGGAAGAAGGCCGGGTTGCCGATGCCTGGTTGGCAGCCATGGAAGATGTGCTCAAGGTACAAGATCAAAAGGCTATTCCTGAGCTGAACGAATACCAGTGCGGTACCTATCAGATGCATTCTCTGGAGCAGGCACAGGATATTGCCCGCAATATTATTGCCGCCGGTGTCAGCGTTAACCGCAACGACGATCTCAAGTTGAGTGAGGAACTGCTGAAGCAGCTCTAATCCCGCCCGGCTTACCTCGCACAATCAAGCGACTTGATATTTACTCAAGTCGCTTTTTTTTTGTCCGCAAATCAGTTAGTTTACAAAAATATAACATCAAATATGCGGTAACTGCTGATAGGGGATTGGGATATGAGTCAGAGGCGAGGCTTGCTTAAGGTGAGTGCTGTGGCCGGTTTGGTGAGCGGGAGTTTGGCCGGGCAGTGGGCGCACGCTTCCGAATCTTTGGTTGCTGACCATCCGGCTTTTGAGACTGCAGCAATCAATGCCATGTACTATGACTCGGCCGAGCGGCAACTGACCGCCGGTGGCGAGCTTATCCCAACCTTGCCTGGCAGTTTCAGTATTCGCGGCGCCGGTGGTAGCGGCCATTCCGGAATAGCGATTATCGAAGACAGGGTCAATCTGGCGCCGGCGCCTTATTCTGCGCCTTATCTGTGGCAACTGCCGGATCCCGATACCCTGGTTGCCAGCTCGGCCAATGCCGCCGGTAGCTTGCTCTATGGTGGTAGCGGCAGTTTTGGTGTTTTGGAAACCCAAAGCCTGGGGTTGCATGATACTCCGGGCAACAGTTTGCGGCTTCAGGGCAATGAGGATAAAGGTTGGGGCGCCGAGGGCCGCGGTCTGATTGATGCCGATGACTATAAGGTATTGCTGCAGGCGAGCCACAGGCGCCAGCAACCCTGGCAAGAACCGAGAAGCGCTGAGCTGGGGCAAGATGACAGCCAGACCAAGGTCCTTTTCAAGATAGCGGCCAACAGCTTGCCGGGTGCCCGCAGTCGGCAACATACTGAATTTAAGTATCAATATTCACAGCAGCGACAGTTTTTACCGGGAATGGGGCTGACGCCTGCCGATTGGCAACTGAACCCTGAGCTGTTGTATGGCGCTGCCACGCAGGATAGACTCAAGAGCCGCAGCCACAGATATCAGCTGTCACACCGCGTTGAGCCTACCGCCGGCTCCCGGGTGTTTACCGAGCTTTACTACCATAGCCATCACAGCTCGCAGTTGCAGATGAGTTTTGCCGATGGCGCCTTTATTCAAGGTGACGCGCTTGAGCAACTGGCGGCCTTGGATGCCGCTGCTATCGGCGCGGTTTCATTGGTCGACTTTCGCCGTGATGATGACTTCGAGGCTATGGGGATCCAGACTCAGGCCATTACTCAATATGGTCGTCACAAGGTGAGTTACAGTGCCCGTTGGCACAGAGACAAGGCCGAGCTGGCACCCGGCCTGGGGAGTTGGCTGTGGCAGGGTGGACGACTGAGTGATACTGCGCAGAGTCTGAGTATCAGGATTGATGACAAGGCCAGTGTTTGGAGCTCGGCGGTGACGGCTGAGCTCAACTGGTCGGCTGTGACTCTGGAGCTCGGCGTCGGCTATGAAGATGTCAGCTTGGAGCGCAGTAGCGAAACCGTGCCGCTTTCAGCCGCGGATTTCTCCGAAAGTGAATGGTTACCCACGGCAAAGCTTAGTTGGCGCGGGGAGGCACTGAGCCTGTTCATCAGTGTCGGCAGAGCTTGGGCGGCGGCGAGCCCCGGCAACCAGGGGCAACGCTCCCAGCAAGCCTGGCAATATGAACTGGGTGGCCGCTTTGAATCAGGTAGGCTGAAAAGTGCACTGAGCCTGTACCAGCGAGACTTCGATAATCTGCATTTTGATTGCACGGCAAATAGCTTCTGTGACCCAGCGCTGCGCCTCAATCAATACAATCTCGGAGAAGTCGATGTCAAAGGCGTCGAACTGGCGCTCGACTACCGCCTGGACTCAGGTAGTGTCAATTGGCCCATGGGGCTCAAGTACCATTACACCCAAGCCAAGGCGCTGCACTCGGGTTGCCTTATGCTGAGCGGACCTTGCCTGATGGCAGATGAACAGTTGCCCTGGTTGCCCGAGCATGCCTTGAGTCTCCATGTTGGGTTGGAGTGGGACGGCTTTAAGGCCAAGGCTCAGGGAATTTATCGTTCAGAAGTGGCAAGTCTTAGCCCTCAGGAGACGGCAAAAGACAGCATGCAGCTGGATCTGCTGCTGAGTTATGACTTCAACTCAAAACATCAGCTCTATTTTCGCGCTGAGGATCTGCTTGATGACGCTAGTCCGTTACGTGAAGATGACAGTGGTTTATTGGCAAGTGTTGGCCGACGTTTACAGCTGGGCTACCGAATGAAATTTTGAAGCAGAGCCTCCCCGGCAAGGCCCTGAAGATGAAATAAGTATTTTTGACTATTTAGTCTATTATTTCTTTAAAAATTAAAGGTATAACTTTGTGCGTCAGGACAAAATCCTGCCTTTTGCCTACTTGTCGCTATCTCTGGTTAACTCGTTTGGCTCAATTCTCTCTTGGTCACTTTGAAAGCAGGTTAAAACACTACAATTTTCGTGGCGATAGCGTTGCAATTGGGGTAAAATGCGCGCGACCAGCGTGATTGCGATCGCATTTCTGTGATAAATCTGCGCTAGCTCAACGCTCGATTTTTTTGTGTGAGAGTCGGGGGTTAGCAGGAACGCGGCGCATTGTCTTTCCTTCAAAACGTAGTGCATGTGGATATGATTACAATTAAGAAAGGATTGGATTTGCCTCTAGCAGGCGGACCAAAGCAAGTTATCCATGATGGCCCAGCCATTAAACACGTAGCTACTTTGGGTGAAGAGTATATTGGCTTACGTCCGACGATGAAGATCAAAGTGGGCGATAAAGTGCAAAAAGGTCAGGTGATTTTTGAGGATAAAAAGAATCCTGGCGTTAAATATACGGCTTTGGCCAGTGGCACAATATTAGAAATCAACCGCGGCGCCAAACGTGTTCTGCAGTCGGTCGTCATAGAGATAGAAGGGGACGAAGCCGTCTCTTTTGCCAAGTATGATGTCCAGGCTCTGGATACTCTGGAACCGCAGCAGGTTCGCGATAATCTGATTGAATCAGGTATGTGGACCGCATTGCGCACCCGTCCTTTCAGTAAGGTGCCGGCAGTGGATGCGACAGCAGCGGCTATCTTCGTGACAGCCATGGACACCCAGCCACTGGCGGGCGATCCTCAAGTTGTTATCGCTGAGCATAAAGACGATTTCGTCAACGGCCTGAAAGTACTGGCCCGACTGACAGACAAAGTCTTCGTCTGTAAAGCACCAGGAGCAGACATTCCAGCGGGTAATGCCCAAGTGGAAGAGTTTGCCGGCCCCCATCCGGCGGGTCTGCCTGGGACTCATATCCACTTCTTGATGCCTGCCTCTGCCCGTCGCAGCGTATGGTACCTGGGTTATCAGGACGTCATCGCGATAGGTCAGCTGTTTACCTCAGGTGAATTGAACAACCAGCGCATAGTGGCCATCACAGGCCCCAAAGCCAAGAACCCTCGCTTGGTGCGTACTCTGCTGGGTGCCAGCACTCAGGCCCTGACCCAAGACGAAGCCGATGGCCAAGTTCGGGTTATCTCAGGTTCTGTGCTTAACGGCCGTACAGCAATAGGTCCTCATGCTTATATGGGACGCTACTTCCAGCAGTTGACCCTGATTGAAGAGGGGACCGAGAAAGAGTTCTTCGGTTGGGTGATGCCCGGATCCGATAAATACTCCATTACCCGTGCCTTCCTGGGGCACTTGAGTCCTTCCCGACTGTTCAATATGACCAGCAGTACCGGTGGTTCCGAGCGGGCCATGGTGCCTATTGGCAACTATGAGCGGGTGATGCCTCTGGATATTCTGCCCACTATGTTGCTGCGCGATCTGCTCTCCGGTGATACCGATGGCGCCGTGGCATTGGGTGCGCTGGAGCTGGATGAGGAAGACCTGGCACTGTGTACTTTCGTATGTCCCGGTAAGTATGACTATGGTTCATACCTGCGTGACTGCTTGGAGACCGTCGAGAGGGAAGGCTTATGAGCTTGAAAGATTTTCTTGAGCGTATTGAACCGCAATTTGAAAAGGGCGGTAAATACGAGAAGTGGTATGCGCTCTATGAAGCCGCAGCGACCATTTTTTACACCCCGGGTAAAGTGAACAAGGGCAAGACCCATGTGCGCGATAACCTGGATCTGAAACGCATGATGATTACCGTTTGGGCCTGTACTTTCCCCGCCATGTTTGTCGGGATGTACAACGTGGGTCTACAGGCACAAATCGCCCTGGCCGCTGGTTTCGGTACTCCCGATGTTTGGCAGGTGGGGCTGTTTGAGCTCTTCGGTACTCAACTGACTGCCGATTCCGGCTGGGCCACCTTGATGTGGTATGGCGCCTGCTTCTTCTTGCCTATATATGCAGTGACCTTCGCGGTTGGTGGTATTTGGGAAGTGCTGTTCGCCTCGGTTCGTGGCCATGAAGTCAACGAGGGTTTCTTCGTAACCTCAGTACTGTTTGCCTTGACCTTGCCGGCAACTATCCCATTGTGGATGGTGGCACTGGGTATCACCTTTGGTGTGGTCGTGGCCAAGGAAGTGTTCGGTGGTACCGGACGTAACTTCCTCAACCCTGCACTGGCCGGTCGTGCTTTCCTGTTCTTTGCCTATCCGCTGAATATGTCCGGTGACACTTCTTGGGTCGTTGCTGACGGTTTCTCCGGCGCCACAGCGCTGAGTCAAGCGGCTTCAGGTACTCTGGACTACGCCTTCAACCAGAACTGGTGGGACGCCTTCTTTGGCTTTATTCCTGGTTCCGTCGGTGAAGTTTCTACCCTGGCTATTCTGCTCGGTGGTCTGGTTATCATCTATACCCGTATCGCTTCCTGGCGCATCGTCGGCGGCGTGATGGTAGGTATGATTGCCGTCTCTCTGCTGCTGAACCTGGTCGGTTCTGAAACCAACCATATGTTTGCCATGCCTTGGTACTGGCACCTGGTACTGGGTGGTTTTGCCTTCGGTATGATGTTTATGGCCACTGACCCAGTGTCGGCTTCCTTCACCAACCAGGCCAAATGGGCTTACGGTATCCTGATAGGTGCTATGGCAGTATTTATCCGTGTCATCAACCCTGCATTCCCTGAGGGCATGATGCTGGCGATTCTGTTTGCCAACCTGTTTGCGCCACTGTTTGACCATTTTGTAGTCCAGGCAAACATCAAGCGGAGGATTGCTCGTGGCTAGTAATAAGGATTCGTTCGGAAGAACGCTATTTGTTGTCGTTGGCCTGTGTCTTGTCTGCTCGATTTTCGTATCGACTGCAGCGGTATTGCTCAAGCCAACCCAGCAGGAAAACAAACTGCTGGATAAGCAGAAGTTTATTCTGGAAGCCGCCAACCTGATCGATACCAAATCCGGCAAGGTCAGCAAAGATGTGGTTCTGGAAACTTACAAGAAGTATGTTGAAGCCAAGGTTATCGAGCTGAAAACCGGTGACGAAGTCACAGATATCAACGGCGATACCTATGATCAACAGAAAGCCTCTCGCGATCCTGCCACCTCAGTGGTGCCTGAGCATGACATAGCTTCGGTTAAGCGGATCGCCAAAAACGCCGTGGTTTATCTGGTGCGTGATGATGCCGGTAAAGTGACCAGCGTGATCCTGCCGGTTCAT
The DNA here is from genome assembly GCF_002836945.1 of Shewanella chilikensis. Classification (GTDB taxonomy): domain Bacteria; phylum Pseudomonadota; class Gammaproteobacteria; order Enterobacterales; family Shewanellaceae; genus Shewanella; species Shewanella chilikensis. Next base: position 14,227 of record NZ_NIJM01000008.1, read on the forward strand.
GGCTATGGTCTGTGGTCAACCATGTACGCCTTCCTGGCTTTGGAACCGGACATGAATACCATCCAGAACCTGGTGTATTACAACCAAGGTGAAACCCCTGGACTTGGCGGTGAAGTTGAAAACCCAAGCTGGAAAGCCAAATGGCAGGGTAAGAAGCTGTTTGATGAGCAGGGCAACATAGCTATTACCGTGACCAAAAACCCAGCCGTTGCCGAGTCAGCTCATGGTGTTGATGCCTTGTCTGGTGCAACTTTGACCAGTAATGGTGTTCAGCATTCGCTGACATTCTGGCTGGGCGAGGAAGGTTTTGCTCGCTTTATTGAAAAAGCACGCAATGGAGGATTGAGCTAATGGCCGATAGTAAAGAACTCAAACAGGTTCTCACTGGACCTATAGTCAGCAATAACCCTATTGCGCTGCAGATCCTCGGGGTGTGTAGTGCCCTGGCGGTAACCAGTAAGCTGGAAACCGCATTGGTGATGACCATAGCATTGACGGCGGTAACCGCGTTTTCCAACCTGTTTATCTCCATCATACGTAACCATATTCCTGCCAGTGTTCGGATTATCGTACAGATGACCATTATTGCCTCGCTGGTAATAGTGGTGGATCAGGTACTGCAGGCATACGCCTATGACATCGCCAAGCAGCTGTCGGTATTCGTTGGTTTGATTATTACCAACTGTATCGTGATGGGCCGCGCCGAGGCCTATGCGATGAAGACCCCACCGCTGATGAGCTTTATGGATGGTATAGGTAACGGCCTGGGTTATGGTCTGGTACTGATGAGTGTTGGTTTTGTCCGTGAACTCTTTGGTAACGGTTCGTTGTTTGGCGTCGAGATACTTTCCAAAGTATCAGACGGTGGCTGGTATCAGCCCAACGGCCTGTTACTGCTGCCGCCAAGTGCCTTCTTCCTGATCGGTATTCTGATTTGGATAATCCGCACTTATAAGCCAGAGCAAGTAGAAGCAAAAGGGTAAGCGCGATGGAACATTATATCAGTTTGTTAATTCGCTCTGTTTTCATCGAAAACATGGCACTGGCCTTCTTCCTGGGGATGTGTACCTTCCTGGCCGTTTCCAAGAAAGTGAAGACGGCCATGGGGCTTGGGGTTGCGGTTATTGTGGTGCTGACCATTTCAGTACCTGTTAACCAGATAATCTATCAAGGTATTCTGGCTCCTGGCGCACTGGCTTGGGCTGGTGTCCCGGATGCCGATCTGAGCTTCCTTAAGTTCATTACCTTTATCGGTGTTATCGCAGCTTTGGTTCAGATCCTGGAAATGGCTCTGGATAAGTACTTCCCGCCACTGTACAACGCCTTGGGGATCTTCCTGCCGCTGATCACAGTAAACTGTGCGATTTTCGGTGCGGTATCTTTCATGGTTGAACGTGACTACAACCTGGGTGAGAGCCTGGTGTTCGGTTTCGGTTCCGGTTTTGGCTGGGCATTAGCTATCGTCCTGTTGGCCGGTATCCGTGAGAAGCTGAAGTATGCTGATGTGCCTAATGGTCTGCGTGGTCTGGGTATTACCTTTATCACTGCGGGTCTGATGGCCTTAGGTTTCATGTCGTTCTCTGGTGTGTCCCTTTAAGGGGCACCAAGCGGCTTCCGAAATTGAACCTCTAAGGATAAGTTAATGGATATTCTTGGTATTTTTAAGTCTACTCCACTCGAGGTTTACCTCGGTGTGAGTATGTTTACCGCGATAGTTCTGATCCTGGTACTGGTGATCCTGTTCGCCAAATCCAAGTTGGTCTCCAGCGGTGATATTACTATTGGCATCAACGGTGACCCAGAGAAGGCAATCACCACTGCTGCCGGTGGCAAGTTGCTGGGCGTTTTGGCCAACAACGGTATCTTCGTGTCATCAGCCTGTGGTGGCGGTGGCTCTTGTGGTCAGTGTCGTGTCAACGTTAAGTCCGGTGGCGGCGATATTCTGCCAACCGAACTGGATCATATCAGCAAGGGTGATGCCCGTAAGGGGTGCCGACTGTCTTGTCAGGTTAACGTCAAGTCAGATATGGAAATTGAGCTGGATGAAGAGATCTTCGGCATCAAGAAATGGGAATGTACTGTTATCTCCAACGATAACAAGGCAACCTTCATTAAAGAGCTCAAGCTACAGATCCCCGATGGCGAGTCAGTACCTTTCCGTGCCGGTGGTTATATTCAGATTGAAGCCCCGGCTCACCATGTGAAGTATAAAGACTTCGATATTCCAGCAGAGTATCGTGGTGACTGGGAACACTTTGGTTTCTTCAACCTCGAATCCAAGGTTGATGAAGAAACCATTCGTGCATACTCTATGGCAAACTATCCGGAAGAGTTCGGCATTATCATGCTGAACGTGCGGATTGCTACGCCTCCACCACGGAATTTGAGCCTGCCTTGTGGTAAGATGTCGTCTTACATCTGGAGTCTCAAGCCAGGTGATAAAGTCACTATCTCCGGCCCATTCGGTGAGTTCTTTGCCAAAGATACCGATGCTGAAATGGTCTTTATCGGTGGTGGTGCAGGTATGGCGCCTATGCGTTCTCATATCTTCGACCAGCTCAAGCGTCTTAAGTCCAAGCGTAAGATGAGTTTCTGGTACGGTGCCCGTTCCAAGCGCGAAATGTTCTATGTTGAAGATTTCGATGGCCTGGCGGCAGAGAATGATAACTTTGTCTGGCATGTGGCCTTGTCCGATCCTCAGCCTGAGGACAACTGGGATGGCTACACAGGCTTCATTCACAACGTGCTCTATGAGAATTACCTCAAGTCGCACGAAGCCCCTGAAGATTGCGAGTTCTACATGTGTGGACCTCCAATGATGAACGCAGCGGTAATTGCTATGCTGAAAGATCTTGGCGTTGAAGATGAAAACATCCTCCTGGATGACTTCGGTGGCTAAGCATTAGTTCATTCCCTGGCACTGCCTTTTGGCAGTGCCAGTTTGTAAGGGAAATTCATAGTATGCAGTTCAAGACCGCTAAGTTTACAACGCTGGCAAATTGGCTGGTCCTTATGGGATTGGCCTTTTTTGTTTCTGGGTGCAGCAGTCAGGATGATGTGATAGCACTTTCCGGAAGCACTATGGGCACCACTTATCATATTAAAGTGGTCAACAGTGAGCGCTTGCCGGATGCCCAGCTATTACAGGCTGAAATCGATATGGCGCTGGAGCAGGTGAACGACCAGATGTCCACCTACAGACCCGACTCCGAGCTTTCACGTTTCAATCAGCTCAAGCAAGGCCAGAGCCTGGCCGTTTCTGCTGATACTATTACCAATATTCGTGAAGGTATCAGGTTATATCAGCTCACCGATGGCGCGCTCGATATTACCCTGGGGCCCTTGGTCAACCTGTGGGGCTTTGGCCCGGACAAACGGCCTCTGGAAGTGCCTTCTGCCGAGCAGATAGCCGAGGCCAAGGTACGAATGGGGATAGATGCCATTCAAATAGAAGGGGATAAGCTCAGCAAGAGTCAGTCCAGCGTCTATGTGGACTTGTCATCCATAGCCAAAGGATTCGGGGTCGATAAAGTGGCTCGTTTGCTGGATAAGTATCAGCCCAAAGGTTATCTGGTGGAGATTGGCGGTGAGATTAGCGTTAAGGGAAGCAAAGGCGATGGCAAACCCTGGCGGGTGGCGATAGAGCAGCCGGCGGAGAATGGCCGGGCAGTGCAACAGGTGATAGAGCCTGGCACCATGGCCATGGCTACCTCGGGCGATTATCGCAACTATTATGAGGAAGACGGACAGCGCTTTACTCATATTATCGATCCCCGCAGTGGCTTTCCGGTCGAGCACAGATTGGCCTCTGTCACTGTGTTGCACCCTGACTGCATGACGGCTGATGGTTTTGCCACTGCCATGATGGTGATGGGCACAGAAGCATCACTGGCCTTAGCTGAAGAAGAGAAGCTGGCCATCATGCTGATTGAAAAACAGGACGAAGGGTTTAAGGTATACTATAGCTCTGCGTTTAAAGCCTTCGTTCACTAGAGTAATTGGAGCCTTTATGAGTACTTTTATTGCAGCCTTTGTGATACTGCTGGCGTTTTTCCTGCTGATGTCTGTGGGCTATTTAATCAAGCGCAAGGCGGTGCAGGGCAGTTGTGGTGGCCTCGGGGTCTTGGGTATAGAAAAGGCCTGCGATTGTGATGAACCTTGCGATAAACGCAAGGCCCGTGAAGCGGCTGAAGAAGCCCGGCGCGAGCGTTTAACCAAAGATAGAATTATTTGAAAAAGGGCCTCTTCGGAGGCCCTTTCTTCATTCATCGCCCTCGTCATTTTCTCCTGTACTACACTCAGTGGCAAAGCGGTCTGTAGAGGAGATATGCCCATGAGCCGGGAGCCGGAAGCTATTCTCGATTCAGTGGTACAGTTGACCGAGCAGCGGCAGTTGGATTCGCTGGCTGAGAGCCTGGTGTCCACAGTATCGCAAATGCTCAGTATAGATGAGGTGTGTATCCTGGATGTGGATAAGCTCACCAAGCGTAAAGGGGGCCTGGATGGCCAGCGCAATGTCAGTAGCGCCAGCTTGGCGGTGTCGGTCAAACTCTGTATCGAACAGCAAAGGGAGATCTGTTTCTCCAACGGTCTGCATCAGGAGTTGGCCGTTCCCATCATCATCAATGATAAACTCACCAAGGTGCTCTTGGTCAGCGCGCCTTTATTGACTGAGCAAGACAGGGTTCTACTCAGAGGTTTCGCCAAGGTCTATGAGAACTATTTTCACATAGTGGTGGAGAGCGAAACTGACAGCCTGACCAATTTATTAAACCGCAAGGCTTTTTTGCCACAGCTTTACAGTTCGGTAGAGATTGCCTGTGACCTCCTGCAGGAACAAGCGCAGGCAAGTCAGGATGCCGACGAGGAGCTCAAGCTGTGGATCTGTATCTTCGATATAGATTACTTCAAGAAAATCAACGATACCTTTGGTCATCTCTATGGCGATGAAGTCTTGTTGCAGGTTTCGGCGCTGATGAAGCAGGTGTTTAATCCCCAGGATCTTATGTTTCGTTTCGGCGGTGATGAGTTTGTTATTTTGCCGGCACCGCGAAGCCGCAGGGCGCTTATCGAATTGTGTCAGGAGTTCACCCAGAATTTGGCTCAATTGCAGCAAGAGCGTTTAGGCGGGATCCGCATCTCTATGGGCATTGTGGGAATCGATCCCCGAGTTGATCCCGGCACCTTGCTCAATCAGGCTGACAATGCACTGTATTTTGTTAAAGGCAATGGCCGTAACCAAGTAGCGTTTTATGGGCAACTGCTGGCGGAAGGCAAGCTACAGAGACCAGAGATAGAAGATGATATCGAGCTTTTTTAATCACTTGAACACAAAATCGGCTTGCTAACCTTAGTCAATATGATAATGATTATCTTTTGTAAGCTGGTGAAATTAAAGGTTAATTTGTAATACCCTCTACTTTAGGCTAGGCTGGAAAAACTTGACTTGGATCAAGTTTAATCAAAGCTAAAGGACGAGATAATGAAAGGTCATCCCAAAGTGGTTTCCCAGCTCAACAAGGTGTTGACCTGCGAGCTGACAGCCATCAATCAGTACTTCCTTCATGCCCGCATGTTCAAGAACTGGGGCCTGGAAGGACTCAACCATAAAGCCTACAAGAAATCGATTCAGGATATGAAACACGCCGATAAGCTTATCGAGCGGGTGTTGTTTCTCGAAGGCCTGCCCAACTTGCAACAGTTGGACAAGCTGCGTATAGGTGAACACAGCGAAGAGATGCTGGCCTGTGACAAACAGATGCTGGAAGAACAACTGACTGTGCTGCGTGATGCCATTGCCCTGTGTGAGATTGAACGTGATTATGTCAGTCGCGATATCCTCGAGGATCTACTGGAAGATGAAGAGGAACATCTGGATTGGCTGGAAGCTCAGTTTGAGCTGATAGGCCTGACCGGACTGGCTAACTATCTGCAATCACAGATTGAGACAGAATAAGGAGACAGATATGAAAGGCCATCAGCAAGTCATAGATGTGCTCAATAAGCTGCTGACCGGGGAACTGTCGGCAATGGATCAGTATTTCGTACATGCTCATATGTATGAAGACTGGGGGCTAAATGAGCTCTATGAGCGTATTAAACATGAGTCGGATGATGAAAGAGAGCATGCCGCCAAGTTGATTGCACGGATCCTGTTTCTGGAAGGCACTCCGGATGTTGCCAGTCGCGATGCCCTCACCATAGGTAAGAATGTGCAGGAGATGCTGCACAACGACTTGCAATATGAATACAAGGTTGCCGCCAATCTGAGAGAAGCCATCACCCTGTGTGAACAACTCAAGGACTATCAGAGCCGGGAGTTATTGGAGCTATTACTTGAAGAAACGGAAGACGACCATATGTATTGGTTGGAGAAGCAACTGGGCCTTATTGGCAAGGTTGGACTACAGAATTATATCCAGTCCAAGATGTAATGGTATTAAAGCCGTCACCACAGGAGCCGCTATTGCGGCTCTTTTGCTATCTGGTGTTGGTTGAATGCACTTAAGTTGGTAATAAGATACTGAATCGCTTCGGTTTGGTGCGGGCGATTGTTTACATAGAAAATTATATTGTTTCTTGTCATTTAATAGTCAAACTTGTTAACGGATTCTGATACATTGCTGGTTTCCTTAAATAAAAATATAACAAATAGGACTCGCAATGGAGCAGATAAGACGTTCCCTCAGTTTGCAACTTGTATTGGCTATCGCCGGTGCCCTGGCGCTGTTGTTGTCTATAGTGGCCGCAGTGATGGTTAAGAGCAGCAGCGACGATACCCGTGCCCGCATAGATCAGGACATATCGGCGCTGATCACCCTCAAGGCAAATGAAATCGGCAACTACTTCTACGCCAAGGGGCAGATTATTCACTCTGTCTTTGCTAACCCTGCCATCAATAACTGGTTTGCCAAATACCATAGCCGTGGCTCAGATCTCAGTCTCGATCCCGGTTATCAACAGCTGGTTGATTATTTCCACTTTTTCTCCGAGCAGGACAAGGAGATCAAGTCGGTGTTTTTTGGCTCGGCCAATACTTTCGAGTACTTTGATCTCAATGGTCGTTACGATGGCGATCCCGACTACTACACCAACAAACGTCCCTGGTGGCAGGAGGCGATAGCCAAAAATGGTTTGTTTGTCGGCGATCCGGCTGTGGATGCCAACGACGGCTCAATCTCGGCCACGGTCAAGACAGTAGTCAAGGATGCCAATGGTCGCCTTATAGGCATAGGTGGTATGGATATTCTCATCGATACCATAGGTAAAAATCTGCTGGCGCCAATCAAATACCGGGGCGAAGGTCAGGCATTTTTGATGACTGAGCAGGGAAAGTTGGTGTACTTCCCGGGTTTTAATCAAACGTTCCCCGCCGGCTCTGATGCGGCCGTTATTGACAATCTCAGCGGTGACAATCAGGGCTTTAGTGAACTGAAACGTGAAATGCAAACCCGGGATGCCGGTATCGCCGAAGTCACTTATCAGGGAGAGTTGCAGCGAGTGAGCTATATTGCCATTCGCGGTGATTATCCCAAGGTGCGCTGGTATTTGGGGTTCATGTTGCCCAATGAAGTGTTTCAGGCTCCTGTGAAGCAAAGCCTTTGGCAAACCAGCCTGGTTTCAGTGGGGATTATTTTACTGGTGGCGTTAACCGTTTTCCTGATGATGCTGCCGTTTCGGCGTAATCTCAATAGCCTGCTGCACACCATGGAAGATATCGCCGAGGGTGAGGGCGACTTGTCACGCCGCATTGAAATCAACCGCACCGATGAACTTGGGCGTCTTGGCGCAGCATTCAATCGTTTTGCCGCCAAGGTGCAGAGTCTGTTGCTGGAAACCCGTGAGCTCAGTGGTCGGGTGGATAATGGGGTTGCCGCCGCGGCTGAGGTGTGTGACAACGCACTGGCCTCTGTCAGTGCCCAGAAACAGGAAATTGCCTCGGTGGCTACAGCTGCTACCGAAATGGCCCACACAAGCCAGGAGATGGCGACCAACGCCCAACGAGCCGCCGAGTTTGCCGAGACGGCACTGTTGCAGTCCAGAAACGGCGCAGATGTGGTGCAGCAGGCCAGTCAGGGAATGCACTCACTTTCCACACAGGTCAACCAGGCTGCCGGGGTTATTCGGGCGCTCAGAAGCAGCTCGGAGGAGATAGGCGAGGTGCTCAGTGTGATCCGCGCCATTGCCGAGCAAACCAATCTGCTGGCACTCAACGCCGCCATTGAAGCGGCCCGCGCCGGGGAGCAGGGAAGGGGCTTTGCGGTTGTTGCCGATGAGGTGCGCACCCTGGCATCCCGCACCCAGGACTCGACGACCAATATTCAGGGCATTATCCAGACTCTGCAGCAACAGGCACAGCAAGCCGAACAGGTGATGGAAGCCGGAGTCAGGGAGGCCAACCAGGGCCAAAGCCTGACTCTGGAAGTGGAGCGAGCATTGACAGAAATCACCGCGGCAGTGGATGCCATCCAGTTGCAAACCATGGAGATCACAGCGGCTATAGGCCAGCAGGCTGTGGTGGCCGAAGAAGTGGCCTGCAATATTGAAAATGTTCGTGGCCGCTCCGATGAATCCCTGAGCGCCAGCGAAGAATTGTCACAAAAGATGCGGGCATTTCAACAGTTGGCCACGGCTCTGGGGCGCAACATAGGTCAGTTCCGCATAGATTAAGACGAGCTTTAAATCCATAAAGGAGAGCCCAGGCTCTCCTTTTTTGCTCCCGATTGAAATACCTTTACGTTATCCTGGCTTGTTAACTGTGTTTATATACAGTACTCTGTTTGTGTCCGGCTCGACCGAGCCCTTTGAGATCCGGAAAGTAAGCTTGAGAAAGATCATACATATCGACATGGACTGCTATTTTGCCGCAGTGGAGATGCGTGATTTTCCAGAATATCGTGGCCGACCTCTGGCCGTAGGTGGCAGCAGTGACAGACGCGGGGTGATAAGCACCTGCAATTATGAGGCGCGTAAATTCGGCGTTCGCTCTGCCATGGCCTCAGCCTATGCGTTAAAGCTTTGCCCGGATCTGCTGCTTATCCCCGGACGCATGTCTGTCTACAAGGAGGTCTCGGCAGAGATCCGGGCCATCTTTGCCCGGTATACCTCACTGATTGAACCTCTGTCGCTGGATGAAGCCTACCTGGATGTATCCGATAGCTCGTTATGCCAAGGCTCGGCCACCCTAATTGCCGAAGCGATTCGCGCCGATATCCTGGCGGAAACCGGCCTGACAGCCTCTGCGGGTATCGCCCCGGTCAAGTTTCTCGCCAAGGTGGCCTCGGATCTCAACAAGCCCAACGGTCAATATGTGATAACGCCACAGGCGCTGCCTGAGTTTGTTAAAACCCTGCCGCTTATCAAGATCCCCGGTGTCGGTAAGGTCACCGCCCAGAAGCTGGCTGATATGGGGCTGCATACCTGTGCGGATGTGCAAAAGGTGCCTCTGGCCATATTGCAGCAGCGGTTTGGGAAGTTTGGAACCTTACTTTATGAAAGGGCTCAGGGGATAGACGAACGGGAGTTGACTATTAACCGAGAACGTAAATCGGTCGGGGTAGAGACCACGCTGGCAGAGGATATCCATACTCTGGCTCAGTGTCGTCAGGTGATGCCACAGTTGGTTCAGGAGTTGGCCCGCCGTTTGGAGCGCGGAGCCAAAGACAGGCAAATTCAAAAGCTGGTGGTCAAACTCAAGTTTAGTGACTTTAAACAGACCACTATAGAAACCCGCTCGAATGAGTTATCTGTGCGTCTGCTGGATGACTTGCTGACCCAGGCATTGCAAAGAGCCAACGGTCGTGGCATCCGCCTGCTGGGGGTAGCTGCCGGCCTGGTCAGCCAGGATGACAGCCACTCATCGGCAGAGGAAACTATACAGCAGTTGGATTTGGCTTTCTAAATTTACAGTTTGGATTAGTTTACAGAAATGCATTCGGCTATCGGTTCTTGGGGTAACGGAACTGTTGGGCTAAAAAGCTCCTTCTACGGCATTACCTAGGCGCCAGTTCACCCAGCGCTTACTGTACGAGGCGATTCCTGGGTATTGGGCCATCATCATAGGGCCATCACCAATTTCCAACATTAGGCGAGCTGCACAGATGAGGCCGAGAATCTTCATTGCCCTTCAACAATGGCTGAATATGGCGTATCACACTAGCTTCACTTTCGGCGCCTTGGGTTTCAGTACTTTCTGTATCAAGAGTGCTGACAGGATAAGTCCCATGCCGACCAGAGTCGCCAGTGTGATGGCTTCTTTCAATATCAGCGCAATAAACACCATGGACAGGAGTGGCGTCAGAAACACCAGGTTGGTGATGCTGGCTGCTCGCTCTGTGGTTCTCAGTGCCATTAGCCAGAGCACAAAGGTAACGCCCATTTCAAACAGCCCCACATAGATACCGGCCCCTAGCGCTTGCCAATGCAAAGAGGGCAGACTTTCTGTTGCCAGCAGGGTGATGGTTATTAGCGGTAGACTCACCAAAAAACTCAGCAATAGGCTGACAATGGCATCGCCCTTGTCTTTGGTATTAATGATCCAATATAAGCACCAGAGCAGGGTACTGGAGAGTGCCAGCAGGATACCGAAGGGGTTTTCAAAGTCCATCGATAACAGGTTACCGCCGGTGGCGATTACCAATACTCCAAAGTAGCCGGTGATGGCCGCCAGCATGTCGCTGAGTTGCAGCTTTTGCTGCAACATGGGGGCGGCAAGCAGTGGCAGCAGTACCGCCCAGGTGTAGTTCAGCGACAGCGCCTGCTGCGCCGGCAAGAGATCATAGGCTTTGAACAGTACCAGATAATATAGAAAGGGATTCAGTATTCCGGTTTGCAGATAAAACCAGGGCCGGGCGCGAAACTGCTGCTTTAATAATGTGAGTTTTTTCTGCCAGGCAAGAATAAGCCCCAGACAGATGGATGAAGTGATAACGGCAACAAACACCAGTTGCAACGGCGAGAAGAAGCCAAGGGCGATTTTAAAGGCGGTCGCAACAGTGGACCAGAGGAATACGGCGGCCATTCCGTAGATCAGGGCCAGCTGGGATTTTTTCACTTTAGAGGTCTCTGTTTCTACTCTTGTTTTATGGCTGGTTCGGCCACGGTCGCAATCGACACTATTTTATTCAGCACTGCTAAACAAAAAAAGATCTTCGGCACCGACGATGCGAAAAAAGATTGTACAAAAGATCCATTTTTTTCTTCCTGGCCCTTGTAAAGCAGTTTTACGCCCTTATATAGGGGGTAAGGCAAGATTGGGGGCCATCTACAACGGGCTTGAAAACAGCGAGTTTACCCCCATATCTGAAATCAGATAAACATATTCAGTTCGAAAGAAAAGATTTTTCGGAGGACCTCATGGGTAAAATTATTGGTATCGACTTAGGCACAACAAACTCTTGTGTAGCTGTCCTCGATGGTGACAAGGCTCGCGTATTGGAGAATGCCGAAGGCGATCGTACTACACCTTCTATCATCGCCTTCACTGAAGACGAGACGCTGGTTGGCTCACCTGCAAAGCGTCAGGCTGTTACCAACCCTGCCAACACTTTCTTTGCCATCAAGCGTTTGATTGGCCGTCGCTTTACTGACGATGAAGTTCAGCGCGATGTCAGCATCATGCCTTTCAAGATCATCAAGGCCGACAACGGCGATGCTTGGATTGAAAGCCATGGCAAGAAAATGGCACCTCCTCAGGTGTCTGCTGAAGTACTGAAAAAGATGAAGAAAACTGCTGAAGATTTCCTGGGTGAGCCAGTGACTGAAGCGGTAATCACAGTACCTGCTTACTTCAACGACTCTCAGCGTCAGGCCACCAAAGATGCCGGCCGTATTGCGGGTCTGGAAGTAAAACGTATCATCAACGAGCCAACTGCAGCGGCACTGGCCTATGGTATCGACAAGAAGCAGGGCGACAACATTGTTGCTGTATATGACCTGGGTGGTGGTACTTTTGATATCTCCATCATCGAAATCGACAGCAACGACGGCGACCAGACTTTCGAAGTACTGGCAACCAACGGTGATACTCACCTGGGTGGTGAAGACTTCGACAACCGTCTGATCAACTACCTGGCTGACGAATTCAAGAAAGAGCAAGGTCTGGATCTGCGTAACGACCCTCTGGCTATGCAGCGTCTGAAAGAAGCTGCCGAGAAGGCCAAGATTGAGCTGTCCAGCACCACTCAGACCGAGGTGAACCTGCCTTACATCACTGCCGATGCGACAGGTCCCAAGCACTTGGTGGTTAAGATCACCCGTGCCAAACTGGAATCTCTGGTTGAAGACCTGATCCAGCGCTCTCTGGAGCCTCTGAAAGTGGCTCTGGCTGATGCCGACCTGTCAGTGTCTGACATCAACGAAGTGATCTTGGTGGGCGGTCAAACCCGTATGCCTAAGGTTCAGGAAGCGGTAACCAACTTCTTCGGTAAGGAACCACGTAAAGACGTGAACCCTGATGAAGCGGTAGCCGTAGGTGCTGCGATTCAAGGTGGTGTACTGGCCGGTGACGTGAAAGACGTACTGCTGCTGGACGTAACGCCTCTGTCTCTGGGTATCGAAACCATGGGCAGCGTAATGACTAAGCTGATTGAGAAGAATACGACTATTCCTACCAAGGCACAGCAGACCTTCTCTACAGCAGACGACAACCAGAGCGCAGTGACCATTCATGTGCTGCAGGGTGAGCGTAAGCAAGCCAGCGCCAACAAGTCACTGGGTCAGTTCAACCTGGAAGGTATTGAGCCTGCTCCACGCGGCATGCCACAGATTGAAGTGACTTTCGACATCGACGCCGACGGTATTCTGCACGTGTCTGCCAAAGACAAGAAGACAGGCAAAGAGCAGAACATCACCATCAAGGCCTCTTCCGGTCTGTCTGATGATGAAGTCGAGAAAATGGTTCGCGACGCCGAGGCTCATGCCGAGGAAGACAAGAAATTTGAAGAACTGGTCAGCGCCCGCAACCAGGCTGACGGTCTGGTACACGCCACCAAGAAACAGGTGGAAGAAGCCGGTGACGCTCTGGCAGCAGACGACAAGGCCAAGATCGAAACCGCTATGGCTGCTGTAGAAACTGCCACCAAGGGTAACGACAAAGAAGCTATCGAGAAGGCGACTCAAGAGCTGATAGAAGCTTCTGCCAAGCTGATGGAAATCGCTCAGGCCAAGGCACAACAAGGCCAAGGTCAAGGCGAAGCCCAGAGCAGCAATGCCCAGGCCGATGACGTTGTCGATGCCGAGTTCGAAGAGGTTAAAGACGACAAGAAGTAATTGGGTGGTAACACTCGATTAATTCCGGCGGGCGTTACGGGGCAACCCTAACGCCCGCTTGTGTGAATCCAGCTTGGAAAGCGTGAGATTATGTCAAAGCGAGATTATTACGAAGTATTGGGCGTCGGTCGCGACGCCAGCGAGCGGGAGATCAAGAAGGCCTATAAGCGCCTGGCGATGAAGTATCACCCTGACCGCAATCCGGGCGATAAGGCGGCCGAGGCCAGCTTTAAAGAAGTCAAAGAAGCCTACGAGATCCTGACCGACGAAGACAAAAAAGCTGCCTATGATCAGTTTGGTCATGCCGGGGTTGACCCTAACCGTGGCGGTGGTGGTTTTGGTGGCGGCGCTGATTTCGGTGATATCTTTGGTGACGTGTTCGGGGATATCTTCGGTGGTGGTCGTCGCGGCGGGCATCGTCAAGCTGCCCGTGGTTCAGATCTGCGTTACAACCTGGAACTGTCGCTGGAAGAAGCGGTGCGTGGTATTACCCGTGAGCTTAGGATCCCAACCTTGGTTAGCTGTGATCTCTGTGATGGCAGCGGCGCGAAGAAGGGTACCTCGGCGACCACTTGTGGTACCTGTCATGGTGCCGGTCAGGTACAGATGCGTCAGGGTTTTTTTGCTGTGCAGCAACCTTGTCCTACCTGTCATGGTCGCGGCAAGATCATCAAAGAACCTTGCAGCAAGTGTCACGGTGATGGCCGCATAGAAAAGAGCAAGACACTGTCGGTGAAAATTCCGGCCGGTGTCGATACCGGCGACCGTATCCGCCTGGCCGGTGAAGGTGAAGCCGGTGAATTCGGAGCCCCGGCGGGGGATCTCTATGTACAGGTTACTGTGCGCGAGCACCCGATCTTTGTCCGTGACGGCAATAACCTTTATTGTGAAGTGCCGATATCCTTCGCCAAGGCCGCCCTCGGCGGTGAAGTGGAAGTGCCGACACTGGATGGTAAGGTCAACCTGAAGATCCCGGCGGAAACCCAGACCGGCCGCATGTTCCGCATGCGCGGCAAAGGGGTTAAGTCGGTGCGCAGTCACGCGGTTGGCGATCTGCTTTGCAAAGTGGTGATGGAAACGCCGGTGAACTTGTCAGAGCGTCAGAAAGAGCTGCTGCGTGAATTTGAAACTTCAGTCACCGGCGCATCCAAGAAACATAGCCCCAAGGCTGAAGGCTTCTTCGATGGAGTGAAAAAGTTCTTTCAGGATTTGAATAGCTAACCGGCGCTCTACCGAAACAAAAAACCGATGCTCAAGGCATCGGTTTTTTTTGGGGTCATACTTGAGCTGGCGTTAATGTCGCACTCGATACTTATGCTGTTGCTGCTGTTTCCGGCCGCGGATTTAAGCACTTTTAGAATAGCAATGTTCAGAGTTACTGTCTGGTATTCAGAGCCCTGATATTCAGGCACCCAGCTTATGGAGCAGGCTTAGCCACAGTTGTTGCTCTTGCTCACTCAAGCGTGACATAAACTCATCGGCGACTTGCTGAAATGATACCTCGGCCTCAGTAAAAATCTTAGTGCCCGCCGGTGTCAGGGCTACCAGGCTGACTCTGGCATCACGGCTGGCGGTTTCCTTTTCTACCAGACCCATTTTTTCCATTGGGTTAAGCAGGCGGGTGATCCCCGAAGCGCTGAGTCCGGCACCCTGGGCCAGGTCGATCCTTCTGAGTTTATTGCCCTCGGCCTTTGCCAATTGTCTCAGTACCAAAAACTCGCTGAAGCTGATACCGTGCAGCGACAACCTGCCTGCCAGACTGCGTTGCAGTTGACTGTGCATCTCGGTTATAGCAAGCACAATGCTTGTCGTTATGGGTTGTGTCATCTGTGAAACCTCTGGAAACGAAATTAACTTGACCAATGCTTTATTAATACTTGATTGTGCAAGTATTAGTCTATTTGCTTGAGCAGTCAAGTAGTTTGCAAGTTTCTATCGGGTTGGATGACTTATGGCGCTGAGCTTCAGGTCTTTGCCTAAGGCTTTTGTTCGGAAGAAGACTCTTGCTCTTGCGGTGGCGCAGACTCTTGCCCTTGCTTTGGCGCAGACTCAGCTTGGGTTACGGGTGCATTGGCATTGCTTATCATGGCGGAGCTGCGCTCAAAGGTCATTATCAGGCGCTCAAACATCCCCTGAACCATTTCCAGTTGCTCCTGTGTCAAACCATCGGTTTGCAGCCGGGCTAAAAGGCGTTCGCAACTGCTACGGAAATCAGGTGGATTTTCGCCGCGGGAACAGAAGATAAAGGCGTTGGCGAGCGCCAGTTGCCAGTCTTGCAGTAGTTCGTCGAGTTGGCTGTCGCTGATGCTGGCCAGCAGGCGGCGCAGACGCATTGATACATGGCCCAGGTTAAGGCCGGTGAGGCCTAAGTCGGTCAGGGTTCGGTTGCTGCTCTGGCTGCTGCGTTCATAATTGGCCAAGCGCAGCAAGCGATCAGCCATACGGGCATTAAACCAGTCTTCAGGCTTGTCCTGTTTGACCATCTCAATCAGATCTTTGCGGGTGGCGTTGAGTAGGCGTTGCTGCATCATTTTGACCCCGGGCTCAGTCACCAGCTTAAACAGCCAATAGAGGATGCTGACGCCGACAAAGATGGCCATCGCCTTGCTCAGGGTGTTGTCTACGGCAAAAGCCTGGCTCATGTCTTTGCCGGGGCTGACCAAAATAGCAAATGGGATGCAAAATCCAAGGCCGTAGGGCAGGGTGGCCTGATTGGCCAGCGCCATCAGGCCAATAAAGAAGGGGCCTGCCAATACCAACAACATGATCTCAATATCGCCGCTGCTTTGGGCCAGTAGTCCGAGGGCGTAAAATATTGCGACAGGAATGGCGATCATTACTCCTATCAGCAGTCGCCGCAGGATCATGCTCAAAAGGGGTAAGGGCAGTCTGGCCATCATGATGGAGAAGATCACCGGCATGGTCATTATCATCAGGGCCGCACTGGAAGCGGTGCCAATCCACATCCCGGCACCTATCAGGAAAATCAGCATGGTTCTGACACCCGTGATAAGCCCCAGCAGGGGATCTCTGTGGGTCTGCATCGCGGGAGCATTGAGCAGCGTTTTATCCGGTGACTCCAACGCCTTGAATGCCCGCAGCACCAGCACCAAATCGCTGGCCAGCTCCGAGGCGGTTTTCAGCAGCCGCGATTCCAGTGGGCTGATACAGGTATGAGTGTTGCGAAAGTGGATGATTTCGCGCCTTTGCCTGTGTGCCAATTCATAACAGAATTGGAAATCGTCCGACTCGGACATCGCCTTGAAGTTGCTTTTTAGGGTACGGATTAGCCCTGAGAGAGTGCTTGTCATCAACTCTTCGTGGTTACGCTGCAAACGGCCGAATATCTGGATCACGGCGAGCAATGATAACACCTTGTTGAATAACAAATTGGCCGCACGACTGCGTCCCGGGCCTTCCGGACCCTCGTAGCTGAGAGCGTTGGCATCGTCGCTGGCTGCTGCCAGTGATTCAAGAATTGCGTCTATCTGATTATGGCGATTTTCATGGGAGCCGTTGAGATCCAGCTCCAGTGTGAGGTATTCCAGGGTTTGGTTGACTATTTTACGGGTTTGTTTTTGTAGCCCTTCGGTGACTCTGACTGGCCACAGCAACTGGCTCATCAGAGTGGCACAGATGGCACCGACTATAATTTCGCTGACCCTGGAGTGGGCGACGGCGAAGATGGTTTCACTGTTTGCTGTAGCTGGGCTTACCATCACCAAGAGCACAATAAGACAGGGGGTGATCCCCGCCATGGCAAAGGCGTAGACAAAGTTGATATGGCGTACCATGGCCGACAATGCAGAGTTGAGCCCCAACCACAGCGCCAGGGTGAGCATGGCCAGTTCGGGGGCACCGTAAAAAATGCTGAGAATAGCTATGCCGGCAACCCCGCCTACCAGGGTGCCTATTATCTGGCAAAGACCTTTTTCCAGCACCAGGCCACTTTCGGGGCGCATCTGCAGGAATATTGCCGATACCAGCGCCCAGTAGGGGCGCTCCAAGTCCAGATAGAGCGCCGCCGTCAATGCCAGTGCCATGGCAATCACCCCTTTGGTGGCGAAGATTAGCGTGCGCTTGTCCGGGGTCAGAAATACCGCCAGCGTGGGAGATAGGGGCATATTATTTTTCGGCTTGCAGTTGGATGGAAACCGTCAATCCGGCGCTGAGTTCATGTTGTTCCGAAGCCGGGTCCAGCTTGATATCAACAGGGATCCTCTGTGCCAGCCTGACCCAGTTGAAGCTCTGTTGAATTTGCGGCAACAGTTGACCATTGGCATTGGTATTGGTATCGGCAATTGCTTTGCCTATGCTGATCACTTCGCCCCTGAGCGGCTCGCCACCGCTCATTAGGCTGATTTTGGCCTTTTGGCCTACCTTTATTAATGGCAGTTTGGTTTCTTCAAAGTACCCTGTGACATAGAAAGAGCCTTGTTTAACCAGAGATAATACCGCCTTGCCCTGGTTAACATAGTTGCCCCGACGCAGGCTGAGGTTGATTATGGTGCCATCGGCGGGGGAGTGAACCTGAGTGCGCTGCAGATCTATTTTGCTGCTGTCGAGTCTGGCCTTTGCCAAGTTGTAGCTGGCTTTGGCCAACTCTGTGTTGATCCGTGCAGTTTCCAAATCCTCTTCACTGATCACCTCGCGGCCGGTGAGATTCTTGCGCCGTTCATATTTGTGCTTGGCCAGTTCCCATGCATGTAGCTTGTTTTCCAGCTCGGCGGCCAATTCGGTACTGGCGGCTTGATAACGGGTATCGTCCACCTTAAACAGCAGATCGCCACGTTTGACTTGTTGGTTATCTTTAACATTCAGTTGAGTGACCCAGCCTGAGACATCGGCCGAGAGGGTAATGACTTCGGCCCGCACCCGGCCATCACGGGTCCAGGGGGAATAGAGGTAGTGATTCCAAATCCAATATCCGGCCACTAAGGCAGCCAGCACGAGAAGCAAGGTAATGGAGATGCGCAGTACTTTTGCCATGATAAGTGTCAACTCTCAAACAGGTAGATAATCAGTGCCAGATAGCACACGAACAGGGCGACTTCGAACCAGGCCACTCGCCAGATTTTTGTGTACAGTCCGGTCCAGTGAAGAACCAGTCTGGTCAGAAACCAGAGTGCGAGCGCAAGAGGTGCGAAGAGAACCAAAGGACTGAACAGCAATCCCCCCAAGGCTAATTCTTCAAGCATTGTATGAGTTGGAACCTATAAAAAGACGTTTGGTAAAGAGTAACTTATAAGTGGATAACGGCGTTTGCCGTATCCATGTATCTCAATCAGTGTCGTGCCTGACAAGCCAGAGGTCAACTTTTTTCAAGCCTTGGCTGTACGCGCAGCTGGCTGTACGCGCAGCTGGCTTTTGGCCGGCGGGATCATTGGCGATACGAGAAGCTGTGCTTGCGTGTGACACTCAGGTAAAATCCAGGGAAACTTTATCACCGGAAGATAAAAGATGAATAACCGAATTTTCGGCCTACTTGCCATACTCTTTGTGGGAGCTCTTTCAGGCTGCTCCACTACTCAGTCGCCCACCGGGCGCTCGCAGATGCTGTTGTTTTCGCCCGAGCAGATAAACCAGATGGGTACCGCCTCTTTCGAGCAGATAAAAGCAAAAGAGAAGCAGAGCCAGGACAAGGCCGCCAGTGCCTATGTTGCCTGTGTGGCGCAGCGTATTACCTCTTTATTGCCGCAACAACATTGGCAATGGGTACTGTTTGAGTCGGATCAGGTCAACGCCTTTGCCTTGCCCGGTGGTCATATCGGTGTCTATACCGGGCTTCTTAAGGTGGCCAACAATGAAGACCAACTGGCAACGGTAATCGGCCATGAGATAGCGCATGTGTTGGCGCAGCACGGTAATGAACAGGCCTCACGGGCCCAACTCAGCAATACCGGTATGCAGTTGGCCGGTACGGCGTTGGGGATGGGGCAAGTAGCCAATGCCGATCTTTACATGGCGGCCCTGGGGCTTGGGGTGCAGGTGGGCTATATCTTACCCTATGGCCGGGCGCAGGAATCCGAGGCCGATGTGATGGGGCTGGAGCTGATGGCCAGGGCCGGCTTCGATCCTGGAGCCGGGGTGACCTTATGGCAAAACATGGCCAAGGCGGGGGGCGGTCAGGGGCCGGAGCTGTTGTCGACTCATCCATCCAATGAGAACCGCATTGCCCAGTTGCGTGATTTACAAGCGCAGATGATGCCGCTCTATCAGGCGAGCAAGGGTAAATTTAGCTCTTGCCAAAAATGAGGTTAACAAAGTCGGCTTGAGGCTCGGCCTTCTGTCCATTTTGGCTTGAGACTCGGCGAATGAACAAAGCGTAAGGATACGAATAAGCGCAACACTTGAACCCGGATAAGTGTTACACTGTGCCGCGAAAAATTCACAGATAAACTGAGAGTAAACTGATTATGTCTGATAAGTTCACCAGTGTTGAACAACAAGCCAGCTACGGCGTAGGCCGCCAGTTGGGTGAGCAACTGGCCGCAAACTCTTTCGAAGGTCTGGATATTCCAGCCGTTCAAGCCGGTCTGGCCGATGCATTTGACGGCAAAGAGAGTGTTGTTTCCATGGAAGATATGCAGGTTGCTTTCTCTGAAATCAGCCGTCGCTTGCAAAAGGCGCAGGAAGAGGCTGCCGAAGCCGCTTCTGCCGAAGGTAATGCTTTCCTGGCCGAAAACGCCAAACGTGAAGGTGTGGTGACTACCGAATCAGGTCTGCAGTACGAAATCATCAACGAAGGCTCAGGCGAGAAGCCAAGCTATGATTCCAACGTTCGTACTCACTATCACGGTACCTTTATCGACGGTAAAGTATTCGACAGTTCAGTAACCCGTGGTCAGCCTGCCGAATTCCCGGTTTCCGGCGTGATTGCCGGTTGGACCGAAGCGCTGCAACTGATGCCGGTTGGCGCCAAGTACAAGCTGTATGTACCGCATCACCTGGCCTACGGCGAGCGCGGTGCCGGGGCGGCTATCCCGCCTTATTCCACTCTGGTCTTTGAAGTGGAACTGCTGGACATTCTGTAATACCAAAATCGCTTGAGTCTGACTCAGGCGATTTTTTTAGCCTGTATGTGGAGAAAGTTATGAGTGGACATGTCAGAGTTGCGGTTGCCGGAAGCAGCGGCCGTATGGGGCGTACCTTGATAGAAGCGGCCGCGCATTCCAGCCGGATCATTCTGGGCGCGGCCATCGAGCGCGCTGGCTCGACTCTGGTGGGAGTCGATGCCGGAGAGTTGGCCGGGGTCGGTTGTCTTCATGTCCGGGTCTGCGATAGCCTGGATCAGGTTGCTGATGACTTCGATGTGCTGGTGGATTTCACCAGCCCGGAAGGCACCCTCAGCAATCTGGATTGGTGCGCCCGCCATCATAAGGCGATAGTGATAGGCACTACAGGTTTCAATTCGGCGCAAAAGGCGCAGATTGAGGCCTTTGCCGAGCAGATCCCTGTGGTATTGGCACCCAATATGTCGGTTGGGGTTAACTTGATGTGGAAGCTGCTGGAATTGGCGGCGGAAGTCATGGGTGATTATACCGACATAGAGATCATCGAAGGCCATCACAGGCACAAGAAGGATGCACCTTCAGGTACCGCCTTGAAGATGGGGGAAGTGATTGCCAACACACTGGGGCGGGATCTGGAAAAAGTCGCCGTCTATGGCCGCGAAGGGATCACCGGCGAGCGTGAGCGCGACACCATAGGTTTTGCCACTATCAGGGCGGGCGACTTGGTGGGTGAGCATACCGCCATGTTTGCCGATATGGGCGAGCGTTTGGAGATCACTCACAAGGCTTCCAGCCGAATGACCTTTGCCAACGGCGCCATGCGTGCGGCACTTTGGTTGCAGGAACAGGATGCCGGGCTCTACGACATGCAACAGGTATTGGGGTTGAAACCCCTATGACATTATTTAAAAAACCGCCGATTGGCGGTTTTTTTTTGAATTCCTCCGTCTGGCTATAGACGGATCGATATTTATCGTGTAGGATGCGCGGAATTTGTCAAAATTTCGTATTTTAGCGGAAATTGGTACTTTAAACAAAGATAAAAACATTACATTTCAGTGGCTTGGCTCTTTTCTCGGAGGTCGCGTTGACAAAGTCTGCCTTACTCGTACTCGAAGATGGAAGCGTATTTTCCGGCACAGCAATCGGTGCCGATGGGATCGCAGTCGGAGAAGTCGTTTTTAACACTTCGATGACCGGATATCAAGAAATCCTCACCGATCCATCTTATTCTCGCCAGATAGTAACTCTAACCTACCCACATATCGGTAATACCGGTACTAACAATGAAGACACAGAATCCGATGCAGTTCATGCCTGTGGTCTTATTATTCGTGATCTTCCCCTCCTCGCCAGTAACTTCCGTAACCAACAATCCCTCAGTGATTACCTCAAAGCCAACAAGGTAGTCGGTATCGCCGATATCGACACCCGTAAGCTGACCCGTATTCTGCGGGAGAAGGGCGCTCAGGCCGGTTGCATTCTGGTGGGTGAGCAGGACGTAGACAAGGCGCTGGCCGCCGCCAAGGCATTCCCTGGGCTGAAAGGCATGGACTTGGCCAAGGAAGTGACGACCGACAAGTCTTACACCTGGCGCAAGGGAACCTGGCGTTTGGAGAGCGGCCTGCCGGTCGATACTCCCGAGTCAGAACTCAAGTACAAGGTAGTGGCTTATGACTACGGCGTGAAGCAGAACATACTGCGGATGCTGGTAGACAGAGGCTGTGATGTGACTGTGGTTCCTGCACAAACGCCTGTCAGTGAAGTACTGGCGATGGCACCGGATGGGGTATTCCTCTCCAACGGCCCCGGTGACCCGGAGCCATGTGACTATGCCATCAAGGCGATTCAGCAAATTCTCGAAACCGATATCCCGGTATTCGGCATCTGCCTTGGCCACCAACTGCTGGCGCTGGCCAACGGTGCCAAGACGCTGAAGATGAAGTTTGGTCACCACGGTGCCAACCACCCGGTAAGCGATATTGACAAAGGCACTGTGATGATCACCAGTCAGAACCATGGTTTTGCTGCCGACGAAGCCACACTGCCTGCCAACATCAAGGTGACTCACAAGTCGCTGTTTGATGGCTCACTGCAGGGGATCCACCTGACAGACAAGCCGGCCTTCAGCTTCCAGGGTCACCCTGAAGCGAGTCCGGGGCCGCACGATTGTGCACCACTGTTCGATCACTTTATCGAACTGATTGAGCAATACCGTCACCAAGTCAAGCTGTAATCGCCGTGAGAAGATAGAAGAAAATGCCAAAACGTACTGATATCCAAAGTATTCTTATCCTGGGTGCCGGCCCAATCGTTATCGGTCAGGCCTGTGAATTTGACTATTCGGGAGCCCAGGCCTGTAAGGCGCTGAGAGAAGAGGGTTACCGGGTTATTCTGGTGAACTCCAACCCTGCAACCATCATGACAGACCCGGAAATGGCCGATGCCACATACATCGAGCCTATCCACTGGGAAGTGGTGCGCAACATTATCGCCAAAGAACGCCCCGATGCGATTCTGCCAACCATGGGCGGCCAGACGGCGCTGAACTGTGCCCTGGAACTGGAAGCCAAAGGCGTATTGAAAGAGTTTGATGTCGAGATGATCGGTGCCACTGCCGATGCCATCGACAAGGCCGAAGACCGTGCCCGTTTCGACAAGGCGATGAAGAGTATCGGCCTCGAGTGTCCTCGTGCCGGTATTGCCCACAGCATGGAAGAAGCGCACAAGGTACTGAATGAAGTGGGCTTCCCCTGCATCATTCGGCCCTCTTTCACCATGGGCGGCAGCGGCGGCGGTATCGCTTACAACGTCGAAGAGTTTGAAGAGATCTGTACCCGGGGTCTGGACTTGTCGCCGACCAATGAGCTGCTGATTGACGAGTCGCTGATTGGCTGGAAAGAGTACGAAATGGAAGTGGTGCGCGATCGCAACGACAACTGCATCATAGTCTGCGCCATCGAAAACTTTGACCCCATGGGCGTACACACAGGTGACTCCATCACAGTTGCACCGGCCCAGACCCTGACCGACAAAGAATATCAACTGATGCGTAACGCCTCCATGGCGGTGCTTCGGGAAATCGGCGTTGAAACCGGTGGCTCCAACGTGCAGTTTGGTATTAACCCCAAAGATGGTCGCATGGTGATCATCGAGATGAACCCAAGGGTATCGCGCTCATCTGCGCTGGCTTCCAAGGCGACCGGTTTCCCGATTGCCAAGGTTGCAGCCAAGCTGGCGGTGGGCTTTACCCTGGATGAGCTGATGAACGACATTACCGGCGGCCTGACCCCGGCTTCGTTCGAGCCCTCTATCGACTATGTGGTTACCAAAATCCCTCGCTTCAACTTCGAGAAGTTTGCCGGCTCCAACGACCGCCTGACCACTCAGATGAAGTCTGTCGGTGAAGTGATGGCCATTGGCCGTACCTTCCAGGAGTCGATGCAAAAAGCTCTGCGCGGTCTGGAAACCGGGATGACAGGTTTCGACCCTATCGTGGATATCAACGAGCCGGAAGCCCTGGCCAAGATACGTTACGAGTTGCAGGATGTCGGCCCTGAGCGTCCTTGGTATATCGCCGATGCTTTCCGCGCCGGTATGTCCATGGAAGGTATTCGCCGCATCACCAACATAGACCCTTGGTTCCTGGTGCAGATTGAAGATCTGGTGCTGCAGGAAGAGAAGGTCAAGGAAAGCGGCTGGAGCGGTCTTACCCAAGAGTTCCTGCGCAAGCTGAAACGTAAAGGTTTCTCCGATGCGCGCCTGGCGTCACTGCTGGGGGTTTCTGAAAGTGAAGTGCGCAAACTGCGTCACAAGTATGAGCTCTTCCCTGTCTACAAGCGGGTAGATACCTGCGCCGCCGAGTTCGCCACGGATACCGCCTACATGTACTCCACCTACGAGGAAGAGTGTGAGGCCAATCCGTCCGATAAAGACAAGATCATGGTGATAGGTGGCGGCCCCAACCGTATCGGTCAGGGTATCGAGTTCGACTACTGCTGTGTGCATGCAGCGCTGGCGATGCGTGAAGACGGATATGAAACCATCATGGTTAACTGTAACCCTGAAACCGTTTCCACCGACTATGACACTTCTGACAGACTCTACTTTGAACCTGTTACCCTGGAAGACGTACTGGAAATTGTGCGGGTTGAGCAGCCCAAAGGGGTTATCGTGCAGTATGGTGGCCAAACACCACTGAAACTGGCCCGAGCCCTGGAAGCCGCAGGTGTACCCATCATAGGAACCAGCCCGGATGCTATCGACCGCGCCGAAGACCGTGAGCGCTTCCAACAAGCGGTTGAGCGTTTGGGGCTGAAACAGCCTGAAAACAGCACTGTGACCAACCTGGAGCAGGCGGTACTGGATGCCGAGCGTATAGGCTACCCTCTGGTGGTTCGTCCCTCCTATGTTCTGGGTGGCCGGGCGATGGAAATTGTCTACGACGAGCAGGATCTGCGCCGTTACTTCAACGAAGCCGTCAGTGTATCCAACGAGTCGCCGGTACTGCTGGATCGCTTCTTGGATGACGCCACCGAAGTAGACGTGGACGCTATCTGTGATGGTAAAGATGTGGTTATCGGCGGCATCATGGAGCATATCGAGCAGGCCGGTGTTCACTCAGGTGACTCAGGTTGTTCATTGCCTCCTTACACTCTCTCCAAGGCGATTCAGGATGAGATGCGCGAGCAGGTACGCAAGCTGGCGCTGGAGCTAGGCGTTGTCGGTCTGATGAACGTGCAGTTTGCGGTCAAGAGTGATGTGATTTACCTGATTGAGGTAAACCCGCGCGCCGCCCGTACAGTGCCTTTCGTTTCCAAGGCCACAGGTGTGCCTCTGGCCAAGATTGCCGCCCGGGTGATGGCCGGTACTTCACTGGCCGAACAGCAACATACTCAGGAAGTGATCCCGCCTTACTACTCAGTGAAGGAAGTGGTTCTGCCGTTCAACAAGTTCCCGGGTGTTGACCCTCTGCTCGGCCCTGAAATGCGTTCTACCGGTGAGGTGATGGGTGTGGGTGATACCTTCGCCGAAGCCTACGCCAAGGCGCAACTGGGCTCAGTGAAGGATGTGCCCAAGTCAGGCCGCGCCCTGTTGTCTGTTCGTCACAGCGACAAGAAGCGGGTTTCGGATCTGGCGGCCAAGCTGATTGAACTCGGCTATGAGCTGGATGCCACCCACGGCACGGCTGTGGTGCTGGGTGAAGCGGGTATCAATCCCCGTCTGGTGAACAAGGTGCATGAAGGTCGTCCACACATTCTTGACCGGATCAAGAACGGTGAATACACCTACATAGTGAATACCACAGAGGGTCGTCAGGCCATCGAGGATTCCAGACAGCTGCGCCGCGGCGCGCTGCAGCACAAGGTGAACTACACCACCACCATGAATGCGGCTTTTGCAACCTGTATGGCCCATGATGCCGACGACAGAAGCAATGTTGCCTCGGTGCAGGAACTGCACGCCAGGGTCAACAAGTAAACGCTGTCAGTCAGTAACTGAAAGTGACCAGGCCACCCATTAGGGTGGCCTGTTTTTTTGTAAACCGGATGATTTGGGTCAAACGCCTTGGCTTTGGGATCTTGGCAGCTCTTGCTAAACTCGCCCACTATCAAGGCGTTTCATTTAAGACGCTGCAATCAAGATGTTTCAGGGAAAGGAAGTGATGATACTCGAGTCTGTCTCAAAGGAGCCCAAGGGCCGGGAAAGCGTTGCGGGGCGAGTCACAGGGCTGTTTAACCGGCGGAGCAAATCACGGGCTCTTGCCTTGAGTTTTGGCTTGGCTTTGAGCCTCGGCAGCAACGGCGTGCGGGCCGATATCAACACTGTGCCTTTGGTGGCGCCTTTGTATCACGGCGGCGATCTGCTGCAAAAGCAGCTGTTTAAAGGGTTGGAGCTCAGTGTCACCACAGGGCGCGATCTGGCGATATTTTCCGTTGCCGGTATGAGTCTGGATGCCTACATTTTAACACTGCCGCTTGATGCGCCGACCAAGGCCAGGGTTATAGCCCGGCTGTCGGATCCTTTCTACAGCATCCCCCTTGGGCATTTTCTCTACCTTTTTTACGACAGATACAGCCGCGCCGAGAACCGGGATCAGTTCCGGGATTATCTGCTGAGCCAATACAGCGAGGAGCAAATCGCACCCTGGCAGCATTCGCTGTTCAGCCTGGAGGAGCAGGTCAAAGACAATACCGAACCGACCGCCGAAGCCAATGACAGACGCGAAGGCATGACGCTCAATCGCCAGTTGGTTGCCATGTTGGTGACTGTCTATGATCGCCTGTTCAACAATGATGACTGGGCCCTTGGCAAGAAACTGCCGGAACATTACCGCTATCTTGGCAACACCCCTGAAGATCTGGCGCTGATTGCCGACATTCAGCCGCTGATCATCACTGAGATTGGCAAGTATGTCGGCAGTCTGCCCGAGGGGGATATGCGCAGCGCCCTCGAGCTGATTATTGAAGATGGCAAGGCGGAAAATGCCGCCAAGGTAAACAACAAGGCGCAGGCGATAACAGTTACTCTTATCGACTTTGTCCGTCTCAATGTGCTCAAGGCCTATCGCCAATATGCATTACCGGCGCAGCGGGCCAAGGCCTTTTCTGCCTGGATGCAGGCCAGTCTCAAGGAAGACCCCAAGGGGCTGAGTGACTTTTTGGCAAGTTGGAGTCAACGCCCAAGAGCGGTGCAGATAACAGTAGATGGTTTGAGCCAGGGACTGATGCAGGCGTTGGTTGCACCCAATTCCGGCCCTTATCTCAAAGAAGTACTAGCCAGGGATGCGGCTTTGTCGCAACTCACGCCCGCGTCAGCCATGGGGCGGCCGCAGCACACTCCCAAACAGGACTTTTTGCGTCAGCTGGTGAAAAATGGCGTCACCGATCAGTACTATCTGCCGTTTTTTAAGTCACTCTATCGCCGGAGTGAAAATGGCATAACCACAGGAGGTATCTCTTCCACGCCTACCATCAGTGTGCGCAATCTGCCGATTATCAAGACAGGCGCCGCAGTGTCCGGTAAGGGGGGCACAGGGATCCCCAATTTTCACTTTGTCGATCGCACCCGTGATCGGGCCTATTACTTCTTCGGCAATGATGCCCTGCAGCTCGAAAATCTGGTGGAAAGCCGTGGCATGCGCACCATGTTCGACCGCCTGAACTATCTCAAGACCTTAAACTGTAACGCCCAATATGACTGGAACGCCCAGACCAGTTTCGATGCCCTGGTCAATTTGGGGCTGGGGGAAGTGATCCGTGATTTTGGCGAGCAGCGCTGTCTCAATGAGTTGTCGCTGCGTGCCGAAGCCGAGAAGGGCTTGCAACATAGCGTGGCGGCGGTTCGCGAGCAACTCGAGGCCTACGACAGGATGGGCGCCTGGCGGTTGTTTTCCCGCATGAGCTTACGGGCCAAGCTCAATGAACAGCTCAATGAGCTGGCCTTGCTGAGTGAGCAGGCAATGCCGGACTATCTGCTTATTTATAACCCCTGGCCGGATCACTTCGCTCATTTCAAGGGGCCGTTCAGCGACGAAATCATAGCGCCGACCGGTGAGCTTAACCGCCTCGATTACTGGCTCGGCCGTCTGGACAAGGTGTATCGGGACGCGGGTATCTATCCGCAGACGCTGTGGGGCATGGCCGGCGATCATGGTTTGGCACCTGTGTATCACACCCTTAACCCTGAACTGGTGTTGCAAGATGCGCTCAAGCAGCGCGGGGTCGAGCTCAAGATAAGCAAAATCTCCTCTGATGAAGGAGAAGGCCCCAAGATAACCAACAACCTCAATCCGCCTTCACTGCATGGGGTAGATTTGGTGATAGCCTCCACTGCCGGTGGCAACTATATGCTGGACTTCTTTAACTCGGACCGAGGTTGGCAGGTGCAACCCCTGTATCAAGAGTTGACCCGTTTTAAGGTTAAAGGAGGTAAGGCGCTGGATATGGTCAGCCTGCTTGCTGATGAGTTGCAGGAATCGCTGGATTATCTGGTGGTGCGCCAAAGCGATTGTACGCTTGATAGCTGCTCTGTGCGTTTGGTGGGATACAGAAACGGGCAGCGCCGCGATGAAATGATTAATCGTGAATCGGGCGTTATCCGTTATCAGGCGCTGGATGGTAAGGGCGCGCCAGAGTTGCTGGCACTGGCTCAGAGCAACCCTTATTTGGCGCCGCTGTCTGATGTTCAGCTGTCTGCCAAGCAACAACTGCTCGAACTGTGCCTGGGGAGTGCCAAGGGCTGCAGCGCCGAGCAGTGGCGCAGCCTGGCGGCCATGAGTCCCAGACCCGATGCCGTGGTGCAGCTGGCACATCTCTATGATGAAGACAGGGCCGGCACCATCAATCTCTTCCCCAAAGAGGGTTTTGGTTACAACACCTTAGTGCCGGGGCGTCATGCGGGGGAACATTATCTGGAAAAAGATGCTTTCATAGGTTTCTGGGGCGAGCCTAGCAAACCCGGCCAGAGATTGGGGCCGCTGGATAACGGCTCACTGGCGCCGACTTTGTATCAGTACCTTACCGGTGAGCAGGTCGAGGTAGGAGACAATGGTTGGGGCTATCCCTCTGTGCTTTCGAGTCTTAACTGAGATGAACTTATTATCGTCGGTGCCACAGAAACAGAGATTTTTGTCGCCATCACTGGCAAGCCTGCCATGGCTTAGGTAAGCTTGTAGCCAAGATGAATTGAGTTTTGGCCGGTGTGTTCCCCGGTATTCCGCTATGCATCCCTGGCGCCGCAGACAAAATGGCGCCCATTCACCCGAAAAATGAGTCTCTGTTGGCCCTTGGCTGACGGAGGCTGCTTTTGTTTGACAGGAGACGAAAGAGATTATGAACAAGGTTCCCATGACCCTGGTTGGGGCAGAACAGTTGCGTAAAGAACTGGATATACTCAAGTTTGATCGCCGTCCCAAGATCACCGAGGCAATTGCCGCGGCGCGTGAACTGGGGGATTTGAAAGAAAACGCCGAATACCATGCCGCCCGTGAAGAGCAAGGCATTTGCGAAGCCCGTATCCGCGATATCGAAGGCAAACTGTCCAACGCCCAGATCATTGATGTGACCAAGATGCCCAACAATGGCCGGATCATCTTTGGTTCTACCGTGACCATACTGAACCTGGACACAGATGCCGAAGTGACTTACCGTATTGTCGGTGACGATGAGGCCAATATCAAAGAGAACCTGATCTCGGTGAACTCCCCTATTGCCCGTGGCCTAATTGGCAAAAATCTCGGGGATGAAGTCAATATCCAAACTCCCGGTGGCCTGGCAGAGTATGAAGTGGTCGCCGTCGAATATATCTGATTGCGTTATCAAGCCGCCTCCGGGCGGCTTTTTTGTACAAGATGGACAAAGTTTAATTTGCCCGCCAGGGCTTGAAAGACTAGCATCCGCCCAAATAACCATTATCAATGGACACCTTGTTGCTGAAAATCATGCGCCTCTTTACCCTGCTGATCGCCATAGGTCTGCTGGGCAATGTGTATTCCGGGATTGCCTCTGATGCAACCTGGAAGGCGTTTGAACAGGCTTTACCCGAGCTCAGTCAGCAAGATGCTGACAAAGAGC
The DNA here is from genome assembly GCF_002836945.1 of Shewanella chilikensis. Classification (GTDB taxonomy): domain Bacteria; phylum Pseudomonadota; class Gammaproteobacteria; order Enterobacterales; family Shewanellaceae; genus Shewanella; species Shewanella chilikensis. The sequence goes on from NZ_NIJM01000008.1 coordinate 44,084, forward strand.
CGTTGTCCATAGCTTCATCTACCTCAGTTGGCCAGGAGCCTCAAGCCCAAGAGTCCCGGCATCACAAGTTTGGCAAGCATGATGCTAGTGGCAGAGCTGAGGTGGAAGGCAAGGTTTCCCTGTCTCACTTATCCAAGTTGCTGCGCTCCGAGCAGGGCGACCAACTCTATTCGGCGCCCGGAGCCAGCCAGCGCTGCCTCAGCACTGCCGCTCCGCATGATGTGGCCGAGCCACCCTATGAATTGGCGTTTGAAATCGCTATGCCACCGGCGCCTTTGCTCAGCATAGGTTTTGCCGAGCAATTGCCTATTGAGCAATATTGGACCTTAAAGCACCCAGGAGCCGGTTTGCGCCTTGGAGGCTGGAAAGACGCCAACCTCCGCTATCGCTTCAGTCAGCAAGCCGCCTGACGCTCTCTACCGGGCTTTTCTGTCCGGGTTTCACTTCATCTGTTGTCAGTCACTCCTTCATTGGATGGCTGCGACTGTGATATGTGGCTTAAGCCACGAGTCGAAAAGAGAGCGTAAATATGATAACTGACTCATTATTAAAGAGTAATGCCCGCGGGCGCCAGCCTAAAAAACTGCTGAATCACTACAGCGCCTGGAAATATCTGGTACTGGTAGTCACCCTGGTGGTGATGGCGCTGAGTGCCTTGCCGACTTGGTATGGTGAAGATGCCGCGGTGCAAATATCCCCCAAGGCCGGAATCGCCTTATCTCCGACCCAGATAGTTTCTGAACTGGCCAAGGCCGATATTCTCGTCAAGCGCCTGGACAGCAAAGATCAGCAAACCCTGGTTATTCTCAATGACGAAGGCCAACAGACGCTGGCCAAGTCATTGCTGGCCACTCATGCCCAAGATCCCGCTGAACTCACTCTGGCCTTGAGTCCGGCGGCGCCCGAGTGGTTGCTCGGCATGGGGTTTGAACCCATTAAACTGGGGCTGGATCTTCGTGGCGGGGTGCAATTCTTGTTGGATGTGGATATCACCCCTGTGTATCAAACCCAGGGAAGTTCACTGGCCGACGCCCTGCGTGCCTTTGCCAGAGAGCAAGGGATCCGAGGCTTGAGTGTGCGTCAGGGCGCTGAAGAGCAACTGACAGTGGTTATGCCAGAGGCGGCTCGCGCCGAGGTGCGGCAGTTTATGGCCAAGCAATACCCACTCTGGCAGGTGAGCAGCAATAACAGTCAGCTCAAGTTGGCGCTGACTGAAGCCGAGAAAATCAACTTGCGTAACCTGACGGTGCAGCAAAACCTGCAGATCATGCGTACCCGTATCGAAGAGTTGGGGATCACCGAAGCACTGGTGCAGCGTCAGGGCGAGAGCCGCATCCGTATCGAGCTTCCCGGTGTTCAAGACCCGGCGGCCGCCAAGAGCGTGATAGGGGCAACTGCGACTCTGGCCTTCTATGAGGTCAAGGACAGCGCCACCGGCGCCATCTTGATTAAAGACAAGACCGGCAATCCTGTGCCCGTGGCGCGCAAGCCTGTGCTGACCGGTGAGCATATTGTCGATGCCCGTGCCGGCATAGGTGAAATGGGCACTGCCGAGGTCAATATTACCCTGGACAGCGAAGGCGGTCGCCGTATGACCGACTTCTCCCGAGGCCATATCGGCAAACCTATGGCCACGGCATATAGTGAGTACAGCCGCGATGCCAACGGTAAGGCGGTGCAAAGCAATGAAATTATAAGTGTCGCCACCATTCAGTCTGTGCTGCCGGAGCGTTTTCGGATAACCGGCGCCGGTAGTTATCAGGATGCGCAGCAACTGGCTCTTTTGCTGCGGGCCGGTTCTATGACTGCGCCTGTCACCATAGTTGAAGAGCGCACCATAGGCCCGACGCTGGGTGCAGAAAATATTCACAACGGCTTTGCCGCCCTGGCGCTCGGTCTGGGGATCACCCTGGTGTTTATGGCGCTTTGGTATCGCAGGCTAGGCTGGGTCGCCAACCTGGCATTGCTGGCTAACATGGTGTTGCTGTTTGGCTTGCTGGCTTTGATCCCCGGCGCGGTATTGACTCTCCCCGGGATTGCCGGTTTGGTGCTGACAGTGGGTATGGCGGTGGATACCAATGTGCTGATTTTCGAGCGGATCCGCGACAAGCTTCGTGAAGGGCGAGCATTGGCTCACGCCATTGACAAGGGCTTTGACAGCGCCTTCTCCACCATTTTCGATGCCAACTTCACCACTATGATCACAGCCGTAGTGCTCTACGCCATAGGTAATGGCCCTATTCAGGGGTTTGCGCTGACGCTGGGGCTGGGGTTATTGACCAGTATGTTTAGCGGGATTTTTGCCTCAAGGGCGATTATCAATCTGGTTTATGGCAAGAACTTCAGCCGCGATGTGAGGGTTTAATATTATGATTAATATGAAAAATGCAACCAAGTGGCGTTATTTCAGCAGCGCGGTTTCTGTAATTTTGATGATAGTGTCCATCAGTGTGATTGCCGTCAAGGGGCTCAACTGGGGGCTGGATTTTACCGGCGGCGTGGTCAGTGAAATCCGTATCGACAGCTCAATCAGCGCCAAGACGTTGCAACCTGTGTTGCAGCAGGCCTATGGCCAGGAAGTCAGCCTGATTGCAGCCGGTGAGGCTGGACGCTGGGTGCTGCGTTATGCCGCGCCAAGTGCCGGGCAAACCATGCCCGAACTACCGGAGGTACTGGCGGGTATGAACACTCAGGTGGAAGTGCTCAATACCAGCATAGTCGGGCCTCAGGTCGGCCAGGAGTTGGCTGAGCAGGGCGGTTTGGCTTTGCTGGTGGCTATGCTGTGTATTCTGGGGTATCTCTCTTATCGCTTTGAGTGGCGCCTGGCATCCGGCGCGGTATTTGCTCTGGTGCATGATGTTATCTTTGTGCTGGCTTTTTTCGCCGCCACTCAGATGGAGTTCAACTTGACTGTGCTGGCGGCTGTGTTGGCCATTTTGGGATATTCGCTCAACGATTCCATCATTATTGCCGACAGGATCCGCGAATTGCTGGCGGCCAAACCCAAGTTGGCGGTAAAAGACATCAATAACCAGGCGATTGCGGCCACTTTTGCCCGAACCATGGTGACATCCGGTACTACACTAATGACCATTTCAGCACTGTGGATCATGGGTGGAGGCCCCTTGGAAGGATTTTCCATCGCCATGTTTATCGGGGTGTTGACCGGTACCTTCTCATCGATATCCGTTGGTACTTCATTGCCGGAATGGCTGGGGCTGTCCAGTGAGCATTATCGGGTGACGCCTGTGACCCAAACACCTTGATTGAACTCGTCAATTAATACTGATTTAATCCGCCGGCGCCACAATGTGCGCGCCGATGGGATTATGGCAACAAAAAAGCCACCGGTTAAGGTGGCTTTTTTGTGGGGAAAGGGCTTATCTGGCCTTGGGCAGAGCGATTTTCATCTCTTCGGATTGACGGAAGAGCACCAAAACATGGCCGATTAGCTGCACCTTGGTTGCCTGGGTTTCACGGACAATGGCATCAACGATAGCGGCTTTCAGTTCTCTGTCTTCAGAGGCGACTTTAACTTTAATCAGCTCATGGTGAGAGAGCGCATTATCAATTTCAGCCAGTACCCCTTCAGTCAGGCCATTGGCACCAAGCAGCACTACCGGCTTGAGGCTGTGTGCCAGGCCCTTTAGATGCTGTTTCTGTTTGGTTGTTAAGTTCATTTCTACCAACTTTTGCTGAGTTACTGTTGAAAAGCCGCTATTCTACCCTCATATAGCCCTTGTGTAACTCTCATTTGTTGCGGATTTTGAATGTCAGGTAAGAAACGTACGGCCAGTTCCACCCGTTGGATGCAGGAACACTTTGATGATCACTATGTCAAATTGGCACAAAAACGGGGGCTGCGTTCGCGGGCCGCGTTCAAGTTAGAGGAGCTGCAACAAAAAGATCAGCTGATTAAACCCGGGATGACAGTGGTCGACCTGGGGGCGGCTCCCGGAGGTTGGTCTCAGGTGGCGGCCAAGTTGGTCGGTGAAAAAGGTAAAGTGGTTGCCTGTGATATTTTACCGATGGACCCAATCGTTGGCGTCGATTTCCTTCAGGGAGACTTCCGTGAGGAAAAAGTCCTTGAGGCCTTGCTGACCCGGGTAGGGGAAGATAAGGTTGACTTGGTGCTATCGGATATGGCGCCCAATATGAGTGGTTCAGATGGTGTGGATCAGCCCAGAGCCATGTATTTAGTGGAGTTGGCGCTGGATATGTGTCATCAGGTGTTGGCAGCCAATGGTAGTTTTGCTGTTAAAGTCTTTCAGGGGGAGGGCTTTGACGAGTATATGAAAGCAGTCAGACAAGCGTTCAAGACTGTAAAAACCCGTAAGCCGGATTCCTCCAGGCCACGTTCTCGCGAGGTCTATCTGGTAGCGACAGGGTACAAGTTGTAGTACCCTGATTGAAGTAAATCTCAAGACTTTGTGAGGTTCAGTAATTGAGTGACATGGCAAAAAATTTGATTCTCTGGGTGGTCATCGCCGTGGTGCTGATGTCCGTGTTCCAGGGTTACTCCCCCTCTTCTTCGTCAGCGCAGAAGATGGATTATTCGACTTTCCTGGACGATGTTCGTAGCGGCCAAGTCAGTAACGTGGAAGTGAAAAGCGACCAACGTACGATTGAAGGCGTCAAAAAGTCCGGTGAAAAGTTCACCACCATTATGCCCTTGTATGACCAGGATCTGATCAATGACCTGGACCGTAAAGGCATCCGCATGAAAGGGCAGGAAGCCGAAGAGTCAGGTTTCCTGACACAGATCTTTATCTCCTGGTTCCCCATGTTGCTGCTTATCGGGGTGTGGATCTTCTTTATGCGACAGATGCAGGGCGGTGGCGGTAAAGGCGCCATGTCCTTTGGCAAGAGTAAAGCCAAGCTGATGAGCGAAGATCAGATTAAGACCACCTTTGCCGATGTGGCCGGTTGTGACGAGGCCAAGGAAGAGGTGAAGGAGATGGTGGATTATCTGCGTGATCCCAGCAAGTTCCAGAAACTCGGTGGCCGTATTCCTACCGGTGTATTGATGGTTGGTCCTCCAGGTACAGGTAAAACCTTGCTTGCCAAGGCGATTGCCGGTGAAGCCAAGGTACCTTTCTTTACCATTTCAGGTTCTGATTTTGTGGAAATGTTTGTCGGTGTCGGTGCCTCTCGGGTACGTGACATGTTCGAGCAGGCCAAAAAGTCGGCGCCATGTATCATCTTTATCGATGAAATCGACGCCGTGGGTCGTCAGCGTGGTGCCGGACTCGGTGGTGGTCACGACGAGCGTGAGCAAACATTGAACCAGATGCTGGTGGAAATGGATGGCTTTGAAGGTAATGAAGGTATTATTGTTATTGCCGCAACCAACCGTCCAGACGTATTGGATGCCGCGCTGCTGCGTCCAGGCCGTTTCGACCGCCAGGTTGTTGTAGGGTTGCCGGATGTTCGCGGTCGTGAGCAAATTCTTAAAGTGCACATGCGTAAAGTGCCTTTGGGTGACGATGTCAAAGCCAGCGTTATTGCCCGTGGTACGCCTGGGTTCTCAGGTGCGGATCTTGCCAACCTGGTTAACGAGGCGGCACTGTTTGCTGCTCGCGGTAATCGCCGTGTGGTGACCATGGAAGAGTTTGAGAGTGCCAAAGATAAGATCATGATGGGCGCCGAGCGCCGCTCCATGGTGATGTCTGAGTCCGAGAAAGAGATGACGGCTTACCACGAAGCCGGCCACGCGATTGTGGGCTATCTGGTGCCTGAGCACGACCCTGTGCATAAGGTAACCATTATCCCTCGAGGCCGTGCCTTGGGTGTGACCTTCTTCCTGCCGGAAGCCGATGCCATCAGTGAGAGCCGCCAGAAGCTGGAGAGTAAGATCTCTGTGGCCTACGGTGGTCGACTGGCAGAAGAGATTATCTTTGGCACTGAAAAAGTCTCTACCGGCGCATCTCAGGATATTAAATATGCTACGGCCATTGCCCGTAACATGGTGACCCAATGGGGCTTCTCCGAGCGACTCGGTCCGCTGCTGTACGCAGAGGAAGAGGGTGAGGTATTCCTGGGCCGCTCCATGGCCAAGTCCAAGCATATGTCTGATGAGACTGCGGCCATCATAGATTCTGAAATCAAGGCTATCATCGACCGCAACTACCAGCGAGCCAAACAACTGCTGGATGAGAATATGGATGTACTGCACGCGATGAAAGATGCGCTGATGAAGTATGAGACCATAGACTCGCGCCAGATTGAAGACCTGATGGAGCGCCGTGAAGTACGCCCTCCGGTCGATTGGCATATGGATGACAACGGTTCTTCCAACGGTAATAATGGCAATAAAGCCGCCAAGCCGGAAGAAGCCGAGGTTGAAGAGCATGAGCCGAGTGAGACGACTGCTGATTTGGGTAAGCCCGGCGAGAGCCCACTGAAATAGGCCCATTTTGAGGTTAAAGAAAACCCCGCAAGGGGTTTTCTTGTTTCTGCCTGAAGGCACAATACGAAATCCAATAAAGATGTTCTCGCGCTTGACGCGTAAGGGAGTAATGAGTGTTTGAATTGAAGTCCGGTGCTCACCAACTACTACTCGATGAGCCTAAGGTGATGGGGATCCTCAACGTAACCCCGGATTCGTTTTCCGATGGCGGCCGTTTTTCTTCCTTTGAACTGGCCTGCCGACGTGCCGACCAAATGGTGGCCGATGGCGCCGTGTTTATCGATATCGGCGGCGAGTCCACCCGTCCAGGTGCTGCCGATGTCAGCGTCGAAGAGGAGCTTTCCCGGGTTGTTCCCCTGGTGGAGTATATTGCTGCCAAGCATCCCAAAACCTGGATCTCTTTAGATACCAGCAAAGCCGAAGTGATGCGCGCCGGTATCAATGCCGGCGCTCACCTTATCAATGATGTGCGGGCCTTGCAGGAGCCGGGCGCCCTGCAAGCCGCTGCTGAACTGCAGGTGCCTGTATGTCTGATGCATATGCAGGGGCAGCCCAGAACCATGCAGAATGAGCCTCACTATGAGGATCTGCTCGCCGAGGTGAACGACTTCTTTGCCAAGCGTATTGAGGCCTGTATTGAAGCGGGGATCGCCAGAGAGGCAATATTGCTGGATCCGGGTTTTGGATTTGGCAAGACGCTGGAACACAATTATCATCTGCTGGCTCATTTGCAAGAGCTGGCAAAATTTGATCTGCCTTTACTTATCGGACTGTCGCGAAAGAGTATGATAGGAAATCTGCTTGAGCGCAGCGTAGATAGTAGATTGGCAGGTAGCCTGGCTGGCGCCATGTTGGCTGCTCAGCGGGGAGCTCATATTATTCGGGTACATGATGTTGCAGAGACTTGCGATGTACTTAAGGTGATGGCTGCCAGCAAACGTTTTGGATAATAAATGTATTTGGGATAAAAGCATTTCAAGCCAATAGGTCAGCCAATATTAGGTTTACAGTATATAGAATAGCCATTTGAAGATGGTTCTCAGTAGGAGTGAACGTGAGAAAGTTTTTTGGTACGGATGGGATCCGCGGCAAGGTCGGAGCGGGCAAGATGACTCCGGAGTTGGCTCTTAAGCTTGGCTGGGCTGCCGGTAGGGTCTTGTCCCGCAGTGGCACTCGTAAAGTGATCATAGGCAAGGATACCCGGATCTCTGGTTATCTGTTTGAGTCGGCTCTGGAAGCCGGCCTGTCTGCCGCCGGGCTCAATGTGATGTTGATGGGCCCTATGCCGACGCCTGCAGTTGCCTACCTGACCCGAACATTCCGCGCCGAGGCCGGAGTGGTTATCAGTGCATCTCACAACCCCTACTACGATAACGGTATCAAGTTTTTCTCCACAGATGGCAGTAAGCTGGATGACGAGTTGGAACTTGAAATTGAAGCCGAGCTGGAAAAGCCTCTGGTTTGTGTCGAGTCACACCTGCTGGGGAAAGTCTCCCGCATTGATGATGCTGCCGGTCGTTATATCGAATATTGCAAAGGTAACTTCCCGGCGGACCAAACCCTCGCCGGACTCAAGATAGTGGTAGACTGTGCTCACGGCGCAACCTATCACATCGCCCCCAATGTGTTCCGCGAACTGGGCGCCGAGGTAGTGACCATAGGGGATAAGCCCAATGGCATCAACATCAATGATCAGGTTGGCGCGACCTCCATGGCCAAGATTTGTGAGACCGTGGTCAGCGAAGGCGCCGATCTGGGTATCGCGCTCGATGGCGACGGTGACCGTATCATGATGGTCAATCGACAGGGTGAAGTGATAGACGGCGATCAGATCCTCTATATTCTTGCCTGCGACGCGCAAAAGCGCGGCATTCTTAAAGGCGGGGTTGTCGGTACTCTGATGTCCAATCTGGGGCTCGAATTGGCGCTCAAACAGCTCAATATCCCTTTTGCCCGTTCCAAGGTCGGTGACCGCTATGTAATGGAGTTGCTGAAAGAGAAAGATTGGCGCATAGGTGGGGAGAACTCTGGCCATATCCTCAATCTGGATCATGGCACTACGGGTGATGGCATAGTGGCAGGTATTCTGGTGCTGGCGGCAATGCGTCGTCACAATGCGTCACTGGAAGAGCTGACTGAGTCGATGCAGATGTTGCCTCAGGTCCTTATTAATGTTCGCTTTGAAGGCAACTCAGATCCACTGGCGTCACAACTGGTGAAAGACGCCCAAGTTCAGGTCGAGTCGCGACTTGGCGAGCGTGGCCGGGTACTGCTGCGTAAATCCGGAACTGAGCCTTTGATCCGGGTAATGGTGGAAGGGGACGATGAAGTCCTGGTGCGCGCCCATGCCGAAACCATAGCCGCCGCAGTCAAACAAGCGGTTTAAACTGGCATTCTTCAGCTTAATCAAAGTAAAATTAACGACTTAAGTTGGAATTGTGAGCGATTTACTGAGTGTGAGCATAAAAAGTAGCCGAACACACAGTAAATCGCAAAAATTCCGTAATCAGGTATTGTAAGTTAATAAGTGGTTCGCTATTATTCACGCCGCTTTCAGAGGAGATGGTGATGGCACTCAGACGTCCAATGGTAGCAGGCAACTGGAAAATGAATGGCAGTGCACAGTTGGCACAAGAGCTGTTCAAGAAGTTTGCCAGCAAGCTACATAATGATTCTGTTGAAGTGGTTTTATGCCCACCAGCGATTTACCTGGAAAGCGTAAGGCAACTGCTCGAAGCTAACAAAGAAACCCTGAATGGTTCTCTGGTTAGAATGGGGGCTCAAAACCTGAGTCAGCACGATTTTGGTGCTTATACAGGTGAAACCTCGGGGCGGATGCTGAAAGATGCCGGTTGTCGTTATGTGATAATTGGTCACTCGGAACGCCGTCGTATGTACGGTGAAACGAGTAATATAGTGGCAGAGAAATTTGCCGCGGCTCAAAAGCACGGTCTGACTCCGATACTTTGTGTTGGTGAATCTGGCCCGGCTCGTGAAGCAAGACGTACCTTTGAGGTGCTTGCCGAGGAGCTTGATGTGGTAATCGAAAAGAACGGTACCATGGCTTTTGATAATGCGATCATCGCCTATGAGCCCCTTTGGGCTGTAGGGACAGGAAAGAGCGCAACACCAGAGCAGGCGCAAGAAGTTCACGCGTTTATACGCAATCGCCTCTCTGAAGTGTCCCCTTATATTGGGGAAAACATCAGGATCTTGTACGGCGGCAGTGTCACACCAAGTAATGCTGCAGATTTATTCGCCCAACCTGATGTAGATGGTGGACTGATAGGCGGTGCTAGCTTAAACTCTACCGAATTCTTGAGTTTATGTTCAATAGCAATGAGCGCTTAATATGAAAGAAGTACTGATGGTTATTTACTTGTTGGTGGCTTTGGGTCTGATTGGACTCATTCTTATCCAGCAAGGCAAGGGAGCTGACATGGGCGCATCTTTTGGTGCCGGTGCTTCAGGAACCCTGTTCGGTTCAGCAGGTTCAGGTAACTTTCTGACTCGGACAACGGCGATTCTCGCTATCGCGTTTTTCACTCTCAGCCTGGTTATCGGCAATATGAGTGCGCATCACGTGAAGCAGGATACCAACATTTTGGGGCCTGAGGTAGAACAGACCCAACAGTCTGAGAGCAAAATTCCAGACTAATACCGAATATGCCGAGGTGGTGAAATTGGTAGACGCGCAGCCTTGAGGTGGCTGTGACCTAACGGTCGTGCGGGTTCAAGTCCCGCTCTCGGCACCAATCTTTAACTGAGTTAATGAATGTGAAATTTTTCTCAGTTATTGCAAGTGAAAGCTGAAATCAGTAAACTTGCAGCAGTTGACGCGGGGTGGAGCAGCTTGGTAGCTCGTCGGGCTCATAACCCGAAGGTCGTCGGTTCAAATCCGGCCCCCGCAACCAGCTCCCAGTGATGAATTAAGCTAATATTTAATTCATCCTGTTTACAGGTTCTTGAACATAATGACCTCGTGATTACGGGGTTTTTTGTTATCTGGGACTTTTAAAATTGCTGCCTTTTACGGCAGCTCAATACTGGGGCTATTAATAGCCCTTTTTTGTTTTTCGGGGGTTACCTTGGCAACATTAGAATCCAGACTCACAGAAATGCTTACTCCAGCAGTGGAAGGCCTCGGCTACCAGCTCTGGGGTATTGAATTTGTTAAGGCCGGCAAGCATTCAACCTTGCGGCTCTTTATTGACAGTGAGAACGGCATTAATATTGAAGATTGTGCCAATGCCAGTCGTCAGGCGAGCGCCATTCTGGATGTCGAGGACCCAATCACTTCCGAATACACGCTGGAAGTCTCCTCTCCCGGTCTCGATAGGCCGCTGTTCACCTCTGAGCAATATGGTATGTACCTTGGAGAGGAAGCAAAGATTCAACTGACTATGCCGGTAGCGGGTAGTCGTAACTTAAAAGGTACCATCACTAAGGTGGAAGGGCAGATGCTCACTCTGACAGTGGATGGAAAAGACTTGATTATTGCCTTGGATAACATCCGTAAAGGCAACCTGATCGCTAAGTTTTGATGGTTTCAAGGTGAACGAGGCAAGACGATGAATAAAGATATTTTGCTGGTCGCTGAAGCGGTTTCCAACGAAAAGGCTGTACCGCGCGAAAAGATTTTCGAGGCGCTCGAAATTGCGCTGGCTACCGCAACCAAGAAAAAGTATGAAGGCGATATCGATGTTCGTGTTGCCATAGATCGCAAAACTGGCGATTACGAGACTTTCCGTCGCTGGTTGGTGGTTGATGATAACGGTGAAGCGTTGGAAAACCCTTACCGTGAAATCACTCTGGAAGCGGCTCGTTATGAGAACCCTGAGATCCAGCCTGGCGAGTTCATTGAAGATGAAATCGATTCGGTACAATTTGACCGTATTACTACTCAAACCGCCAAGCAGGTAATAGTACAGAAAGTCCGTGAAGCCGAGCGCGCCCAAATCGTCGAGCAGTTTATCGACAAAGAAGGTGAGTTGGTTACCGGTGTGGTCAAAAAGAGCAACCGCGACAGCGTAGTGGTTGATCTCGGCAACAACGCCGATGGCGTGCTGTTCAAAGAAGACCTGATCTCCCGTGAGACTTTCCGTCCTGGTGACCGGGTACGCTCCCTGCTGTATGCTGTGCGTCCTGAGGCTCGTGGTGCTCAGTTGTTCCTGACCCGCACCAAGCCTGAAATGTTGATCGAACTGTTCCGTGTTGAAGTACCGGAAATTGCCGATGAGATGATCGAAGTGATGGGCGCCGCCCGCGACCCAGGTTCACGTGCCAAGATCGCCGTGAAATCAAACGATCGTCGTATCGACCCTATCGGGGCTTGCGTCGGTATGCGCGGTGCCCGGGTGCAGGCTGTATCCAATGAACTTGGTGGCGAGCGTGTTGACATAGTGCTGTGGGACGATAACCCGGCACAATTTGTTATCAACGCTATGGCACCAGCCGATGTGGCCTCAATTATTGTTGACGAAGATAACCACTCAATGGATATCGCCGTCGAAGCCGATAGTCTGGCACAAGCTATCGGCCGCAATGGTCAAAACGTTCGTTTGGCGACACAGCTGACAGGCTGGGTACTGAACGTGATGACAGTGGAAGACATGAACAAGAAACATCAGGCCGAAAGCGCCAAAGTGATGGAGCTGTTCGTGGGTGCGTTGGATGTGGACGAAGATTTCGCCCAGGTGCTGGCCGACGAAGGATTCACCTCTCTGGAAGAGGTGGCTTATGTTCCTGTTTCCGAGCTGTTGGCCATCGAAGGATTTGATGAGGACATAGTTGCCGCATTGCGTGAGCGCGCCAAGGCTGCCTTGTCTACCCGTGCACTGGCATCCGAAGAAGCACTGGATGGTGCCGAACCTAGCGAAGAGTTGTTGTCCATGCCTGAAATGGAGCGCCACCTGGCGTACGTTTTGGCAAGTATGGGTGTGATAACTCTGGAAGATTTAGCCGAGCAAGGCATTGACGATTTGATCGAAATTGAAGAATTGACAGAAGAAAAAGCAGGTGAGCTCATCATGGCAGCCCGCAACATCTGTTGGTTTGGCGAAGAAGCATAGTCGATCAACAGGGGGATTTAACTGATGGCAGAGACAACAGTAGAGAAACTGTCCACTGAAGTGGGAAAAAGCGTAGAGCGATTGATCGAGCAGTTTTCCAAGGCCGGTATCAAGAAAGGCAAGGATGACAGTGTCACCGAGGCCGAGAAACAGCAACTGCTGGACTACCTGAAAAAACAACATGGTGCGGACAGTGCGCCCACCAAGATGACATTACAGCGTAAAACTGTATCGACTTTGAGTGTTGCCGGCAGCGGCGGCCAGTCCAAAGACGTCAAAGTCGAAGTACGCAAGAAACGCACCTTTGTGAAGCGTGACCCGGCCGAGTTGGCCCGTCAGGCGGAAGAACAGGCTCGCGCCGAAGCAGAAGCCAAAGCTCAGGCAGAAGCCGAAGCGAAAGCCAAGGCAGAAGCGGAAGCCAAGGCTAAGGCAGAAGCCGAAGCGAAAGCCAAGGCGGAAGCTGAAGCCAAAGCCAAGGCCAAAGTGGCTCAGGATGCCGGTAAAGCCAAAGAAGAGGTTAAGGCCGATCCCAAGACCAGCGCCGAGCAGGAAGCTGCCCGTGTTGAGGCCGAGCGTCTGAAAGCGGCTCAAGCTGAAGCTGTTAAGCGCAAGGCCGATGAAGAAGCCGCCCGTGCGGCAGCCGAAGCCCGTCGCCTGGCTGAAGAGAATGAAAAACGCTGGGCCGAAGAAGAGCGCCAGCGTCTAGAAGCCGAGAAGCGCAGCGATCATCATATCACCACCTCTAAAGTGGCCCGCGCCGCCGAAGACACCAGTGATATGGATGAGGAGAAGCGTGGTCGTCGTTCACGTCACAAGAGTGCCGGTAAGAAACGTACCAAGGATTCCCGTGACGGTCGTGAGCGCAATATCCGCAATCGTGCGCCTCAAGCCATGAGCCATGGCTTCAATAAGCCGGTAGCCGCGGTAAACCGCGATGTACGTATAGGTGAAACCATTACTGTGGCCGAGCTGGCGCAGAAGATGGCCATCAAAGCCACTGAAATCATCAAGACCATGATGAAGATGGGCTCTATGGTGACCATTAACCAAGTACTGGATCAGGAAACTGCCCAACTGGTTGCCGAGGAGATGGGCCACAAGGTTGTGCTTATCCGTGAAAACGAGCTGGAGCATCAGGTTCTGGCCGATCGTGACGGTGAAGATGTCAAACTGGAGCCTCGTGCGCCGGTTGTGACCATCATGGGTCACGTTGACCACGGTAAGACCTCGCTGCTTGATTATATCCGTCGCACTAAGGTCGCGGCCGGTGAGGCCGGTGGTATTACCCAGCATATCGGTGCCTACCATGTAGAAACCGATAACGGCATGATCACCTTCTTGGATACTCCAGGCCACGCAGCGTTTACCGCCATGCGTGCCCGTGGTGCCAAGGCCACAGATATCGTGATTCTGGTTGTGGCTGCCGATGATGGCGTAATGCCTCAGACTATTGAAGCTATCCAGCATGCCAAGGCCGGCGGTGTACCGCTGATCGTGGCAGTGAACAAGATGGATAAGCCTGAAGCCGATGTCGATCGCGTCAAGAGTGAACTGTCCCAGCACGGCGTGATGTCGGAAGATTGGGGCGGCGACAACATGTTTGTGTTTGTTTCTGCCAAGACTGGTATGGGCGTGGACGAGCTGCTGGAAGGCATCTTGCTGCAAGCCGAAATCCTCGAACTCAAGGCCGTACGTGACGGCATGGCCGCCGGTGTGGTTGTTGAGTCTCAGCTGGACAAGGGTCGCGGTCCTGTTGCTACCATCCTGGTTCAGGAAGGTACTTTGCGTCAGGGCGATATCGTTCTGTGTGGTCTGGAGTACGGTAAGATCCGTGCCATGAAGGATGAAAACGGCAAGAACATTACTGAAGCCGGTCCGTCGATTCCGGTTGAAATCCTGGGTCTGTCCGGGGTGCCTTCTGCCGGTGACGAAGCGACAGTTGTTCGTGACGAGCGTAAGGCCCGTGAAGTTGCCCTGTATCGTCAGGGTAAGTTCCGCGATATCAAGCTGGCGCGTCAGCAGAAGTCCAAGCTGGAAAACATGTTTGCCAACATGACTGAAGGTGAAGTGAAAGAGCTGAATATCGTGCTCAAGTCCGACGTACAGGGTTCTTTGGAAGCCATCGTCGACTCGCTGACCCGTCTGTCTACCGAAGAAGTGAAAGTGAACATCATCGCCAGTGGCGTGGGTGCACTGACTGAGACAGATGCGACTCTGGCCGCAGCGTCCAACGCCATCATGGTGGGCTTCAACGTCCGTGCCGATGCACAGGCCCGTAAGACCATCGAAAGTGAGAGTGTGGATCTGCGTTACTACAGCGTGATCTACGACCTCATTGACGAAGTCAAGTCGGCCATGAGCGGTATGCTTTCTCCTGAATTCAAGCAAGAGATCATTGGTCTGGCTGAAGTGCGAGATGTGTTCAAGTCGCCTAAACTGGGTGCAATCGCCGGTTGTATGGTGACCGAAGGTATCGTTAAGCGCAGCGCACCTATCCGGGTTCTGCGTGAGAACGTGGTTATCTATGAAGGTGAGCTAGAGTCTCTGCGTCGCTTTAAAGATGACGTTAGCGAAGTTCGCAATGGCATGGAATGTGGTATCGGTGTGAAGAACTACAATGATGTTCGCGTAGGCGACCAGATTGAGGTGTTCGAAACCGTCGAGGTTGCCCGTACCCTGTAACGACAACATCGAAAAGGGCGGCAGAGGCCGCCCTTGTTGATTTTGGGGAAGAATACTATGGCAAAAGAATTTAGTCGTACCCGGCGTATTGCCCAGCAACTGCAACAGGAACTGGCGCAGGTACTGCAGCGTGATATGAAAGATCCTCGTGTAGGCATGGTCACGGTTAATGACGTGGAAGTCTCACGGGATCTAAGTTATGCAAAAGTGTATGTCACCTTCTTTGAAGAAGACCCGGTTAAGGTTGATGAAAAGCTGGCTGCACTTAACAAGGCAGCGCCTTATGCCCGCACCTTGGTAGCCGGCAGAATGAAGCTCAGGGTGATGCCTGAACTGAAATTTGTCTATGACAAGTCTCTGGTCGAGGGGATGAGAATGTCCAACCTGGTAACTGAGGTCATCAATCAGGACAAGGCCAAGCAGCAAACTTTTGGCACTGAATCTCACGACAAGGATGAGGAAAACAACTGATGGCGCGTCGTCCCAAAGGCCGTTTGGTCGATGGTATCGTCCTGTTGGATAAAGACACTGGCATGAGTTCCAACTTTGCCCTGCAAAGGGTAAAGCGGATCTACAACGCCGCCAAGGCCGGCCATACCGGCGCGCTGGATCCTCTGGCGACCGGTATGCTACCCATCTGTCTTGGCGAAGCCACCAAGTTTTCCCAGCATCTGTTGGATGCTGATAAACGCTATCTGGTGACAGCTAAGCTTGGACAGCGAACTGATACTAGCGATTCAGACGGTGAAGTGGTGCAAACTAGGCCGGTTGAGTTTTCCATGGCTCAATTGGAACAGGCGCTGGAGCATTTTCGTGGCGATAGCATGCAGGTGCCTTCCATGTACTCGGCACTCAAGTATCAGGGCCAACCCTTGTACAAGTACGCCCGTGAAGGCAAGGAAGTGCCTCGCGAAGCCAGGCCTATTCACGTTTATGAGCTCAAGTTCATCTCTTGGGAGAATGACGAGCTGACGCTGGATATTCACTGCTCCAAGGGCACTTATATTCGCACCATAATAGATGACTTGGGGGAAATGCTTGGCTGCGGCGCCCATGTGATCATGCTGCGCCGTACTCAGGTGGCGGGTTATCCCTATGAGCGTATGGTTAGTCTGGCACAGCTCGAAGCCTTGCTGGAACAGGCCATGACCGAAGAGCGGGTGCCTTCTGAGCTATTGGACCCTTTGCTGCTTCCCATGGATACGGCGGTTGCCGATCTTCCCGAGTGCAACGTCCCCGACGCCATGGCCGGTTATTTGCTTAATGGTAACCCGGTGCGGGTTGCCAAGCTGGAAGCAGATACTCTGGTGCGGATCACCTTGGGTGACAGCAAGCGCTTCATTGGTGTCGGCATGATGAATGACGATGGTTTGTTGGCTCCTAAACGCTTGGTAGTGTTACCTGAGGCAAAAAGCCGAGCTTGACTTGCGATCTACAGCCCTTGGGGTTATTATGTCGCGCCCTTGGCTGAGTTAGTGATCGGCTGGGGAAACTATAAAGACTATTTTGGAGAGACACATGTCACTAAGTACTGAAGCGAAAGCGAAAATCCTGGCTGAATTCGGCCGTGGCGAAAACGATAGCGGTTCTACTGAAGTTCAGGTTGCACTGTTGACTGCTCAGATCAACCACCTGCAAGGCCACTTTAAAGAGCATACTCACGATCACCACTCTCGTCGTGGTCTGCTGCGTATGGTTAGTTCTCGTCGTAAGCTGTTGGCTTACCTGAAGCGTACCGATGTCGCTCGTTATACCGCTCTGATCCAGAAGCTGGGTCTGCGTCGCTAATCGCGAACTGTACCAAAAGAAGAGGAGACTTAGGTCTCCTTTTTTTGTGTCTGCAATTTTGGGGAAGCGTATTTTTACTCGCCCCTTTTCACTCAATGTCAGTCATCAAAAACTGGCTGATTACAACTCAGCTCAGTTGACCATCCAATTTGAGGATCCTGGCATTATGTGGAGCTATGTATTTAGCTTCAAATTCCTCCAGTGACAACGGCTGACTGAAATAAAAGCCTTGGCCTATGGCGCAGTGATTTTGCTTCAGCCATTCAAGTTGCTGCTCGTTCTCTATGCCTTCGGCGACAATTTTCAAATCCAATTGCCGCCCCAGCATCAGAATGGTGGAAGCTATTGCGCTCTCTTGAGGAAGATCGGTTACAAAACAGCGATCAATCTTCATGGTGGTTATTGGCAGGTGTCTTAGGTAAGAGAGGGATGAGTAACCCGTACCGAAGTCGTCGACGGCAATACCAAAGCCTGCCGACTTAAGTTGTTCAAGCTTGCTGATCGCCAGCTCAATATCATTCATCAATGAGGTTTCGGTGATCTCCACTTCCAGCAATTCGGGCCTTATTTGATAACGCAGCGCCATCTGTTTGATGTCCGGTACCAGGCTGGCGTCAGCAAACTGCTGTGAGGCAACATTGACAGCGATTGGAGGACTGAAGTTGTAACGTTGCTGCCAGCGCCGCAGTACCCGGCAGCTTTGCTCTATGACCCAGCGGCCAATAGGGATGATGATCCCGGTTTCTTCGGCAACCGGAATAAACGACATGGGGCTTATCAAACGGCCGTCTTTTTGCCAGCGGATCAGTGCCTCGCATCCCATCAATTCACCGGTTTCGATATTAACTTTTGGTTGAAAGTGCAGTAGAAATTCGTTGTTACGGATGGCATCGTGCAGCGAAGCTTCTGTGCGCAACCTTACCGCCGCCCTTTCTGTCATCTGTTGCTTGAAAAAAGCCCATTGGTTGGAGCCAGCGGCCTTGGCGCTATACATGGCGATATCGGCGTGACGAATAAGATCTTCGGCGCTCAGGCCATCTTCGGGGTAGATGGAAATACCTATGGATGCGGCCGGGTGAATGGCATGTTCATTGAGTTGTACCGGGGTATTGAGCTGGATTAATAGTTTGTCGACAAAGTCGGCCGCCTGGGTCGGTGATTGAATCTCATCGGCCAGGATCACAAACTCATCCCCACCGAGACGGGCCACAGTTCCCTTGTCTCCGACCACTCGTTCCAGAATGCGGGCTATCCTTGCCAGAAACTGGTCACCCACCGCATGCCCCAGTGAGTCGTTGACGTTTTTGAATCTATCGAGGTCGATAAACAGCAGACTGAAGTTACGTTTGTGCACTCGGGCACGTTGAATGGCGACTGCTATGGTTTCCAATAACAAGGTACGGTTGGGCAGGCCGGTGAGAGGATCCCGGGTCGCCATTTTGCGCAGCTTGCTTTGGGTCTGGCTGAATTGTTTAAGGATCTGGTTGAACTTGGAGGTAACCAGCCCCAATTCGTCATCTTTATGGTTGGCCGATACCGGCAACATATTTTCATCCGGTGACTCAGGGTCAATCTTGTCTATTGCTTCACTGATCCGGGCGATGGGTTGGGTCAAAAAGCGGTGGAATACTATGGAGAGCACCAGTGTCAGAAACAATGCCCTGGCCAAAGTCGCAGCAAAACTGAACTGCAACTGGCTGATAAGAGTCTGGGTCAGTTCACGGGTATCATAATTGATGGTGAGCGTGCCTATCAGTTGCTCTTTTTGCGCGCCTTCAAAATAAAAAGGACGTTGCAGTGGCCTTGATATCTGCTTGAGATCGCCAAATAGTTTGAGACTCAAATTACCAAAAGTATCTGAAGGCTCAGGGCGGCTGCTGCCGAGATTGACGAATAGGGAGTTGTCATCCAGGGTGATCCTGGCTGAACCGACATGCTCCACTTTCATCACGCCTTCCATTGTCTGACGCGCCAAATTGTCATCCAATGCCCAGACCGCATTGGCGGCCGGTTGTTCAACTGAGTCGAGTAACTCTTGCTGACTACTGAGCAACGATTGCCTTTCTGTGGTCACCACAATCAAAATTTCAATGATAAAAATAGCAACGGCAAAGAAAAGAGCTGTGAAAACCACCAGATTGGTTTGCTTCCAGGTGAGCGACTTGAACCTGGCGGTATTCATCTGCCTTTTCCTGCTATTATGTGGGCGAATTCTATATTCAAGGCTAGTCCAATTTGGTAGCAATGCAGCAACATGTGATTGATATAGTCCACTTTAGAAAAAAGAAGCGTCTTTGTCATCATCTGGCACTCTTTATCTATTCTAGAGGTTTGCAGTATACTTACGCGCGAAATTCAAGGTTATTAAATTAAGGAATGGGTCAAGTGAATCCTATTGTAAAAAGTTTTGAGTATGGTCAACACACAGTCACTCTGGAAACAGGGGTTATTGCACGCCAAGCCGATGCAGCCGTTCTGGCCAGCATGGGCGATACTACAGTTCTGGTGACTGTGGTTGGCAAGAAAGAAGCAGACCCAAGCCGTGACTTCTTCCCGCTGACTGTTAACTATCAGGAAAAGACTTACGCAGCCGGTAAGATCCCTGGTGGTTTCTTCAAGCGTGAAGGTCGACCATCTGAAGATGAAACACTGATCGCCCGCCTGATTGACCGTCCTATCCGTCCACTGTTCCCTGACGGCTTCACCAACGAAGTCCAAGTGATCATCACTGTGGTTTCTGTTGATCCACAGATCGAGCCAGACATTGTGGCCATGATAGGTACCTCTGCTGCTTTGGCTATTTCCGGTATTCCATTCAATGGTCCTCTGGGTGCGGCACGTGTCGGTTACATCAATGGCGAATATGTGCTGAATCCTGGTGCAGAGCTGCGTGAAAACAGCGAGCTGGATCTGGTTGTTGCCGGTACCCAGAGCGCCGTGCTTATGGTTGAATCTGAAGCCAAGGCCCTGCCTGAAGAAGTGATGCTGGGCGCCGTGGTATACGGTCACGAGCAGCAGCAGGTAGTGGTTAATGCCATCAATGAACTCAAGGCTGAAGCCGGTAAGCCTGCTTGGGACTGGACAGCTCCTGTTGCCAACGAAGAGCTGGTTGCCAAGGTTAAGGCACTGGCCGAAGAAGGTCTTACCGCCGCTTACCAGATCATCGCCAAGCATGAGCGCCGCGATGCGGTAGTTGAAGTCAAGAAAGCCGCTATCGAAAAGCTGCTCGAGGAAAACCCTGAACTGGATCAGCGTGAGCTGGACGGCCTGCTGGGTAGCCTGGAGAAGAAAGTGGTTCGTAGCCGCATCATCAAAGGTATGCCTCGTATCGACGGTCGTGAGCCGGATATGGTGCGTGCCCTGTCTGTAATGGCCGGTGTGCTGCCACGTACTCACGGTAGCGCCCTGTTTACCCGTGGTGAAACTCAGGCGCTGGTGACCTGTACTCTGGGTACCGAGCGTGATGCGCAGAAGATTGACTCCATCATGGGCGAGCGTACCAACCGCTTCATGCTGCACTATAACTTCCCTCCATACTCTGTCGGTGAAACCGGCATGGTGGGTTCACCCAAGCGTCGTGAAATCGGTCACGGTAAGCTGGCATGGCGTGGTATCAACGCCGTAATGCCTTCTGCCGAAGAATTCCCATACAGCGTGCGCGTAGTATCTGAAATCACTGAATCCAACGGTTCCAGCTCTATGGCGTCTGTGTGTGGTACTTCTCTGGCGCTGATGGATGCCGGTGTACCTATCAAGACTTCAGTTGCCGGTATCGCCATGGGTTTGGTGAAAGAAGGTGATGATTTCGTCGTATTGTCTGACATTCTGGGTGATGAAGATCATCTGGGTGATATGGACTTTAAAGTGGCCGGTACCCGTGATGGTGTAACCGCACTGCAGATGGATATCAAGATTGAAGGTATCACCAAGGAGATCATGGAAATTGCACTGCAGCAAGCCTATGGTGCCCGTGTGCATATCCTTAATGTGATGGACCAGGCCATTGGCTCTGCCCGTGACGATATCTCTGACCACGCTCCACGTATCACTACCATCAAGATCAACCCTGAGAAGATCCGTGAAGTGATAGGTAAGGGCGGTGCAACTATCCGCGCGCTGACCGAAGAGACAGGTACTACCATTGAGCTGGAAGACGACGGCACTGTGAAGATTGCTTCAAGCAATGCCGACGCCACCAAGGAAGCTATCCGCCGCATTGAAGAGATCACCTCTGAAGTGGAAGTGGGTCGCATCTACAAGGGTAAAGTTATCCGCATCGTTGACTTCGGTGCCTTCGTTAACATACTGCCCGGTAAAGATGGTCTGGTACACATCTCTCAAATTGCTGAAGAGCGTGTGGCCAACGTATCCGACTACCTGCAACTGAACCAGGAAGTTACCGTTAAGGTAATGGAAGTGGATCGTCAGGGCCGTGTACGCTTGTCTATCAAAGAAGCACAACAAGCTGCTCCAGAAGCAGCCGAGTAAGCTTTCATCGCATGAGAAAAGGAGACCTTAGGGTCTCCTTTTTTATTGCCACCACTTAAATTATCTTGGATTTGCCCGCGTTGGCGGATAGCGTAGCCACGGCTGTATTGCTATGATTGAGCCTGCATTGGGATATGACAAAGGAAGGATTGGATGAGTTTTAATCTGCGCGCCGCTGTGTTTTCTGTACTGGCCGGAGCCAGTTTGCTGACTTCGGGATGCGCTTCCCTGCCGGCGTCTGAAACCAACAGTGAGCTGTTGGTCGCCCCTGTTTTGCCTGACTATAAGTTGGAGGTCACTCTGGCAAAACTCAATGAAATCCTGGCGAGGGCCGAACTGACTACTGAGCAACGGGCTCGTTTTCATTATGACCGTGGGGTTATATACGACAGCGTGGGCTTGAGGATCTTGGCTCGCATCGATTTTCATCAGGCGCTGAAATTGCAACCTAACTTAGCTGATGCCTATAACTTCCTCGGTATCTATTACACCCAGGAAGGTGAGTTTGAAAGTGCTTACGAGGCCTTTGATGCGGTTCTTGAGTTGTCCCCTGAGTATGATTATGCCTTCCTCAATCGCGGTATTGCGCTTTACTATGGCGAGCGCAAACAGCTGGCGGCTAAAGATATGGAAAGCTTTTATCTCAAGGATGAAAGTGATGGTTACCGAGCGCTGTGGTTATATCTGACCGAGTATGAGCTTTCACCCCAGGAAGCGCTGGCAAGGCTGCAGTTCAACCGTACCCGTCTGGATGACAATGCCTGGGCGACTGTGTTGGTCGACTATTATCTGGGCGCGGTTGATGAATCTCGGGTGTTTGCCATGGCCAAGAGTGGCCTGACTCACCCCAAAGAGTATGCAGAGCGTTTGTGCGAATCCTACTTTTATCTGGCTAAGGTGGCGTCCGAGCAAGGTGACAAAGATAAGGCGGCCGATTATCTGCGCCTGGCGCTGGCCACCAATATCTATGATTTTGTTGAACACAGATATGCCAGAATGGAACTGGCATTGCTGGAGCAAACGCCGGAACCCGTGCAACAGACGGCTAACTGATCTGCCTTTATCTGACAATCAAAGGCCTTGCCTAGCCAAGGCCTGAGGGAGGCGCTATAATTTGCGCCTTTTTCAAGCGTCATAAGTGTACGGAAGAACATGTCAGGTATTAAAGTCGAAGTGGACAAGCGCCGCACCTTCGCCATCATTTCTCACCCGGATGCGGGTAAAACCACCATTACAGAAAAAGTCTTGCTTCATGGCCGCGCCATTCAATCTGCCGGTACAGTAAAAGGCCGTGGTTCGTCTCAGCATGCAAAATCTGACTGGATGGAGATGGAAAAGGAGCGGGGGATCTCGGTCACGACTTCTGTGATGCAATTCCCCTATAACGACTGCCTGGTTAATCTGTTGGATACCCCCGGCCACGAAGACTTCTCTGAGGATACCTACCGTACCCTGACAGCGGTGGACTCCTGCCTTATGGTTATTGATGCTGCCAAAGGGGTTGAGGACAGAACCCGTAAGTTGATGGAAGTAACTCGGCTGCGTGACACCCCTATCGTTACCTTCATGAACAAGCTCGACCGGGATATCCGCGATCCGATGGAATTGCTCGATGAAGTGGAAAACGAGCTCGATATTCTCTGTGCACCTGTCAGCTGGCCGATAGGCTGTGGTAAGTCTTTCAAAGGCGTTTACCATATTCACCGCGATGAAACCATTCTGTATCAGACAGGTCATGGTCACACTATTCAGGAAGTACGGATAATCAAAGGATTGGGTAACCCTGAGCTGGATGAAGCCGTTGGCAGCGACCTGGCAGCACAGCTGCGTGACGAGATGGAGCTGGTAACCGGTGCCTCCAATGAATTTGATCTTGAACTCTTCCTGTGTGGCGAGTTGACACCTGTGTTCTTCGGTACCGCCCTGGGTAACTTTGGGGTCGACCATATGCTGGATGGCTTGACTGCTTGGGCGCCCAAACCTATGCCGAGGCAGACCACAGAGCGTTTGGTCGAAGCCGGTGAAGAGAAGTTTTCCGGTTTTGTGTTCAAGATCCAGGCAAACATGGATCCCAAACACAGAGACCGTATCGCCTTTATGCGTATCGTTTCCGGTAAATATACCCAGGGCATGAAGATGAAGCATGTCCGCATAGGTAAAACTATCAGTATTTCCGATGCGGTCACTTTTATGGCCGGTGACCGTGAGCGCGCCGCCGAAGCCTACGCCGGTGATATCATAGGTTTGCACAATCATGGCACTATTCAGATTGGCGATACCTTTACCCAAGGGGAAGAGTTGAAGTTCTCCGGGATCCCCAACTTTGCACCTGAAATGTTCCGTCGTATTCGCCTTAAAGATCCGCTGAAGCAGAAACAGCTGCTCAAAGGCCTGGTGCAACTCTCGGAAGAGGGGGCTGTGCAGGTTTTCCGTCCTCTGGATACCAATGATTTGATCGTAGGGGCTGTTGGGGTACTGCAGTTTGAAGTGGTGGTCGCCAGACTCAAATCGGAATACAACGTGGAAGCCATCTATGAGGCTATAAACGTGGCAACCGCGCGTTGGGTCTACTGTGATGATGCCCGTAAATTGGAGGAGTTCCAACGTAAGTGCTCCACCAATTTGGCGTTGGATGGCGGTGATAACCTGACTTATATCGCGCCGACCATGGTTAATCTTAATTTGTCCATGGAGCGCTATCCGGATATTGAGTTTGCCAAGACCCGGGAACACTAAATCACAAAGGTGGAGCTTGCTCCACCTTTTTTATTGGGATGTTGTTGAGAGATCTTCTGATGTTTTTTATTCAAAAGTGCTGGAAAAGTTACATCCGTTTTTGCGACAGCTTGGGGTTAACCGAAGATAGTCGCCGTTGTTGTATGCCAAGGCTCAGTGATCCGCCATTAACGAAACGTAAGCAGAAAGATCCTCTGGCAGACGGACAAAAAGAAGGAAAGCAACATGATCTTTGACTCCCATGCTCATCTGGATTTCAGTGAATTTGATCATGACAGGCGAGCCCTCATGGCCGCGATGAAGGCCGCCGGTATTGGTGGGGCCATTATTCCCGGTGTTAGCAGTGAACATTGGTCAAAACAGAAAGCGATTGCTCACCAACTGCAACTGCCTTATACCTTGGGGATCCATCCCTGGTATTGCCCGAAAACCCTCATTGAATGCGACCAATCCCTTGCAGCACTGAGAACCGAGCTCATGACAGCGAATGACTCTTTGATGGTGGGAATTGGCGAGTGCGGTTTGGACAAACCTAAGGCAGAGCTTGCACCAGATAACCCGGCGTATGTCCCTTGGAATTTACAATACCGAGTGCTTGATGGGCAGTTGGCCTTGGCGGCAGAGTTGAAGCTGCCACTGATACTGCATTCGGTGAAAAGCCATAATGAACTCTTGGGAATGTTGAAACAGTATTCGCTGCCGCGTGGCGGAGTGATTCATGCATTCAACGGCTCTTATGAAACAGCAATCGCTTATCTGGAACTGGGTTTCAAATTGGGGATTGGTGGCTTATTGCTGAATAAAAACGCAAAAAAGTTACGTGACACAGTTAGCAAATTACCTCTAGATGCGCTCTTGGTCGAGACAGATTCACCCTCAATGACACCTCATTTCCTGCCGGAAAAGCGCAATACCCCTCTGACGCTGGTACAAATAATAGCCGAAATGGCGAATTTGCAGAAAAACAGCAATGTTCTAATATCAGAACACCTCCAACAGAATCTAATGCAACTGTTTGAGCTTTAGTTTTTTTTAATGGAACAGGTGTAACTCGCATTACATGCGGTGACTAAACTTTTGAAAATTAACTTCAAAAACTTGATCAAAACGACGATTTTGCCCCGGAGGTCGGGTATAATCTTGCTCGGAAAAAGGTTGGTTAACAACATAATTAAAAAGCGTTAACAATAGGGTGATGGTTAATGAATATACTTATGAGCTTGGTAGGGGTGGTCACCCTACTCGCGATTGGTTTCTTGTTGTCCAACAACAAGAAAGCAATCAATCTTAGAACAGTCGGTGGTGCACTGGCGATTCAGGCCGCTTTCGGTGGCTTTGTGCTGTATGTGCCGGTCGGTAAAGATATCCTGAAAAGTATCTCCGACGCTGTTTCCAGTGTTATCGGTTATGCACAAAATGGTATCGGTTTCCTGTTTGGTGATTTGGCTAACTTCAAAGTCGGCTTTATCTTCGCAGTAAACGTGCTGCCAATCATAGTGTTCTTCTCTTCTCTGATCGCTGTGCTCTATTATCTGGGCATCATGCAGTGGATTATCCGCATCATAGGCGGTGCCTTGCAGAAGGCCCTGGGTACCAGCCGTACCGAGTCTATGTCTGCCACTGCCAATATCTT
The DNA here is from genome assembly GCF_002836945.1 of Shewanella chilikensis. Lineage (GTDB taxonomy): Bacteria > Pseudomonadota > Gammaproteobacteria > Enterobacterales > Shewanellaceae > Shewanella > Shewanella chilikensis. Next base: position 69,891 of record NZ_NIJM01000008.1, read on the forward strand.
CGTGGGTCAGACCGAAGCACCTCTGGTGGTTCGTCCCTTCATTCCTACCATGACTCAATCTGAGCTGTTCGCCATTATGGTCGGTGGTCTGGCATCTATCGCTGGTTCTGTTCTGGCCGGTTACGCGCAGATGGGTGTACCTATTCAGTATCTGGTTGCGGCATCTTTCATGGCCGCTCCAGGTGGCTTGTTGATGGCCAAACTGATGCACCCAGAGACCGAAACCGCCAAGAACGACATGGATGAACTGCCGGACGATCCGGACAAGCCAGCCAACGTGCTTGACGCTGCTGCAGCCGGTGCTTCTTCCGGTATGCACCTGGCGCTGAACGTTGGTGCTATGCTGCTGGCCTTTATCGGTTTGATTGCCATGATCAACGGTATTATAGGTGGTATCGGCGGATGGTTCGGCATGGAAAACCTTACCCTGGAACTGATCCTTGGCTATATCTTCATGCCGCTGGCTTACCTCATTGGTGTGCCTTGGAATGAAGCCATGATTGCAGGTTCTTTCATCGGTCAGAAGATAGTGGTCAACGAGTTTGTGGCTTACATGAACTTCGCTCCTTTCATCCATGATGCTGCTATGGCTTGTACTACAGTAGCCGCTGATGTCACTAAAGAGCTGCCTATGTGTGTGGCTGAGACTCAGGCGCCAATGACAGCCCGTACAATGGCGATTGTCTCTTTCGCTCTGTGTGGCTTTGCTAACTTGTCTTCTATCGCAATTCTGCTGGGCGGCTTGGGGGCTATGGCACCAAATCGTCGTCACGACCTGGCTAAACTGGGTCTGCGCGCCGTGGTTGCCGGTTCTCTGGCTAACCTGATGAGTGCGACTCTGGCAGGTTTGTTCCTGGCACTGTAAGACGGTAGTGAACAGAGGCCTGAATTCGCAGGCCTCTTGTTAACCCAATCGATTTCCAAACTTAGCTTTGCTTGGCTCATATGCCAACCTATGGTTGGCAAGATGAGCAGAACAAGAGTACAGATATTTCTGGCTAGTGAGTGAAATGGGTACTTTTGTTCAAATATAAAATTTAGTGTTCGCATTTTATTTTTGTCTTTCTTGTGGTTTTGGATGGAGAAGGTAGAATGCGGGCGCCAATTAAAAGAATGCCGCTCCAAGAGGGTGGCGAGAACCAAAGATGAATGGGGTTGATGATGAAAAACGTTAAAACTTTAGCTTTAGCCGCTACCGCGGTCGCCGCCATGTCAGGCAATGCTTACGCCGCTGATCGTTCTGATCTGCACGGCAGTGATTACAAGTGGATGCAGTTCAACCTGATGTATTCTATCGGTGAGAAGCCCGATAACCCAGCTACAGGTGATCAGCACAACTACCTGGAAATGGAGTTTGGTGGTCGTTCCGGTATCTTTGACCTGTATGGTTATATTGACGTGTTTAACCTGGGTAACCAGTACACCAACGACGGTGACAAGAACCCAGGTTCAGGCAGCAGCAAGCTGTTCATGAAATTTGCACCACGTATCTCCTTGGATGCCGTATTCGGTAAAGATCTGTCTTTCGGCCCAGTTCAAGAAGTTTACTTCTCTACTCTGTTTAACTGGGACGGCCTGATTAACGACGGTGACGGCACTGGTGTTAACAGCTCTTTCTGGGGTGTGGGTGCTGACGTTATGGTGCCATGGCTGGGCAAAACCGGCATGAACCTGTATGGATACTACGACCTGAACAATAAAGAATGGAACGGTTATCAGTTCTCTATGAACTGGTTCAAGCCTTTCTACTTCTTCGACAACAAGAGCTTCCTGTCATTCCAGGGTTACATCGACTACCAGTTCGGTGCTGACGAAAACAAGACAGCTTTCGTACCAACTTCTACCAATGGCGGTAACGTATTCTTCGGTCTGTACTGGCATTCAGATCGCTACGCTCTGGGTTATGGCCTGAAAGGCTTTAAAGACGTATACCTGATCGAAGACGGTGCCGGTGCTCTGGCTCTGGAATCTACAGGTTGGTCTCATTACCTGAGCGCGACCTACAAGTTCTAATCGCAGATGGGGGTGACCCACTTGGGTGACCCCCGTTTTTATTTTGCTCTGACTTAATCTTTACCTAAGCCTGAGCTATAGTGAATTGGGTTCAATGAACCCGGATTAATAGCCGGAAGCTGGTTCAGCTTGTTTACGTAAAGGTTGACAGATTTCTCGCGTTAAAAAGGATTTTTCGCGGCAAGGCAAGGAACTTGAGTTCCCCCTTCCCGGTCTTCAAGGATTCAAGTCGTGATACTCGTTATCAAGGTTGAATACCCTACAAAGATGATTTGCAGTCAAATGCAGGCGTCGCCCGAAGGCCCGGCCATAACAATAACCACAAAGCCCCTCTGGCGCTGCCAAGACAGATTTTTAATCCTTTGATTTTATGTCTCGGAGAGCAATTATGAGCGATTTAAAACAAGCAGCACAGCGCGCCATCCAACTGATGGACCTGACCACTTTGAATGATGATGATACCGATCAAAAGGTGATCGAACTGTGTCATAAGGCCAATACTCCGGCCGGTCATACCGCTGCTATCTGCATTTATCCACGCTTTATTCCTATCGCGCGCAAGACTCTGGATGCCATGGGCGCAGATGATATCCGTATTGCCACAGTCACCAACTTTCCCCACGGCAATGATGACATAGCTATCGCGGTGCTGGAAACTCGTGCAGCAGTCGCCTACGGTGCTGATGAAGTGGATGTGGTATTCCCTTATCGTGCGCTGATGGAAGGCAACGAAACTGTTGGTTTTGAGCTGGTAAAGGCTTGCAAAGAAGCCTGTGGTGACAATGTGCTGTTGAAAGTGATCATCGAATCCGGCGAACTGAAAGACCCGGCGCTTATTCGCAAGGCTTCCGAGTTGTCTATCGATGCCGGCGCTGACTTTATCAAGACCTCTACCGGTAAAGTACCTGTCAATGCCACTCTTGAAGCGGCTGAAATCATGCTGACCGTCATCAGTGAGAAGAATCCAGCTGTAGGCTTCAAGCCCGCCGGTGGTGTGCGTGATGCCGCCCAAGCCGCTGAATTTCTTGGCGTAGCCGAGCGTATTCTGGGCAGTGACTGGGTTTCACCCCGGACTTTCCGCTTCGGTGCATCCAGCCTGCTGGCCAGTCTGCTGCACACACTGGAACTGGCTGACGCTCCAGCACCGACTCAAGGTTACTAATCCCCGCTGATTGTGATCCAAGTCTATTTGGGGACGTCAAAACTTGGTTAGTATCTGTAATAAAATTACTACACATTTGACGTCCAACCCCAATGCTGTAACAGCTTCTTTAGACAAGGTTGCAGCAGAAAGGAGGCAGTATTATGTTTCTGGCACAAGAGATAATCCGTAAAAAACGTGAAAAAATGGCGCTTTCCAAGGAGGAGATCCAGTTCTTTGTCAAAGGCATTACCGATAACAGCGTGTCTGAAGGTCAGATAGCTGCATTCGGGATGGCGGTGTATTTTAACGACATGAGCATGGATGAGCGCATCGCACTGACGACGGCTATGCGTGATTCCGGCACTGTGCTCAATTGGGATAGCCTGCAGCTCGACGGCCCTGTCATAGACAAACACAGCACAGGCGGCGTGGGCGATGTTATCAGCCTGATGCTTGGCCCCATGGCGGCAGCCTGCGGCGGTTATGTTCCCATGATTTCCGGTCGTGGTCTGGGCCACACAGGTGGCACTCTGGATAAGTTTGACGCCATCCCCGGCTATCAGACTGAGCCCGACAGCGAACTGTTCCGTAAGGTGGTTAAAGAGGTCGGTGTGGCCATTATCGGTCAAACCGGCGATCTGGTCCCTGCCGACAAGCGTTTCTATTCCATTCGTGACAACACGGCCACTGTCGAATCCATCCCGCTTATCACCGCCTCTATACTGTCGAAGAAGCTGGCTTGTAGCCTGGATGCGCTGGCGATGGACGTCAAAGTGGGCAGCGGTGCCTTTATGCCTACTTATCAGGCATCCGAGGAACTGGCTCGTTCTATTGTTGCGGTTGCCAATGGTGCAGGTACCAAGACCACGGCTTTGCTGACAGATATGAACCAGGTGTTGGCCTCCTGCGCCGGGAACGCGGTCGAAGTGCTTGAGGCGGTGAACTTCCTTACCGGCAAATATCGTAATCCGCGCCTCTACGAAGTCACCATGGGACTTTGCAGTGAGATGTTGCTGCTCGGTGGCCTTGCCGCCAATGAGGCCGAGGCCCGCAGTAAGCTCAACGCCGTGCTGGATAATGGCAAGGCCGCCGAGATCTTCGCCCGTATGGTTTCCGGACTGGGCGGCCCGGTCGATTTTGTCGAACATCCTGAAAAATACTTGCCTCAGGCCAAGATTATTCGTCCTGTGTATGCCGAGCGTTCCGGCTTTGCTTACAGCATGGATACCCGTGAACTCGGCTTGGCTGTGGTCACTCTGGGTGGTGGTCGTCGTAAGCCAGGTGATGCCCTGGATTACAGCGTCGGCCTGACACAGGTTTGTGCCCTGGGACATGAAATCAATGCTGACAAGCCGCTGGCAATGGTGCATGCCCAGTCAGAAAGCGCCTTCGAAGAAGCCGCTGCCGCGGTGCGCAGAGCCATAGTCATTGGCGACAGCGCCCCTGAGAAAACACCGGAGATCTATCGCGCCATCCGCGCTGCCGATCTCCAGGAGAAGTAGTATGAAACGTACCATTATTTTAATGCTGGATTCCTTCGGCGTCGGCGCAGCCGGTGATGCTGCCAAGTTTGGTGACCTGGGTTCAGATACCTTTGGTCATATCGCCAAAGAGTGTGCCGAAGGGCGTGCCAATGATGGCCGTGAAGGGCCGCTGAAGTTACCCAACCTTAGCCGTCTGGGGCTGGCACATGCCGCCATGGAAAGCACAGGTCAGTTTGCCCCCGGGTTTGACGCCGATGTCGAGCTGATAGGCGCCTATGGCCATGCTGAAGAGCTGAGCTCAGGCAAGGATACCCCCAGTGGTCACTGGGAGATGGCCGGTGTTCCCGTGCTGTTTGATTGGGGCTATTTCAGCGACAAACAAAACTCTTTCCCCAAAGAGTTGACCGATAAGATCCTGGCGCGCGCCGGCCTTGGCGGTTTCCTCGGCAATTGTCACGCATCCGGTACTGCGATTCTGGAAGAATTGGGTGAAGAACATATGCGTTCCGGCCTGCCTATCTTCTATACCTCGGCCGACTCCGTGTTCCAGATTGCCTGCCATGAAGAAAGCTTCGGCCTGGAAAACCTCTACCGTTTGTGTGAAATCGCCCGTGAAGAGCTTGAGCCATATAATATCGGCCGAGTTATAGCGCGACCTTTTGTTGGCAGCGGCGCCGCCGATTTTGCCCGCACCGGCAATCGCCGTGACTACGCGGTAGAGCCACCGGCGAAAACTGTGCTGGATAAGCTGAAAGCCGCCGGCGGCCAAGTGGTCAGTGTCGGTAAAATTTCCGATATTTATGCCCATTGCGGTATCACCAGCAAGGTTAAGGCCTCGGGCCTGGAGGCTCTATTCGATGCTACACTGGAGCAGGTCAAGGCTGCCGGTGACAACACCATAGTCTTCACCAACTTCGTGGATTTCGATTCCCACTATGGCCACCGCCGTGATGTGGCAGGTTATGCCCGGGGATTGGAATACTTCGATGCAAGATTGCCTGAAATCCTGGCACTGCTGAATAAGGATGATTTGCTTATCCTGACTGCAGACCATGGTTGCGACCCTACCTGGGAAGGCACAGATCATACCCGCGAACATGTGCCGGTTTTGGCCTATGGCGCAGGTTTGAGTGCCGGCTCATTGGGGCGTCGCAAGAGTTTTGCCGATATCGGCCAATCCATTGCCAGCTACTTCAAGCTGGAACCAATGGAATACGGCGAATCATTTATTCGCTGACAAGATTTGGCTCCCTCGCCGGAGCCGTCTTTAATAAACAGACTTGAGTCTTTATAAAACTAACGGGGTTATTTCGATGGCAACACCACATATTAATGCAGTTGACGGCGCATTCGCTGAAACCGTACTTTTCCCTGGCGATCCATTGCGGGCCAAGTACATTGCCGAAACCTTCCTGGAAAACGTAGAGCAGGTTACCGACGTACGTAACATGCTTGGTTTTACCGGTACTTACAAAGGTAAGCGTATCTCTGTGATGGGTTCAGGCATGGGGATCCCTTCCTGCTCCATCTATGCCACAGAGCTCATCAAGGACTATGGTGTCAAGAACCTGATCCGTGTGGGCACCTGTGGTGCAATCAGCACTGATGTTAAAGTGCGCGATGTGATTATCGGTATGGGTGCCTGCACCGACTCTCAGGTGAACCGCCTGCGTTTCAAGGGCCAGGACTTTGCCGCTATCGCCAACTATGAGCTGATGAGCGCCGTGGTTGACTCAGCCAAGGCTCACGGTACCAAAATTCGTGTAGGTAACGTGTTCTCTGCCGATCTCTTCTACACTCCGGATCCAGAAATGTTCGACGTGATGGAAAAGATGGGGGTACTGGGTGTGGAAATGGAAGCTGCCGGTCTCTACGGTGTTGCCCATGAATTCGGTGCCCGCGCTCTTTGTGTGGTAACTGTTTCCGACCATATCCGTACCGGTGAAAAGACCAGCTCTGATGAGCGTCAAACCACTTTCAACGATATGATCGTCATGACGCTGGATGCTGCGATTACTCTGTAATCCGGTAACCAACTGACATCATAAGGGCTCCCTCGGGAGCCCTTATTGTTTTTAAGCCTTTCCACTTATTCCTGGAGTGCGGCTCTGCAGCTGAAGCTGGCTCTTGGGCTACTCGTTATTTTTGTTTGCTTCTGCAGTTTGTGACTCCCGTTTGGGGGCTACTTCTGTCCTGGGACCTTTACTGCGGGGATTGTCCGCATCGACAGGATCCGGGATCAGGCTATCGCTGGCTTGTTCAGCTGCTTTGTTGGTCGCGGCGTTATTGCCAGTCTCAGGTTCAGTGTTTACTTCAGAGCGCTCTGACCTGGTCGCCTTTGCGGCCAAGGCGTTGGCCGGCTTTTCTGCCTGTTTGGGTGACATATTGGTGTTGGATTCAGCGTCAAGCTCTGTCTGGGATTCGCCGGTATCCGTGGCTGAATCTTGGCTTTCAGCAGCAATCGGTTCAGTATCCAAGGTTTCCTTGGCGGTTACTTTGTCTTGCTGCTTGAGCTTTTTGCGCCTGCGCTTGACCCGGGTGCGACGGCGGTCAAAGTCGGCACGTTTGAACGACAGCGCCCGTGATAATAACAGGCCGATAAAGCCTGCTACTATCAGCATCAGTTGCTGCTGCTCCATATTCAGCTCATGGGCTTCCTGGATCTCATTGAAAAACAGCTTGGGATCCAGCCTGACTTCGACAAAGCCCAGGTTGTTACCTTGCTGGATCACCGGCTCGACATAAGGAGGGTAGGGTGCCAGCAGATCATCCAGTTCCGGGGAATCCGGCTCCAGCAACTCGGGGCTGACATCCTGGGCAAAGGATAGCCGCTGACCATCCTCACTGTAGATAGTCGCCGCCATCACCTTGGGATCTTCCACCAGGGCGCTGGCCAGCCATTGCAACTGCTCATCATTTTGCAGTTGCAACGCCGGTGCGGCACCATAGGCTGTTTGTTGCACCAATAATCTGGCCATCTTTTGGGTTTGGGTCTTCAGAAGCCGCTGCCCTTGTAGTAGGCTTGTCTGCCACAGCTGGACCAGGCCGACCAGCAGAGTGACGGCTATGGCGATCTGCAGCAGTCTGCTGATCTTCTGGCTTTTTTTAAGGCCCTTGAACAACAATACTTTGTCCCTTAATCAAATTCGGTGTTTCCCTAATCATAATGGATTATGGGTATGCCCGATAGCCGGAGAGCAGTGACCATGGAGTCAGTCTTACCTTTTCCCCTGTTGGCCAGTCAACGTCAGAATGGTGTCTATGTCTTGAGTCTGCAGCAGCATACTTGGCCGGCATTCAAGGAAGGGCAACATGCCCAAGGTGAGCGATTACGGCTGATCTTCAATGAAAAGGCTGCGGCTGCTGTTGCCGATTTGCTTCCCGAGTTGGCACCGAGGGCGGTGGCGATTTTGCAGCGCGAGCAATCCTTGTATGGGCTCGAGTTGCTGCTCGAGGTGGGCATCTGTCAAGCCATGCACAATCGTCTTGAGTCAATTGGCGAGCTGGATTACCTGTCCATTGCAGCGACAGCGAGTTTGCCGCAGCTTTCGACTCCGGGGCTGTTGGTGATGGATATGGACTCGACCGCCATTACTATTGAGTGTATCGATGAATTGGCGGCCGCCGCCGGCGTGGGCGCCGAGGTGGCACAAGTGACCGAACGGGCGATGCAGGGCGAATTGGATTTCGAGCAGAGCTTGCGCCAGAGGGTGGCCAAGCTCAAGGGCGCCGACCAGAGTATTATTGATGATCTCTGTGCCCGTTTACCTCTGAGTCCCGGGCTTGAGAGCATGATAGCCGAGCTCAAATCCCATGGCTGGCGCACTGTGGTGGCCTCAGGTGGTTTTACCCCTTTTGTCGGCCATCTGCAGCAGTTGCTTGGGTTGGATGCCGCCTTTGCCAATGAACTGGTAATAAGCGATGGCAAGTTGCTCGGCGAGGTTCGCGGCCAAGTGGTGGATGCCGCCTTCAAGGCCGATGTGGTGACAAAATGCGCCGGGCAGTGGCAGATAGCTGCCGGGCAAAGGCTGTCCATAGGCGATGGCGCCAACGACATCCCCATGGTGCAGGCAGCCGATTTTGGTATTGCCTATCATGCCAAACCTAAGCTGGCCTCTGTCGCTGCGGCGAAGATCAATAAGCTGGGCCTGCAGGCATTACCTTTCTTGCTGCAAGGGCGCTGAAGCGTTAACAGTTAAAACTAGAGTGATTGCTCTTGTTTTTATGACCGGGATTCATTAGCTTTTGCTATAGAACCCGGTGACGACACACTCCATGGAAACTGTACAGCAATCAATCTTTCTGCCTTATCGTGATGGTGAACTGCATCTTCGCAAAATTTTTCCCGCAGCCGGCTTTCGGCATCAGATCCCGATTTTGATGTTGCATGGTGCCATGTCCAATGGCCGGGTGTTTTACAGCAGCAGAGGCCGAGGGCTGGCGCCTTTTCTGGCTCAGGCGGGCTTTACCGTTTATGTAATGGATAGTGCAGGTCGTGGCCTCAGCACGCCTAAGCTGGCGCGCGGGTTTGAGCTTGGACAAGGTGAGGTCATCCGTGAACAACTGCCCTTGGTGCAACAATATCTGCTTAAGGCCGAGTCTCTGGACAAGCTGCATTGGTGCGCCCATTCCTGGGGCGGGGTGCTGATGGCCAGCGCCTTGGCACGGTTTCCTGAACTGCAAGCGTCGGTGGCATCACTGCTAACCTTTGGTAGCAAGCGCACCATAAGAGTCAGGTCATTGAAAAAGTGGCTGATGGTGGATCTGGTTTGGAACCGCTTGGCTCCCGGCATTGCTGCCGGTCACGGCTATCTCGCAGCCGACAAGTGGCGCATGGGCATGGATAACGAGAGCCGGGCTTCGCTGCAGCAGAGCATAGATTGGGTGCGCGGTGATTGGATAGATCATGACGATGGTTTCGATTATGGCCGGGCTGCCGCCAAAGCCACTTGGCCCAAGAGTTGGTTTATCGCCGGACAGAATGACACTGTACTCGGTAATCCAGAAGATGTGCTGGATATGATGGCCGAATGCGGCTTGCAAAATAGTCGCTTTACCTTGCTGTCACGGGAAAACGGCAATCGCCACGACTATGGTCATGCGGATATGCTGACCCATGTGGATGCACCAAACGATCATTTCAACAAGGTGCTCGCTTGGTATCAGGGTTTTGAGCTTTCCAGCGTCAGTGACTGAGCCTCTGGATTTAATTCCGGGTAGCGCAGCAAGACCTCGCTGGTGATTTCCAAAAACTCGCCGACACCCACTACCCGCCACAGCATCTCTTCGAGCTTCTTGGCCTTGTGCTTGGCATGGACACCTATATATTCCAGCTCGCGGCGGATATAGCCCAGATCCGGCTTACCGGCGGCGCCGCGATAGACCTTTAAGGCCATAAAGCTGCCGAGCGACTGCGCCTGACGGATAAAATCCACTTGGGCCTGACGCTCCGCCAGTTCATGGCGGGTAGTGCAACGCAGCCGCAACTGGCCGCTGGATTGGCGCACCAACTGCACAAAGACTTCGAAGCTGTCCATGGTCATCTGCGGCTTCATCGCCCGTATCGGGCCGATAAAGTCGCGCTTTAGACGGCCGTCTTGCAGTAAAGGTTCGAGATTGAACTGCAATTGCTCAGCGCTGCTGTTGGCGAACAAGTCGCTGACGGCATCCGGTTCTACGCCGACCCCCAGCGCCGACAAACGGAAAGACTTGACGGTTTTTTCCACAAGGAAAGGCACTGAATGCAGTTTGCGCATCAAGAGGTTTTTCATCGCTTCGGCCAGTTCTTTGACCTCAGAGTTATCCTCTGTCAGTTGCTGCAATTTCTCGCGGTTCTGCGCTATCAGCCGATGTAAAAACTCCACGCCCGGATGAGGCGTGTGACCCATCACCGCCGCCAGATGCAGGGTGACACCGTTTTTACGACTGCGCACCAATCGATAGGGCAACGCCTGAAGTTTGGCCTTGGGCGCCAGTGCCTGCAGCTTGGGAAAGCTGAGCAGTAGCGGCTCCTTGGGATTGAGAGTCGCGTTTTCATCCAGATTCAGCTGCAGGCCACGACTGGAAATATCATGGGTGATCCCTGTGTATTGCTGTTTGCCCTGACTGATGTTGACCAAGGTCTTGAAGGAGAACCTGGCTTCCTGGCGCCGTTCGCTGAAATACATGGACACCAATCGGATACTGTTGGTGGTAATTTTGGCTTGGCCGAAACGCTTGAGCTCATTGGCATCCATCTTGAACGGCCAGCGACGATACTCTTCGGCGGCCTGTTCGTCGGTCACATCCATCAGTTGCAGTATGTGGCTGTATTTTTGCAGCTGTTGCTCTGTCAGCGCCGAGTAGTTGCTGTCATCGCCCGGTAGCATGGAGGCCTTATAGGAACCCTGGTGGTCTATGGCGTCCAGACTCACCTGGATAACCTTCCAACTGCCCTTGGTGGCACCAAAACCCAAAAACAGAGGTTGCAGGCGGCTTTTTTTCAGTTCGCTGAGGCTGGCTGAGTAGAAGTAGAGTTGACCACGGGCGTTATAGGTAAAGCTGAACAGCAATCTGTGGTCGGCGTTGCCCGGCTCGGCGAGCATGGCCGCCAGTCTCTGCTTGCTCAGCAGTCCCGGCAATTGGTTGATATCGGCTTCATCGAGGAAATCGTGCAACAGTGCCTGATTGTCCCTACTCAGCAGCAGAGCACCAATAGCAGGATTGCCTTGGCTGTCCTGTTCGATAAACAGCGGCAGGTGCGGCAGATGGGCCAAGTAATGGCGCTCGAACCCCAGTCCTGTTGCTGTTGTCAGTACATCGTTGACATCCACCTTGTAACGGAACTTATAACCGCGAATAAGGTTGGCAAGTAGCTCGGAGAGCTGCTTACTGCCGCCGATGCGTTTGAGCCGCATCCAGCAGGTGTCCTGCTCTGTCTGGGCATCGACTATCTGGTAGTCGACCCCGAGTTGCAGATCCCGGTAATAGTATTCATCGCTGAGATCCAGCAGCTTGACCCGCAGCGGCCGGTTAAGATCTAAGTTATGTCTGGCGGGCAGACGCACTCTGGCGCCACCGACGGAGAGATCTGCGGTATTGCCGCGCACCTCCTCTCTGCCGGCTTGGGAAACCGATATCTTGATGCTGTAGTTCATCCGCTCTTCACTGCGGTTGAAGTAGCGCCCCAGCACAATCCCGGGTACCAGATAGGGATTCCCCTGTCCTTCCTGATTGCGGGGCGTTTGCTGCAGCCGTTGGCGGCGCTGGTGATGAGCCTCCATCACCTGTTCGTATACCCCCATAGTGTATTGGTTGCGGTACAGCGCCAGTGCGGCATCAAAGGCCTCTTTGGCCGGGACATCGAGGAAGTGGCGTTGGTCGGCAAAGTGATACTCCTGGCAGGGCAGTTCCGACTTGTCTCTGAGGTCAATAATCCTCAGGCAGGGGGAAGCCAGGCGCTGGATTTCCATTTTCAACAGAAAGCGGGTCGAGTTGGACTCTTCTGCGGTGAGCTGCAAGAAGATCTCACTGAAGTCCGGCTCCATCATCAGGGGCTTGAGTTGTTCAATCAGGGCGCTGTGGTGATCTGGACTCATGGACTCGCTCTTTAAGGGGTGCTTATTCTTGTGCTGACTGTTAGTCTTATGTCGGCCCGGCTTTGGGAAGCTTGAACCCAATTCGGGATTATTACTCTGAAAGTATCACTTTGAAAGTGCAATTATTTTAATTAACTATTACAGATTTTACACAAGTTTGAACCCAGATGGCGAAGAATAAAACAGCATACGTGTGCAACGAATGTGGCCAGGACTTTCCCCGTTGGCAGGGGCAGTGCAGTGCCTGTCATGAATGGAATACCATTACCGAAGTCAGGCTGGGGGCGGCTACACCATCCCGGGGCGGTCAGTTCAGTGGTTATGCCGGTGCCGGTGCCGGTGCCAGTGAGATCCAAACGCTGGATCAGATAGATCTCAACGAAGTGCCGAGGATCCCCAGCAGCTTTATCGAATTTGACCGTGTGCTCGGTGGCGGAATAGTCGCCGGCAGTGCCATCCTGATTGGCGGACATCCGGGGGCCGGCAAGAGTACCTTGCTGCTGCAGACTTTATGTCAGCTGGCCGAGACCATGCCGGCTCTTTATGTCACCGGCGAGGAATCTTTGCAGCAAGTGGCGATGCGAGCCCATCGTTTGGGCCTGCCCACAGGGCGCTTGAAGATGTTGTCCGAAACCAGTGTCGAGACTATCTGCACTGTGGCACTGCGGGAGAAGCCCAAGGTCATAGTGATAGACTCGATTCAGGTGATGCATATCAGTGATGTGCAGTCCTCCCCCGGCAGTGTGGCCCAGGTTCGCGAATCGGCCGCCTTTCTGACCCGTTTTGCCAAGCAAAATGGTATCGCCATCATCATGGTCGGCCATGTCACCAAAGACGGCTCTCTGGCAGGCCCCAAGGTGCTGGAGCACTGCATAGATTGCTCGGTGATGTTTGAAGGGGACAGCGATAGCCGCTACCGTACCCTGCGCTCCCACAAGAACCGCTTTGGCGCCATCAATGAACTGGGGGTGTTCGCCATGACGGAGCGGGGGCTCAAGGAAGTGGCCAATCCGTCGGCGATATTTCTGTCTCGCGCCGATGAAGCCGCCTCCGGCTCCTTGGTGATGGTGGTTTGGGAGGGCACCCGGCCGCTGCTGGTGGAACTGCAGGTGTTGGTGGACAGCTCGGCACTGTCGCATCCGCGGCGGGTTGCCGTGGGGATGGATGCCAACCGTTTGGCTATGTTGCTGGCGGTAATGCATCGTCATGGCGGCTTACAGATGTCGGATCAGGATGTATTTGTTAACGTGGTCGGTGGTGTCAAGGTGACAGAAACCAGCGCCGATTTGACTCTGTTGCTGGCCATGGTTTCCAGTTTCCGTGGTGATATTCTGCCCAGGGATCTGGTGGTGTTCGGCGAAGTGGGCCTTTCCGGCGAGATACGTCCTGTGCCCAATGGTCAGGAGCGTTTGGTGGAAGCTGCCAAGCATGGCTTTACCCGGGCGATAGTGCCCAAGGCCAATATGCCGAAAAAGCCGCCTCAGGGGATGCAGGTGATAGGGGTGAGCAAACTCAGCGAGGCACTCGGGGCTATGTGAGCGCTATGTGATTGCTATGTGAGTCATAGCCCGGCAAGCAGGGCTATTGCCGCCCTGTGACCTGTGAAGCAGGAGCCGCTTCAGCGGCTCTGTTCATGTTCGGCAATAAACTGTTCCAATTCGCGGTGCAGCAGTGAGGCATCGCCAAGATTCAGCTCCAATAGCCTTCTTAAGTGACTGATACTCTCAATATCGATAAGGGCGCACTTGAGGCCCAAGAGGCCGTTGCGGCGATGCACGACGTCAGCCTCCATGCACAGTTCTACTTCGGACTGGGGTAGGCAAAAACTCAGCGCCAATACACCTTCTGGAGCGAAATCGGCAGGTTCTTCCACCATGGCGCCATTGAGACAGAGATCCAGCAAATGGGTGCTCCATACCTTGTTGTCGCAGCTCAGCTGGGCATCTATGGTAAACAGGATCCGTGAAAACTTGCGCTTTTCATCCATACTCAGTCCTTTAATTTTTGATTCGTCCTTATTGTAGCCACATAAAAAGCGCTTGGCACCGAACTCAGGTCAAATATCTATCCGCTACAGACAAAATATGAAAAATTGTGAATAATGGCCTCTATCCCAGCCGGTTGGAATACAAGTATGGCATACCGCATATTGATAGTGGACGATGAAGCTATCATTCGGACTCGTTTAAAAGGCTATTTTGAAAAAGATGGTTACCAGGTGATGGAAGCCGCCGACGGTGAGCAGATGTGGCAGCAACTGCAACAACAGCATGTGGATCTGGTGATGCTGGATATCAATATGCCGGGGGATGATGGCCTGATGCTGACCCGTGAGCTGCGCAGCCGCTCAGATGTGGGCATTATTCTGGTAACCGGCCGGGATGAGGCGATAGATAAGATAGTGGGCCTGGAGATGGGCGCCGATGATTATGTCACCAAGCCGTTTGAGTTTCGCGAGCTCAGGGTCAGGGTCAAAAACCTGCTCTGGCGCATCTCTCTGGTGAAGAAGGCTCAGCAGCAAACGGCTGAGCAATTGTCGCGCTCGGACGACAATCTCTATTTTGAGGGTTATCACCTGCAGCTTAACAGTCGTCGCTTGAGCCTGGATGGGCAAGTTATCAAGTTGACCAAGGCCGAGTTTGAGCTGCTGGTGGCTTTTGCCCTGCATCCGCAGCAGGTGCTCTCGAGAGAGCGCTTGATGCAGCAAACCAGCCACAGGGATCAGGATGTCAACGACCGCACCATAGATGTGATTATTCGGCGCTTGCGCAGCAAGCTGAGTCCAGAGCTGTTTGTCACTGTGCATGGTGAAGGTTATCTGTTTGCCGCCGATGTCAGCGACTGAGTTCTGAGCCCTTGGCTTCCACTCTGTATACCGGATAGAAATCCGCCGGGGCCAAACTGTCATCCAACTGCATGTTTTTGAGGTTATCCGGGCGCAACTGCAAAATTGCCGGGCCTATATCACCAAACGCCTTTTCCCCCTGCAACAGCCTGACGGCGAGATCGACCGCCAGTCGCCCCTGTAGTACAACTCTGTCATCATTGGCATAAGCGACCTTGTTGCGCTTGAGCCCTCGCAGTATATCCGGCGACAGATAGCTGCTCACCAGCGCCAATTGGTTGGTCAGGCTTCTCTGCCTGAGAGTGCCCATGGCGGCTTCAATAGCAACGGCACTGCCGAGCAAGGCTTGCGGCAGCGGCTGCATGTTTTGATTGAGCAACAGATTGAGCTGATCCCGGTAGAGATTACGGTTGTTGTCGGCATGCATCACGGCCACAATCTCCACCTGGCTGTCTTGCAGTGCTTGTTTGACACCTTTTTCCACCAGATCGGTACCGCCACGGCCTTCGGGGCCCGCCAGCATAGCCAGGCGTTTGTGCGGGGTAGATGCGAGATACTCACCGATCAGATAACCCATCTGATACCAGTTGACTCCTATATGGGTTTGTACCCGGTGGTCAGCCAACTGATTCACCAGCGCCAACACAGGCTTGGTCAGCTCAAGCGTATGGCCCTCAAGCAGGTGTGGGCTGACGGCGCCGAGCAAAATCGCATCGGCATCACCATCGAGGCAGGATTTGAGTTGTGCCAACTGGGTCTGGTTGTTGCCATAGCCGCCGGCTTCATGGAGTTCCAGCCCGAGCCCCAAGGCTTGGCTCTGTTTTGCCAAGCCATAGTCAATCCCTATCCAGTAAGCATCTTTCAGATGCGGCACCAAAGCGCACAGTTTCCAGGGTTTATTGGCTTTGGTGAGTGGCGTGTGGGTCAGAGGACTGGCCTGCTGGATTGCTTCGTTGAAAGGACTGCGTTGCTCCAGCTCCCAGGTTTCATTGGCCAGTGCGGCAGGGATAAACATCAGCAGAGCCAATAACCACAGCAGCAGTCTTTTAGTTGCAGGCAACACAGCCTCGAACTTGGTGGCAAATTGGCTCATGGGGAAGATCCTGATATATGATGCAAGTATTCTACCATAGCATTCCTGCTGGATGTTTGAGTGAGTCAATGCCTATGCGAACCAGTATCAACAAGGATAACAAGTGAGACCTTTATCTTCATGGCTTAGCAGCCTGACCGGCCGTCTGATGCTGGCGTTTTGTTTGTTGGCGCTGCTGCTGTTATTACTGGTGACTCTGGGCAACTTGAGCCTTTACTGGGTCAAGGGCGCCGACAGTTTTCTTTATGAGAAGGCCTTGCCCGCATCAGAAGCCGCGCGGCAGCTATCGCAATCGGCCACCTCGCTGGCAGAGAATGCCCAGCGCCTGGGCACGGCTGCCGATGAAAAACAGCGCCAATATTTGGGGCGCCGTCTGTCGCTAGAAAGCAATCGCATGTTGGCGGCGATTGCGACCCTGGAGCAGTTGGCGGTGCCGGATTCAGCCAATCTGAAACAGGCGGCGGCCACCATTATCGCTGAGCTGACCTTACTCGGCGAGCAGACGGGGGAGCGGCTTGAGCGTACCCAAGCGCTGAAACAGAAAGGACTTTTATTGGTACAGGCTTCCAAGCAGGCCGACAATCTGCTGCGCTCCGAGCTGGCGGTGCTGGACTCAGTCATTATTGCCAAGCTAAGCCAGATTCCGGGGGCGGCGGCAGTGGATGACATTATAGAGCTGGATCTCAGCAGCGCCGAGCAGCTCAACCGCGCCCTGAAACTGACTCATAAGATAGCCTTGCTCGGGCAGATATTTGCCGCGGCCGATGCGCCGCAAGACTTGGTCGGTGCCATCAATCAGGCGCCGTTGACCGATGATGCCCTGTCCCCGGGATTGCTCAAGCGCATTCCTGTGGCCGATTTGGTTCGGGACCCAGGTAGAGCCGAGGCGCTCGAGGCCGAATTTGCTCGTCTTGATCAGGTGACTGCCGGCCAACAATTGGCCGAATCTATATGGCAGTTGCAGCAGCAACTGGAGCAAAGGCAACTGGTGATTTCGGACAACCTCAAGTCGATGGAGCAAACCGTGGATGCCGCCCTCGAGGGCCAGCAGCAACAGCTGAGTTTGGCCAGACGCGACTTTTTGGGGCAGCTCAATTGGGCCAGCGCCGGGCTCTGGGGAACGGGCGCCTTGATGTTACTGCTGATCCTGTTTGTCAGTTGGCAGGTTATCTATAAGGGTATCGCCCGGCGCTTGAGCGATGCCACCCAGGCTCTCAGTCGCCTGAGTCTTGGTGATACCAATGTCAGCATACGCTCTTACGGTGATGATGAACTTACCGCCATGGCCTCGGCGCTGGAAGCCTTCAAACAGAAAACGGCCCATAATCAAAAGTTGCAGCAGGATCTGCAACGCACCGCTGCTGAGTTGACCGAGCATAAGCTGGCGCTGGAGCGGAAGGTGGCCGAGCGAACCCGCGAGCTCGCCCAGACCAACGCCCAGCTGGAAGAGGCCAGTCAGGCCAAGTCGCTGTTTTTGGCCACCATGAGCCACGAAATACGCACGCCGCTTAACGGCTTGCTAGGCACCCTGAGTCTGCTGGGGCAGGCGGAGTTACCCGCCAAGGCGCGGCAGATGTTGGCGCTGTCCCAGTACAGTGGCACTCAACTGCAAACCGTGCTCAATGACATCCTCGACTTCTCCCGTCTGGAGCAGGGCAGGCTGATCAATGAGCCAAGGGCCGTGGAGTTGCCGGCACTGCTCAACGAAGTGACCGCCATCATGTTGGCCGGGGCCAATCTTGCCGGGCTTGAGCTCAGGCTGTTAAAGCCGGAATTGCCCGAATGGGTCTGGCTAGATGGGCCCAAGCTCAGGCAGGTACTGTTTAACCTTCTGGGCAATGCCATTAAGTTTACCACCAAGGGCAGTGTGACTCTGGAGGTCAGTATTGAAGGTGCGCGCCTGTGCTTCAGCGTGACCGATACAGGTATCGGTATCCGCCCCGAGGCTATGGCACGTCTGTTTACTCCTTATGCCACAGAGGCGACCCATGCCAGTGCCAGGGGAACCGGGCTTGGGCTGAGTATCAGCCGTGACCTGGTGCAACTGATGAATGGCCGTGAGAGTGGGGATGCTCCCGCCATCGAAGTCATCAGTACGCCGGGGCAGGGCAGCCGTTTCAGTTTCAGTGTGCCGCTTCAGCCCTGTGAGCAGGGGGAGCAACAATCGAGTAGCCTGCCACAGAGTGAAATCGCCAAGCGGGTGCTGCTGGTGGAAGATAATAGGGTTAATGCCTTGGTGGCTCAGGGCTTTTTGGCGCATCTTGGGCATGAGTCACTCTTGTGTGTCAGTTTGGCAGAGGCACGGAATGTGTTGCTTGATAACACGTCAGGCCCATTCGATGCCGTGATGCTGGATTTACAGCTGAGTGACGGCTCCGGCAGTGAGCTGTTGCCTGAGCTAAGGCAACAGCTGGGCACCAAGGTGCCGATTGCCGCCTTTACCGCCCAGTTGCAGACTCAGGATATGGCTGATTACCAGGCCATGGGCTTTGATATAGTCCTGGGTAAGCCCTTGGGATTGCAGGCTCTGGCCAACTGGCTCGGGGTTGTCTCCGGCTCGAATCAGAGCGATGAGTGCCCTAAGGAAGAGGACTCTCAAGCGCCGGGCCTTAGATCCCGCAATACGGACAACGCCCAATGGCTGGCGCTGGAGCAACTTGAGCAGGACCTGCAGGTGCTCAGCAAGGCCACTTTGCTGGAGATGCGGCAACAGTTTGTGGACAGCAGTGATGCGCAGCTGCAAGCTTTACAGGCGGCAGATGGGCAACGGGATATCATGGCCGCCAAGCTGCACGCACTCAAGGGCAGCAGCGGTAACATGGGGCTTGAAGCGCTGCACTTGCGCTGCGCCGCACTGGAACAGTCCATCAAGGCTGGCAAACCTTTACGCGACGAGGAACTCACTGAGCTGACAGATTGCGTAGCGGCATCGTTGCTGGCGCTCGATAACTGGC
Source organism: Shewanella chilikensis (assembly GCF_002836945.1). Lineage (GTDB taxonomy): Bacteria > Pseudomonadota > Gammaproteobacteria > Enterobacterales > Shewanellaceae > Shewanella > Shewanella chilikensis. Next base: position 89,001 of record NZ_NIJM01000008.1, read on the forward strand.
TTGAGCAGCAATCAGACTAAGACGCTTTTTTACCTGGGGTTTAAGCGCTGAAGACAGGAAGCGCTGCATTTACCGGCTGCTGAAGATATAGAAAGGGCGCCACTCGTTACTTGAGTTGGCGCCCTTTGCCCCTTTGACTCCTTAACCCTTTAACCCTTTGATTAGGGGGGCTGTGTTACGTTTGATTCAGGCAAGTACTTGTTAGCTCTTGTCTAAATCGCCTTGCTCAGTGCGCTGCGGCGCCTTTCAGCCATTCGGCATCACTTTGAACAAAGGCCAGGGTCAGGCGCGCGAGCGCGGCATAAAAACCGCCGCGATCGCATTCGGTCACCCGCTGACAAAATGGTTCCAACCAACTGAGCAGGCACTCTTGCAGAAACTCCTGTTGCGTTGATGCCGAGGCGTTCAGACACAGATGAGCCTGGTATGCCAGAATCACCGCCAGGTGGTCGGCGGGCTCGGGGAAGTCACCGCTCAGCTGCAGCTGGCTTCGCTGCAAAAAGGCCAGCATCTGTTGATGCTGCTCACCAAACAGGGTGACATCCTCATCCGCTTGCAGATAGAGGCCGGCATAGGGCGAAGCGCTCTGTTTACTGCCCACCAGAAACAGCCCGCAAAAGTCTGCCGCCAGCTCCAGCAGCGCCTTGTCTCTGTCCTGCATCCAGGCAATCGCCAGCAGTTTTTGCTCCATCAGCTTGGCTGCTTGCTTGAGGGCGGGATCGCTGCCCAGCTGTTGCCAGAAGGCCTTGCTTTCCGGCGCCGTCAGTTGGCTGAGGCGCTCGGCATTCAACTCGCGGGCGAACAGGCCCGAGAGGAAGTTGTACAGCATGGCTCTGCCTTGATTTAACTGTTCCATTGGCTTACCTCAGTTATCTGCAATTAGTGATGGTGCGAATAAGTCCTCGTGGGACTTGTTCGCACCTTCCCTTAGATTGTTATCTCAATTGGCCCATCGAAGGAGGATACCTTGGGCGCCTTACCGGTGAATTTTTCAAACTCCACCTGGCAAGTGTAGGCCGAGCAGGCCTGCGCCAGCTTGGAGGTACCTATATCCTGAGTCAGGGTATTGGGGTCACCATAGCTGCACAGGGCACCGATTTCGGCGCCGCCTTCGACGCTGCCATCTTTGCCGACCGGCCCATACCAGGCACCTTCATGGATCCGGATAACCCCTTTGGGGAAACGGCCGGAGACGACGGCACCGGCCAGCAGCTGGCCACGGTCGTTGAACACCCGCACCAGATCGCCGTCTTTGATACCGCGGGCCCTGGCATCTTCAGGGTTAATGTAAACCGGCTCACGCCCCTGCACCGTATAGGTTTCGCGATATTCCTTGGACTCACACATCTGTGAGTGCAGGCGCTTGTCCGGGTGGCAGGACTGCAGCCAAACCGGGTACTTATCGCTGCCTGGACCGCCATGGCTGCGCTCGGATTTTTCCATCCAAACTGGGTGGCCCGGGCAGTCATCATAACCGAACTGGGCAATCTTACGGCTGAAGATTTCAATCAGGCCGGAAGGAGTACCCAAGGGGTTAATCTCAGGATCCTCACGGAAGTCGGCGTGTCTGACCCAGTTTTGCCCTTCACCGAAGTGCACATAACCCTGCTTCCAGAACTCGTTGAAGTCCGGCATGGCAAACTTGCCCTGGTTGGCGGCCTTACACTCGTTGTAGAGTTTTTCCAGCCATTCCATTTCGGTTAGCCCGCGGGTGTATTCCTTCTCTTTGCCGAGTATTTTGGCAAAGCGGGTGAATATCTCAAAGTCCGACAGACTTTCAAACAGCGGCTCAACCATCTTGTGCATCGCCAGAATACCGCGGCCGGCGTAGGCACCGTAGACATCGATATCGTTGCGCTCCATGGTGGTACAGGCGGGCAAGACTATGTCTGAGAAGCGGCAGGTGGCGGTCCAGTTCACATCTATGGAGACCACGCATTCCAGCTTGCGGAATGCCTGCTTCATACGGTTTCTGTCCTGATGGTGGTTCCAGGGGTTGTTGCCCGAGAATACCATCATGCGGATATCCGGATAGGTGACCTTGCTGCCGTTGGCATCAATAGTCTTGCCGGGTTCCAGAATGGCATCTATCCAGCGGGCGACCGGAATAGTGCTGCTGGCACCCTTGAAGTCGTTGTTGTCGAACAGTGGCTTTTGGCCTTCGTCCAGGTTACGCGGAAAGGCGCCCGGCGCGGCGGCACCTGTGGCGGGTACGCCGATACCTGAGTAGTGGTGACCATAGCTGATACCACCGCCAGGCAGGCCTATCTGGCCTATCATGGTGGCCAGTACCGCCGCCATCCAGTAAGGCTGCTCACCGTGTTGCTGACGCTGAATACACCAGCCCATCATGATCTGGGTACGGCCCTTGGTCAGGGTACGGGCCAGATCGCGGATGACTTCAGCCTTGACGCCACAGATGGCTTCGGCCCATTCCGGAGTCTTGGCGATGCCGTCTTTGTCACCCAGGAGGTAGGGCAGGAACTCTTCAAAGCCCAGGCTATAGCCTTCGATAAACTTGGCATCGTGCAGCTTGGCTGTGTACATCTCATGGGCGATACCCAACATCAAGGCCACGTCTGTTTGTGGGTTGACATACAGCTGCTCACAACCCAGATAGGCCTGGGTCTTGGTTTCGACCGGATCTATGCTGATCACCCGGATCTTACCGGCTTTGACCTTTTCCTTGAGCTGCGCCAGATAGGCGAAGGACTCGTGGGTTTCGGCGTTCCAGCCCACCTGCAGGTTTTTGTAAGGATCGTTGGACCAGAGCACTATGGTATCGCTGTGCTCGAGGATCAGCGGCCAGGAGGTGCCTTGAGCGTACACTTCGGTAGAGCCCAGCACATAAGGCATAATCGTTTGCCCGGCGCCGGTGGAGTAGTCGCCCACTTTCTTGACGAAGTTGCCGTGCATGGCGATGGCGCGCTGCATATGGCTGGTGCTCGAGTGCAGCTGTCCGGTGGCACGCCAACCGGTTTGTCCGGCGTGCAGGCCAGATGGGCCGTATTGGGTTTGAATGATATCCAGTGACTCTTTGAACAGAGTCAAGGCCTTGTCCCAGGTGACACGAACGAAACGGAAGTCGCCGCGTTCATGGGTATTGCTCTTGTGTCCCTTGAGCAGGAAGTCGAGCCGCACCATGGGGTAACGGATCCGTGATGGGTTATAGACCAGGCCACGGATACCGCGGATCATGTCGGTGGGATACTTGTCGTACTCCAGTGGTTTGACTTCGGCAATAACCCCGTTGCGGCGCTTGATACGAAATGCACCGAAGTGGGAGCCTGTGGTCAGCCAGGCATCACCGTCATCCATCCCCTTGGCCAGCGCCGACAAGGGAGCGAGTACCGAACTGCTTCCGGCAACCACAACGGAAGTGGAGGCCAGGCCTTTTAAAAAGTCTCTTCTGTTCATAACGCCAACCTCTTAGTGCTCTTCTTTGCTGAAGGTGGAAGAATGTTGTTGCAGGTATTTCTGCACCAGTGCCTGGGTGTCCTGATCCATGTTGACGAAGGCCAACATCCCCTGGAACATGCCCGGCCAGGTGTTGGCATCGAAGTGATGCTCATCGGGCTGGGTGTGACAGACACTGCAGCTAGAGGCATAAGTGCTGCGGGCATAGCCCCAGAGTGGTGCCAGTTCGGTCAGCAGATAATCGCTGTCGGTCCAGATCTCGGCTTCCACACGCTGCCACTTGAGGCCAGTCATGGGATCTTCTTTCTCTTCAAAGGTCTTGATCACCCCGTCGGTTTCGGCGGCGGCCTTGGTCAACTGAGCCGAGAGGATATTGATACCGAAGTCCATGTAGATCACCCGGCCGGCACCTATCTTTTTACGCCAGCCATCGATGGCGATTTTGACCCGCTTGCCCTTGAGCTCCAACACCTTGATTTCGGTGGCCACGTTCAGAGTACCGGCTTCTTCCGTGCTCTTGTCATCCAGATACAGAGGCTTGGTCAAGGCGCTGAAATATTTGCCGCCCTGTTGCAGTGAAGTTTCACCCGAACCCACTTCGGCAATCAGTTCCGGGGCTCTGGCAGTACCCATATCAGGCAGCTTGTGAGCTATGCCCTTGTGGCAATCGATACAGGACTGATCTTTCTCGGCCGCTTGTTTCATCTGTTTTTGCGCCAGGGCTGACATCTCGTCCCATTTCATTGACTTGTAGTCATGGCAGTTTTTACAGGCCTGGGAGTTGTCACGGGCAAAACGTTTCCATTCACGGCTGGCCATTTCCAGACGCTTGGCTTCAAATTTTTCCGGAGTGTTGACCGTTTGGAACAGCCAGCCCCAGACATCGTGAGATGCTTCCATCTTACGGGCTATCTTGCGGCTCCAGTCGTGGGGCACGTGGCAATCAGGGCAGGTTGCCCGCACGCCGGAGTGATTCGACCAATGCACAGTTTGCTGCAGCTCTTGATAGGGATTGCTCTCCATCGAGTGGCAACTGATACAGAAGGCCTCAGTGTTGGTGGCTTCCAGCGCCGTGTTGAAGCCGCCCCAAAAAACAATGCCCATGATAAAGGCCGACAGGCTGATGGCGCCCAGGCTCAGGTACTTGGTTGGGCGGTTGAGAGTACGCCAGATTGCTATTAACCGTTTCATCTATTCAATCCTCTCTTGTATCAGTGACTGGCGACGCCGCCGAGGGCCAGCATGATCCAGATGATCAGGCCATAGAGGCTGATACCTGTGATGGTCAGGGCCGGAAACAGCATGAAAATAATCAGGCCGTGGGCCATAAGTTCCTGTTTTTTGCTTGATGTGGACTCAGACATAGTGATTGCTCCAACGCAGCAGGGTTTGCTTGATGGGGCCACTATAGGGAAAGGATGTGAATGACGATTGCGCTGCCAATGAATGGGATTTGAGTAAATATGAAAAGTTATGAACAACTGCATATTCAGGATGAGCCACAGATCCCGAAATCTTTTTAGCCGGGGGCGCCAATTTGCAGTATTATCCGCGACCAACAAAGGCTGCGTTGGACATCGTTTGACGATACTCCTTGGTGCCCACCACCTGCAGGTCACGTTTTGTTGTGGATCTCTCACCCGCCCAGCGGGGCTCTCACCTGCCGTAGCCGGCGTCATCTGACCCGAATAAAGAGATCAAAAAGGTAGAATAATTATGATGTCTTCAAAGACAAGTACCGCTGTACCTACTACATCATCATGGCTGGAACGCTTCTTCAATATCAGCGCTCGTGGCAGCACTGTCCGCCAGGAAGTGATCGCCGGTTTGACCACGTTTCTTGCCATGGTTTACTCAGTTATCGTTGTCCCCTCCATGCTGGGAAAGGCCGGGTTTGATCCCGGCTCCGTGTTTATTGCCACCTGTCTGATTGCCGCCTTCGGCTCATTGCTGATGGGCCTGTGGGCCAATCTGCCGATGGCGATAGGCTGCGCCATCTCACTGACTGCATTTACCGCCTTCAGTTTGGTGCTGGGGCAGGGCATGAGCCTGCCTGTCACCCTGGGAGCGATTTTCCTTATGGGTATCGTCTTTACCCTGGTGAGCGTTACCGGCATTCGCCAGTGGGTGCTTGCTAACCTGCCCAAGGGGATTGCCCATGGTACAGGGATAGGTATCGGCCTGTTTTTGCTGCTGATTGCCACTAACAGTGTGCAACTGATTGTGGCCAATGATACCGGTTTGCCGGTCAAGCTCGGCGATATCCACAGCTTGCCGGTGATCGCCACTGTCGTGGGGCTGGCTGCCACTATCGGACTCGAGCGTCGCCGGGTACCGGGCGGCATTCTGTTGGTGATCATCGCTCTGTCAGTGTTTGGTTTGCTGTTTGACCCCAATGTGGAGTTCAAAGGCGTGTTTGCCATACCCGACTTAGGCGCAGAAGGCTCTTTGATTGGCCAGCTGGATATCATGGGTGCGCTTAACCCTGTGGTGCTGCCGATAGTGCTGGCGCTGGTGATGACGGCCATCTTCGATGCCACAGGCACCATAAGAGCCGTGGCCGGACAAGCCAATCTGCTGGATAAGGACGACAACATCATAGGTGGCGGCAAGGCGCTGACCTCGGATTCTGTCAGCTCTATTTTCGCCGGTCTGGTGGGCGGCGCACCTGCCGCCGTTTACATTGAATCGGCCGCCGGTACTGCCGCGGGCGGAAAAACAGGCCTGACCGCCACTGTGGTGGGGGTACTGTTCCTGCTGATGATCTTCCTGGCACCCCTGTCTTATTTGGTGCCTGCCTACGCCACGGCGCCTGCGCTCATGTATGTGGGACTGCTGATGTTGTCCAATGTCACCAAGCTGGACTTCGATGACAAGGTGGATGCCATGGCGGGACTGACTTGCGCGGTATTCATCATACTCTCCTGCAACATAGTCACAGGCATTATGCTGGGGTTTGCGACCCTGGTTATCGGCCGTATCTGCAGCGGTGAGTGGCGTAAGCTTAAGCCAGGTGTGTTGGTTATCACTATAGGCCTGGTGGTGTTCTATATGGGCGGCTGGGCCATCTAACCTTGAGGTTCAAGCTTCAGGCTTGGTTTAGGGAAGGCTGACAAGGCCTTGTTTGTTGGCGCTTTTAATTCCCTACAGGGCATACTGCCCCTGATCCAATAAGACGGCGGTCAAGCATTACTGCTTTGGCCGCCGTTTTTATTGCCCCGGAATAGGGATGAGTGGATTAATCCAGCAGCAAGTCGATTTGGTTCAGTGAACACAGGTGAGCATAAACCGGTGAGTAGACGCCGCGCTTGGCAAATTCCAGTTTAACCTCATCGCTCAGGGCATTGAGCTTTTGCTCATCGACGATATAGAGGCCATCTATATTGCTCTTTTCACCTTGTTTGTTGGTTACTGTCAGAGTCTTGGGTTGCAGTAATTCATGGCTGGTCAGGGTCTTGACGAACTGCTTGGTGATTTCACGGTACTCAATCAGGTTGCCGATAAATTCGATGCGGTTTTTCAGGAATTCTGTCTGCTCACCGGTTTCGGTAAACAGGGCTTCGCCCTTGTCTTCGCTGACATGCTTGCTGTTGACATCGATACCGATAAGGACATTTTCCTGGCTGGAGTCTCCGGCGGCAAAAGGTTGCATCCGGCACTGCATTGGCAGGTAACGTCGGGTCCAGGTGTTGTCCTTGATAAAGCAGTTGCTCTCAGGCTTCAGAGAGGTGATGGCAACCGGCTGGAAATCTCCACTTTGGCTGTTCTTGGCGAAAATGATCGGGAAACTGGTGGCGGCAGGCAAAAATTCCTGCACCAGCAAAGGCAACATATGGTGCTTCTCAAATTCGCTGAAATCTATGCCTGGAGTGACTTTCAGAGCCTTGTGTGCGCCGTTGTTGAGCGGGACGTATTGTGCTGTCATTGTCTTTTTATCCTTGTTGTTATTTGAGGTTCCGTCAGCCAATCAACTGACGCACCGGAAAATAAATCGTCACTGAAATATCGGCGCCAGAACCGCTTCTTCGGTTGTATTAGTACCGCAAACCAGTAAAAAGTTCAGCTTGAGACTTATTGGCTTGTGACCCCAAGCATGCTGCGGATGTTAACAGTGGTCAAACTGGATGTCATTGTTAAAAATATGTTCGCAAGCGCTGTTTTCAAGGGGGCTTGGGAAAATAAAAATTGTCAAAAAAATGTAGAAATAAGGTTTATACTTGTGTATGTTTACCGATGACAGCGTTGTCATTATTTGTGTGACTATTGTTCTCATGGCCATGTTGTCTTGTAAGGTCTGCATGTCGAGGATGAGGTCTCCTTTACATGCCTTCCACAGTTGAGTATCTGTCGGGCGGCTGCGCAACTGTGTTTTCAATACTGTAGTCTCTCCCCGGAAACTAGAGTGGGCTGGGTGCTGATTTCAGTACCTGGCCATTTTTTTATCCCGGTTGTCACTCAACATAGCTTGTTGAGGTGACAGCCACTGCTTGAGTCGACAGAGAATATGGCATCATGGTGAAAACAATAATAAGGACAGGAGAGTAACGGAATGAAGTTAACTATCGCGGCGTTAGCCATTGCCTTGAGCTTGGGGCTGACGGCTTGTTCTGACAAGCCGCCGGCAACCGGGACTGAACCAGGGCAGAGCCAAGCCGGTTCTTCGTCAAAAGCCTCGAACGAAGATCTGACTCAGAATAAGCTGCATAGCTTTGCCCAGAGTTTGCAGTTGAAATATGCCGTGCTGTCCAATGTGCCGGATGACAACTGCGACCCGAGCCGTGCCGAAGGCCGCTGTTTCCAGGCGCAAATTCGCCTGACTCCCGACGAAGATCTCAGCGCTTCTGACTGGGCCATCTATTTTAGCCAGATGCGTCCGGTACTCTCGGTTGCCTCACCTGAGTTTCATATAGAGCATATTCAGGGCGATCTGCATCGTCTGACGCCAACCGCCGCTTTCGGCGGTTTCAAAAAGGGTGTCAGCGAAATCATCAATTTTCGCGGTGAGCTGTGGCAGCTGTCGGAAATTGATGCCATGCCCAACTATTACATGGTGGTTGAGGGGCTCAAGCCGGAGGTCATCGCCAGCACTGAAGTTAAGCAAGACCCGGATACCGGGCTTGAGTTGCTTCCCTATGTGCAGCCTTACACGGATGCCGAGAAACAATATCGCCGCAGCTCACAGGATAAGCTGCCCTGGGATACCGCCAGTGTCGTCTTCGGCCAAAATGCCGATACTCCCGATGATGCCGGCCTTGCGGTGGCAAGCCTTATTCCTAAGCCGGATTCAGTGACTTGGCTTGAACAAACACCTGTCACCCTCAATGCCGGGATTAAGCTTAACCCGAGCCACATAGCTACCGGAGTCGAGCTGCAATCACTCAAGGCGGCGCTCTTGCGCCTACAAAGGCTGGGTGTCAGCCAGAGTGAGCAAGGATTGGCGCTTAACTTGCTGCCGCTCAAGGGCGGACAAAGCGAGCACTATCGACTCGAGATTGAGGCCGGCGGAATTAACCTGGCCGCAGCAGACGCCGCGGGTTATTCCTATGGCTTGGCGAGTCTTGCCGCCTTGCTGCAGTTGCCTGCCGATGATACCCAATCAATAGCACTGCCACAGCTGCGCATTCAAGACGGCCCCAGATACCCGTTTCGCGGTATGCATCTGGATGTTGGCCGCAACTTCCACTCCAAGGCGTTTGTGCTGAGCCTGCTGGAGCAGATGGCGGCCTATAAACTTAACGTATTGCATCTGCACATGGCCGACGATGAAGGCTGGCGCCTGCAGATCCCCGGTCTGCCGGAGCTGACCGAGATTGGCAGCAAGCGCTGCCACGATCTCGATGAAAACCGCTGTTTGCTGCCGCAACTGGGCAGTGGCCCCAATCCTGAGACTCAGGTCAACGGGTACTACACGACCCAGGACTATATAGATATTCTCAAGTTTGCCGCCGCAAGACAGATCCAGGTGATCCCATCGATGGATATGCCGGGGCACTCCCGCGCCGCCATCAAATCGATGCAGGCACGTAGCCGCAAGCTATTGGCTCAGGGCGACAGTCAGGCCACCAGCCAATACCTGCTGGCGGATCCCGAGGATGCTACTGTCTACAGCTCTATTCAGTATTACAACGACAACACGCTCAATGTCTGTATGGAGTCCAGTTACACCTTTGTCGCCAAGGTGATAGATGAAATTGCCAAGCTGCATCAGGCCGCCGGAGTACCGCTTAAGCGATACCACATAGGTGCCGATGAGACCGCCGGTGCCTGGCTCGACTCGCCGGCCTGTGAACGCTTTATTGCGGCCAATTCGCAGCGGGTGGCCGACAAATCTGCCCTCGGCGCCTACTTTATTGAGCGGGTATCGCAGATGCTGGCCGAGCGCGGCATAGAGGCTGCCGGTTGGAGCGATGGCATGAGTCACGTCAACCCGGCCAATATGCCGAGCCCGGTGCAAAGTAATATCTGGGACATAGTCGCCCACGGCGGCTTCAAGCGGGCGCATGCCCAAGCCAATCTCGGCTGGGATACTGTACTGTCCAACCCGGAAGTACTCTATTTCGATATGCCGCCGGCGGCCGATCCGAAAGAGCCCGGCTATTACTGGGCCAGTCGCAGCAGCAACAGTCGCAAGTTGCACAGCTTTATGCCGGATAACCTGCCGGCCAATGCCGAGCAGTGGGGCGATATTGAGGCCAGGCCTTTTGTCGCCGATGACACAGAGCAACTCAGCCCACAAGGAAAGCGTCTCAGCGGCCCAATGGCGCCGGGCAGGGGCTTTGTTGGCCTGCAGGGGCAACTCTGGAGCGAGACGATTCGCAGCGACACGACCGCAGCCTATATGATTTTCCCTCGCCTCTTGGTTTTGGCGGAAAAGGCCTGGCATAAGCCGGACTGGGAACTGGCTTACCGGCATCAGGGGGCAAGTTACAGCCAGGATTCCGGTTATTTCGGTGCCGAGCAGCGACAGGCGCAGGCAGAGGATTGGCATCGACTGGCCAACATCCTGGGGCATAAGGAGTTGGCCAAGCTGGATAAGGCCGGGGTGCATTACCGTTTGCCGCTGCCGGGCGGCAGAATCAAGGGTGGCAAGCTTGAGGCCAATATCATCTTTCCCGGGCTCAAGATCCAATATCGCCGACCAGGAGCTGAATGGCAGGAGTATCGCGGCCCTGTGGCAATTGCTGCGCCGCTTGAGCTTCGCAGTGTTTCGCCCGATGGCCGCCGCTACGGCCGGGTTCAGCCACTGAATTAGTCTTTAAGCAGGTACGGATGTGGGCTGGCGTTAACAGATAACGCCAGCCCACGCTGCCTGACTTATTTTTAATCCCTGGTTTTTAATGCCCGGTTTTTAATGCTTGAGTGGCGTTTGAGAGTGGTGAAGGACGCCCGAGTCGCTCAAAGATAGTGGCTTACTGAATATTTATTGGTTAATTTTCAATGCATTAATTAAGTCTGAGGCCTAGCCATGAGTCGATTTATCTCCGCTGATGAAAAATAAAATGACAACGCTGTCATTTGTAATGTAACATTAGTTTAACCACATGGTTAACGATAGCTTTAACTTGAGTCCGCTCAGTGGAATGTCACCGGGGTTAATCCTGAAAGGCGCCTTACTGCAGCGATTTGTCAGTGTTCCGCCGCGCCAGATTGCGCCGTGACCATAAAAGAAACAGAAAGAGGTCTGCCATGGGGGGAAACCCGACACCGGATACACAAGTGTATATAGGGATAGACGGCGGCGGCAGTAAGTGCCGGGCAACTGTCTACTGCCGGCAAAAGGGTGTGCTGGGAACCGGAGTTGCCGGTCGGGCCAATCCTTTGCACGGTCTGAGCCAAACTTTCGACTCCATCATAAGTGCTACAGGTTTGGCCCTGGCCGATGCCGGTCTGCAGCAAGCCGATTGCGCCAATATGGTGGCCGGTCTCGGGCTTGCCGGTGTCAATATTCCCAGGCTTTATCAGGAGATCCTCGATTGGCGGCATCCCTTTGCGGCCATGTACCTGACCACAGATCTGCATACCGCCTGCATAGGCGCCCACCAGGGGGAAGAGGGTGCCGTCATCATCACAGGCACAGGCTCCTGTGGTTATGCCCATGTGGGTGAACGGCAATTGTCTCTCGGTGGTCATGGTTTTGCTCTGGGCGATAAGGGCAGTGGTTCCTGGATGGGCTTGAAAGCCGCGGAGCAGGTGTTGTTATCGCTCGATGGTTTTGCGCCGCAAACAGCCCTTGGCGCCAAACTGCTGGCCCATTTCGGGGTGACAGATGCCCTGGGGATAGTGGAAAACCTCGCCGGACGCTCCTCCAGTTGTTATGCCGCCCTGGCGAGAATAGTGCTGTCCTGTGCGGCCGAGGGCGATGATACCGCTACCGCTATTGTCAGCGAAGGTGCCGACTATATCAGCCGGTTGGCACGGCGCCTGTTTGAACTTAATCCGCCGCGATTTGCCATGATAGGCGGCCTGGCCGAGCCGCTCAGGCCCTGGCTGGCCGACGATGTGGTCGAACGAATCGCCCCCGTGTTGGCGCCACCGGAAATCGGTGCCGTGCACTTTGCCATGCACCAACACTCGCAATTTTCAGCCCGTCCGGCCGATGCCGGCGCATACGACTTAGCAAAGGTGAAACCATGACCCATACCATAATGGAGCGCGAGGCTCGCAGTGCTCCCGAGAAGATTGCCAACCAGTTGCAGGCCAATGACCAGTTAACCCGGAAACTGGGGCAGCGGCTGCGCGAGTTTGCGCCCAAGTTTGTGATGATTGTGGGTCGCGGCTCTTCCGATCACGCCGGGGTATTTGCCAAGTATCTGTTTGAAATAGAGGCCGGTGTGCCTACTTTTGCCGCCGCGCCTTCGGTGGCCAGTGTCTATGGCAAGCGCTTGCAGTTGGCCGGTGGCCTGGTGATAGTCATCTCTCAGTCGGGACGCAGCCCGGATATTCTGGCCCAGGCCAAGATGGCCCGCGAAGCCGGTGCCTTTTGCGTGGCGCTGGTCAATGATGAAACCGCCCCCATTAAGGACATAGTCGATCTTGTATTGCCGCTGCGCGCCGGAGAGGAGCAGGCGGTGGCCGCCACCAAGAGCTATTTGGCTACCCTGTCGGCGCTGCTGCAACTGGCCGCTGCCTGGACCCAGAGCCCTGAGTTGGCCCGTGCCATAGATGAATTGCCCCAGGCGCTGCAGGCGGCTGTGGATGCAGAACCGCAACTGACTGCCGAATCTTTGCAGGGCAGCAACAACCTGGTAGTGCTGGGACGAGGACTGGGTTATGCCATCAGTAAAGAGATAGCGCTCAAACTCAAGGAAGTCTGTGCTATCCATGCCGAGGCCTTCTCCAGCGCCGAGTTTCTTCACGGCCCTGTGACCCTGGTGGAGAACCAGCTCAAAATAGTCGATGTCTGTGTGGCCGATGAATCCTATGCCAGCCATCTTGAGCAGATAGCCGAAGTCGGGCGCCGAGGCGCTGAGTTGGTTCACCTCAAGCAAACCGCCAATGAGGTTCATCCCAGAGTGGCGCCTCTGGCATTGCTGCAGCGTTTTTATATCGATGTGGCCGCTGTGGCCATAGCCAGAGGCATAGATCCGGATCAACCGGCCGGGCTTAAGAAAGTCACCCAAACCCTTTGATCCAAAACCTTTGAGCCGACCCCTTTGATTAAAGTGGCCGACGTGCCCAACCTGGATAACGCAGTGGAGAGCAGAGAATGACGCAAACCTTTATCGCCGAGCGCTTGTTCGATGGCAGCCAATATCATCACAATCTGAGCTTTGCCGTGGAGAACGGCCATCTGCAGGCCTTGGACTCTGCGGCAGGTTCAGATGTTATCCGCCTGCAAGGCCTGGTCGTACCCGGGTTTATCGATGTGCAGGTCAATGGCGGTGGCGGCGCGCTGTTTAACGGCGAGCCTACGCTCGAGTGTATCGCAACCATAGGCCGGGCCCACGCCAGGTTCGGCACCACAGGCTTTTTGCCGACCCTGATCAGCGACAGAATCGAGGTGATGAACCGCGCGGCCGATGCGGTGGCCGAGGCGATAGCCAGGCAAAGCACAGGGGTGTTGGGGATACATTTTGAGGGGCCGCACTTGTCTGTGCCGAAGAAAGGCGTGCATCCACAGCAATATATCCGCCGAATTTCCGATGCCGAGCTGGCACTGTTCAGCCGTCAGGACTTGGGAGTTCGCTTGGTGACCCTGGCGCCGGAAAATGTGGCGCCTGAGGTTATCAGTGCCTTGGTCGAGGCCGGTGTCCGTGTTTGTCTTGGTCACTCCAATGCCGATTATGATACCGTGCGTTTGGCTCTGGCGGCCGGTGCCAGCGGTTTTACTCACCTCTACAACGCCATGTCGCCCTTGGGCTCCAGAGCGCCGGGTATGGTGGGCGCCGCCATAGAGGACGAGGCCAGTTGGTGTGGCCTTATTGTCGATGGTCACCATGTGCATCCGGCCGCAGCCAAGGTGGCTATCCGCGCCAAGGCCAAAGGCAAGATGCTCTTGGTGACGGACTCCATGCCACCTGTGGGGTTGGATCAAGATGCCGGTTTTGAGCTCTTTGGTCAGCAGGTGCTACGCCAGGGCGACAGACTCAACGCCATCACAGGAGAGCTGGCCGGATGTGTGCTGGATATGAATACCGCGGTGCGAAACGCTGTCTCTCTGCTGGGGCTCAGTGTTGAAGAATCCATGCGGATGGCGAGCGAGTATCCGGCGGCATTTCTTGGGCTTGAGCAGCAGGGCCACTTGGCTGCGGGCAAACGTGCCGATTTTCTGGTGCTCGATAATGAACTCAAGGTGCAAAGCACCTATATCGGCGGTCAATTGGTTTACGCCGCCGAGGAAAGAGTATGCTGAAATAAGCCGTTGCGCCAAGAATGCGATTAACCCTCTTCACATAAGCAGTGCAGCTTTTACCCGGATAAAGATAATAACAACAGGGAAGCCCTATGACTGAAAAGATAGCGGCGGTAGCTGAGACCGCCAACAAGCCCAGGCTGATGTCGCTCGATGCGCTGCGGGGCTTTGACATGTTCTGGATCCTCGGCGGTGAAGCGCTGTTTGCCGCCCTCTTGCTGCTGACTACTTGGAGTGGCTGGCGTTGGTTTGATGGCCAGATGCACCATAGCAGTTGGCATGGTTTTACCTTCTACGATCTTATCTTCCCGCTGTTTATCTTCCTCTCCGGCGTTGCCCTGGGTTTGTCTCCCAAGCGTCTGGACAAGTTGGCGTTTGCCGAGCGACTTCCCAAATATAAGCACGCAGTTAAGCGTTTGGCTTTACTGCTGTTTTTTGGCGTGCTCTACAATCACGGCTGGGGGACGGGCATGCCGGCGGCCCTGGATGAGATACGCTATGCCAGCGTCTTGGGGCGTATCGCCTTCGCCTGGTTTTTTGCCGCCATGCTGGTATGGCACACAGGGCTCAGAACCCAGATCTATGTTGCAGTCGCTGTCTTGCTGGGATACGCCATGGTGCAGCTGTGGCTGCCTGTCCCGGGTGGCAGTGCCGGGGACTTCAGCGCCGCCGGTTCCATCAACGCTTGGGTAGACAGTCATTTCCTGCCCGGGATCAGCTACCAACATAAGCCTTATGATCCGGAAGGCCTGTTATCGACCCTTCCCGCAGTGGTCAATGCTTTGGCCGGTGTGTTTGTGGGCCGCTTTTTGCAGCAGCAAAGTTTTTCAGCCTGGGGCAGGGTAGGTTTGCTGTGTCTGGCCGGGCTTGTTTGTTTGGGGCTTGGCTGGCTGCTTAATCCTCTGATCCCGGTTAATAAAGATCTCTGGACCAGCAGTTTTGTGCTGGTGAGCAGCGGCTGGAGCCTGTTGCTGCTGGCACTGTTTTACGCCGTTATCGATGTGCTTGGGCTGCGTTGGTTGGGTTTCCCCTTTGTGGTGATTGGTTGCAACGCCATCATCATCTATCTCGCTTCCAGTCTGGTTCAGTGGCGCTATAGCAGCGAAAGTCTGCTTGGCGGTTTTATCAATAGCGCCCCCGAGAACTGGCAGCCATTGCTTGGTGTATTGGCCATGCTCGGGGTGCAATGGTTGCTGCTCTGGTGGATGTATCGCAGGCAGTTGTTTATTCGGGTTTGAGGTTAGCTCGCCTAACAAGTGGCCATATGCCTGGTTTAAAATTAATGACAGCGTTGTCTTTTTTGTTATTATGACGTAACTTTATTGAAACAAAGCCGTGTATAAAGCTGCCGCGGCATCAAGGTTTCAAGGGTTAAACACCACTCAAGATGGATGGGGCGCCGATAAATTTGGTTGCCAAACAATAAATTACTATAAGAAGCAGGTTTATGAACATGACAGTTGCTACCCCGGCTGACGCAGCCTCAAGAAGCAGTTTTCTGCCTATGACTATCGTAGGTGCGCTGTTTTTCATCTTTGGATTTGTGACCTGGTTGAATGGTTCATTGATCCCTTTTCTGCAAATCATCTGTGAGCTCAATGAGTTTCAGGCACTGTTTGTCACCTTTGCCTTCTACATCGCCTATACCGTGATGGCGCTGCCCATGTCGTCGATCCTGCGCCGCACCGGCTATCGCAATGGCATGGCAGTGGGGCTGGGGATCATGGCAGTTGGCTCTGTGCTGTTTATTCCCGCCGCCTTCAGCGCCAATTTTTTAATGTTCCTGCTGGCGCTTTTTGTACTGGGAACAGGCCTTACTATTTTGCAGACGGCATCCAACCCCTATGTGGTGCATATTGGTCCGAAGGAGAGCGCCGCCATGCGGATCTCCATCATGGGGCTGATTAACAAGGGCGCCGGGGTGATAGTGCCTATCCTGTTTACCGCTTTGGTATTGGCTGATCTGGAAGGGTTCACCGCCGGGCATCTGGCTGCCATGGCCCCGGCCGAGCGAGAAGCCCAAATAAGCGAACTGTCTTCGCGTCTGGTGATGCCCTATATCTATATGACGCTGGCGCTTGTGGTACTGATCGCACTGGTGAAGTTTTCTGCTTTGCCGGAAATCGCCTTCGAGGGAGAAGAGGGAGAGCACGCCGACAAGAGCGGTATAGTGCATTTCCCTCAGGTGATCCTGGGCGCCATAGCCATCTTTGCCTATGTGGGGGTTGAAGTGATTGCCGGTGATACCATAGGCCTCTATGGTGCCAGCCTCGAGGTCAACAATTTCGCATCCCTGACCTCCTACACCATGGTGTTTATGGTTATCGGCTACCTTTTGGGGGTTAGTTGTATTCCACGTTTTATCAGCCAGGAAAAGGCTTTACTCGCCTCGGCCTTGGCGGGTATTGCTTGCATCTTTGGTATCATCTTCTCATCGGCCGAGAGCCATGCTATCTCGTCGCTGCTGTGGGGGTGGAGCGGTATTCCAACTATTCCGGATACAGTCACCTTCGTAGCCATGATGGGCCTGGCTCACGCTCTGGTTTGGCCCTCTGTGTGGCCGCTGGCGCTGGAAGGGCTGGGCAAGTACACGGCCCAGGGCTCGGCGCTGCTGATCATGGGTATTTCAGGTGGCGCCATACTGCCGCTGATATTCGGCAAGATCGCCCACTTCAGCGACAATGTGCAGTTGGGTTACTGGATAGGCTTGCCCTGTTATCTGTTTATTCTCTTCTATGCGCTGAAAGGCCATAAGATGCGCAGTTGGTAAACAGGGGAATTCCGGGCATAAAGAAGCCACCTGCTAAACAGGTGGCTTCTTGCTTATCAAGGTATCTCTTGTATTCTTCTGTAACTCTGGCTCTTGCAACAAATAGAATAGATAAAGAAACCAGTTAACCTTTCCGTGCCGAGCTTGGCAGGTAATCAATTCCAACTTGGATTAGTCGTACGCTTGTGGCTATGAGCCACTTGCTCCTTGATTGAGCCGTTATCGCCGACATAGATATCAAATGCCGTAGAAGTAGTTACCCAGTAGCAGCGTCAGAGCATAGCCCACCGAGTAGCACAGCAGCAGCGCCGGAACATACTTGAGGTAGGAGACAAAAGTCAGCTCTTTGACCTTGCTCATGGCGATGATCCCGGCCGCCGAACCTATTACCAGCAGAGAGCCACCAACACCTACTGCGTAGGTCAGGCCGAGCCACTCTGGTGTGGTCAGTTGCGGTGCGGCTTTCAAAAGTGCCGCGGTCAGTGGCACGTTATCCAATACCGCCGAGCCCATACCTGTGACAAAGTTGGAAATGTTGGGGTCGTGACGGGCGTAGACCTGGGCCAGCAGATCCAGCGTGCCTATCTCTTTGAGCATACCCACCAACAAGAGGATCCCGAGGAAGAACAGCAAGGTGTCGTATTCCACTTGGCGGATATACTCGAGGATCTGCAGCTCTTCTTTGTCGTTACGGGCTGTGTGGCCCACCAGGAACATGATTGACAACCCGGTGAGGAAAGTCAGCACGGGGGGAATGGCAAACAGAATATTCAGTGCCATGGTCATCAATATGGTGGTGAAGAAGATGATGGCGATCAGCACATCCACTGTCTCGTAACTTTGACGAATAGGTGTGGTGGACACCTCGCCCTTGGCATTGAGGGAGAAGAGTATTGCCAGCAACATCACGCTGAACGCCGCCGGCAGCACCAACATCAACAGCTCTGACATATGCACATGGCCGCCGAGGAAGATCATCAGGGTAGTGACGTCACCCGTTATCAGAGAAACTCCTCCTGAGTTGACGGCAAAGATAATCAATACCGCCATCCGGCGACGCATCTGTTTGTCGAGCTTGAAGGTGGTCAGCAGTCCCAGAGAGACCAAGGTAGCGGTGACGTTGTCACAGATGGCCGACAATACCAGGGAAAACAGGGCGACTTGCAGCATCAGCATCCGGGTGCTCACCCGTTGCGGAAACAGCTTCTGCACTAAAATTTGGATCATGCCCTTGGCGTTGAGGTAGGCCACAAAGGTCATGGTCGACATCAAAAACAGCCAGAGCGTCGCGATTTCCAGCAGGTTTTCATTGAGTTGATGCTCTACCAGCTTTTCATGGCCGGGGTCGCCGGCAGACATGAACAGAGCTATCCAGGAGATACAACCGAAAAACAGAGTCGTTTTGGCTTTGTTGAGGTGAGTCACCTCTTCAAAAATGATACTCAGCAGTGCCAGCACCGCCAGTATGATAAGAAAGGTATAGAGCATAAATGCAATTCCAACTGCTGATTTTATGTTCGTCTGCCCTGGGGGACGTGGGCAGTTTTTGTGTCGGCCATCAAGGTTCAATTAATCAAGCTGTGATAGCGCGTGCGGATCAGACCACACTGACATGGATAACGCAACTGTTAACTGGGACACATTTTCTTAGACTTTGTGATAAGCGTCCGCTGGCTTTCGGGGGGATCCAGTGATTTGGTCTGTTTATTTTTCATATCTTGGTATTTTGTACTGATTGGGCCTGTTTGGCAGCGAAAGGCGACAGTCGACTCGCGAGCCGGTGGCAAGTTGGCGTGACAGCCATGGTGCAGCCTCAATTGGCTTGTGAGCATGGCGTTGGGTGGAAATTTGCAGAAGGGGAATTGAGCAACCAGAATTCGAGCTGGACGCCAGAGAAATCTACCCGGCGGGAGTGGGCATAAGTGGGCATAAAAAACGAGGCCGTATAGGCTAATGCCGATCAGTTAAGACAGATCGCTTGACGATCTCACTGAAAGGATCAAAA
>NZ_NIJM01000090.1 GCF_002836945.1 Shewanella chilikensis
AGAAGTCGGATCGTAGCCATGTCGTTCTGTGAGCCAAGGAGTTGCGGATACGAATTGTCTTCCTAAGACCGCTTGGCCTCCGACGTATGAACACTCTTCATCGAGTTAAATCGTTTTGTCGATTTCTCAATGCCTGTGAGTGTCCACACAGATTTGCTTGTTTATCTTGTTAAAGAGCAATCCCTTAGGCGCCGTGGCCATCGGGTCAGGGCTGCGTATTCTACGCTTTCCTGCTGCGGCGTCAAGAGGTATTTACCATCTTTTTTTCGCCTGCCGTTGAAAGGACTCAAAGCCTCTTTTCTTCGACCCTGTCACGTCTTTCGCGTTGCCGCTGTGCCGTGTCAGTGGGAGCGCATTATAGGGAGCCTGAACTTTTGTGCAAGGGCTTTTTAAAAGAAAAAAGATCGCTTGCCGAACTTTTAGGCAAAAACGATCTTTTTCTGCAATTATGGCGATTTTACGCCCTAATTTACTCAGTTTGCGGCCGACTTGGGTGCATTTTCCTGTTCAATAAAGCCTTTGAGTAAGGCTATCGCCTTTGGATCTTCCCAGTCGACGAAACTACGGACAAAGGCAATCAGCTCCCCTTTACCATTAAGAATAAAGGTCGCCGGGATAGTATCAAGTGGGAATATCTGCCCCAACTGCATCTGCGGATCGTAATAACTGCGGAAGTTTGCCATCCCCAGGGATTGCAGAAAACTGTCAACTTGCTCTTGGCCACCCTGATCTATGGAAATCGGTAGCAGGGCGAACTCTTTATCACTGAACTGCTCTTCAAGCCGTTCCAGTGCCGGCAACTCCCTGACACAGGGAGGACACCAAGTAGCCCAAATGTTGACCAACACCACTTTTCCCCTGTGTTGACTGAAATCCAATTGGCTACCGGCCTTATCCTGGAAGGGAACAACTTCCAAGGGGAAGCTGTGGGGGAGCACATTGATCTTGTCGACACTGGATTGGATCTGATTGTGATCCTTTGGCTGCATACCGGGATAAGCCTGCGCCCCCAGAGACAGGGACGCCAGCAAAAGTAATGAATATCTGAGCTTGCTCATTACTTGTCTCGCTTCAATAGCTCATCCAACTGGCGTTGTTCTTCGGCAGACAGTTCGAGTGCTTTACTACCGGAAGTACGCTGTTTACGGATGAAAATAAAGCCAATCAAACCACCAAACAACAGCAGCGCCACAGGACCAAGCCACAGGACGTAGGTCTTGGTTTCAAGTCTCGGCTTATAGAGGACAAACTCGCCATAGCGACTGGTCATGAACTGGACGATTTCATCATCAGCCTTGCCCTCTTCCACCATTTTGTACACTTCAAGACGTAGATCGCGGGCAACCGGTGAGTTGGAATCGATCAGGTTTTGGTTCTGACACTGAGGACAACGCAGCTCATGAGCCAGCGACAACGCTCGCTTCTGCTTATCAGGAGAGCTGAACTCAAAGGTGTCCACCGGCGTTGCCGCCACCTGAGCAGCATAGCCGATCAGGAGTGCCACAACAGCAAAGGTTTTCAGCAGCAACTTTCTCATGACGCTTTATCCTTAGCGGCCTCGGCCTGCAACTGTTGGATCATGGGATACAAGGTTTCTTTCCAAACCCGCATATCTACCGGCCCGGCATAGCGATAACGAATGATGCCGTTATGATCCACGATAAAACTCTCCGGCGCACCATATACCCCGAGATCCAGACCAAGACGACCGTCCTTGTCATAGATATTCAACGTGTAGGGGTCGCCTTGGCGAGAGAGTTCTCTTACCGCCAGCGCCCGCTCGTCACGGTAGTTGATGCCATAAATGGGCACCAAGTTTTGTCGAGCCAACTGCATTAGGTAGGGATGTTCATACTTACAGGATGGGCACCAAGTCGCCCATACGTTCAGCATAGATACCTTACCTTTGAGATCTTCGTTGGTGATCATCTCTCCCGGCGTTTCCAGTTTCTCCAGCTGGAAGGCAGGCACAGGCTTACCTTCCAACGCAGAATCCAACTGCTGCGGATTCAAGAACAGTCCCTTGTAAAGGAAGATCCCCATCAAAAGAAACAATATCAGTGGAATAAAAAGTATTAGCTTCTTCATCTTCTTCTTACCTGTTTCAGGCTGTTGCCAGTTTGGCTTTCTTGGCTGCGGCCGCTTCTTCAGCGCGGGCCTTGGCACGGTAACGCTTGTCGGAAGCCGCAAAGAAACCACCAACCATCATAAAGATGCTGCCAAACCACAACCAACGAACAAAAGGTTTGTAGTTCAGTCGCACTGCAAATTCAGTACGGCTAATAGGGTCGCCCATAGTGACATAGAGATCCCGGAACAGACCCCAGTCGATACCGGCTTCAGTCATATCCATAGTGCGAACATTGTATTGACGACGATCCGGCTGCAACAACGCAATCTTTTCACCATCTTTAAGTACTTCAACCTGTCCTTGCTGTGCCGTGTAATTAGGGCCTACAACGTTACGGGTTTCCAGATACTTGAAGGTGTAACCGGCCAGCTCATGACTAGTGCCAGGCCCCATGCGCACGCTCTTCTCAATAGAGTAGTTGGACACCATGGTGGCACCAACTACTGAGACTGCAATCCCCAGGTGAGCAATGATCATCCCCAGTTCACTGCGGCCCATACGCGCCAGGCTGACACTACCATCTTTCGCTTTAATCACGTTGTAACCGGCACGCAGAGTCGCCAGCACAATCCAGACAGCCGCACCTATACCCAGTGCCACCCAGATGTTGAACTCACCACCGGCGATAAATGGTGCTATCACACCCAGAACAGCTGAAATGATCGCTGGCAATAGCAGTTGACGCTTGAGCTCACCTTGTTTGGATTTCTTCCAGCGAATGATAGGACCTATCCCCATAAAGCCGAACAGTACCAGCACGATAGGAACAAACACCGCATTAAAGTATGGTGGGCCAACAGAAATCTTACCCATACCCAAGGCATCGATCAGCAGTGGATAAAGAGTACCGAGCAATACAGTACCGGCAGCCACAGTCAGCAATACGTTACAAACCAGCAGCATGGTTTCTTTGGATTTCAAATCGAAGCGAGCAGGGCTGCTCATTTCACTGGCACGGAAAGCAAACAGAGTCAGCGAACCACCGATAGCCAAACCGAGTAGCAACAGAATGAACATACCCCGGCTTGGATCTGCCGCAAAGGAGTGCACTGAGGTCAGCACACCAGAACGAACAATAAATGTACCCAGCAAGCTCAAAGAGAAAGCAAAGATAGACAGAAGCACTGTCCAGTTACGGAAGGCACCGCGCTTCTCTGTCACTATCAAGGAGTGAACCAGAGCAGTACCAACAAGCCATGGCATAAAGGACGCGTTTTCAACCGGGTCCCAGAACCACCAACCGCCCCAACCGAGCTCGTAATATGCCCACCAGGAGCCCAATGCAATACCACCAGTGAGGAAGATCCAGGCAGCCAGAGTCCAAGGACGACTCCAACGAGCCCAAGCAGAATCGAGTCGACCGCTCATCAATGCGGCAATGGCGAAGGCGAAGCTGACCGAGAAGCCCACATACCCCAGATAAAGCATGGGAGGGTGGAAGATCAGACCCACATCCTGCAACATCGGGTTAAGGTCACGCCCTTCTGCCGGGATCGGGAACAAACGTTCGAATGGGCTGGAAGTGAGCAGCATAAACAGGGTAAAGCCTATGGTGATCATCGCCAACACGGCCAATACCCGAGCGGTAAACACCTCTTCCAACCCCTTGCTGAAGAAAGCTACAGCTGCGGCCCACACCGAAAGTGAGAAGACCCAGAACAACAATGAGCCTTCATGCCCGCCCCAGACTGCTGCAATCTTAAAGAAGATAGGCAATTGAGAGTTGGAGTGATGAGCCACATAGGCGACTGAGAAGTCATCGGTTGCGAAGCTGTAACCCAACGCAATTACCGATAAAAAGATGAAAAAAAACATACCGTAACTTAGTGGCCAGGCATAGCGCACTAGGTATTGGTCTTTGCGGGCAACACCGATCAGGGGGACTGTCATCAGCAGTACTGCGAACGCCATCCCTATGATCAATGAGAAATGTCCAAGTTCTGGGATCATGGGTTTTCCTCAGTTTCCAGGTCAATGTCTGCCAAGCTTCTATTCTGGGCAGACGCACAACTACGGGCACACACCATTACTTTATTAACTTAATTGCGGCTTAAAAGCCGCAAGGGTTAACAGGTATATATTACGAATTTTTGTTCATTTTAGTATTTGCTTTTGTTCCTGTCTGCCACTTTCCACCAATTATGGGTCGCGGCTCTCATTCTCCGAGAGGGCAATATTGACCATGGAAAGACGGCAAGACTCCAAGCTGTGACAGGCGTTAAATAGAGAAGTTTCATTGAATTTTTTGCTGAAATTTGGAACTGTGAACCAGTGCCCAACTATGACCATTAACTTTGGTGGTGGACTTATATTACTGTTCAATGAATCATCTTTCCGTATAATCTTGCAATCAGGCCGTGCGGTAACCCCGCTTTGTCACAAACCAACGTGAAATAAACATAATGACCACTTTTTGGATTTTTATTGCGATTGTTGTGTTAGTCAGCCTGGGGCTGATCTGGCTTCCTCATTTCCGGCAACAGAAGCTACTCAAGGCTGAAGAGTCCGGTGTCCGTAAACAGACCAACCTGGAACTGTTTAACGAGCGTCTAGCTATTCTGGAAAAAGAACGCCAGGAAGAACTGCTGGACCAAGACGAATTTGAATCCCTGAAAAAAGAGCTGGAAGTCAGCTTATTACAGGACATCAAGCAAGGAGCGGATGATTCGCTCGATGCACAAGCCAAGCCTAAAGGACTACTGTGGCCAAGTCTGATGTCTGCCGTATTACTGGTCGTGGCCGGTTACTCCTATCAACAGTTAGGCGCCTATCAGAATATCGATTCTCCTCAACCTGAGAATCCCCATGCAGGTATGAGCACTGAACAGATCATGATGCAACGGGTGCAAATGATGGAATCTGCTGTGCAGCAGGAGCCGGAAAACAGCCAAGCTTGGTTCAGTTTGGGTCACGCCTACATCTCTGCCGGACAATATGATCAGGCAGTAGCAGCCTTCGATAAAGTGATCGAACTGGTGGGGGTTCACGCCGAGTTGCTTGGCCCCAAAGCCACCGCCCTTTATTATAAGGCGGGTCAACAGATGATCCCTGTGGTTCAGTCGCTGATTGATCAGGCACTGAAACTGGATCCTCAAGACCCTTCTACTCTACTGCTGGTTGGTATGGATGCTTTCTTTACTGCAGATTACAACAAGGCAATCGGCGCTTGGCAAACCATTCTTGACAGTGACAGAGCCGACGTGGATCGCGCCGCACTGATCAATGCTATCGACAGTGCCAAGATGCGCCTGCAGGCAGAAGGTGGTGCCACCATGCCGAATGATGAGGCTCACAAAGGTCTAAAGGCAGCAACAGCAAAGACAGTGACGCTGAATGTCTCTATAGCCCCTGAACTGGCAGCCAAAGTCAGCAATACAGACATGCTGTTCATCTTTGCCAGAGCAACCGAAGGCCCCAAAGTCCCACTGGCGGCGACCAAGGTAAGTGCAAAGTCATTACCTGTGACTGTGACTCTGGATGATTCCACCAATATGGGTGGTAACGTTAAACTCAGCGATGCTACCGATGTTGAAGTGATTGCAGTATTGTCCAAGCACGGCAGCGTTAAGCCTCAGCCTGGCGATCTACAAGGCAAAGTGGCCAGCATCAAGGTCGGTGCCAGCGGTGAACTGGTGCTGGATACTGAAGTTCAGTAATCCTATCCTTGACAAATAGACATAAAAAAACCGGCTGATGCCTAATGCCGATCAGTTAAGACAGATCGCTTGACGATCTCACTGAAAGGATCAAAA
>NZ_NIJM01000091.1 GCF_002836945.1 Shewanella chilikensis
ATACAGGTGCCGCCTACGGCGTACCTGATCTTGGCGTTAGCCATCAAAAGGAAACACCGTGCCAGTCAGCTTTGAAAAACTGAATATAGGACAAGAATATGAGCGGCCATACCTGGCGGATATTTGGGGCTACAAGGGCTTTCAGGCTATTTCTAGAGGCGTTGTAACACCATCCGGAACAAAGTTCATCATCTTGTTTGTCACTAAACAAAAGCAAGAAGCACTAACTCAGTACAACGACTATTTAGATGGGGATCTGCTTCACTGGGAAGGAGAAAAAAAGCACTCATCAGACACAAGAGTGATTAATGCGAGGTCTGCGAACGATGAAATACACCTGTTCTATCGAGACATTCATCATACGCCATTTGTTTATTATGGGCAGATTCATCTAAAAGAACATCGCCTTCTTAGTTCTTCCCCTAGTCAATTTGTGTTTTCGATAAGAAATGAAAATCGAAGTCCAGATATATTTCAAGACATTGAAACACACCAATGTGAATTCAAATCTCTAGATCAAACTGAGAAAGACTCAATCGTAAAGAGCCGCATCGGGCAAGGTCTATTCAGGGATGGTGTAGTTGAACTATGGGGCAGTTGTTCAGTTACAGGCCTAAGCAATCATTCTCTACTTCGGGCATCGCATATCAAACCTTGGAGAGATTCATCTAATCAGGAGCGAATTGATCCAATGAATGGGCTTTTATTACAACCAACACTAGATCATCTATTTGATTTAGGTCTAATTACATTTAGTGAAACTGGAAAAATAATTGTTTCAAAAAAATTATCTCAAGATGACATTAACAAGTTGGAATTAAAATTTGAACTTAACTTTAAATTGAGAGAGATACACAAAAGGACTATGGAATACATGAAGTATCATCAAAAACATGTGTTCAAAGCTTAACAAAGGTCTTCAACGCATGTGCTTTCCCTAACTTAGTTGAATCTTTAAAATTTATTCTATACTGGAGTAATAAAAATGATCAAAAGAGCTACGGATATGATGTTAGGTTCAGAAGGTTTTTTTGGTGGCAGAGATGTAATTTGGAACAACTCTATAATTGCGACAATCAATAAACAAAATTACAAAATCTCACTTGAACGACCATTCATAGTAACTGTAAGGAAGTCTCAAAGAGGCAAAATAATGACCTATGCCTTATTCAGAGACATTTGGTACAAGTTGACTGATCCTGACTTAACTTTAGAGGAAGTTACTGCCCTAATTATGGACATAGAGGTCAAGAGACAAAAGAAACTTGATGCCGTTATGACACCATCATCAAATAAAAAAGCTAATCGAGAACCTATTCCAAGCGAAGTTCAGCGTGCAGTTTGGAGAAGAGATGGTGGGAAATGTGTCAAGTGTTTTTCAGGTGAAAATTTACACTTCGACCATATTATACCTGTTAGCAAGGGGGGCTCAAACTCTGTATCAAACATACAGATTCTGTGTGCCGCCTGCAATTTAAAAAAAGGGGCGTCAATTGGTGGCTAGTTCAATCTTAATAAGTAATTCTTTCCGCTCTTCCGGCGAGAGTTCTCCTATCTCCCTGATAAGCCGCTCTACCCTGCTTTCCTGCTCTCTAGGCTTCATGGCTTCGCCAACCTCTGCCCCAAAACCCAGCAAAGCCGCTGTAGTGATCCCAAGCTCTCGCCTCACCTGTTCAATATCTAAGTGGGCATAGGTGCTGGCGGTAATGCTAATGTCACTGTGCCCGAGCAGCTTACTGGTGGTTTGAATATTACCGCCGCGCATCACGCTCCAACTGGCGATAGTTCGCCGAAGGTCGTGAATGGTGACACTCTCGCCCTTGCCTTCGCCCCGTAAACCCGCCCTGTCGGTGATCCGGTGCCAGAAGCTGCCCTGACTGGATTTTTCGGTTACATGGCCTGTGAGGCTGTTATCTGAGGGGAACACGAACCGCTGCCCGGCAACGGCTTCAGCACTGCGCCGAGTGAGGATTTCCATGGCTTCTTTGGTCAGGGGCACTGCATGGGCCTTTTTGGCCTTCATCTTAGAGGTGGGGATAAGCCAGATCCCCCGGTCTTTGTCTATCTCGCGCCACTCCATACTGAGCACACAGCTTTTGCGCTGCCCGGTGAGCAGCAACATCATCACAATGTCGCGGTACAGGGGCCGCTCGCTGTTAAGGCTTTCAAGTAACCTTCTCACTTCATCCTGATTCAGAATGCGCTCACGCTTCACCTCAGTCAGTTTTCTGACTTTGGCAAAGGGATTGTGCTCTTGCCCGGCATACATGGACTTGAGCAGAGTCAGGCATTTATTGCGAACCGCTGCCGAGCTTTTGGTCAGAATACGCTTTAACAGATTCTCAGCCCCGACTGGATCTATGCCGCTGACTTCGATATGACCTATGGGGGCTTGCAGGTGGTTTGCCCATGTTGAGCGCGCATCCTGCAATGACTTGGGCCGCCGCTCGCCGGTTTTTATCTTAAGCAGGAATTCGGCTACCCAGCCATCAAAGAGATCCTGCACCGACATACTGAGCGCATCACGGCGGGCCGTTTCTTCTCTGGCAAGCCGCTTGGCTTCGTTGGGGTTTTCCCCTTCGGCAAACTGCACCGCAATCTGTTTGGCAAACTTACGGGCGTTCTCGATGGTGACGTTTGGAAACTCGCCAATGGTGACTGAAGTATCCTTTCCCAAGTGCTTACGGCGGAACCTGAAAAACTTCTTCCCGCTGGGCATAACCTCCAGAATCAGCCCATTTACCGAGTCTCGATGCCCAAAATCGGCCAAACGATACCTTTTTGTACCGATTTTTAGCTGTTCAAAAGCACGTTTTGTGAAAGAAATTTCTGCGTCCATTTATACTTAGCCCCAAATTCTGTGCCGCCTATGTGCCGCCTTAGGGAGTAAATTAGACTAATTTTGGTTAAAGTCAATACAAGCCAAAATCACATAACTCGTTGTATTATATGATTTCGTTAATTTTGATTAAGGTCGGTAAAAGTGAAAAATCTCTCCTGTGGGGAGACCAGCATTTTCTTCTTGTGCCTGATTGCACAAGTCTCAAGCTTCTTTTAGAACCATCCACCTGCCGATCCAGGCGCTTCAAATTAGTGATTTTGTTCTCTGATAGTTTTCTCTTAGGAAAACATTGAGTTAGCAATGTGGCCATCGTGGCTTTAAAGCCTTAAATAGCCAACCAACTTGGATTTAGCTTCCCGCTAAGCAACAACCCTTCACCTGCGATGCGGATGGGCAGGAAGCTCGAATGTCGTGAAGGACAGGACGTCCGAGAACAGTCCTTTTCGCACAGGCGATCCTGTGACTCGCTGCAAGTACATCCTTGTAAGCTCTGCCTCGGCATCCATGCCTCGGAAGGTCACAGTTCCGCCTGTGCCTGGGAATTAGGTGTATATCTTTAGCAACTCAGCAACTCAGCAACTCAGTTGTGCTTCGGGTATTCCGGCAGTCAAAACCAACCGCTACGGCGATGAAGCCCTAACCCGCCTAAGAGGCATTATCAGCTTTGGGGTTGAAGTCATCACCCGAGTCCACCAATGGACCATTTCTCAACGAGAAATCTACAAAGAGTATCAGGCAGAGAGCACAGACCGCTTTCCCGTGGAGTGCTATCAATAAGTGTACAGACTATGTAAAAACCGAAAACCAACCATGACACAAAGCATTTGAAAGCTAGATGAAAGACGGTAATATCTTTAGCTAACTAAAGGGAAGCCAAGCATTTACATGCAAGCAGCTACTTAAGGATGAGTCATGGATCCACTGTCGCAACTGTTCGCCGCCTATCTGGAGATGGTGAGCAATAACATCACTAACGCCTACATTGATGCGGCAAACACTAATGTCACAGCCCAAACACTCACCTACAAGGGCACCAACATTCGATTCCAGCACTTTCTCTGGCAGGTAAAGCAAGAAAGTGTTTGCGCTGACATTAAGCAGCAAGCAACCGCCTACTCCAAGTGCACACTGCAAGCCAAAGCCATGTTCACGGATTTGTGCAATCAGCTATCCAGCATGAAAAACCTGAACCCAAAAGGCCGCAGCTTATCGCGGATGTATTGCAGTGCATCCCTTAATTACAAACCCGTGATAGCCAAAATAGGCGAACCGACCCCAAAGACTTGGACATCATTTCTGTTCAATCCAAAGACCGGCACCGCAGGCAAGCCCGTACGGCAAACAGAGCAGCAGCTTAAAGAGAAGGAATGTAATCAGCTCATACTAAAAGCGATGCAGGACAGCAGCCCTGAATTGGCTAAACGCCGAGATAAAATCTGCGCTGAGGCAAAGTAACAGAAAAGGACTATTTGGCAAGGTGGTAATCGGACAAAGAGATATCCGCAACCTAGTTAGTTGAGCAAACGCAACTTTTTGTAAGAAAGAGCAAAAGTCCTACAGACGATCGAAAAGTGCTGTGGTACGTTCGAGCTAAGTGGGACACTTGTCCCATACAATCAGCCCCTTAGGGGACAGAAGGAACGCTGGAATCCTAAATCCATGGGCGGTAGCGTGCCCCCAGGACAAGAGACAGAACAGTTTCTGTCACTTAGCTGGAGCCGAAGGGCCTCTGGCCCGCCACGCGACAAAAATGTCGGGAACATTTTTGAACGGCTTTAGCAGTCCC
>NZ_NIJM01000092.1 GCF_002836945.1 Shewanella chilikensis
AGAAGTCGGATCGTAGCCATGTCGTTCTGTGAGCCAAGTTGTTGCGGATACGAATTGTCTTCCTAAGACCGCTTGGCCTCCGACGTATGAACACTCTTCATCGAGTTAAATCGTTTTGTCGATTTCTCAATGCCTGTGAGTGTCCACACAGATTGCTTGATATATTGTTAAAGAGCAGTACCGCGATGCTTCCCATCGGGTCAGGGCTGCGTATTCTACGCTTTCCTGCTGCGGCGTCAAGAGGTATTTACCATCTTTTTTCGCCTGTCGTTGAAAGGACTCAAAAGCCTCTTTTCTTCGACCCTGTCACGTCTTTCGCGTTGCCGCTGCGCCGTGTCAGTGGGAGCGCATTATAGGGAGGCCAGCCAATAGCGCAAGAGCTTTTTACTCCTCCTTACACTAAGCGCCTACCTTTTAACCTCGAAGGCCATTTAATAGCCTTTTTGAATAAAAAACTTAGCTTGAAGGTCCTGCTTATGTTTAAAAATGAGAGCAAAGGTCATTTTTTGGGCGTCAGTCTGGTTTAAAGGTAAATAATTCATTACCATAGTCATCGCTTTTAACAGTAATTTATCAATTATTCTTCACAGAGAACATTTCTTATGCAAAAGTCATTTTTGATTGTGTTGGGCATCGCCATTCTGGGCGCGCTTGCGATATACCAGCTCATGCCTCAACTGCCTGCATTTTTGGCCTTCCCTGTTGGTGCACTCCTTGCTGCTGCAGTTTATGCATTCACATCCAGTCCAAGTCAGGCTCAAGCTAAAGGACAAGAAACTTACAATGGCCCAACCATGACTCTCTACGTAGGTAACCTCCCTTACAGAGCACACGACACTGAAGTAAAGTTATTGTTTGAGGAGTACGGCCCAGTGAATTCTGTTCGTTTAGTGAGAGATCGCAAAACCGGCAGACGTAAAGGATTTGGTTTTGTGGAAATGTCAGAGTCCGGCGCTCAAAAAGCAATGACCAAACTGAATGACTTCATCTTTCAGGAGCGTACTCTGAAAGTACGTGAAGCCAAATCGCAAGATTCAGATAAGCAGGAATAGAAGTCCTACGTCATCACGCTGGTTGAGGTCTTGGCCGTTTGAGCAAAACCATACTCGGCCAGCGTTGATTTCAATCCTTCAGTAATCATCTCGCTGGTATAAAAAGCCCATTCATTATTTGGTTGATCTAAGTCAGCGGTTTCCTGCTGATATTGCAGCAGACTCTTCACTCGCTTCGCAATCGCCTCGCCGGAATCCAGTAGTTCAACATAATCACCCAGTATTTGTTGTAGCTCAGGCTTTAGCATAGGAAAGTGAGTGCAACCAAGCACAAGCACATCCAGTTCACTGTAGATGACCGGTTGCAGTAACTTCTTTATTGCTGCGATATCTATGGCCTGACCAGCCGCCTTGGCCTCTGCTAGCAATACCAGCTCTGAACAACCAAAGAGTTCCACTTGACAGTCGCTGGCAAAATGATTGATCAGTTCCTTGGTATAAGCCCTTTTCACAGTTCCCGGTGTGGCCAATAACCCTATATGCTTTCGCTTGGAGATAGTCGCAGCAGGTTTGATAGCCGGTACAACCCCAACAACAGGAATCGTCAGTTGAGCCCTCAACTCGGGAAGAACCAAAGTACTGGCTGTATTACAGGCGATGACCACTATCGCGGCATCTATCTGTTTGGCCATAGTAGTAACCAAATCCACACATCCGTTTACCAACTCGGCTTCCGCGAGCTCACCATAAGGCAAGCGCGCATTATCAAACAGATAGCAATACTGTCTCAGCGGCAATAGCTTACGGATCTCTTTAAGCACCGATAGGCCACCTATGCCTGAGTCAAAAACCAGTATGGGACGTGACAAATTGAGCCTCTAAACGATATTAAGACGAGTCATGGTTTGAAACCACGACAGCAGATGAGATCTTATTTTTTCACAGCTTGAATAAAAGCACAAAGGAATGAAACTGGACATAAGCGCCACGTAGTATAATATTTGCGCCCCGGTTTTAAGCCAAGAGTGAATATTATGAATTTAGAAGCAATGGACCCCAATCAATATGATACGCAGTTGGAACAAAAGCGTCTCAAGCTGGAACAGGCCTTTGCCCGCTTCACTCCGCCGGTATTAGAGGTGTTTCCCTCGGTACAGAAACACTACCGTATGAGAGCAGAATTCCGAGTTTGGCATGACGGAGATGACCTCTACTACTACATGTTTGACCAACAACAACAAGCCAAGGTTCGTTGTGATCAATTCCTGCCAGCCAGTGCCCTTATCAATCAGCTGATGCCGGTACTGATGAACGAATTACGCCCTAACAGCATACTGAGACACAAGCTGTTTCAAGTAGACTTCCTTTCTACTCTGTCCGGCGAGATTTTAGTGTCACTGCTGTATCACAAACAGTTGGATGATAACTGGCTCAATGAAACCAAGGCGTTGAAACAAAGACTCGAGAAAGAGTTCAAGGTCGATATTATCGGCCGAGCCCGCAAACAGAAGTTTGTCTTGGACAGAGACTTCGTAATCGAACGTCTGCAAGTCAACCAGCAGGAATACATCTATAAACAAGTGGAAAACAGTTTCACCCAGCCTAATGCCCAAGTAGCGACCAAAATGCTTGAATGGGCTATAGACTGTACCCGTGACAGTAGCGGCGATTTACTTGAACTCTATTGTGGCAATGGCAACTTTTCCATTGCGCTGGCGCAGAATTTCACCAAGGTACTGGCCACCGAGTTAGCTAAACCCTCGGTCGATTCCGCTCAATACAATATTAAACAAAACGGCACTGAGAACCTGCAAATCATCCGTATGTCAGCCGAAGAGTTTACTCAGGCCATGACGGGAGAGCGTAGCTTCAAACGCCTAGAGGGAATTGATCTCAAAAGTTACGACTGCAATACCATCTTTGTCGACCCACCGCGAGCCGGCCTGGATCCCGAGACCGTCAACTTGGTACAGGGTTATGACTCCATCCTCTATATTTCCTGCAACCCGCAAACCCTGGCCGATAATCTCGAACAGTTGAGTCAAACTCACGAAATCAAACGCTTTGCCTTGTTTGATCAATTCCCTTATACCGACCACATGGAGGCAGGCGTACTGCTAGAGCGCATTAAATAAGGGTTTCAGAGTTTGCCATACTATAACGAGAATAACTCAAGGTACGGCGTGAAATATGGAGTGAATAGCCACTGATTTCCTAGACACCTCTCAGTTAGGGAAACTGCGAATAAGTCCCATGTATGCACTGCGTTGGCTTACATGACTAAATGCAAGGCGTGGTTCGTAGCAAATAGCCTTAGTCCTTTGCTAGAAACACAACACAGCAGACTGGTCTGTAAGCCACGATTTTCGGAGCTTACACAGTAATCGGCTTTACTACACTAGAGAACGTTATGAAGGCTTATTCGCACCTTCCTTAGATAAAATAACTGAAAAGATAGGTGGTCATTGAGTGGTAAACGTTACCTGAAGAGTGCAAAGTTGGAACGGTCAAAAGTTTGTTGATCGTAGCCATTCCATCGCAGATGTTGCACATTGCTTAGATATCACCAACCATAGCCTGCATGCCTAGGGTAAAGAAGTATGGTTTTGATAAGAAGAAACAGCATGATTTGACGAAGGCGCAGGCAGAGATAAAGCCGACAAGGAGTTGAACCCGGCGACTGAAGAACGCGACATTCTAAATACTTCGCACAACTTTCCGACTGATATCCCTCTTTTATCCAGGATTACCATGCAGCCGACCAATACGTAGGCTGTCCGATACATTGGACCTTGATCCAAGTGACAAGCAAACAGCCTCACTGTAATTTGTGACCCAAGCATTAACACTAGTGCGACTCATACCAATCCGCATTAAAGTTCAGTCACTTTCGCCCAGTCTCTGGTGCACATCTTTATCACTCGCTTTGTACTGTACTGCTGACGAAGTCGTTCCAAGCCTGACTGCAAGCATCCACAATTTCCTCATATCCTTTGAAACAGCGATTAGCGAGATGACGTTGGCGTAGCC
>NZ_NIJM01000093.1 GCF_002836945.1 Shewanella chilikensis
GGTATAAGACGGGATGTCGTTATAGTTGTTTTGATTGGGTGACCATTCGTTATCCCGCACTGTGTCGCTGCGATAGTTGGCTGTCAACACGGCCGAGAAGTCATTGTAGGTGTAGTCTGTGGTCAATCGATGACGCCAGCGTGGACGGGACTGCTCACCTGCCGATTTAACTTCATCATCGGCGAATCCGGTCGGGTTGAATGAACGCTCTTCCAGATAAGTACTGAATAGGCGGAAGCCCCAGTCACCGAAACCGGTTTCAAGGCGATAGTTGGCTTCAATATCGAAACCTGAAGTAACACTGGATGCCGAGTTAACCGGTTTCTCGTAGTAGTTCACTATCTCATGGGTATCGGGATCACGTTCCAGCAAAGGACAGAAGTCGTTATCTGTGCTGCTTGACTGATAGCAGTACTTAACTACTTCGGCACCGCTGAAGCTGTTGATCACGTTCTCCATGTCAAACTTCCAGTAATCCACTGTCAGGCTGAAGTTTTCCAGGTAAGATGGGGTGTATACAAAGCCCAGAGTGATGTCATCTGCAACTTCGTTCTGCAGGTCCGGATTACCTACAATAAAGCCTGGACGAGTTGAACCGTACCAGTCCTGGG
This sequence comes from Shewanella chilikensis, assembly GCF_002836945.1. Lineage (GTDB taxonomy): Bacteria > Pseudomonadota > Gammaproteobacteria > Enterobacterales > Shewanellaceae > Shewanella > Shewanella chilikensis. The sequence goes on from NZ_NIJM01000093.1 coordinate 612, forward strand.
AAGGTTCAAAGTCAGTCGGGATCCCTTGAGCGGCACAGTTGGCCAACACATTGTCCAGATAGTCCGGGTTGATCCTGTTCCTGAAGCTGGTAGCACAATAATCGTTGATGGTGCGGAAGGTTTGGCTGGATGGGTTGTACAGTTCGGCAATGTTAGGTGCCCGTACAGATTTGGAGCGGTTGGCCCGGATGCGCAGATCGTCATTCAGCGCCCAGTTGATGCCGACTTTCCAGGCAGTATCAGAGCCGGAGGAGGAGTAGTCCATATAACGGAACGCGGTTTCCAGTGTCAGATCCTGAACCAAGATCACATCTTGCAGCAGCGGGACGGACAATTCGGCTGATGCCTCGGTCACATCGAACTCACCATAAAGTGGTTGAGACTGGTTTCCAAATAATAAACCGTCGCGCATTGCCGGATCCGGCAGAGTTTCAGCCGTTTCCTTACGATATTCAACGCTGAATGCAGCAGCGATAAAGCCGGCAGGCAGTTCAAATAGATCGCCGCTGACAGAGGCGCCGGCAACGTATTGATCGATTGATGAGCGACGAATCGCATCTGTGCTGACCCAGTTATAGGCAGCTTCATCATATTGGCCGCGGCCAAATACGTTCAGTGGCTTACAGCCATTGGCTCTGGCGTATTCGTCACGACATACCAGATTACCGTCGGCATCTTTGATCACATCGACAGAGTCATAGAAGCGCTGCTCGAATATTTCACCGTACCATTCGGTGTCGGCTTGAACATGGCCTACAGTGGCGTAAACATCATAGGACCAGGTATCGGACAGTGCACCGTCAACACCTAGTGCCAATCTTGCTGTAGTTCTGTCCTGACTGTATTTACGGTTGCCGAAATCAGATGCCAGATAGCCTAAGTTTACCCCTTCACCTGGTTTTTCTTCACCGGCCGTCACCAAAGCCGCCGCTTCAGGAGAGAGTAGGGCGTTATCATCATAGAGCTTGAAACTGAGGAAGGCAGGAGAGCTTTCACCATAGGCTTCGGACTTGGTGTAGCTGGCCTCCATGGTAAATTTATGATCATCATTGATGTCATAGTTCATCACAGTAAAGAAATTGATCCTGTCCAGTGGCGTCTTGATGAAAGAGTTCTCGGCAAAGTTGTAGCCTTCACCACCGAGATAGTCCACCCGGCCGCTGGTTAGCGGCGGCAGTGGCTGACCCAGATCCATTGGCCGAATTTGACCGTCATCGCTGAAGGTATAGCGGGTGCCATTGGATTCAAAAGTGCCTGTCTTGCTGTATGAAGCCAGTACCTGTTGACCATGGCCCCACATTATTGCTTGCGGATCATTCGGGCCATTGGCATTGGGATTTCGCACCACAATCGGCGCTTCACGCAGGAATTCTCTGTCCATGTATGAAATCTGCCCCTGACGTGACCAACTGATGTTGGTCACAAAGTTGGCTTTACCCAAGTCAGAGCCAAAAGTCAGCGAGGCATATTCTTCTTCACCCCCATCTTCGGTGGGGCGGGTGGTAGAAGCATCGATAGCCAAGCCATCAAAACTGGTTTTGGTCACTATGTTGACCACCCCGGCAATGGCGTCAGAGCCATAAACAGCAGACGCGCCACCTGTAGTGATTTCGATGCGCTCAACCATGGCGGTAGGGATGTTGTTTAAATCCACGGCGCCTGAGCCTGGCGAACCGGCTACAAAGCGGCGGCCGTTAACCAGCACCAGAGTGCGGTTGGAACCCAGTCCTCTCAGGTCAGTGTTATTCAGACCACTGGCAAAAACAGTGTTGTTGGTGGTTTCCGGTGACAGACCAACCAGGGTATTAGGCATCTTGTGCAGCAGATCTGCTACGTTGGTAACACCTGCTTCAATAAGGCCATCGCCTGTGATCACTGTGACCGGTGTTGGTGCTATCTCTCCGATACGCTTGATTTTTGAACCTGTGACTTCAATACGCTCAAATGTTTCAGGTTTATCTTCAGCATAACTGAAACCTGTACAAGCGATACTGGTTGCAGCAGCCATAAGGCCGAAGCGAACGGCTTTGGCTGTTGTAGATATGGATGTCATATCTCTCTCCTTGATTATTATTGTAAACTGCCATGCTTGGCTATGTTTTTATTTTGTTTGTCAAATGTTTCATTGACAAAGATATAATTCAATTTAAACCTAAATTTGGCAACACTCTGCTATATTTATTAATTTAAGATTAATTTATTTTTAACACTTACAGAACAAGGTGAGGGTGAATAGTTAATTGATTAAAATCAATTAGTTATTTTAAATGTTATTGATCTATAAAATATTTTGTTGAATATATGTTTCAATTTAAACAAATTTGCATCAATGATAATAGTAAGCAAATGTTTCTATGCCTTTAGTAAGGTGTGTCGTGCGTTAATTAATTGAGAGTTTGCATTTTGTTTATTTTCTATACGCCTGAGTTTTTGCTTAACGGAATTAAAATATGGGAACTTTCCGATAGGAACAGGCTCTTTAATAAGGCATGATGTGAGGGGCTCCGGTATATTTAACACCGGATGTATCGTTTAAATTCCGGATTACCGGCTCTGCTCCAAGTGTGCGGGAAGTGCTCTTGAGGAGGCGGTAAAGAACCGGCGTGAGGTTAAGGGAAGACCATGTCATTTAATCAATCTTTGAGTAGAGGCAAGAGCGACGCGGCCCAAGAGGGAACTCTGACATCCAATAACCGGGTCAGTAAAAAAGATATGCGGATAAGCGCGGCTCGCAGGCGAATAGAGGATATTCGAGAGCAGATGGCCCTGTCCCGTGAACTGGGAGTGGGAGTGTCGGCAGATGAGCTGGACTTTGACTGACAGCCAAGCTATTACTGTCCTTGGAAAGCCCGCATTCAAGCCAACGTAGTTCACTTAAGCGGAGCTGCCTTGTGATTAACAGGATATCGGGTCTTTGATATTTTTACCGCCCTAGGCCGATTTGGCTTAGGGCGTTTGTCTATAAAAAGGATGGACAAGTCTCCTCGCAGAC
>NZ_NIJM01000094.1 GCF_002836945.1 Shewanella chilikensis
TTAAACCCTTGGTGATATTGCAGCAACAGGCTTAAGCCTGCCGTTGGCATGCCTGGCAACCGCAGTTTTTGTATGAAGTATGTAGATTACTTGTCTCAGAGAGCCTACTTCCAAAAATCCGTCGTTATTTCTCAGAGACTGACACCCTGCAACGAGTTTCCTTGCAGCTCGGAAAGTGTTTAGGATGTCCTATATATCGTCTATATATCGCGTTATTTATCAGAGACTGACACCCAGCAGCGTGCTTCCTTGCTGCTCAGAAAGTGTTTAGGATGTCCTGTATTTCCACTTGCTGCTCAGAAAGTGTTTAGGATGTCCTGTATTTTGTTGTATTTTCGTTTATGGAAGACCAGCAGATGTGTATTCTCCAAAGTCTAAAAAACCGCACACCATTAGAGATAATATGATTTATAAGGTTGAGCACCAGGCACCGGATATAGTTTTGAACATTACCGATTCCCCATTGAGTTCAGCTGATATGTTGAAGTTTTTGGATGAAAAGCCGGTGAATGGTTTACAGAACCTGTATTTGATTGACGGTGAAAATGTTTTATTGAGGAAGTTCTAAGATGACTATGACTCTCAATTTGGAAGTTGCGAAGGGTGTTAGGCTTCAGGATATAAAAGACGCTTTAATGGGGGTTGAGTATTCTGAATTGTTTGAGACGGAGTCCGAGCTGTCTATAATATTACCTAATACAAATGCGTCCATGTCGGTTAAGACGAATCTTGAAAATTCGACAGTATTAACTGAAGACTTGGAAGATGCAGACTGGTCTGTTGGACTACGAGCATATTTTGATGTTGATGCTACGTTGCCTAACCCATTTGATGATGTGAAGAGAATTGTGTTGAATCTATCAAAGCAAACTTCATTTGAGTTTGCTTTGTCATTTCAATACGAGTCCCTCTATGCTCAGAAAGACTCTAATGGTCTAGAATTGAGTAAAGATTTTTAAATGAGGTGTAAAGCCCTACGTCAAAGGGCAGGGCCAGAGCATACTTTGAACATTATCTAACCAAAGAACACTCTTTCTCGGTAATCATCACACCAACCGGCCTGCTTTAGTTTGGCAGCATACAGGAACGGCCTTTGGTTGAAGATTCCAGACCCTCAATGCCACATTCAGTGTATCAACTGACCCATCTGTTAATTGAAGTACGCGCCGCCGCTATCAAGCCTGATACTTCAGTAACTATCGGGGCGGATCAAACAGCTATTTAGCCTTTATCATAGTGGCGAATGGGCAGTTGGCTGACACTGTCGAGTCGCCAGGCTCCCTTCTCATACACGAAGCGAACGCTGTGCAAGGCATCCTTAAAGTCATAGCGTTGGTTCGAGTCTGGCAGGACCTTGTTAAACTCCAGCTGAATGTTTTGATAGCCATCCTCAATAGACAACTTACCCAGATGATTTGGCAAATCGATAAGGCGGCTCAGCGCCTTGTCCAACTCGCGATTTTGTATCGGCAGTTGCTGCTTAAACTGCTCACTGAACAAGGCCGCGAAGGCTTGTTTGTCCTTGCTGTGGATATAGGCGGCATTGGTCCAGTCGGCCAACAAGAGTTCGAAGGTCTTGTCTGCCCGGGTTAGAGATGCGATGGGGGTTTTGTTGTCGTTGGTAAGGTAACTTTTAAGAGCTGCCTCGGCTTCTTCAAGGCCGCGCTCGAATATTTGCGCCACCTTTATCGCAGCCGGATCCTGGTTGGCCTTTAGCTCAGCGCTAAGTCTGTTGACGGCTTCCACCCGCTCTTGCCAACTGTTGAAACCTTTCATTAGGCTTTGTAGTGAAGCTTTATGCTGCTTCATTGCTTCGGCGACGGCCTCATCTTGCTGCCGCGCCGCTCTGGCTTCGGAGCTCACATAATCTCTAAAGGTGCTGTTGAGTATGGTTTCGGGGGCATCGAAGTAGAGTCCCGCGCCGCTGTAGGGATCGACCCAGAGATCGCCGGTGTTTATTGGAGCTGATGGCTTAGGGTGGATATCGCCGTAATAGATTCGATCTAATTTGGCTTGGTTTTGGCTAAGGAAGGCGCTAATCGCCTTGCCATCAGTGGCGGACAGTCGTTGGTATTCGGCCGCCAGTTGCTGCAACTCTTTGGAGTTCTGCACCCTTTGGCTGGCATAGTAGCCACAGCGCAGGTCACAGGCTTGCTTGGTCAAACTGGAAGCCGGGTCTAAGGTGATCGCCTTGCTCTGGACAAACACCTCGGCGGTATAGACGCCTCTGGGAATAACACCACTCTTATCCATCAGGTAAATGGTGTTGTTGGGACTATGGCGGCCGACGACTTGAAGATCTTGTTTGCTGGCGCACAGGGAGTAGTCCCTGCTGGTGACCGGCAGTTCCTTGCCATAGGTGGAAACGACCAACTTATCCAGGCTAATCCCTTCGGGCACACTGCCTGTAATGCTGAGATCGCATTGTTGAGCGTTGACATTGAGAGTTAGGCCACCCAGGGCCAGGCCAAGAAATATCAATCTTTGTTTCATGCAAAGTCCTTGTTGCGAGTTGTTTCTTAAAACTTGTAGTGAGGCTTTTCCCATCAGTCTTTCGTGAAAAATCCCATATTTGCAGTTAAAATTAGTTGCTTAGTGAATGATGGTTTAATTTGTTTATGCTATCGCGAATTGTCCTGCCTTGTCACCAGTTAATGGGGGGCAAGTAAACGGATGATTGTAGAACGTAAGAGATGTGGTACATCATCCTATGTTAAACATATCTCACTGATGCCTCGGATCGACTGTAATTGGCGGAAATCATGCTTTCAGTCACTGTTTATAATGTGGTTTCAGGTGTATCAACAACGGGGCCGCCGAGTTAATCTTTGAAGTGGTGCCTGATTCTGCTTGGGAGAATTAGTTGGCCTGACTGGTAACATGGCTATAGGTATTAAAAATGATCAGCACTACTACAAGTTTGAATCATCTCTGTTATAAACAGTAGTTGGATAATAGATGTTTTCAATGGCGAGTTATAGCTTTATATAAAAATATGACTCCATTAAGTGTTGGGGTTGGTACCAATTTCGAGATTGGAAAAATGAAAGCTTTACTGTATTTAATTTAGATGAAAAATAACCAAAGACATTCAGTGAAGTAAATTATCCCACTGCGACACACGGAACTTTGACTTTTTTTGTTGCAGAAGGTGAATAACTTTATGTGACTGGTTGATTGAGTTTTGATTGAATCCTTTTGGATAGTATTTAGGTTGAATTCGCGATAAGTTGCAGAGCCAAAATTGAAATGTTCAATGTTGGCAGGGTAAGCCAATGTCAGTCGGGTTATTGCTAATTTTATAATTGCCAATATCATTAATGTTAATCTGTTAAGGAAGGTGCGAATAAGTCCGAGATGTGAGATCATCGTGTTGTAACCTGAACC
>NZ_NIJM01000095.1 GCF_002836945.1 Shewanella chilikensis
TACTACGACATGCTGGGTCAACGATTCACTGTGGGGGTAAACTACAAGTTCTAATTCTCTTGCTACCGAAAAGCCACTTGCATAACAGCAAGTGGCTTTAAGTAATCGGCACTTCCCTAATTAACTAAAACCCTATTAGATAAATATGGATTGGATATCAGGGTTTCCTCTTGAGCCACTTCGCTTTTGTCTATATGCAAAGTTTGATTAATGCCGGTTATTCCTGTTTACACAAGAGCGCTTTCTATCAAATTGAATCAAAATCGGTACCTTAAAGTTAACAATGAAACATCCGGTAAACCCTCTCCAATATCACATCCTATTAAAGAGCCCTATCCTACCAAGAAATTCCCTCATTGCTTCTCAAGCTATAAAAACAATGTTAAAACCATCAACAAAAATAACGAACAACACACTGTAAAATAAGTAAAAATATTTCCTTACAATTTAGTTAAACAATAAAATCCATCAATAAAGCAACGAAATTATAACGCATAAAAAACCATTTAATAAAAATACAAACAAAACTTAAGTAGTTGCGAATTTTCTAATCCAAATGCATATGTTGCCATTTAGTTAAAACGAAAAACCTTTAAAACCAACGAAGATTAACCTATTGCTAACATACGTATTAACTTGAATCATTAGTTGGTCATTTCCACATCTGACAAACAAGAAGAAATATGAAAGCTATAATTTCTCAAGGAGATAGTCATGACCTCTGTATCTACAACCGCAAAAGCAATTCGCTTCTGTCTTTTGGCTACTGCCGGCTGTGCTGTTTATTCTGGAACCAGCTACGCTAAAGATAAAGATGAAACCATAGAACGTATCGAAGTCACAGGTTCAAAAATTAAACGCATAGGAGAGTTGGCCCCAACCCCTGTTACCGTAATCACTGGCGATGGTCTTATTGATGCCGGTGTTACCAACGTCGCAGATCTATTGCATAAGATGCCTAATACCCTGGTTGGTCTGTCTCCGGAAACCACCAACAACACTGTTTTCGCCAGCGGTTTGAATAACACCGACCTGAGAGGATTGGGTTCCAATCGAACTCTGATATTAGTGAATGGCCGACGCTTTGTGGCCGGCTCACCAGGCTCAGGTGCCGTCGATTTGAATAATATCCCCACAGCCATGGTTGAGCGCATCGAAATCACCACTGGCGGCGCATCGGCAGTATATGGTTCTGATGCCATTGCCGGTGTAGTTAACATAGTGACCAAGACCAGTTTTGATGGGTTGGCGCTGGATGCCTCTACCACCAGGCCAACACAATCTGGAGGTGAAGAGGAATACGCCTCACTGACCTTCGGCTCCGATATTGGCAAAGCCAATTTCGTAACCAACTTAAGTTGGTCACGTCAGGGGCAGATTGCACATATGGACAGGGACTTTTTGCGCGAAGCGCCGATTGTGGTGCGAAATCCCAATGCCAGCGGCCCGAATGACCCCCAAGCAATAATGTGGGGACATGGTCAACAGGTACTGGCCGCCTACACCAAGACCGGAGCGTTCACCACCCGAGCCGGAGAAAAGTACACTTTCAGTGATGACGGTAAAATTCGCCCAATGAAGCTGGGGCAACCTCTGCACAAACTCACCAATGGCCGAATAGATTATCTTGGAGGCGAAGGCTACAACTTTGCCGAAAACGCTTTTATCAAGACTCCGCTGGATAGGATTAACTTCTTTACTTTCATGAACTATGACATTAATGATGATCATAAATTTACCATGGAAGCCAGCTATGCCAAATCTGAAGCCTATGGTGAAGGCTCTCCGGCATTCCTCACTATTCCGCTTCATGTAGATAATGCTTTTCTTTCACCCGAAGCTGCAAGTTTGGTCAAAGCGTCCGAAAGGCGGCCAGGTGACGGCGCCAGAGTTGGCTACTTGGCGTCCGACTTTGGTAACCGAAAATACAGTCAAGAAAGAACCACAGCCCGCTTAGCTTTGGGGCTTGAAGGCGCAATCTCCGATACCTGGTCATACGATGTTTATGCCACTGTTGGCCATGTTCAAGCCGATACCGAGTGGTACGGTGAGATGTTCGAGCAGCGCTTTAAGGATGCTGTCGATGTTATCCGGGATAGAAGTGGTGCCTTGGTATGTCGTAGTGAACATGCCAGAGCCAATGGCTGTAAGCCGTTGAATGTGTTTGGTCGCGGCCTCTATGATAAAGCCGCTTACAATTGGGTCAGCACAGATGCCATTCGCCGCTCATCAATCGATCAATACGTTGCCGGCGCCTCTGTCAGCGGTGATCTGTTTGAGCTGCCTGCGGGTTTCATTGCTGCCGCCTTCAGTTTGGAGTATCGAAAAGAGACCGCCGACACCCTGCCGGATCCGGCAATGCGAGAAGGTCTTCTGTTTAACAACAGATCTCAACCTCTCTCCGGTGAATTTGATGTGACTGAAGCATCGGCTGAATTGTCCGTTCCATTGCTAAAAGATGTTATGTTAGTTCAGGATCTAACTCTTGAAACTGCATTTCGTTACATGGACTACTCCACCTCCGGCTCAGATAACGCCTGGAAAGTAGGGTTCAACTGGGCACTGAATGACGATTTGCGCATCCGGGCTAACCGCTCCAAGTCAGTGCGAGCCCCCAACATAGCCGAATTATTTAACCCAGCCAGCCAAACATTCAGAGGGATCAGTGACTATTGCGCGGCCAGTTATCGCAATCGAATTAACCCCACATATCTAAGTAATGTGCTGGCTAACTGTGCAGCCCAAGGGATCCCAACCACCTTTGAACCATCCCAGGAATGGTATGGTTCAACCCGTCCAGGCTTTATCGTCGGGAACCCTGAGTTAAAAAACGAAGTGGCGAATGATTTCACTCTGGGCTTTATATACACGCCTTCTTATCTGGAAAACTTCAGCTTGACTGTGGACTACTGGAAGTTCGATATGGAGAATGTGATCAATAATTTCAGCGGTGCCGCAGTCGTTAAGTACTGTTACCAATCCAGTTCAACCAATAATCAATTCTGCCCTTTACTCAGGCGAGATCCCACCACTCATGAAATCGTCAATTATTTCGAGAAACCCTTTAACTCGGCATCCAGTGTCACTTCGGGTGTTGATTTTGAGGTCAACTATCGTCTTGAAACCGGTTTCGGTGACTGGGGCTTCCGCCTATTCAGTACTTATCTGGAAGAGCGTTCATTCAACCCTACCGGATTTGCTGATGACAACGTTAAATCGGCAGGTGAGCAGGCTCGTCCACGCTGGCGTCACCGACTGACCACAGACTACACCTACAATGACTTCTCTGCCGTGCTGACCGCCAATCATCGCAGTAGCACAGTGTTGGATAACGAATGGTCACCCAATCAAAACAACTATAACGACATCCCGTCTTATACC
>NZ_NIJM01000096.1 GCF_002836945.1 Shewanella chilikensis
ACGGTTTGGGGCGTCATATCGGGAGCTGCGGACCACTTAATCGCAGCTTCCCTAAGCACCGTACCTGTAAGCACTTACGAATTTCTCCAGAAAATACGTACCTTTCTAAAGTGACTACGCCTTTTTATGTTACCTCGATAAAAATGCTCAAATGATGAGGTGATTTTAATGCAGGGAAAGATACTCAATATCAGCGGTGCATACGTCCTGATCCGTGCTGAGAATCAGGACAAATTGGAGGTGCAACTCTCAGAGATTAAATCTGAGCTTACTCCCCGTGTTGGCGATGATGTTGACTTTGATCTGGTAGAAGGAAAAGTAGTGTCTGTTTATATACTCAGGCAATCCGCCTCTATTAACCAGCACCTCTCAGCAGCCAAAGATACCGCCAATCACATCTATCAACAAGTTAAAAGCAACATCAATGAAGACAGCCTGGAAAGAGCCAAAGCACTCGCCGCAAAAGCAACAGGCAAAGCCAAAGAAAAGCTACAAGCTATGGATCTGTCCAAAACAAAAGAGACATTGACCTCGGTCGAAATGCCAACGTTAAGTTCGGTATCCGGACTCTCGCTTCACAACAAATTTGCGCTCTTCACGCTGACATGCCTGTTTGTGTCAATGCTACTGCCAGCAGTTAACCTGGGATTCGATACGACGGTAAGTTACTGGAAGTTCGTTGACAACGTAACACTGCAAGTCATATTCATGCTGGCATCGGCTGTCAGTTTGGCTATTGGCGCCCCACGCTTTGTCAGCAAAACCCTGTGCGTGATCTGTCTGGTTACTGTTGTAGCGCCACTTTATGACGTTTATAACTCAATTTCGGAAGTTGTTGACGCAGGTCGAGAGTTCGGTATCAAAGAAAAAAGCATTACCAGTCAATTGATGAAAGCGATAGAGATTGGTTTACCAATACTGCTCATGTCGATTCTCCTCTTCTTCATTACAACCCTGTTGCCTCGCTACAAAACATCTTCCATGTTTTCTGTATCTTCAGATAACTAAACCCCAAACCTTAAAAATATAATTTAGAAATACAGCTACAAAAGCAGATTATTACATGTAATAACTGCGTTAACCGAACAAATAACAAAAATATATGGCGATAAGAGTTTAATAAGCTAGAAAAGTAAGGATTTTAAAGTGAAAAAAGATAAAAGTTACCTAACCATATTTTTCCTTGGATTAATAACATTAACAGGATGCAATAATTATCCTGACCAAGCAAAGCTCGATTTTCAATCAGATATACCCCAACACCAGATATCCTCAGCTGCAAAAAATGTACATCTGATCCCGGTAGACGATGGTGACCTAAAAGAGTGGTTGACACAGCTAAAAGAACTGGAACAAGGCACACTCAAGGAAATTCGTGGTCATGAAATCACGGATGAAACCTTCAACGACGTATTATCTATTGCTAAAAAGATGACTGAAAGTCCACTGGGAAAACGCCCTGCGCCGAACGGTGAAATAGGCACAGTCGCGCAGTTTCTTACACTAGAAGGCCAGCTTTATTTACACGATAAAACACTGAACGAGTCTATTAATAGACACAAAGCAGCGATTCAGAGCAACCAAGAAATCTTGGCACAATTGAAAGATGTACACGAACGCAGTTCAGCAGCAACCGCAAAGCTCAACGCCATATTGAAGCCATATGATGAAAAACTGGCAGCATTAAAATCCGAAGCCATATCCGCGCAAGAAGCTATGAATACTGCACTAAAGCAACTGAACCCACTGGGCTTTAATGTCAGAGATTTTAATATAAAAGCCAGTTGGATCAATTTCAAAGTAAATAATGATACTGCGCCTGATTGTGTGTCCATTATCGAAAATCGCTATAAAAATTATAGCCGCGCCGGTGGTATTCTGCCATTACCTGCCGTGAAAGGAGCCGATGGCAAATTTTATTGTTCCTATATGGATTCTATTGGTGGTGGGCAAAATACTCAGGCCCAGTTTGTTGCCGCACTGAAGTCCTCAGGCATAGACAAAGCGGTGATAAATTATGTTAAAGCATCGGTTCTATTGGACGTTGATACAGACTATGTAACCGACCAACGCAAAAATGCGGAACGAGCCGAAACTGACTTAAAATCCCAGATCAATTTGATGAGCTATTCAGAGCGCAGAACCTGGGAACAGGCACAAAAGAGAATTGAATCAGAGCAAGAATATATTAAAATGCTTGAGGACGATAATTCTGATGTTAATCGTCAACGAATTTATAGAGAAAACCTAGCCGACTCCGTTCAACAATTATTTACTCGCTATGCTATTTACCTGCTTGCTGAAGATCATGAATTACTTACTTTTGACGAAAATGGCGAACTGCAACTTACCGGGAGTGGCCAATATGTACTTATCAATGAGATTGACCCAACCAGACCAACCTATACATTGATTGACGCCAACAAGTTTAAGGAGCAGGAAGTTATGCTAATAGCATCAGCCCCTAGGCAATATGAAAAATTCAAAAATTTTGCACAAGGGCTGGCAGGAAGGCTATTTGAGAAAGGCTAAACATGAATACCTGAAAGTCCCTGTGTAATCACACAGGGACTTAACAATTCAACGATTAAAATAGTTACGTGGTGAAAAAAGCTAAAAATATTTACGGGAAATCTGTAAAAATACGTATCTTGCATTTATCATCGCTTTTTATATAAGTGCTCATAATATAAGAACCACCAACATGACCGTGACCGCTTACACCAAATCGACCATAAAGATCAATTAGTGTGTGCGTCAGGTTATAAATAGCTTATAAAAAAGCATGGAGAGTAACAGATGAATGACGCAATTAAACTAGCCCGCTTACAAAATGAAATGAAAAACTCAACCACGGCGTTAGTGCTGGGATTCTTCATTCCAGGTGCCGCCCAAATGTACGCTGGCAGTGTAGGATTCGGAGTTATTAATTTTATTCTTTGCGTGGTACTTGCTATCACTATTGTTGCCAGCCCTATTGCATTTATACTCTGGGCACTTTCAATGTACTGGGGCTATAAAGGTGTCATTGCATTCAACAATGAAGTGATCAAGAAGATGGAAAGTCAGGGAGCTTGACATATTTCAGTCAAGCCTAAGCGGTAGTGTTCATAAATCTGTGTCATTTGAGTAATATACACCCAAAAGGATATTCA
>NZ_NIJM01000097.1 GCF_002836945.1 Shewanella chilikensis
TGGTGGTATCTATGGTGTCATTGACCGTCGTGTCGACGCTGTTGCCGAGATCCAGCTCTTCATAGTTGCCGCCCTGGGACTCAGTGACACCGACATTCAGTACTTCACTGTCCAAGTAAACATCATCGCTGGGAGCATCGACGGTAACGCTGCCGGAAGTTTGGCCAGTGGGGATTATTATCGTCGCGCCGTTGGACAGGGTCAGCACCAAATCACTTTCAAGAGGGGCGTTATCTACAACAGCTGTGTAGGTGATACTGCCCCCCTCATTGACTTGGGTTGGCGCCAACAAGGTTACGGTACTGGGAGCAACTTGGGTCAGGTTGAAGGCGTTTTGTGATAAGCCTTCTTGCAGTGTAATAGCATCGGTTTCGAAGCCTGCTGAATCGTAGCCACTGGCAGCTAGAGTTTCTGCGCCACTTCTTGCCAATGAGACAAAACCGGACGTTCCCTCATTTCCTTGAGTTCCTCCGGCAGCAGTATCAGGCAATGAAGCGGTTGGATCTTCTCCCGATGCGATAAGGGCTTGTAGCTGGGCAATTTCAGAATCTGTTACAGCATCGGTATTTTGCAACGCTTCCTCAGGGGCTTCATCTTCATTTCCAAGACTACTTCCGTCACTGAGTAAGAGCTCGAACTGTGCATCATTATCGACAAAAACTTCGCTTCCCTGCGCGACCAAGTCGCCTTGTTGTAATGGCACTTGCTGGCCATTTGACATGACATAAGCCTTGCCATTCAAACTCTTAACTTGACCATCTTGTGTTATGATAAGTGCTTTCATGTCCCGCTCCCGGCGCTTGCAATATCCGTATCAATAAAGTTGCATCCCATTGGAGTTGGGTTGCAAATTGGCGAAAGATGTGAATCTTATGCGGCGATTTTAGATGAATAAGACCGCTAAGTCAATTTTTTGACACCATTCGTACGGTTTGTAATGTTATGATTTTTATTAATTTATTTTTTATTTTGATTAATAAAAAAACAGAAGCTTGATGCTTCTGTTTAAATACTTGGTGATTAGTAGTGGTTTGGTTAAGGGACTAATTGTTCCTCGGATAGATAGGTATAATTTGGCTCAGGTAGAGAAGCCTGAACAACAGGTTGAGTGACCAATAATGCACCATCCGAGATAAGGGATTGAATAATCAAACCTTCATCGGTAGTTCCATACTCTGTGGACAGATCCACACCATTCAGTACTATGGTGACACTGTCCCCGCCGGCACCTGTCGTGTCGACAGTTATGATGGTGTTGCCATTTACAAAGCTAAAGTCCAGGTAATCATCCAAAACTCCATTTTCTTCATTAACCAATATATCCGATAAATCCAGTGCATCTGTGTTGGGGGCGAAGTTATAGACTTCATCGGTGCTGCCATCTGCAGACCCGGCATCCCAGATCAGAATATCTCTGTCATTATCTGAGCCGGCATCCAAGCGATCACTGCCGGGGCCACCAACCAGATAGTCGGCACCCGTCCCGGCAAAGATGTGGTCATTGCCGGCACCACCCAATAATTGGTCATCGCCTTCCAGACCTTTGATGGTGTCATTCCCTTCGCGACCGACAATTTCATCACTTTGGTTAGCCCCGGTGAGTGAGTCACCCTGAGTGCTACCAAAGATGAGGTTATCTATGTCGTCGCTTCCTGTTATTGTAATGGCATCATCAGGCAGTAGCTCGTGAGTAAATACAGCTTGTACATATCTGGCTTGATAGCTGCCTCCATCATTGTCGAAGTAAGTAATAGTCCACTGATCTGCAGCTTGGGCTGGATTCAAGGTCAGATAGTCAGCGAGTGTTATCGAGTTATCCGATTCTTGCACTATCTGATTGTAGCCAATGCTGGCTTTCATCAAGCCAGTATCTGCATCATAGAACCAAGTTTGTTCTATGTTATCCACAGGATCAGCCAACAGTACTATGAAGGTAATACCGTTGATGGTTAGCCTGACCGATACCTCTGTTTCCCGCTTGCTGCCTGCGGTAGTGTCAATGTCTCTCTCATTGCCGGGGATTGGGATGGCAAAGGGCGATTTTTGGAAGTCGGTAAATAAATCCAGGCTACCGGCGGAAGGCGCTAAATTAATCGCATCGGCGAATCCACCGCTGATACTGAGAATGGCGTCTTGGTCATTACCTGAAGTCAAAGGCGATGAACCATCACCTATGGTGACACTTTCCCCTCCTAAGCTGTTCCCCGGCACCGCATGGATGATGAAGTCACCATCCACCTGATCTGTACCTGAGTTGACTGTGAAGGTCAGAGAAATATCCAGCTGTTCCTCAATATCACCGTTATTACCCGGCATATAGACCAGACTGCCTAACTCTGCTGCAGACAAGGCTTCAGGATTGTCAAAGTCATACTGCACCAGCATCTGCTCGCCATCATCCCAGTACCAAATAGAGCCTAGCTCGGCAGTTTCTGCAGGGTCGATAAACTCAAGACTCAGGTTTGTGATGCTAATTTCATCCGTGGCATCTACATCGGTTGGAACATCAATATTCAGCGGATAACCGGCAAGATAAGGATCCGAGAGTTGCAACAGGGAGGCCGGAACCCAGATTTCTTTGGCAAACTCGCCTTCAACCGGGTCGTTGGTTCCATTGATGGTGATTGTGACTGTCTCGGTATCTGTGCCGCCATTGCCGTCATCGACAGTGACATCAAAGCTCAAGGTGATGGTCTCACCGGCGGCGAGGAACTGCACCAGGCTGTTGGCGATTTCATAGTTCCAGCCGGAGTTGTCGACACTGAAACCGGCTTCCAGGGCGCTAATGAGGGCGGGATCCAGAGGAATATTATTGCTCCATGTAGCGTCATCATTGTAACTGCTGCTGACACCGTGGCCGTCGTTGATATCGACATCGGTGAAGCTCAAGTCGCCGCTGTCGCTGAGCATGCCATTGATGACATCGACATCCTCGGTGACCGCGCCGCTCATGTCGATGCTCAGCACAGGCGCATCATTGGTGCCGGTGATGGTGACAGTGACAGTCTCGGTATCTGTGCCGCCGTTGCCGTCATCGACAGTGACATCAAAGCTCAAGGTGATGGTCTCGCCGACAGCGAGGAACTGCACCAGGCT
>NZ_NIJM01000098.1 GCF_002836945.1 Shewanella chilikensis
CTATGGTCTGCCCAACCCGGCCATAACCCAGCAGCAAAACC
This sequence comes from Shewanella chilikensis, assembly GCF_002836945.1. GTDB lineage: Bacteria > Pseudomonadota > Gammaproteobacteria > Enterobacterales > Shewanellaceae > Shewanella > Shewanella chilikensis. Next base: position 42 of record NZ_NIJM01000098.1, read on the forward strand.
AGATCTTGCTGGGGATCCAAAGGCGGCAGGTTTTCTGCCGGTTCAGGCCTGGGTTTAAGGCCCTGCAGCAGCCTGGCTATGTCTATGCTATGACGCACCAATGCCGGCGCCAGTGCCATAGACAGTACGGCAACCATCACCAAAGTGTTACTGACACTGGGCGCCAACAATTGATAACTCACTGCCAGGGCCAGCACCACGAATGAAAACTCCCCCACCTGTGCCAGGCTGAGGCCGGTAGACATGGCTACCCGAAAAGGCTCTTTAACCAACCTCAGCAAAGCAAAGACAATAACTGTCTTACCGACTATAACAGCCAACAGCAACAGTAAAATTTGCCACCAATAGGCCAGCACCAGACTGAAGTCGAGCAACATACCTATGGAGATAAAGAACAGTCCCATCAAGAGGTCCCGAAACGGGCGAATATCCGCCTCCAACTGGCGCCGGTACTGGCTCTCCCCCAGAAGCATCCCGGCCATAAAGGCCCCCAATGCCATGGACAACCCCAGCCACTGGGTAAAGGCGCCGGTCAAGAGCGCGACCACCAGAGTCGACAACACAAACAGCTCGTTGGAGCGGGAACGGGCGACTTCATCAAACAATTTGGGCAGAGCCCACTTACCAAAAGCCATCAGCACAATAAAGGCCAGGATCCCCTTCCCCAGAGCGGCCCCAAGCTGCAGGACAGTCAAAGGCTCGCTGCCATCGGCAAGCAAAGGCAGCAGAATAAGCAAGGGCACCACCGCCAGGTCCTGGAACAGCAACACACTGACCGACAGTTCGCCATGGCGGCGCTTGAGCCAGCCCTTGTCGTTAAGCAGTTTCAGCACTATGGCGGTGGAAGACAAAGCCGTCACTGAACCTATCACCAGCGCCTGAGTCACGTCGCTGATAAAGAGTAATCCGGCCCCCATGGCCAGCAAGGTGGTCAATACCACCTGAGCGCTGCCGAGGCCAAATACAGTGCGGCGCATGGCCCAGAGCCTGGGGACGGAAAATTCCAGTCCCAGGGTAAACATCAGCAGTACCACCCCAAGTTCGGCTACCGATTGCATCTGGTGCTGCGAGAACCAGTTGAATCCCGAGGGGCCACTGATAACCCCGGTCAACAGATAAGCAAGAATAGCAGGTAAGCCTACGCGCCTGAGCAAAGCTATCGCCGTTATGGCGATAACCAGCATCAGAAGGATCTGGATAAAGAATCCATGTTCCATGCACACTCCCCCGCTATCAATGGTTCAGTTCATTATTCTGTCAGTGTCAAATACTTGTCACCCCAATATACTTAGCACTACAAAGCTTAACTCAATGAGATCTCGATACAAATTAGCCCAAGGTCGACCAGGCACGAATCTTGCAGATTAACTATAGAAAAAGGTTCTGCCTTATTGGAGTATTTATGATGGACTTTGGTCTGGCAACAGAGTTTTACCCTGAAGACTATCAGTATCTGTCTGATCAACCTCAGGCTATCCACCCCAGAATGGATCTGCTACAGGCGGTTCAACGGTTACACGCAAGTCTCGATCCACGGACAGTATTTGCCTGCTATGGCAAACTGTTACAACAATATTTGCCGGTACAGGGAGTGCAGTTACAAGTTCAAGGACATCAATTTCATTGGGGACGCACCTCTCAGAGCACAGTAAGCAGAGAACTGGTCAGTAAACTGGGTACCGCCAAGTTACTCTACCGGCTGCAAAGAGTATTGAGCCCAGTAGAACAGGCGGAACTTGAGCAGATTGAGATTTTGCTGTCGCAGCCACTGTTCAACGCTATCGCCTATTCGCAGATGTCAGAGCAGGCGATGTTTGACTCACTGACCGGACTTGGCAACCGCCACTATTTCGGTCAGTGTATCCGCACCTCGCTCGCAAGAGCCGGACGAGCCCACAGCCCAATATCTCTGGCGGTGCTTGACCTGGATAATTTCAAGCAGCTCAACGACAGTCTCGGGCACAAGTTCGGCGACAGAGTGCTGACTCAGTTTGGCAAGCTGCTTAAGCGTGGCATCCGTAATGCCGACCAGGCTTTTCGCATAGGCGGCGATGAGTTTGTGGTGTTGGTGGAAGGCGATCTGGAGTCGGCGGTGCGCATGAGCGAACGCTTGCTCGAAATGCTCACCAAGGAGCCGCTGTTTCAGCGCCACGGCATAGCCAGCAGCATAGGTATCGCCGTCTGGAGCGCTGGAATAAATCAGGATCAACTGTTTGAACAGGCCGACCGCGCGCTTTATCGCGCCAAGGCCACCGGCCGTAATAGATATTGTGTCGCGACCCGCGACTGAGACAGCCGGCGATTGTGACTAGCCCGCGATCGAGACTATAAGTCGCGGCGTTTTGCCCCTCGATTTGCCCCTAGACCAAGAGGACTCTCTTGGTTTTCATTTCAACCGCGCGGATTTGGTACTCAAATCCATCTTCGCTAGTGATGAGTATTCGCCCTCAGCCACGTTATTTACGCCAACGGCTGTCGGCGACATCGAGGGGGATTGGTGCAATTCTGTTAGCACTGAGTAGCTTGAAACATCTGAAGTGCTTGCAGCGAGTCACAGGATCGCCTGTGCATAAGGCAGTTCTCTAACATCCTGTTCTTCACTGCATTCGGGCTTCCTGCCCATCCCTGCGGCAGGTGATTGGCTACAACTTAGCTAGCCGCTAGGATCAAGTTCATTGGTGAGTTTTGGCTTAAAGCCATAAATAGCCGCTGTTCCAGCGGCTTAAAGTCGTGGAGCTTCGCCCCACACTCGAGGAAAGGGGGCTGTATCGACTCGCC
>NZ_NIJM01000099.1 GCF_002836945.1 Shewanella chilikensis
GATTGCGATTTACTTCCCGGCTGATTGTGCTGTGGCTGACTTTCAGACGTTTTCCTATCTCCCGATAACTGAAACCCTCGCGTAAATAGGCCTCAATCTGGTATCGTTGTCCCTCGATCAACTGCTTGTAATTCATGGTAACTACTCATGTTTGTTTGGCGACTACAGAGTATCACCAACAGGCAGTTGATCTCTCCTCACCGTTTAACCATGAGTGGTGCACTTATTATCTGAATTCGGGCTGAAAACAAGCAGTCTAAAATGGATATAAATTTACATGAGATCAACTGTCCAGAATGCGGCGAAATAATGCCGAAAATTCGTATCCCTCAAAATATAAGTCAACTGATGTGGGGTGGTTGGACTTGTCCTAAATGCAATTGCAAAATGGATAAGTTTGGTAAAAAAGTCATCTAATTAAAACAGACTATAACCGAAATACCCATGGCTTCATCAAATCTACACATGAGCTAAGAAAGATGCGAATAAGTCCTCGGGCCCTAAAAAAACTGCAGGTACACGTTAAGCTGAACTGTAGAAATAAGTAACCAGCCTTACAAATACCCTCGGACGGTTGGGCTTAAAAGTGGTGGCAAGTATCTGTTTAAAGTCCTAAGCCGCGCGTTAACACCCTCTTGCGACTAATACAACTTACACTACCTTCTGCGCCTCACTATAAGACACTTGCCACCATTTATCTGACTATGACTTCGTCATACTGGCTTGTTTCAAGCCAATACGCTTGCCCAACCAGACACCCAAGCCCAGTGGCGCAAAGAACACTACCAGCAAGAACAGCACGATATAGAGGATTAGGCTTTTAATCACGCCGGTGAGCTCTTCAAACACCTGAGTCACAGTACGTTGCACCAGCGCATCGGCTTCTTTGGTCACGGCCTGGCGCTCCCTATCCACCATCTGCTCCAGCGCAATGCGTTCACGTTCCACCATTTTTTCCAATGCCAGACGTTCGACCGACAGTTGCGCGAGATTGCGCTCGGCACTAGCATCCAACTGTACCAACAGCGGCGTCAGCTCGCGGCGCAGATCCACTGCCAGCTCAGACATTAACTGCGGGCTTTCATTCATCAGCTTCTGAAATTTAGCCGAGGTTTCGCTGATATCTTTTAGGGTTTGCTGTACCTCTTTTGAGTTGATGTTGGAGTGAAGGGCAAACAGCTCTGCCTTCCAGCCAAGCAGTTTTGGCGTTTGACTCGCCAGCATGGCCATACGGTCAGACATATCGCTCATCACCTCAGGCACACTGCCGAAGGTAGTCACAGCATCAAACTCACCGATCTTACGGAAGCTCAACCAGTCGTTAAACGCGGAGACCCGTGGAAAGCTAACATCAAACAGCGGGTGAGCCATGGCATATTCGCGGATAAACTGCTGATTGGCAGTAAAATCGGCTTTACTCATCAGCCCTTGCATGCGGCGCTCATAATCAGCCAACAGTTGCTGACTGGTGTTGGCTGCCAGTTGCGTTTGCTCGCCAAACAATGCCTTACCATTACCAGAGTCAAAAAACTGTGCCATCTGTGCAGTAAATGCCCAAGTGTCTATCATGGCGGCTACCGGCGACACCTGAAAAATGGTTTGTCCCAGTGTTTGTTCGGCATTAATTTTCCACATCAAGGCATTGGATTTGCTCTGCAGATCATCAGAGCGTAGTAGTATCAGATCGGCGCTCTGCTCTACTCCGGCAAAAAAGCTGCTGGCATATTCCCGGGTAAATACCCGCATGCTCAACTGCTCCTGCGGCAGCGGCTCAATACCGCTTTCCAATTTCACCTCAAGCAATGAACAACCCGAAACCAGCAACGACAGACAAAGAACCAAACCCCAGGAGGATAAACTACGCATGGCACTCCACCAATACAGACAATAATAAGGAAAAGAGGATCTTACCATTTTGCCGACTATTGCCGCCGAAGATAACCTAAAACGTGAGTAGACTCACAGCCCGCAAACAATTAAAAAAACAATATGATTGAGGATATTTTAAGCGGGTGTTAACGGTCCACTCGATGACCAAGGTTAACCTTGGCGGATACAGAAAACTAATGCAATAACGCAAACAATAGCAATATACCAATGGCAATAAACAAGTTGGTCTTCCAAAAGGCATTTTGGGTTACCGTTTGCCGAATCAATACCCCGCTCCCCCTCAACCAACCGGCCCAACATCCGGCGATCAATGCTTGTAGCATCAAAATAGTCCCCACCAACATATAGGTCAGATCCAACCAACCCTTGGATTGAAACATAGAAGGCAACAGCAGTAATCCAACAATGCCCGCCAAGGCCGCCCAACTGCAACCCACCAGCAATGCCAACAAAGAAGACAATAAAAATCCCTTAAATCCTTGCATCACACTCTCCTTGTTTTCGATAAAATTGCTTCCCTTTAGCCTATAGTATTTTTTATCTATCCCTATGGAGAGCGTAAGTATCACACGAAAATCAAGAACTCACGTTGAGATAAATAGCATTGGAATCAGGCTGGTTGAAAATACTGACAGCTGGTTGCAAAATGCCATCGTCGCTTCTCCAGTGTTCGCAGTAGTAAGTTCTTGCAGCGTCCCTACCGGCCCAGGAAATAGTTTTCCAAATTCAGCGGTAAGCCTGGTAGTGTTCATAAATCTGTGTCATTTGAGTAATATACACCCAAAAGGATATTCA
>NZ_NIJM01000009.1 GCF_002836945.1 Shewanella chilikensis
CCCTGCACCATCCATTACCACCACAGCATGTCGTCCTGGTTTAGTTCGGTTGGCGCTCAGTTCCAGGTGCTGGCGCATGATGTCCTTATTAACAAACGGCGTGATGATGGCTTCAGTTTCTCCTGTTGCGGGACTGACTGCGCCGAAGAGGTGCGCGTATTCAAACTGCTGCTGTTTTAGCGCTCTGGGTCTACTGCCTTTCGGTGCCCAGAGTCGTGTTGTTGTATTTTGCTGACCAAATCTGGCTTCGTCCTGAAACCAAATATCAATCTGGTGTGGTCGTATATGGATAGGTGTGTGAAGGAGCGTTTCCAGAGTAAACTTTTTTAAAAGCGTTCTGCACGCCTTGAGTCTGTTTGGGATGCCTGGAGCGGCTGGTTATCCAGCTGAACCCCATGCCCTTGAGTAGCTTGTAGATATGATTGAGGTGGTACTCGACACCAAACTCACTCGATATGTATTGCTGGATATCTGCCCCGGTTAGCCTGCCTCCCTCATTCGATTGTGCTTTGAACTCAATATATCTGGCGAGCCTCCGCTTTTAGTCATTGGACAATGATGGTCTTTTGCCGGGTCGCTGCTTATCTTCAAGCCCTACGAGCCCTTGTTCAAGATAGTTTGAGACCCATGAGTTGACGCTGGATCTTGCCACCTTTAACTGGTTCGCTATTTGAGTACGATTACGGGATTGCAAAAATATGGACACGGCGAGTAACCGCATACGCTTTGGGGATTTTTTCTTTTTTAGAGAGGCAAAGCAAGCTTTCGGCAGTTTCAGATTTCATGGGCCAACCATAAGTGTTGAGTTGCCTACCATTAGCTCAGACTTCAATGCGGATTGGTATAAAAAGCCAGCTTAGGTGGCTGGCTTATGGGTTAGCGGGGGAACTCTACAAGGATTTTATCTAGGATTGGTTGGCGTCCGGGAGTTTGTTCAGAGTTATCCTTTCTCTTGCTGCTATACCAGTTATCCAGAGTAGAACCAGATTATAAGTAAAAGCCAGTTCCTGAACTGGCTTTTTATGAGAACTACCGGCAGTTTCCCTGATGAAAGTGTCCTCAAAACGGCAAGCTGAAGCCTATGCTGACAGTACGACCCATGCCTTTGAAGTAACGGTTGTCGTTAGCCATAGTCTGTGAGTAGTAACTGTAGTAGTCCTTATTCAGCAGATTCTGTAGCCCCAATGTCAAAGTGCCTTGGTACAAAGGCATAGAGAAGGAGGCATCAACCGTGACATAGCCGTCAAACTCGGCGTACTCTTCACCATTGGCCTTTTTAAAGCTACGGTCCATATAGTAGTTGGCCTGAATCCGCCCACTCATCTCGGCATTGAACCTGTGTTCCCAGAACAGGTTAAGACGATTGGGTGCTATGTTGGCGCCGTCGAGATCTGTGTCTGTGCTGCCATCTTTATTGGAATCATACTCCCCTTGCTGCAGCGCCAGGTTCAGCCCCAGATCGTCGTCATTACCCAGGTAAGCCGTGACATTGGCTTCCAGTCCTTGGATCACGCTCTTTTCCCGTTTCACATTGTAGAAGCCGTCTTCATTCAGGGCCAAGCGGGCACCCAGTTTGGCCTCGGAGCGATACAGTGCCAGCTTGGCTGCCAACAACTCGCCTTGATAGTCCAAGCCCAGTTCATAGTTATCTGTGACCACGGGCTCCAGCGTCAAAGAGCCTTCCACGCTGGGGTTTTGGTCCGGGAAGCTGTTGCCGTCACGCAGAATTCGCCCTATGTCTGCCATACCAAAACCTTGGCTGTAACTGGTATAGAGGCGCAGCGCTGAGGTGAAGTTATAGCTGGCACCTATATTGAACAGGGTTTCATTGAAATCCGGTTCGCCACCGGCAACCTGTTTGTGGCCAGAGGCCCACAGGGTTTGGAAATCATCGACCTTGAGTTTGGCATATTCATAACGAATGCCGCCGGAAAGGGTCAGGGCATCTGCAGGTGAGAAGCTCAATTGGGCATAGGGGGCGATATTGTCGTAACGGGTCTCGGGTACCCAGGCGCGTCCGGTCTGCACCAGATCCTGCTCTGTGGTATCGCTGAAAAGGTCTACACCATAGGCCAGATCCACGCCGCTGTCGGCCAGATTATTGGCGATCATTGACGCCTTGAGGCCCCACTTGTTGGACTTGTTGCGTGACTGGTCATAGAAGTACTGCTCGCCATTGGCGCCGGTATCACAGGTTGTCAGATTCGCTGCACCTTCGAAGGCCGGATCATAGAAGCTGCCGAAACAGCCACCGCCATAGACACCCTTGAAGTTCTGGTTGAACAGTTGCAGTTCCAACTGCTGCCCGGCGATGTTGCGATGCTTATAGGTGAGGCTGCTGGTGGTGACCTTGTTGTTGGCTGCCTGCCAGGGTTGTTGCTGTTTTACCGCCGATGTAGGAGTATCTGTGGCGACATTGCCTTTGACCGGCATCCAATCACCATTGTTGTCCATATCGTAGTGGTTGACCATCAGCTCCAGTCGCGACTCGCTGAACTCATAGCCCAACTTGAGAAAGAAGTCCTTGCTCTGGCTGTCCATCGACTCGCCCTGGGTGGTGTCGACACCTATGACATCATCGTTGGCATCATAGTAAACACCATTGCTGTGGTATCCCACTGAACCCAGCATATCCAGGTTGCCGCTTTGGCCGGAGAAGGCATAGTTGGCACCAAAACTCAGGCTGTCGGATTCGAAGCTGGTGGGGGAGGACAGATCAAAACTTACCCGGCTTTCGTTGTCGCCGCTGGGTTTCTTGGTGATGTAGTTGATTATGCCGCCCTGAGCGCCAAGGCCGTGCATGGCATTGGCGCCATGGATGATTTCAATTCGTTCTATCATCATGGGATCTATGGTTTGACCCGAGCGACCACCACTGCGTAGAGGGTTTGACTGAGGCACGCCATCTATCATGATGAGGGGAGCTCGGCCGCGCAGGGTTTCACCGGTATTGGTCATTTTCTGGCGGCTGGGGGAGAAGCTGGGGGCCAGGTTGCCCAAAATGGTCGATAAGTCCCGGGTGGTGGCCAGCTGTTGCTTGAGCTGTTCCTGGTCTATGACTGTCACAGTATTGGGGATGGCACTGAGTGGTTTTTCCATCCGACTGGAAGTGATGACCATGGTTTCCATTTGGGACTCTTTGGCATAAGCCACCTGGGCTGCCAGTCCGGAAAGTACTGACAGAGCGACAAGGGAGCGAGTGAATTTCATCGTTATTCCTAATGTTTGCCATCTTGGAAGACGGCTTATTGGTTTGCGGTTTCCGGCGCTCCCTGCCGATTAGATAAATACAAATCATTGTTATTTGCATAACGGCCAAGAAGTATAAAATAGGCTGGTTTTCTCTGTCCATAGTTGTGATGAATTTTTGTAAAGAGTGTCAAGGTGCTAAACCTGGGATGTGATTAGCTGGCTAAAGGCTGGAATCTCGCTCTCCGGCTATGAAACTTTCAGGCTGGCTGTGGTATGGTTGGCGCATCTGAATTTTGTTAATCCAACAGATCCTTACTATGCATAATATTGCTCAGATTATTGCCCAGGAGCTGAACGTTCGTGAGCAGCAGGTTGCTGCTACCATCAGCTTGCTGGATGAAGGCGCTACAGTGCCTTTTGTGGCCCGTTACCGTAAAGAGGTGACGGGGGGGCTGGATGATACCCAGCTGCGTAACCTGCACACTCGTCTCGGTTATTTGCGGGAGCTCAATGATAGGCGTCAGGTGATCCTTTCCTCGATTGAAGCCCAAGGAAAACTGACCGCCGAACTGAAGTACGCCATCAATGAAGCCGACAGCAAGACCCGGCTTGAAGATCTGTACCTGCCCTATAAACCCAAGCGCCGTACCAAGGGCCAAATTGCCATTGAAGCCGGTATCGAGCCCTTGGCTGATGCCCTCTATGCCGCCGCCGGCAGCGCCTCCATGGATCCTGAACAGGCCGCCGAGGCCTATCTCAATCCGGAAGCCGGTTTTGCCGATACCAAGGCGGTGTTGGATGGTGCCCGTTATATCCTGATGGAGCGGATCGCCGAAGATGCCGAGTTGCTGGCCAAGGTGCGTAACCATCTGCAACAGTCGGCTGTCATTGAAAGCCGACTGGTCTCCGGCAAGGAGAAGGAAGGCGCCAAGTTTCGCGACTATTTTGAGCACACTGAAAAACTCAGCTCAGTGCCTTCTCACCGGGCGCTGGCTATGCTGCGCGGCCGTAATGAAGGCGTGTTGAGTCTATCGATGAATGCCGATCCTGAGGCAGAAGCCAAAGCCGGTAGCTATTGTGAGGTGCTCATTGCCGAACACTTGCGTCTTAAGCTGAGTGACAATGCTCTGGATAACTGGCTGAAGACGGTTGTCACAGCCACTTGGCGGATCAAAATCGCTCTGCAGATGGAAACCGAGTTTATCACCAGAATGCGTGAAGCGGCGGAAACCGAGGCGATTAAAGTCTTTGCCCGTAACCTGGGCGACTTGCTGATGGCACCTCCTGCCGGAGCCAAGGCCACCATGGGACTGGATCCCGGGTTGCGTACCGGGGTTAAGGTGGCTGTGGTCAACGACACAGGCAAGTTGGTGGGCCATACCACTATCTTCCCTCATGCGCCTCAAAATCAGTGGGATAAGTCGATACGCACTCTGGCTAATCTGGTCAATATGCACAAGGTGGAGCTGATCGCCATAGGTAACGGTACCGCTTCCCGTGAAACCGACAAGCTGGCAGGTGAAGTGATTGCCATGGTCAAAGACAGCAATCCCGGCATCACTAAGGTGATGGTCAGTGAAGCCGGAGCCTCTGTTTATTCTGCCTCTGAGCTGGCGGCCAATGAGTTTCCGGATCTCGATGTTTCACTGCGTGGCGCCGTATCCATCGCCAGAAGGCTGCAGGATCCGCTGGCGGAGTTGGTTAAGATTGAACCCAAGTCCATTGGTGTGGGCCAGTATCAACACGATGTCAGCCAGAGCCAGCTGTCGGCTTCATTGGAAGCTGTGGTTGAAGATTGTGTAAACGGTGTCGGCGTTGATGTAAACATGGCGTCCATGCCGCTGCTGAGTCAGGTGGCCGGTCTTAACCGCACCTTGGCCAAAAATCTGGTGGAATATCGCGACGAACACGGTCGCTTCAACGACCGTAAAGAACTGCTCAAGGTGCCACGCCTGGGGCCCAAGGCCTTCGAACAGGCCGCCGGCTTCCTGCGGATCCGTGAAGGCAGCAATCCGCTGGATGCATCGGCCGTTCACCCTGAGGCTTATTCGCTGGTAGAAAATATTGCCAAGCTCAAGGGTAAACCTGTTGCCGAACTGATAGGCAACAGTGAACTGCTGAGCAATATCAATCCGGCCGAATTCATCACTGATGCATTCGGTTTGCCGACAGTAACGGATATCCTCAAGGAGTTGGATAAGCCAGGTCGGGATCCCCGGGGCGAGTTCAAGACCGCCAAATTCAAAGATGGGGTTGAGGCACTAAAGGATCTTAAACCAGAGATGATCCTCGAAGGCGTGGTGACCAATGTCACTAACTTTGGTGCCTTTGTCGATATCGGCGTGCATCAGGATGGACTGGTGCACATATCTTCTCTGACCGACAAGTTTGTCAGCGATCCTCATACCGTGGTCAAGGCCGGTGATGTGGTCAAGGTAAAGGTCATGGAGGTAGATATTGAGCGTAAGCGTATAGGTCTGTCGATGCGCCTGGACGAAAAGATTGAACCAGGCAAGCCACAACAAAGAGCCGGTAAGCCGCAAGCCAAGGGCAATAAACCAGGTCAGGGCAAACAACGTCCTGCCACCAAGCCACAGCCAGTGAATGCCGCCATGGGCAATGCCTTTGCCGATGCCTTTGCCAAGCTGAAGAAAAGCTGATCGACAAGTTGTTGAATATCTATTAACGGTCCGACAATAGATGAATCCCTCGATAATTATCGGGGGATTTTTTTACCCGCGATTTTTTGTTGCTAATACTCGAGCCAATAGTGCTGTTTCTCGCTAACCATGAATTCTGCCACTTTTACTATCTTTTGCGAACGGCTTCACCCCCTGGCGCGATAGACAATAACAAACAAATGTTAATGAAACTTTATCTTAGTCTTTCTGTCATAATTGCGCGGCAAATCGGCTCTTTCTGGGGGTTGGCGTGCGGTAAATTGTCAATTTTTTAACAAACGCCAAGGCAAAAAAGTGGTGAGGAACCCTGGAAATGATGTTTTCTCGTTTTAAGTTTACCGGACCGTTTCGCGGTGTACTGATTTTCAGTTTATTGGCTTTGTTGTGCCTGATGTTGAGCCGAATTGGGCTGGGGCTTTGGCAATACGAAAGGGTAGTAGCCGTTGGTGGTTGGAGTCATCTGTTGTTGCAGGGGGTCAGGGTAGATGTGGCCATGCTTTGTTGGCTTTGGGGTGTTGTGGCGCTGGGTACCGCCTTGTTTGGCGGCGATCATTGGCTCGGGCGTTGCTGGTCTTGGATACAACGTCTGTGGCTGACTCTCGGGCTTTGGTATTTGTTGTTCTTGGAGTTGTCTACTCCCTCCTTTATTGAAGAGTACGGTGTCAGGCCAAATCGCCTCTATGTTGAGTATCTTATTTATCCCAAAGAAGTACTTTCCATGCTCTGGAGCGGCCGCAAGCTGGAGCTGATTATTTCAGTGGTTTTGTCTGGAGTCATCCTTTGGAGCGGCTGGAAACTCTCAGGTTATCTCTGTCGCAATTGTCGTTTCCCCAAGTGGTATTGGCGCCCTGTGCTCGGTGTGCTGATCATTGTCTTGTCTTTGGCTGGGGCCAGATCCACTCTTGGTCATAGACCGTTGAATCCGGCCATGGTGGCCTTCGCCGATGATCCACTCGTCAACTCGTTGGTGGTCAATTCAGGTTACTCGCTGGCTTTTGCTATCAGCCAAATGAATAACGAGGCCGACACATCGTGGATCTATGGCGATATGGACAGAAAGGAGATCTATCAGATAATCCGCCAGGAGACTGGCCGTGCGCCAGCTGACTTTATATCAGACCAGTATCCCAGTTTGAGTCAGAACCAGGCCAGCTATCGTGGTAAACCCAAGAATATAGTCATCATATTGCAGGAGAGCCTGGGTGCTCGTTTCGTTGGCAGTTTGGGGGGCTTACCGCTGACCCCAAATCTGGACGCTTTGGCCAATGAAGGCTGGTATTTCGAGAGCCTGTATGCCACGGGTACACGTTCAGTTCGAGGCATAGAGGCGGTGACCACTGGTTTCACCCCAACGCCGGCGCGTTCTGTGGTCAAACTCGGCAAGAGTCAAAGTGGTTTCTTCAGTCTTGCTGCATTGCTGCAGGCTCAAGGGTATTCCACCTCTTTTATCTACGGTGGTGAAAGCCATTTTGACAATATGCGCAGCTTCTTCCTCGGTAATGGCTTTAGCACCATAGTCGACCAGAAAGACTATCCTAAACCTGCCTTTGTCGGCTCCTGGGGGGCTTCAGATGAAGATCTAATGCGCAAGGCCGACTCAGAGTTCAAGCGCCTTCATGCCGAGGGAAAACCTTTCTTTAGCCTGGTGTTCAGTTCGAGCAATCATGATCCCTTTGAATTTCCTGATGGCCGTATCGAACTGTATGAACAGCCAAAACAGACCCGTAACAATGCTGCCAAGTATGCCGATTACGCCATAGGTGAGTTTTTTCGACTGGCGAAAGAGGCTGACTATTGGCGTGACACCCTGTTTCTGGTGGTGGCCGATCATGACAGCCGGGTTTCCGGGGCTTCCTTGGTGCCAGTGCCCAGATTCAGGATCCCCGGTTTATTATTGGGTGAAGGGATAACGGCTAAACGGGACCCGCGGGTAGTGAGTCAGATAGATCTGCCGCCAACTCTGTTGTCTTTGGCCGGCATAGATGCCACTTACCCTATGTTAGGGAGGGATTTGACAAAGATGCCCGACAACTGGACTGGCAGGGCCTTGATGCAATACAACAAAAATTTTGCCTATATGGAGGATAACAAGGTCACCATATTACAGCCGGAGAAAGCGCCTATGACCTTTGATTATGATCCTGTAAAGGAGCAACTGCACGCCGCGCCACTCTCTGATTCAATGGCTCGCACGGCGCTTGGGTTGGCACTCTGGGGTAGCATGGCATATCAGGATGGCTTATATAAGCTGCCGCCAAAGATGGATCAAGCCAGTGCAGAGATACCGGCTGCGGGCATAGGCTCGGTGCATTGATGGTAAAAGGTATCGATTCTCTGCCCCAGCTCACGATAAAACTGCGGTGTTTCATTCGGCATGGGATGAGGTCCGCTATTTAATGCAACTGCGGGTTTGGGATACGCCGAGGCTTCAAGCTGGCGGTTACGGATATCGCGGCGATCCAGAGCCGGCTTGCTGAACAGGTTCAGCCGCAGAGGCTTACTGCCTTGGCGTTGCTGTTGCTCTTGTTGCTGCTGTTGTTGACCAGACTGTTGTTGGCGCTCCTGGACTCTATCGGCTAGTTTGGCCTGTTGCTGCGCCGAGTCTGCTGTGCGTTCATGCTGCGGGTTGAATGCCCTTTCTTCATGGCCTTTACTGGGTTGCTGGGGCGGAATGACCGGCGGTCTTTGTTGACTCTCTACCCGAGCGGCATCGGTCGCAGGATTACTGGTCGCGATCGGTACCTGTGGGTAGTGGGAGACAAGCTGCATAGGGCATTCCTTATATTACTGTCCAAATAATAGTCAATCAGGGCAAGGAATTAAAGTCTTTCTCTGTTAGCCAGCTATTTAGCCCCTGAATAAACTCCTGAGGATGGGAAATAAAGGGGGCGTGTGATGCCTTGGCCAGCAGTAAATCTGTGGTTGATGCGTTACCCGGCAAGAGGTTAGCGATTCTTCTGGGCACCAGCCCATCCAGCCTGCCCCAAACCCTGAGCCAGGGAAGGGCGAGTCGTTCCAGTCCGGGGCGTAGATCCACCTTGGCCAGCGTCTCTAAGCCTTGCGCCAGAGCCTGTTCATTGGGTAGCGGACGTGCCAGAACCAGCTCGCGAATGGTGCGAATATCGTCACGGGCGCTATCGCTGCCCATAGCTTGGATCGCTAGAAATCTTTCTATGGTTCGCTGCAGATCCTGTTGCAGTTGCTCGGCAAACTGAGTCAGCACATTTGGTGCTATTCCTGGCCATTGGTTGTCGCTCCTGGCCATAAAGCAGGGAGATGAGGCGACAGTGATAAGTCCGGCAACTCGTTCTGGAAAGCGCTGAGCTACCCGGGTGGCGACCAGGCCTCCGAGCGACCAGCCCAACCATACTGCCTGCTCGGGCAGAGCGGCCACCAGGGCGTCCACCCAGTCGTCTATTTCCCCGTCAATGGTCTGGCTAAAACCAAATCCCGGCAGGTCGACACAGTGGACTCTATACTGAGATAAGCCAGGCAGCAGAGGATGAAAAACGGCACTGTTGACGCCCCAACCGTGGAGTAAGATCAGATCCCGTCCCTGTCCCTGGCTTTCGATATACAGACTCACTGAAACACCTCATGGAAGATTTGTTATGTGGAGCCCTCTATTGGCAGGATGCCGGGCCCTATTGGCCGCCAGTTTACCCAACCGTTGCCTACTGTGTCACCAGCAGATCCCGTCAGCTAGTCAGGGTTTGTGTCCCTGCTGTCTTGCTGCCAGCTGCTACCGACAACCTATCTGCCTCGGCTGTGGTCGGGAGTTGGCTGTCATTGCCCGCTATTGTGGTTCCTGCATGAAACACAGTCCTATCCCTGTAGTGGCACCGGCCAGCTATCACTCCGCATTGGGGCCACTAGTCGGCCGAGTCAAATACCAGCAGGATTTTGCTCCACTGCCGACATTGGTCCGGGCTTTATCTTCCAGAGTAAAGACGTTGGCGACTGCTGGACTTATCTGTTGGCCACAGGCCTTGGTGCCTATTCCTTTGCATCCGGCGAGGCTGCAACAGCGGGGCTTCAATCAGGCCTGGGTGATTGCATCCATGTTGAGTCAAGAGTTGGCGCTGCCGCTGGAGGATTCTTTGCTGCTGCGGGTTGCGGATACCGCACCCCAGGCCGGTCTCAGCGGCAAGGCTCGTAGGCGGAATCTGGCCAAGGCGTTTGCAGTGAGGGGGGAATTACAGTGGCAACGGTTGGTATTGGTGGATGATGTGGTGACGACAGGCACCACTATCCGGGAAGCGGCCAGGGCTTTAGCTCCCTGGTCACCGGATGTTCAGGTGTGGTGTCTGGCCAGAGCCGAAGCGCCCGGATTGAGCCATAGCTCCTGAGCGGTTAAAGGCGGTAAGTATGGTGACAACTAAAGATCAAGATTCGACTTGAAATTGTGGAAGATAAAATCGAGATCCCGACAACAAAAAACTCAGCTCTATCGCTTTCGGGACTACAAAGCGCATGGCAGTCGGAGTATGATAGCTCTAATTCTTACTAATTTACTCAGGTTTACCCTGACGGAGCAGGTTGTCATGATTACCATTTCCGAAGCAGCTCAGGCACACTTTGTTAAACTCCTGGATGGTCAGCCGGAAGGCACTCATATTCGGGTCTTTGTTATCAGCCCTGGGACTCCTCAGGCCGAATGTGGCGTTTCATATTGCCCACCGGATGCAGTTGAAGCCGACGATATCGAATTGGAATTCAATGGCTTTAAGGCCATGGTCGATGAAAAAAGCGCTCCCTTCCTGGAAGAAGCCAGCATTGACTTGGTGGCCGATCAGTTAGGTTCACAACTGACTTTGAAAGCGCCCAATGCCAAGATGCGTAAAGTGTCTGACGATGCTCCACTGACCGAGCGCTTGGAGTATATGATCCAAGCCGAGATTAACCCCCAGCTGGCCAGTCACGGCGGTCATATCATGCTGGTGGAGATCACTGATGACGGCGTGGCGGTACTGCAGTTCGGCGGTGGTTGTAACGGCTGCTCCATGGTCGATGTGACCCTGAAAGACGGCATTGAGACTCAGTTGCTGGAGCGTTTCCCCGGCGAATTGACCGGTGTTCGTGACGTAACAGATCACCAGCATGGCGACCATTCTTACCAGTAATACTGGTACTTGGCGCCAAAGAAAAGGACAGTATTGAACTGTCCTTTTTTATTGCCATCAGGCTGGGATAAAGTGGTGTTGGCGCCAGAGAAAGTGCAGCCCGAGACTCAGGCTACGCGCCAGCATAAAGGCACTCATCGCAACCCAGAGAGCATGGTTACCCAGAGGTTGCAGTATGAACCAGACCGGAAAAAATACTGCCAAGCTGGCGAAAATCATGCTGTTGCGCATCACTTTACCTTTGGTGGCACCAATATAGACACCGTCAAATAGATAGGAAGCAAATGCCAGCAGCGGCAGGACGATAAGCCATGGCAGGTAGAGCAGGGCTGTGTGGCGAACCTCGGGAATATTAGTCAGTATGCCGATGAGTTGCTCACCGAAAATCCAGAAACAGCCACTGAACCCCAAGGCTATGATGGCCGACCAGCTAAACGCCAGGGCGACCGCTTGCCTGAGTGCATCCAAGTGTTTTTGTCCCATAGCTCGGCCTACTTCGGCCTCGGCATAGTAGGCTATACCGTCCAAAGCGTAAGAGATTAGCAGCAACATATTCAATAACACGGCATTGGCCGCGACAGTTTCATCACCGAGCCCGGCGCCCTTGAAGGTCATAAAGGCGAAGGTTGCCTGCAAACACAAGCTGCGGATAAAGATATCCAGGTTCAGGCTCAAGAGGCGACTAAAGTCGCGGGGATGTAACTGCCCGAGTAGCTCAGCAATAGGCGGCAGATTGAACTGTTTTAACTGGCGCAACACCATAGTACAGGCTACGGCACAGGCGGTCATATCGGCGATGACGGATGCCAGGGCTGCGCCTTCTACGCCCCAACCCAAACCTATAACAAACAGCAGATCTAGGGCAATATTGGCACAGTTGGCGATGATCAACTGCCACATGGCGGCCTTGGGTTGCTGACGGCCCAGCAACCAGCCAAGTAGAGCCAGATTCAGCAATGCAAATGGGGCTGACCAGATACGAATGGAAAAGTAGCTGGCGGCGTAGTGGCTGACCTGCTCACTGGCATCGGATAAACTGGCAGCCAGGCTGAGTATCGGCCCTTGCAACAGCAGAGCCATCAAGCCGAGGAAAAGTGCCAGCGTGCCGGCCTGCATCAACAGCTGCAGTTGCCGAGGCTTGTCATCGGCGCCATAGGCTTGGGCAACCATGCCCGTGGTGGCCATACGCAGAAACCCCAGCAACCAGAACAGCAGTGTTATAATGGTCGAACCAACGGCGACGCCCCCGAGATAATAGGCGTCACTCAAGTGCCCTATGACAGCCGTATCCACCAGACCCAGTAGCGGCACCGTAATGTTGGACAGTATCATTGGAAGCGCCAGCGCAAACAGCTGGCGGTTTTTTTGCCTGTCGAACAGGCCAATGCTGGTGGTCATAATTTCTCAGAGGTTAATGATGTTGAAAAAGCTGTGCTTTTTGCTCTGCAGTTGCCTTGGACTAATGAGTTCATCTGCCCTGGCGGCAGTTATTCTACAGTATCACCATGTTTCTGACAGCTCGCCGGCCAGTACCAGTGTGACTCCGGCCCAGTTTCGGGAGCAGATGCAGTATCTGGCGGACCATGATTTCAATGTGGTGCCGCTGACCCAAGTGATAGAGACGATTCGTCAGTCCAAAACATTGGCACCGAGAACGGTTGCCATCACCTTCGACGACGGTTACCTCAACATTGCCGAGGCGGCGCATCCAATACTGAAAGAGTTTGGCTTTCCCTACACACTGTTTGTGGCGATAGAACCGATAGAAAAGGGTTACCGTGAGATGATGAGCTGGGAGCAGCTCAGAACACTGGCGGCAGAAGGCGCCGAGATTGCCAACCACAGTTGGGGGCATGAGCATCTGATCCGCCGCAATGCCACCGAAACCGAGGAGCAGTGGCTGGCGCGAATCGAAGCCAACCTGCTTGAGACCGAGGCCCGAATTGCCAAAGAAACCGGCGACAACCTGAAGATACTAGCCTATCCCTACGGCGAATATAACAGCCAGTTGGAGGCCTTGTTGCAGCGTCTGGGGTTTGTTGGCTTGGGGCAGCAGTCCGGTGCGGCAGGCCTTCACTCTGCTTTGACCTCTTTGCCGCGTTTCCCCGTGGCCGGTGCCTATGCCGATATGAATGCTCTCAAGGTGAAACTGCATAGCCTGAATATGCCGGTGCAGGCCATCTCCCCCAGTAACCCTGAGTTACCCATGGGCCAGTGGCGGCCTGAACTTGAGGTGACTCTGGACATGAGCGATATCAATCAGTCGCAGCTCATGTGTTATGTACAGGGGCAGGGCGCCAAGAAACCTCAATGGTTGTCGGCGAATCGTTTCCGTATTCAGGCTGAACTGGACTTGCCTCCGGGGCGATCCAGATACAACTGTACCGCCCCCAGCAAACGTCACGGCAGCTATTATTGGTTTTCCCAGGCATGGGTTAGGCCAAAGGATGACGGCAGCTGGGTCAAGGAGTAGTCAGTAATTGCAACAACCTGGCCGGGATATTCGCCAGTGGCAACTGCTCGTTGCAGGCATTGAGTGCCACTGCCGAGCCAGGCATACCCCAAACCACGGAGCTGGCCTCATCCTGGGCTATGGTGTGGGCTCCCGCTTGATGCATTTTCAGCAGGCCTGCCGCACCGTCTTTACCCATGCCCGTGAGAATCACCCCTATCACCGACTTAGCGGCAATCTCGGCAATGCTGTTGAACAGCACATCCACCGAGGGCTTATGGCGGTTGACGGTTTCCGTGTCCAGCAGCCTGGTGTAGATATGGGCCCCACGGCGCTCGAGTACCAAGTGGGCATGGCCCGGTGCCAGATAGGCAACGCCCTGAGTCAATCTTTCCCCGCCCTGTGCCTCTATCACTTCCATGCTGGCGTATTGGTTGAGACGACGGGCAAATGAAGCGCTGAAGGCTGCGGGAATATGCTGGGCTATGACTATGGGGGGGGTATTGGCCGGCAGCGGCGCCACTACTCGTTGAATGGCTTCAGTACCGCCGGTGGAAGCACCTATGGCTATGATACGGTGCTTGAGTTTGGTGTCACAGCAGAGCGGCACCGAGCTGCCATATTGCGGGGTGACATGGCTGGCGGCGGCCAAATGCACTTTATCGATCAGCTCTTGCTGATAGTCCAGAAGCCTATTGGTCAAGTCCTGTTTAGGTTTGGCGATAAAGTCGACCGCTCCGAGGGACAAGGCCTCTAAGGTCACTTCGGCGCCGCGCTCGGTTAAGGACGACACCATCACCACTGGCATGGGTCTTAGGCGCATCAAGTTACGTAGAAAGGCCAGGCCATCCATCTTGGGCATTTCCACATCCAGGGTCAATACATCCGGCTGCAGTACTTTAATCATCTCTCTGGCTTTATAGGGGTCTTCGGCACAGCCGACGACAATGATGTCTTCGGCCTGGCTGAGCATATGACTCAGCAACTGGCGCACTAGCGCTGAGTCGTCGATAACCAGTACTCTTACCATGATTAATATGACTCCTTCCTTCCTGATGCGTCGAACTGTCGCGGCAGAATTGAGTTCTGATGCCGCAGGCGATAGGTGGTTTGAGCGACGGTTTCAAACTCACGGGAGATATTGGTCAGGCTTTCCGAGTGACCGATAAACAACACGCCATCATCGGCCAGGAGTTTTCTGAAGCCGGCCACTATCTTCTGCTTGGTGTTCTGGTCGAAATAGATCAGCACATTACGGCAGAAGATGGCATCGAATGGGCCCTGCATCGGCCAGGGCTCCAGTAAGTTGAGCTGCTTGAAGAAGAGTAATTTTTTGATCTGGCAGCTAATGCTGAACTCTTCCGCTGCGCCTTGCAGATAGTGATGCAACCGCTTGGGGATGGCCTCCAGTCCAGCCTGGGGATAAACTCCTGCTTCGGCTCTGGCCAACACATTGGTATCGAGATCGGTTGCCAATATTTTCAGATCCCAGCCAGAGGCTGCGGGAAAGTGCTCTGCCAAGGTCATGGCTATGCTGTAGGGTTCTTCGCCGCTGGAGCAGGCTGCCGACCAAACTCTCAGCCTGCGCTGCTTGCGCTGCTGCCAATAGGGCGCCAGTTCGGTTTCCAGAAAGTTGAAGTGGTGCCGCTCACGGAAAAAGGAGGTCAGATTGGTGGTCAACGCGTTGATAAATGGCGCCAGTTCCAGAGGGTCGTTTTGCAGCTTGAGGCAGTATTCCTCGAAGTTGGCCAGCCGCAACAATCGCAGTCGGCGGCTGAGCCTGGAATACACCATATGGCGCTTGCGCTCGGGTAACACTATCCCTGTGTGTTGATAGGCCAGCTCGCGGATAATGCCAAAGTCCGCGGCTGTCATCGGGAATGCCTTCTCTTCATCGAAGCTCAATCAGTATCTCCTAGAACTCGCTCCACTCTTCTGAACTGACACGGATCTTGGGGGACTTATCCCCGGCGATCAGGGTCAGGGGCTTGCCGGCGCCCTTTTCCAGATTGGCGGTATTGAAGAAGCCCAATTGACGCTTCATGCTTCTGGCCTGTTCGGCCATGGCATCTCCTGCTGCCGAGACCTGTTCCACCAAGGCGGCGTTTTGCTGAGTCATTTCATCCATCTGCGATACCGCCTTATTGACCTCCTGGATCCCAACCGACTGCTGCTCTGCGGCTATGCTGATCTGGTTGATCATGCCGGCAACTTTAGAAACGGCCTGCACTATCTCCTGCAGGGTTTCACCGGATTGATTGACCAACTGGGTTCCATCTGTGACCTTGTTGACGCTGTCGCGGATCAGCTCCTTAATCTCTTTGGCGGCACCGGCGCTGCGCTGTGCCAGGTTACGTACCTCTCCGGCCACTACGGCAAAACCACGGCCTTGTTCTCCGGCTCTGGCAGCCTCGACCGCAGCATTCAGCGCCAGCAGGTTGGTCTGAAAGGCGATTTCATCTATCACGCTGATGATGTCGGCAATGCGTTTGCTCGAGGTGTTGATCTCCTCCATGGCGCTGACGGCCTGTTTGACTACCTTGCCGCCTTCGCCTGCCTTCTCGCTGGCCTGCTGGGCTAAGTTATTGGCCAGAGTGGCATTTTCGGCGCTTTGCTTCACAGTAGCTGTCATCTCCTCCATGCTGGAGGCGGTTTGCTCCAGGGAGGCGGCCTGCTCTTCGGTACGCTGGCTAAGGTCGGCGTTGCCTTGAGCTATCTCTTCGGCTCCCGAAGTGACAGTATTGGCTGAGTCATTGATGCCCCCAATCACTTCGGTCAACTTACTGATGGTGGCATTGGCATCTTGCTGCAGCTTGGCAAACTGACCCTGATATTCGCCATCTAGTTTTCGATCCAGTTGCCCCTTGGCCAGGCCATCGAAGATATCGGCGATTTTGGAGATGACATTATCGGCTATGCCGACCAAGCGGTTGAGGCCGCTGGAGAGATTAAGGAAGAAGCCTTCCTTGTTGTGAATATCCAGGCGGCGGCTCAGATCGCCGTCGTTGGCCGCCGTGATAATGGCGTCAATCTCCTGCTCTATGGCCACTTCATCGGTACGGTCGGCCCATTCAACCACAGTGCCAATTCGCCCCTGTTCCGGGTCCAGTATCGGGTTGGCAATGATTCTGAAGGTACGGCCGCCAACTTGCAGCTGGCTGTCGTAGGTCTCGGTCAATCCGGCGAGAATATTGCGCTGGTGGCTGGGGACCTTGTGGAATCCATCGATATTTTGTCCAAGCAGTTTGCCGGCATTGAACGTGGGCAGGTCGCGGAGAATATCTTTCTCGGCTGCCTGAAACATCTGCTGCACAGCCTGGTTGAGGTAGATGATATTGCCGTCGTTATCCGCCACCATGGTATTTGAACTGACATTATCCAATGCCTGACGAATGCGGGCATTTTCGGCCGCCAGCTGTTTTTCCTGCTGCTCTTTGGCCAGGCTGGCGGTGATATCCTGCCACTCCACCACGGTTCCGGTACGCTTGCCCTGTTCAAATACCGGGGTGGCAATCAGATTAAATGTTAGCCCGGCCACCTTGATGCGGGTGTTATAGCTGTCGGTGAGCTGGTCCAGCAATTGTCGCTGATGCTCAGGATGGCGATGGAAGATATCGATATTGCTGCCAATCAGCTCGCTCATGTTGAAGGCCTGCAACTCCTGTTGCAGCTTTTGCTCATTGCCGGCCAGCATTTCATTCAGTGAGTCGTTCAGGTAGATGATCTTGTAGTCGGTATCGGCGACCATCACATTGGCCTGGCAGACATTGAGTGCCTGCTTGATGCGAGTATTTTCTGTAGCGCTTTGCTGCTCCAATTGTTGTTTGCTAAGGGCTTCGGTGAGATCCTGCCATTCGACCACAGTGGCAATACGCTGCTTGTTTTCGTCGAATACCGGCGAAGCTATCAGGCTGAAGGTACGACGACCTACCTTGATCTGAGTCGAGTAAACTTGCTCCAAGCCGGCGATCAATTTCTTTTGATGCTCAGGGTTGCGGTGGAAAACATCCATATTGGCGCCCTGCAGCTTGTCGGCCTGGAATTGGGGCAATACCTCTTGAATGTCGGCCTCGGCGTCCTGCATGGTTTGTTGCAGCGAGTGGTTGAAGTAGAGAATATCACCGGCTGGATTGGCCACCATCACATTGGCCTGGCAGATATCCAGAGCCTTGAGAATGGCTTGCTGCTGTTGCTGGCCCTGACGCCAACGACTGAGCTCGTCCAGCAGTGGCTGCCAGCCCGGAAGATTAAGCTCGGCAAACTGCTGCGTGCCGTCTTTCAGCAACCGCTGCAGTTGGTTGATGGCGCTATCCAGGGTGCCTTTGTGCTTGAGTGAGTGCAATAGCCCAAGCAGTATGCAAACCAGGGTGACGCCCTGCAGAATAATAATGATATTGGGATCTTGGCCTAGCAGCATGAGCGCCATCACGGCGATGCCCGTGATTAAGCCAAGCAGATTCCAGGGATTGCTGTTGATTATGTTGGCATTGGCGGCATCCATTCTTCTTTCCTCGATGTCTTAAAGGTTGGCAGCCTGAGGCTGTTCCAAGTCCAGTTGCTGCAGCAAACTGGAAAGTTGTGATGCATCCGGCAGCACTTCATTACCGAGTAACATATTGATATTCAATAGTATGACCATCTTATCGGCCACACAGGTGAGCCCATGGATGAAACGCATGTCTGTGTCCTGGCCAAAATCGGGCGCACTGCGGATCTCGCTTTGGGTGATACTGAAAACATCGGAAACGGCATCCACCACTATGCCCATCACCTTGTACTGTTTATCCAGGTGCACCTTCAGCACTATTACTACTGTGGTTGGGCCATATGCCAGGGTCTTGATACCGAACCTTTGGCGCAGATCTATGATGGGAACTATGGTGCCGCGCAGATTGATCACCCCTTTGACATGGGGCGGTGCATTGGGAATCACCGTGGTTGCTTCCCAGCCACGGATCTCCTGCACCGAGAGAATATCGACGCCATATTCCTCATCGGCCATCATAAAGGTGAGGTATTGCTGTGATTGATCTTTTGCAGCTGCTGATGTTGCAGGGTTGGATTCTGTCATTGCGCTTCCCTTCTAGGCTGCATGTTCCTGAGTTTGATTGAGGCCAGACATGGTCACGAGTCCGGGAATATCCACTATCAGCGCTACCCGGCCGTCACCGAGAATGGTGGCACCGGACACCCCGGGCACTTTGGCGTAGTTGTCTTCCAGACTCTTGATCACCACTTGTTGCTGCGCCAGCAACTCATCGACCAGCAGGCCGACTTTTTGGTTGTTGTTGTCCACCACCATCACCAGCCCCTCTTTGACCTCTTTGGCCTGAGCCAGGTGATTGAACTCCTGATAAACGCGGATGACCGGCAGGTACTCGTCTCGCAGGCGGATCACTTCGTGCTCTTCAGACAGCTTGTTGACCTTGCTGCTTTCCACTTGCAACGACTCATAGATGGAGACCAGCGGCACCACATAAGTATGCTCGCCGACCCTCACCAACTGGCCGTCGAGAATAGCCAGGGTCAAAGGCAAGCGAATGGTAAAACGGCTACCCTTGCCGGGCGTCGAGGCCAGCTCCACACTGCCGCTGAGTGCTTGAATGTTGCGTCTGACCACATCCATACCCACGCCCCGGCCAGAGAGGTCGGAGACGCTGTCGGCGGTAGAAAAGCCGGGTTTAAAGATGAGCTGCTGAATCGCCTCTGTGCTGAGTTCCTCTTCAGCACCGACCAAGCCTTTATCTCTGGCCTTGGCGAGAATTCTGCCGGTATCCAATCCGGCGCCGTCGTCGGTTATTTCTATGACGATATTGCCGCCTTGATGGAAGGCGTTGAGGGTGATCCTGCCGGTTTCCGGTTTACCCTTGGCACTGCGCACGGCAGGGGATTCAATGCCGTGATCCAAGGAGTTACGTACCAGATGCACCATGGGGTCGACAATTTTCTCCATCACTGTCTTGTCGAGCTCTGTCTCCTCACCTTTGAGGATCAGCTCGACCTTCTTGCCCAGCTGCTGACCTATATCGCGTACCAAGCGGGGGAAACGGTTGAAGGCGAAGCTGATAGGCAGCATGCGGATCTGCATCACGCTTTCCTGCAGATCCCGGGTGTGATTGGCCAATTGCTCCAGCCCCTGCTGCAGTGACAGCAGGGCGTTATCGTCAATGTGTTCCTGTTGGCCTATCTGCCCCAGCATAGCCTGGGTGATCACCAGCTCACCCACCATATTGATCAGCATGTCTATCTTGTCGGTGCTGACCCGGATAGAACTGGTTTCCGCCGTTTTGGCAACAGCCTTGCCGGACTCCACTTTGGCTGTGGTGGCTGCGACCTGTGGCTCTTGGGAGACTGGGGCAGAAGTCGAGATAGGGGCTTGTTCCTGCGGAGAAACACCTTCGACAAGCTGTGCCTTGGCGGGTAACTGCTGATAATGGATTTCACAGTCGTCCTCGACCCACTCAAACACCTCTTTTATCCGCTCAAGTGGCGCCTCTGTGTCGAGTTGCAGCTGCCAATACAGACGGCAGGATTCGGGATCCAGGTCTTCAAACTCAGGCAGTTCCTGCGCAGGCAGGCTGACCTTTAGCTCACCCAGCTCGGCAAGCTCGTTGAACATCAAAATGGGGTCGTTGCCGCATCTGAGAATGTCTGCGCCGGCATGGAAATCTATCTGCCAGCTGAGCCCAATTTCTTTGGTTTCAGAATCTTTGGTTTCTGATACTTTGGCTGCTGACTTTTCATTGCTTTGGCTGGCGTTATCCGGTGCTTCTTCGACCCCGGCAACTTCGGACAGTTCCTGATTGAAGCGGTTTTCCAGCTCTTGTTGCTGGGGTGATTCAAAGCTTTGACCTGCCATCAAGGCCTGCAGCATGTTGCGCAGCAGATCCACCGACAAGAGCAACATATCCTGATGATTGGCGGTCATTTCCCGGCGGCCATCACGGATTTCATCCAACAGGGTTTCCAGTAAGTGGGTGAATCCGGCGACCTGGTTGAAACCAAAAGTGGCGCTGCCTCCCTTAATCGAATGGGCGGCACGAAAAATGGTATTTATGGTTTCCGGATCCGGTTGCGGCACGGTCAGTTTCAGCAGCTCAGATTCCATGACCTCCAGGCCTTCGAGGCTTTCTTCAAAGAACACTTGGGTGAATTGGCTCAGATCTATGTCCATATATCCGCTCCTTGCCGGAGGCTAACCCAATACTTTGCGAACCGTGGCCAACAGCTGATCCGGGTTGAAGGGTTTGACTATCCAACCTGTGGCTCCGGCGGCTCGTCCCTGTTGCTTCTTGTCTGAGGTCGACTCTGTGGTCAGCATCAACATGGGCACAAACTTGTAGTTGGGTAGCTCGCGCAAGTTACGTATCAGCTCGATACCATCCATAATTGGCATGTTGACGTCCGATATCACCAGGTCAAACTCTCTGCCTTGGGCTACTTTCAACGCTTCCTCGCCATTGTTGGCTTCGGTCACGTCGAAACCTGCTGTCTTGAGGGTAAAGCTCACCATTTGCCGCATGGAGGCTGAATCATCAACTGCGAGGATAGTCTTCATTGAGCGTTTCCTTTTCAAAATCTGAATCGAGTGTCGGGATCCTGATACCCAGGCGCATCAGTTGAGCGATAAAGGCGGGTTGAGCCTGTTGCCATGACAGTTTCAACCCTCGCTTGTCGCAACTCAGCGCAAACAGGTACAGCAACTGGGCGCCGGCAGTATCCACCTTGTGCAACTCACCGGCATCCAGGATCAATTCATCGACCCGATGCAGGAGTTCCAATAATTGTTGGTAGAGTGGCTGAATATTACGAATGTTTATTTCTGTTCCCAGTGCCAGTGTGTCGATGGACATAGTGCTTCCCTGTTTTCCCAACACACAAAAGATAGTCGGCAAATTTCACTTCTGCCTATTTTCAAAAGAAAAATGGTATATGAATCTACTAGGCTCTTTAGGGAGTTAGTGAGGCCCTTGATACTGAGTAACCAGAGTGCGAAAGTCGGCCAGCAGTTCATCGTTGCGGATTTGCGGCAGTTGTCCGGGTGTCTGTGAACTGGGCTTGATGGTGGCGTAGCGGCGGCCGTCTGGCGAGATCAGAATCAAAGAGGCGCTGTGATCCACTTGGTAGTCAGGGCCATCGCCGACCAGCGAATACACCAGGCCCAGATCGCGGCTGAAGGGCAGTAATGCCGGGTGCTCGGCCCGCAAACCTATGAATTCGGGATTAAAGAAGGCCAGGTAGTCTTTGAGTTTACTTTGGCTGTCACGCTCAGGGTCGACACTAAGCAGTATCACCTGTATCGGTGCCACTTGTGCCAGTTTCGGGTAGACGGCACTGAGTTTGCCAAGGGTGGTGGGACATACGTCCGGGCAGGAGGTGTAACCGGCGAAAATCAGACTCCATTTCTGTTTTAGCTTGTCATTATCGAATTGATGACCGTTTTGGTCCTGCAACTCAAAGGGCTGCAGTGGCCTTGGAGTTTCATATTGAAAGCTGGTTTTCAGTGCCTGCGGCGGCTGAGACGAAGGTCGGTGAAACAGCTGCACACTGGCCAAACAGCCAAGACCTATGAGTAAAATACCCGCCACCAAGATGCGTTTCTTCATGATTCAACTCCAGAGGTAATGATCCACAAGCAGGGCAATAAACAGCAGCATCAGCTGATAGATGGAGAAACGGAACACGGCCATCGCCAGCCCGGGGCGGTCGGCAAACTTGAGTTGCCAGGCCTTGTAGATAAACAGGCAACTGAGAATGGTGGAAGCCAGCAGATAGACGGGGCCACTCAAGCCAACCAAAACCGGCAATAAGCAGGCGATGGCCAGCAGAAGGGTGTAGAGCAGAATACAGGTCTTGGTAAATTCTACCCCGTGAGTCACAGGCAACATGGGGATATCCACCTTGGCGTACTCTTTTTGACGGTGAATGGCCAAGGCCCAGAAATGAGGTGGAGTCCAGGTGAAAATAATGATCACCAACAGCCAGGCGTGGCCGTGAAAGTCATTGGTTACCGCCGTCCAACCCAGCAGAGGCGGCATGGCACCGGCAAGGCCACCTATCACGATATTTTGGGGGGTTGCCCGCTTTAAATAGGCGGTATAGATAAGGGCGTAGCCAATCAGGCTGGCACAGGTTAACCATGCGGTGAGTGGATTCACCAGCCAATAGAGTAGGGTAAAGCCCGCCAATCCAAGCAAGACGGCAAAGCTCAAGGCTCGGCTCACGCTCACTCGTCCCTTGGGTAAGGGGCGGTTATAAGTGCGGGCCATCAGGCCATCAATGCGTCGATCGATAAGGTGATTCAAGGCGGCCGCCGAGCCCGCCATCATGGCGATTCCCATTAGCCCGGCAAGCAAGGGCTGTAGGGGGACGGCACCGGGCAACGCCAGGCACATGCCCACCAGGACGGTGAGCAGCATCAGCGCCACCACCTTGGGCTTGGTCATTTCCAGGTAATCGCGCCAGGAGATCTCTGTGCGGGTCGCATCCTGGGCTATGGAGAGTAGTTTGGCCATAAACAGTCCCTCTTCAGGCTTTACGCCAAAGCGCATAGTTGATGAATACCAAAGTCAGCAGCAGCAGGGCTGCGCCGCCGTTATGGGCAACCGCCACCGGCAGCGGCAGATGCAGCAAGACGTTGGCCAGGCCCAATGACAGCTGTAATCCCAGCACTAAGGTGAGTACCAGAGCCGAGCGCTTCAACATGCTCGAGTCGGCTCTGCGCCAGAGCATGAATGCCAGGGTGAGTACTAGTATCGCGGTCAGCAGGGCACCTATTCGGTGGGCAATATGTATGGTCATCCGGGTGTGATAATCCAATACGCCGAACTCAAAGCTGGGATGCTGCCCCTGAAAAGGAGAGAAGGCATCTGCCAGACGTAGGTTGCTGCTCCAGTCACCTTCGCAGATAGGCAACTCTGTGCAGGCCAGGGCGGCGTAGTTGGAGGAGGTCCAGCCGCCAAGCATAATTTGCAGTACCACAACAGCCAGCGCCACCATGGCCAAAGGCGCCAAGGTGCGGGCTTTGGGATCGCCATCCGGGATTTGCAGCGGTCGGAGCCTGAGATACAGCAGCAACAGCAGCGAAAACAGGGTGAATCCCCCGAGCAGGTGAGACATGACCACGACGGGCATCAGTTTCATGGTCACAGTCCACATTCCCAGCAGCGCTTGAAATACGATCAGGGCGGCGATCAGTCCCGGCAGCTTCTTCGGGGTTGCGCTGCCACGCCAACTCTGGATCAAAATAAGTAATACCAGAATCCCCAGCGAGCCGGCCACATATCTGTGGATCATCTCCAGCCAGGCTTTCTTGGGTTCTATTTCTTGTCCCGGAAAGTGGCGTTCGACATGAGCCAATTCATGGGCCTGAGAAGGCACCTTGAGATGGCCATAGCAACCGGGCCAGTCGGGGCAGCCAAGGCCGGCATCCGACAGCCGGGTGTAGGCGCCCAACAGGATGACCGTCAGAGTGCAGATGAGGGTCATCTTCAGTAGCAAGTTCAGTTTCATCAGCCCACCCTCGAGAGTTTCAACAGCTTACGCAGGTCGCTGACCAAGGCCTTGCCCTGCAGGAGTTGGCTCTGGTGATCCACTACCCCGGGATAGGCCAACACCCAAGCGCCCAGAGGGTCGACTATCACCAACATCTGCTGCTGTAATGGATTCTCGGCGGTCAGAGGTTTATCCAGAGTGACTCGATGAAAGTCGTTGTTTAGCGGAGCTTCCGTGTCGCTTTCCCGGTTGATGAAAATCAGGGTGTCGACCCTGTCCATCTCGGCACCCAGCGCCGTATGGCTCTGCTGCAATATGAAGAGTCGTTCCTGGCATAGTTCATCGCAGTTGGCCGGTATCAGGTATAGGACTTGCCAGCGGCCGGGAAGCGGGTTGTCGAGCCCAAGTTGCTGATAACCCAGATTAGCCGGCAGCAACTGGCCCTTATTGGTGGCCCCGCCTTGATATAGCTCGAAGCTCAGTACCAGTTTTGCCAGTATCACCGGCAGGGCAAAGGCCAGCAGTAGTATTAAGAGTGGTCTTTGGGTTCGGGAGTTCATCCTGGCTCCTCTTGCTGTAATTGGGCGTTCTGAATTCAGCTCGCCCTATGGTTAGTGTGGTTAGTGTCGATTCAGTTTCCAGCGCCACCAGACAAGCAGTAACAACAGGGCGGCAGCCATGGAAAACCACTGCAGGGCATAACCCAGGTGCTTTTCAGCCGACATGGGCAATGGCTGCCAGGGTCTTGGCAAGTCCACACCTTCCAGTTGCTCCGGCTGCAGCACGGCCGGGATCAGTTTGTGCCCAAGCAAGTGC
Organism: Shewanella chilikensis; assembly: GCF_002836945.1. Taxonomy (GTDB): domain Bacteria; phylum Pseudomonadota; class Gammaproteobacteria; order Enterobacterales; family Shewanellaceae; genus Shewanella; species Shewanella chilikensis. The sequence goes on from NZ_NIJM01000009.1 coordinate 24,759, forward strand.
TCGAGCTGCGGCCAGTTGAGATTTTGTATTCGCTTGGGCCAACCGGCTTCGGCCAAGAGCTCCTGGCTCAGTGGGTTACTGCCCTTTTGCCACAATCGGCCTTCGAGGGTGAGGCGTGGCGGTAATGGCAATATCTCTGGCAGTTCACTGCGTTTTTCTGCGGCTGGGATAAACCCCAGCTCCAGCAATAGCCAGGGTTGCTCCGGCTCAACTTGCAGAGGTTGCAGCAACAGGTAGCCCACGCGTCCCTGATACACCTGGTTGTCCAGCAGCAATTGCTTGCCGCTCAATACATTGGCACTCAGCTGCAGTTTCTGCCCTGTGAGCCGGCTGCCAGGGTCTTGCCTCAGCAGAGCTGAAAAACTGTTTGGCCCCGCATCCGCTTTGGCGGCAATCTCCTGAGCCAATAGTTGCTTTTCTTCAGCGCGCTGCAGTTGCCAGAATCCCAGCTTGACCATGAGTAGAAACAGCCCCAAAGTAAATAACAGTGCAAGGTAACGCCCCCAAGGGATGGGAGAGTGAATGTCAGTCAGTTTTTTCTTTAAAGTCATATTGGTACTGCTACTGCTGTTCATCATTTTCAACCTTGGTCGCGCCCTGTGGATCATGGTGCGCGGCGATTCATCTGTTCCCATGAGCCGTTTTCTTGGCCGCCGGGTGTTGTTTTCGGCGCTGGTGGTTCTTTTGTTGCTGCTGGCATTGGCGCTGGGGATTATTTCCCCCAATCCCCGGCCTTACTAAAGCACATACACAAAAACAAACAGGCATAGCCAAACCACATCGACAAAGTGCCAATACCAGCTGCCGGCCTGAAAGGCAAAGTGACGCTCAGCGCTGAAGTGCCCCTTTAAAACCCTGAAAAACAGCACCAACAGGAATAGCGTGCCCAGAGTCACATGCATACCGTGGAAACCTGTCAGCAGGAAGAAGGTGTTGCCATAGACACCGGACTGCAGCGTCAGCCCCAGCTCAGTGTAGGCATGGACATATTCCTCTCCCTGCAAGATTAGAAAGGCCAGTCCCAGCAAGATGGTGAGTCCAAGCCAGAGGGTTAAGGCGGTGCGTTTGCCTTTCTCTAACCCTAGGTGGGCAAAGTGCAGGGTAATAGAGGAGGTGAGCAGAATAATGGTGTTGAAAAGGGGTAAACCATTCCAACCCATGGCTTGGGTTTCAGTACCGTCCGGGGTTTTCAGTAAGGGCCAGCCTGCGCTGAATCCGGGCCAGAGCACTTCGTTGGTCATGGCATTGTTGGATGCGCCACCCAACCAAGGCACGGCCACCATACGGGCATAGAAGAGGGCGCCGAAAAAGGCCGCAAAGAACATCACCTCAGAGAAGATGAACCAACTCATTCCCTGACGAAATGACCTGTCCATCTGTGGCGAATAGAGACCACTCATGGATTCATGGATCACGTTTCTGAACCAGCCAATCAGCATGAACAGAATGACGGCAATTCCCGCCAGCAGTACGTAACTGCCGTGGCCCCCGTCAGACTTGAGCTGGGATACATAAGTACCGGCACCATAGGCGATAAGGAAAAGCCCCAATGCGCCGACAATCGGCCAGGCGCTTTGAGCCGGAACATAATAGTGTTCATGTTTACTGGTCATTTCGCTGCTCCTTGCTCCAGGGCATCGGATATCTGTCTATCCGTGATGTCATAGAGGGTGTAAGAGAGGGTCAGAGTGCTGATGGAGTCCGGCAGGTCCGGATCCACGTAAAACACCAGCGGCAGCTCGGCACTGGCATCGGCAGCCAGCGGCTGCTGATTGAAACAGAAGCACTCGGTTTTATTGAAGTAGGCGGCGCCTTGTCCCGGTGAAACGGAAGGGATCGCCTGACCTATCTTGTATTGGTGTGACAGGTTGCGGGCCAGAAAGCGGGTATGGGTCAACTGGCCGGGATGCACCTTGATACGGGTCACTTCCGGCTTGAACTCCCACGGCATTCCCTTGGCCACCTGAGAGATAAACTCCACAGTGACCAAGCGGCTGTTATCCACTTGGGCACTATAAGTGGCGGCGCTGGTGTTGGTCTTGCCATTGATGCCCAACTGCTGACAAAGCACGTCATAGAGCGGCACCAGGGCAAAGCCGAAGCCGAACATGGCTACGGCGCCAAGCAGCAGCAGGCGTACCAGTTTACGGTTGTCAGGGCGGGAGTCTGCCATATCACTTAATCTCCGGCGGAGTGCTGAAGGTGTGATAAGGCGCCGGACTTGGGAGTGTCCACTCAAGCCCCTGGGCACCTTCCCAAGGTTTGGCCGGAGCCTGGGCGCCGCCGCGAATACACTTGATCACCAGCACCAGAAATATCAGCTGTGACAGGCCAAAGGCAAAACCGCCTATGGAGACAATCTGATTGACATCGGCAAACTGCACCGAGTAGTCGGGGATGCGTCTGGGCATACCGGCCAACCCGAGGAAATGCATCGGGAAGAACAACACATTGACCGAAATGACCGAACACCAAAAATGCCACTTGGCCAAGGTCTCGCTGTACATATGCCCGGTCCACTTGGGTAGCCAGTAATAGGCGGCGGCCATGATGGAGAAGATGGCGCCGGTGACCAGCACATAATGGAAATGGGCAACCACAAAGTAAGTGTCATGGTATTGGAAGTCGGCTGGGGTGATTGCCAACATCAGGCCGGAGAAGCCGCCTATGGTGAAGAGAATAATAAAGGCACAGGCGAACATCATAGGGGCTTCAAAGCTGATGGATCCTCGCCACATGGTGGCAACCCAGTTGAATACCTTGACCCCGGTTGGCACGGCAATCAGCATGGTGCAGTACATAAAAAAGAGTTCGGCAAAGACAGGCATACCTGTGGTGAACATGTGGTGTGCCCACACCAGGAAGGAGAGGATCGCGATGCTGGCAGTGGCGTAGACCATTGAGGCGTAGCCAAACAAAGGCTTGCGGCTGAATGCCGGAATGATGGCCGAGATGATGCCGAATGACGGCAAGATCATTATGTACACCTCGGGGTGGCCGAAGAACCAGAAAATATGCTGGAACATCACAGGATCTCCGCCGCCGGCGGCATCGAAGAAGCTGGTGCCGAAGAATTTGTCTGTCAGTACCATGGTCACAGCCCCGGCCAATACCGGCATGACGGCTATCAGAAGGAAAGCGGTGATAAGCCAGGTCCAGACGAACAGGGGCAGCTTCATCCAGTTCATGCCAGGTGCGCGCAGATTCACTATGGTGACTATCACGTTGATCGCCCCCATGATTGAGCTTATCCCCATGATATGTATTGAGAAAACAAACAAGGCAGTGCTGTCGGCGCTATAAGTGGTCGACAATGGGGCATAGAAGGTCCAGCCAAAATTGGGGCCGCCGCCTTCCATAAACAATGAGCTAAGCAGGATTAAGAAGGCGAAAGGCAAAATCCAGAAGCTCCAGTTGTTCATCCGCGGCAGCGCCATATCCGGCGCACCTATCATCATGGGGATCAACCAGTTGGCCAGACCGGTAAAGGCCGGCATCACGGCGCCAAAAACCATGATAAGGCCATGAACTGTGGTCATTTGGTTAAAGAAGTTGGGCTCGACCAGTTGCAATCCGGGCTGGAATAACTCAGCACGGATCACCATGGCCATGGCGCCCCCTATCAGGAACATGATGAAGCTGAACCAGAGATAGAGTGTGCCTATATCTTTATGGTTGGTGGTCAGCAACCAGCGCATGATCCCCTTGGGGGCGTGATGATGCTGGTGTTCCTGCTCAGTGATTTCCTGAACGCCGGCTTTCGCATCTTGACTGAATGAGTTCATCTTCTCCCCCTACTGCCCGTGGTTATTGACGTCGGCGGCTTGCACTGTGTCGCCTGTGTTATTGCCCCAGGCATTACGCTCATAGGTCACCACAGCGGCCAGTTCCTTGGCGGTAATCTGTTTGCCGAAGGCCTGCATGGCGGTGCCTGTCTTGCCATGGATCACTATGTCCAGATGGGCAGCTATTGGGCCTATGGCAATAGCACTGCCCTTGAGCCCAGGGAATACCCCTTGAAGTCCGGCGCCGTTGGGCTGATGACAGGCGGCGCAGCGCGCCATATAGATCTGTTCGCCAAGCGCCATGGCCTCATCATGGCTCATGGTCTCACTGAGGGCTGCCTGAGCTTCTTCGGCGGCCGTAGCCGCGGCTTGTTTCTGCTCTGCTATCCAGGCGTCGAACTCCTCTTCTGCCAGTACCTGCACCACAATCGGCATAAAGCCGTGGTCTTTACCGCAAAGCTCGGCACATTGGCCGCGGTAGATCCCCGGCTTGTCTATCCGGGTCCAGGCCTCGTTGATAAAGCCGGGGTTGGCATCTTTTTTGACAGCAAAGGCGGGCACCCACCAGGAGTGGATCACATCATCTGAGGTCATCAAGAATCGGACTTTGCGATTGATGGGCAATACCAACGGCTTGTCGACTTCAAGCAGGTAGTGCTCGCCCTTGGCTTCCTGGCCTTCTATCTGGGATCTCGGCGTTGCCAATATGCTGAAGAAGTCGATGTCTTCGCCGAAATAGCTGTAGTGCCATTTCCATTGCGAGCCGGTGATCTTGACCGTCAGGTCGGCATCACTGGGATCCTCCATGGCAATCAGTGTCTTGGTTGCGGGGATCGCCATTAGGATTAGGATTAAGAAGGGGATAAGCGTCCAGGCAATTTCTACCTTGGTACTTTCATGGAATTGGGACGCGACTGCCCCTTTAGATTTTCTATGGTTGATCATGGCGTAGATCATCACGCCGAATACGACCAAACCTATGGCGCAGCAAATATATAGAATGATCATGTGCAGGTGATACACCTTGCCACTGATCTCAGTTACCCCTTGAGTCATATTCAAGGGCATATCTGCCTGAGCACCTGGAGACAACAAGCTGACGCACAACAAGGTCAGCAAAACACACAGCCATTGCTTCACAAGACATCTCCTCTGTCAATTGCATTCGCAACTACAAAGAAGAGTCACACAGTAAGTCTTTGCTCTATGCAAACTCTTCAGTTCCCAAAAAAGCAACGATGACTTCAAAGTGCGGCGGCGGTTTCACTTAGCTCTAGGTATACAGGTGGTAACCACTGTTGCACTTACCGCTGAATATACTCAGCATTTCCGGCGACGGCACCACTCGCTATGAATCGAAATGGGACGGTCAACCTACGACGAATTGCATGGAGATAACACAATCGTTGTTCCTACATTACTTGTAGATTAAATATTGATCAAGATCACGATGTTTTCTAACTATATGAAAAAAAAGCGCCTGTTAATCCAGAGGTGAATTCTGCGTGAGAGGCTGACCAGCGCGGGTTTGCGTCGATTTACTAAGGAAAGGTATTGCACCAAAAAGGCGCAGAATAAAGGCCATTCTAGAATGGCCTTTTAAACACACCATCAATGGATGGAGCGGGTAAGTTCGTTGAGGCGGTTATCTATCTCTTTCGCCTGCCGTCCTGTTTCCAGCACTACGCCCATGGCTCTGGCGTTACGGGCGACCAGCTGCAATCGGCGGTTATCACGGGCATCCAGGCTGTCTATCCAACTGATCACTGCACTGGAGGTGCCGTTGGTCAGGGCTCTTTCTGTTGCCCACAAGGCTTCAACTTCATCCTTGGTGCGCACCAAGAGCACTCTATCCATTCTGACACCGGCCCTTGCTAAGGTTTCCTTGTAACCTATGCTGGCCGGGGCGTTAATCAAGACAATCCAGCGCCCCTGTTGGCTCAGTTGCGCCAATTGAGGGCAGAGGCGCGATAACTCCTGACGTCCCTGGCTATGGCTGGCCAAGCTGGAGATACCTGTATGTTGCCAAGGCTGATTGCCGGCAATACTGGTGTCTGTCCACAGGCCTGGGTGTCTTGGGGCGTTGCCTGTCATTATACTCATAGCCAGTCTCCATTGCGTATTATCCCTACCGCCAGTCCTTCAATGGTCAACGGCTGAAAAGTCAGGTCGACTTTGATTGGGGAGTAAGCCTCGTTCTCGGCATGTAGATAAACCACATTACCTTTCTTTTCAAAACGTTTTACCGTTACATCATCTTCAACCCTGGCCACCACGACTTGACCGTTACGGGCTTCCTGTACCTTGTGAACCGCCAGGAGATCACCTTCGAGAATGCCTATATTCTTCATGCTGTCGCCGCGCACTCGCAGCAGGAAGTCGGCACTGGGATGGAACATACTAGGGTCGACCTGGTAATACTGTTCCACATGCTCCTGTGCCAGTATAGGTTCACCGGCGGCGACCTGACCTATTAGCGGGAGGCCGGTTTCTGACTCGGCTTGTTCATCATGAGGTAGACGAATGCCGCGAGAGGTGCCTGGTATGATCTCAATACAGCCTTTCTTGGCCAGCGCCTTGAGGTGTTCCTCGGCGGCATTGGCACTCTTAAAGCCTAACCGGGTAGCAATTTCGGCCCGGGTTGGTGGCATGCCGGTGTCGGCTATATTGCGTTTAATCAGTTCCAGAATCTGTGCCTGGCGCGGTGTCAGTGGTCTCATGATGATTCCTGTTTTTTCATACAGTACCTGTCAGTATATACAGTATTTTGATCAGTGCAAGTATTAACCAAAATTGAAACGTTTAGGGGAAGGGTAAATGTTTCAACCTGTGGCAGATTTGGACGGCCTGGCTTACGCATCAATGGGGAGTTCAAGGCATTTGCCAGAGGAGTCGTCGGGGCCGGTTCGCACCTTCCCTAGCTAAGGTTCAGGAAGTTCTGGTATTCTATTGGGCTATTGATTGTGGCTCAGACACTGAAAAACATGTCCAAACAAGATTCATTCTGGTTTAAATCCCTTCGCTGGCTCCAAAGCAAGCTGGTGCATACCACTGTGGTGCCTCAGGATCCTTTCGCAGATTTGAACCTGGATCTCGCCAAGCCGATGGCCTACGTGATGAAGACGGAGTCTGTCAGTGATATCGCGGCGTTGGCGGAAGTTACCCGTAAGTTTGGTTTGCCTTGCCCTTATGAGACGCTCAAGGTTGATGATATTACCGTCCCCAGAGTCGTCTGCCTGGAAGGTGCCAAGCCCCTGTTCGGTAAGCGTAAGAGCAATAAACCTTTTCTCAGCTGTTTCACTTCGCTGTTGAACCTGCATCAGGTCAATCCTGAATTGGATATTCAATTGGTGCCCGTGAGCCTCTATTGGGGCCGCACTCCGGGCAAGGAAGATGACAGCATGCGCGCCGCCGTATTTGAGCGGGAAAATCCCACTTGGCTGCGCAAGTTTCTGATGATCCTGTTCCTGGGACGTGACAACTTTGTGCAGTTTTCCAATGCGGTATCGCTGCGGCTGATGGCCGATGAACATGGAACCGACAAGGCTATTGCCCATAAGTTGTCTCGGGTGGCCAGGGTGCATTTTCGTCGGCAACGCAAGGTGATGACAGGGCCATTACTGCCTAATCGTCAGGCGTTGTTCAATGAATTGTTACGTTCGGAAACGCTTAAGAAGGCAATTAAGGAGGAGGCTGCAGCCAAGAAGATCCCTGAGGCCAGGGCCAGGGAGATGGCGGAGGAATATCTCGATGAGATTGCAGCCCACTATTCAGACAGCCTGGTGCGTATTGCCCAGCGGATCCTCACTTGGTTATGGAACAAGCTCTACAAGGGGATCAACATTAAGGGTGCCGAGCAGATACGCCAGTTGCACCATGATGGTCATGAGATAGTTTATGTACCTTGCCACCGCAGTCATATGGATTACCTGCTGCTCTCCTATATTCTCTATTTTCAGGGTATGGTTCCGCCCCACATAGCCGCCGGTATCAACCTGAACTTCTGGCCTGCCGGACCTATATTCCGTCGTGGTGGTGCTTTCTTTATCCGCCGAAGTTTCAACGGGAATAAACTCTATACCGCAGTGTTCCGTGAGTATCTGGATCAGTTGTTTGCCAAAGGCTATTCGGTCGAGTACTTCACCGAAGGTGGTCGCTCCCGTACCGGGCGGCTGCTGTCGCCAAAGACAGGGATGCTGGCGATGACAGTCAACTCTGTGTTGCGGGGTATTGAGCGGCCGGTGACTTTGGTGCCTGTGTACCTGGGTTATGACCATGTTATGGAAGTGGCAACTTATCACAAAGAACTCAGCGGCAAGAAGAAGCAAAAAGAATCTGTCTGGCAGGTGGTTGGCGCCTTGCGTAAGCTGGGTAATTTTGGTCAGGGTTATGTTAACTTTGGTGAACCTGTGACCCTGCAGAACTTCCTCAGTGAAGCGGCACCCAACTGGCGCGAAGAAGTGGCGGCCGATCCCGAGCAGAAACCCAGCTGGTTGACTCCGGCTGTCAATACTCTGGCCAATCGAGTGATGACCCATATCAACGATGCCGCAGCAGCCAGCGCCGTGACGCTTACCAGCCTGGTACTCTTGTCATCAGAGCAGAATGCGCTGGAGCGAAGCCAGTTGGAACGTCAGTTGGACCTGTATCTGGATCTGCTCAAGGAAGTTCCTTACACCCAGTACATCTCGGTGGCCGAAGGTGACGGTAAGCAATTGCTGCAACAAGGTCTGGAGCTGAATAAGTTTACGGTTCAGGAAGATGCACTGGGTGATATTATCTCAATCGACGAGTCGATTGCGGTAACCATGACTTACTATCGCAACAACATTATTCACTTGTTTATGGTGCCTGCTTTGCTGGCCAGCTGCCTGGTGCGTCAAGAGCAGTGCAGCCGAGCTCAGATGCAGGCGGTGCTTGAGGATTTCTACCCTCTGCTGCAGGCCGAACTGTTTATGGGTAAGGCCGATGTCAGTGCCTATGCCGATCAACTGCTGGATCGTTTCATTGTCAAAGGTTTGGTGGCCGAAGAAGCCGATGGTTTCCGAGTGTTGGAAGCCGGGATCAATCCGCTGGCGCTGCTGGCCGAAACCATGAGCGAAACTCTTCAGCGTTATGCCATCATCTTTAACTTGCTGGCCGCTCACCCGGGTATTGAGCGTGGCGACTTGGAGCGGGAAAGCCACAAGTTGGCCAGTCGTCTGGGCGCGCTGCATGGGATTACTGCCCCCGAGTTTTACGACAAAAAACTCTATGGCATTGTGAGCATCAAGCTCAAAGAGCTTGGGTATCTCACCAAGGAAGATACCCGCCATGATATAGAGCGAACCCGAGATTATGCTAACCAGCTACTGCGTCCTCAGGTCAAGCAAACCATAGTTGACAGCGTCGCCGCCGAACAGGAGGCCTGATGGCCAATCATATGAATGCGGCGCCTGCCAAGGCGTCTTTGCTGGGCGGCGCCATGATCATCGCCGGGACCACAGTCGGTGCAGGTATGTTTTCGCTGCCGGTAGAAGGCGCCGGCATGTGGTTTGGCTACTCTGTGCTTATGTTGTTGGGGGTGTGGTTTTGCATGTTCATGTCCGGGCTGCTGCTGCTGGAAACCAACCTGCATTTTGAGCCGGGCGCCAGCTTTGACACCCTCACCAAGGAAACTTTGGGGCAGTTCTGGCGGGTGCTTAACGGCGCCTCGATAACCTTCGTGCTCTATATCCTCACTTACGCCTATATCAGTGGCGGCGGTTCTATAGTTAATCACAGCCTGGAAGGTATGGATATCAGCCTGCCGCAGAGCTTTGCCGCCTTGGTGTTTGCCCTGGTGTTGGCACTGGTGGTGCTTATCAGCACCAAGGCAGTGGATCGCATCACCACTATAATGCTGGGCGGGATGATCATCAGCTTCTTTCTGGCGATAGGCAATCTGCTGATCGGCATAGACACCAGCAAGTTGTTACTACCTGATGGTGAGAACTCTTATGGCTCATATCTGTGGGCGGCCATTCCTTTTGGCCTGGCGAGTTTTGGCTATCATGGCAATGTGCCGTCGCTGGTGAAATACTACGGCAAGCAACCGGGCACCATTATCAAGGCGATTTTTGTTGGTACCTTTATTGCCTTGGCTATCTACCTGTGTTGGTTGGTGGCTACCATGGGGAATATTTCCCGCGGCGAATTCGGCGCTATTATTGCTCAGGGTGGCAATATGGGGGTATTGGTCGGCGCCTTGTCCAAGGTGATGGATAACTCGCTGCTCAACACCATGCTCACTCTGTTTGCCAATCTGGCGGTGGCGTCTTCATTCCTGGGAGTAACCCTGGGCTTGTTTGATTATCTGGCAGATCTGTTTGGTTTTGACGACAGTCGCAGCGGCAGGGCCAAGACCGCCTTGGTGACTTTCCTGCCTCCGACTTTGTTGGGTATGTTGTTTCCCGATGGCTTCCTGGTTGCTATCGGCTTTGCTGCCTTGGCGGCTACGGTATGGGCCGTTATAGTGCCGGCCTTGATGGCTTGGCGCTCAAGACAACAATTCGCCGATAGCCAGGGCTTTCGTGTGCCGGGGGGGACACCTTTGATAGCCATAGTGGTGCTGTTTGGATTACTCACGGCAGCCTGCCATCTGTTGGCCATGGCTGGTATCCTGCCTAAGTATTCATGAAGCGAGAAGCTGCTCTCTTTTTCAAAGAAATGAAAGAGCGGCTTCTTGACAAGACTATAAAAGTCAGTAATTTATATCGTCCACGCCGAGTGTTTTGTGCGGGTGTAGTTCAATGGTAGAACGGCAGCTTCCCAAGCTGCATACGTGGGTTCGATTCCCATCACCCGCTCCAAGTTTCGTCATAGTTAATATTTGCTCCCAGTAGCTTATGAATCAATATTCGTTTTTGCTCTGAGCGTTATCTGTAGCCTATGACCATTTAGGTTGCACAGGTGTAGGTCTCGTTTTTCTATCTGTACAAGCCAATAAACTGAAAGGCCGTACCTTTCTCAAAGGGGGCTGGTCATTTTGAACCTTCTGAGTCTAAATAGCGCCGCTTTAGGAATGGTGACAAACTCTCTTGGGATTTGTCTGACAGTTATCCTACCCGGGATAAGCCAGTATTACCTCTTCATAAAGGGATTGTGTCCATTGCCCTGCATCCTTTTTATGTTTGAGATTTTGCATCTCATTGTTCCGTCGTAGTTTGTTGGTTGGCAGATTGTGTTGCATAGGGAAGAGTGACAGGGAAAGTTTATGCTAACCAACAGACTACGGCTTTTTTCCTCTATACATCGTCAAATCCATATATTCTCAATTCGGCATTGCCATCGTATATTTTCTATACAGCCTGGTATAATTTCTATTAGTGTTTAACGTAAATGGAACCGGCTTCATCAGCCTCCACTGCGCAACACAGAAATGGGAACCGGATAATGAAGATTACAGCATACAGACATGGCGAGCCCTGTTGGGTAGAGCTGGGGACGCAGGACTGGAACAGTGCCAAGCACTTTTATTGTCGACTCTTTGGTTGGCAAGCTGAAGATATTCCCATGCCGGAAGGCGCCTATACTATGTTGAAGCAGGCGCATGAAGATATAGGCGCCATTTACCAATTGCCTACTGAATTACAGCAGCAGGGGGTTCCCAGTCACTGGGCGGTTTACTTTGCGGTGGAGGATATTAATCACTGTATTGAGGCCATCAGCTCCGCTGGAGGCCAGCTTCTGATGGGCCCCCACGAGGTTGGCTGCGCCGGTAAGATGGCGCTATTTACCGATCCCGAAGGGGCCCATTTTTCGGTTTGGCAGGGCGTCGAACATCCCGGTGCCGGGCGTAAGTGGGAAGCCAACACTCTTTGCTGGGTTGAGCTCGCCTGTCGACAACCCGAAGAGGCTAAGATCTTTTATCCCAAGGTGTTCAACTGGCAGATGCGTCGCAGTGAGAATGCTGTTGATTTTGAATATACAGAATGGTTTCTCAATAGCGACAGCTGTGATGAAGGCATTGGTGGAATGCTGCAAATGACAGAGCAGTGGGGTGACGTGCCGCCCCACTGGATGATCTATTTCAGTGTTGATGACTGTGATCTGATGGCTTGTCGGGCGGCTGAATTGGGCGGCAAGGTTTGTGTGCCACCCACAGATATTCCCAATGTGGGGCGCTTTGCGGTGCTCAACGACCCCCAGGGGGCAGTGTTCAGTATTATTCGCCTGACTATGGCGCTCTAATTTCTCTCAGTTGGCCGCATCGATGCGGATCTGGCTACCACAGTTGCCGGGAGCAATTCTGGGTGCCTGTAGCAACAGAGTCTTCAGGTCGCTGTCATTTATCTTTTCGGGAAGGCTGAGTTGAATTTCGGTTAACATTCCCCGGTGACATTTAAGACTCAGCTTGTGCTCGCTCGAAGGGCCAAAGCTCTGTTGAAACGCTTGTCTTAAAGAATCGGTCGCTATCTTGGCGCCGATGTTTTGTTGCAGTAGGTTGAGCAGAGGCGTTGCCTGGTTCACCTCTGTGGTCAGTCTGAGTGCCAATGAAAAGTAGGCTTCGGCATTTTCATCCCGGCAACTGCCGTGTTTCCACCATTCGTGCCGCTCCAGGCAACTGCCGTAGGCGTGACTGGGCATCATCTGAGCCAGGCGCCGGGATACAGCTTTGCTTAACTCAATGGTGGGATAGTTGCAGAAGTCATCGGGTTCGTGTTTGACCTTGCCGCAATAGCCATAGCTGATGCCGCAAGAGCGCTTATTGGGCCATAAGCCGTGCAAGCTGAAATGACTGGCATCAAAGCGGTCGGCGCTTTGGCTGCGACATTCGGGTTTGCTGGAACCTTTTGACTCACAAAAGGCGTTTTGCCACGACAGAGCCAGTAGATGACTATCGTATTTATCGGCCAGGTTACAGGCGTTATCGGTTTGAGATTCCGTGGGCAACACACCTGTTTGCAGTTGGCCACAGTCGGCGGCAATCCAACGCAGAGGTGATTGTGTGGCTGAGGTCTTGACCCTGAACCAGGTGGGCGTGTTGTGACCAAGGCGTTCAACTATCTCCAGCCTCTGCCCTGGGCTGCTGTAAAGCTGCCCGGGATTAGTGCCCTTGTTCTTCGATTGAAACAGCGGACAGGTCTTGTCTATCAGCAACTCACCGGAAAAGGGGGCTGCCATGATCCCGATAGGTAACAGCCACAGCAATAATATCAGTAAGCGGGTCATAAGGTTCCTCTTTGACGAAATTGTCATCATGCAGATTTTAGTTTTGCCATGTGACACTTTGTATCTATATCGGTTTGAAGTGCAACTTATGTTAAATAGATGATCTTTGGTTTTGGTTTCAAGGCTCAGAGCTGATGCGCCATAGCCGGAATATTAGACGCTTTGGCCGCAGTTCAATGGCGCCAATTTGTATCTTTGCCTTTGTTGGTGAAATGCAGCGCAATTGTTGCTTGTCGATTAATTGTGTAGCTTGGCAATGACAGCAGAATTTTACAGGAAAAAGTAAATGAAAGGATGTGTTTCCGCGGCGGTTATGGTGTTGTGTTTGGGAGCCTGTAGTAGTACTGATGAAACGCAGCAGGCTCAAGCAGAAGTCGATCGCAGTGATGGTTATCGCTGTGAAAAAGTCACAGTGACAGGTTCGAGGATGCCGATAAGAAGGTGTACCACTCAGGCACAAAGGGAGCAGGAGCGTCTGGAAGCGGAAGAGATGTTACGTAAGGGAAGAGTACTTTCTAAGGAGTGAGTAAGGATGCCAGTGGCTCCAGCCACTGGCATCCAGGGATCAGGCTGCTTTGATCTGGCGGCCTTCGGCATCACGGAAACTACCGATGGCAATACGAACAAAGTCGATCAGAGTCCAAATACCCAGGCCACCCAGGGTCAGTAACATCAGCAGACCCGTACCGATTTTACCTGTGTAAAAACGGTGCACGCCGAAGCTGCCCAGGAAGAAGCACAGCAGTAGAGTAGGTACGAAACCCTTGTCGCTCAGTTGCTCATTTTCGATTGTCATTGTTTGTCCTTAAGTTAACTTTTGTCCCGGGTAAGTGATCAGCCTACCCAGCCCATCTTTATAGCTTCCCACGAGTAACATGAAAGTGATTATCACTGTGTGGATAATATCGACCGCCAGTACAGCTATTCCGGTGAATACCAAGGTAGGATCATCTGTCGAAATCAGCGTAATACCTACTATTGCCAGACCGAGATCAAACAGGCCATGCAGAATACGTCCACAGTAAAAATGGTGTATGCCCAAGATGCCGAAAATGCCTGAAAGGCACACGGCTACGCCATAACTCTTATCGGATTTTTTGAGAGTCTGCACTTCCTTGTTCCTATGTTGAAAGCTGAGTCGTCCGGCCCGGCAGGCATCTCCCTGCACTTCTTCGAGCCAAACGGGGGAAGTCTACCTTTTTCCTGGGATTTTTTTCAATAACAAATTGTTAAATTGAGATTATTCTGACACATCTGTTTCAAACGCCTGGTATTGGATCACATTGATGTACCACTCTTTGATCCCGGATGGGGTTTGCACTTGGACCTCATCATCAACCTGTTTACCTATGAGTGCTCGCGCCATGGGGGAATCTATGGTGATATAGCCTTTCTTGGTGTCTATTTCATCCTTGCCGACAATCCGGTAGCGCACCACAGTGCCCTGGTCGTTTTCCAGCTCGACCCAAGCGCCGAAAAACACCTTTCCTTCCTGCTGCGGTGAGTAGTCGACTATTTTAAGCTCTTCCAGACGTTTAACCAGATAGCGGATCCGGCGATCTATCTGTCGCAGCAAGCGTTTGTTGTAGGTGTAATCTGCGTTTTCGGAGCGGTCACCCTGGGCCGCGGCCTCCTGTACCTTGAGGGTGATCTCGGGACGGTATTCCTTCCACAGATATTTGAGTTCTTTGTCCAGGGCTTCCCAGCCCTTACGGGTAATCAAATGGGCTTTCATCGATTTATTCGGTCAACTGCTGATGGCGCCAGGCGCCGATGCCAATAATGCAGAAGGTTTACAGAACTCAGGCGTGCTTGCAAGTGCGCCTTCTTGCCAATGGGATAAACAGGATGCCTTTGTTTGTCATTTTACACAGGCGATGAGTGTCTGCCCCGGCTCGAAGCAGGCCTGCAGATGATCGCCCAGAGCCAATGGCAAGCCCTCAAGGCTGTCGTTGCATACCGAAGCGTAGAGGCGGTCGTTGCCGCCGATATCCAGGGTAATTTCGCTGCGCTGGGTATCGCGTTTTATTTGCAATAACTGGCCTTTGAGGCGGTTGCCACTGCTGAGGGGCTGCTGCAGCGAGTGGATGCTGACGGCGGGAGCCTTGAACAGCAGCAATACCTTCTTGCCGATATGCAGTCCCAGTTTGTCAGTGCTGGCATGGGTGATGGCGGCGTCTATCTCCTGCCCGCCGGCCAATTTGACCCTGACATTGTCATTGAGAGAATCATCCTTGAGCGCAATGACTTCACCGGCCAGTTGATTGCGGGCGCTGGTCTTGAGCGAGAAGTGCGCCATCAGATCCAACAGATTATCCATGGGGACGGCCGCATCCAACAGCGCCTTGAGCACCATGTCCTGCATCTGATCCATCAGTTCGTAGAGTTTCAGCAGACGCTCGCCAAACTCGGTCAACTTGGCGCCGCCACCGCCTTTACCACCCTTTTCACTGCTGATCACAGGCTGAGGGGCCTGCAGATTCATGTCGTTGACTGCATCCCAGGCCGCCTTGTAACTGATGCCCGCCTGTTTGGCGCCCTGGCTGATGGAGCCGGTAATGCGTATCTGCTTCAATAGCGCAATGCGTTTGGGATTGGCAAACAGTTTATCGGCATTGTTGAGAGTCAACAGGGCTTTGAGATCCATGGTGTATTCCTTATCAGTGTCAGGGTTATTCTCCCTCATTGCGCTGATAAAGACCACAGGGATCACTCACTGACGCTCACAGGCTTGCTTATCGTTATATAACTATGTATATAACGTTGGCAGTATCCAAATAGTGTAATCATTTCACCAAGGAGTCGTTATGAAGTCCCTGTTTCGTCCAGCCCTGAGCCTGGCTCTGGGGTTATTGTTGGCCTTTAACGTCAGTGCCAAGGAAAAAGTCACCGTCTTTGCCGCCGCCTCACTCACCAATGCCATGAATGAACTGGGCGCCGAATATGACCGCAAGCATAACACTGAAACCGTGTTCTCTTTTGCGTCCTCTTCGACGCTGGCACGCCAGATTGCCCAAGGTGCGCCCGCCGAGCTGTTTCTGTCGGCCAACCAGAAATGGATGGACTATCTCGATGAAAACAAGGCCATTGACAGTGATAGTCGGGTCACTCTGCTGCGTAACACTCTGGTGCTGATCGCGCCGAAAAGCAGTGCGCTGAACCAGGTTGAAATCTCGGCTTCCTGGGATCTCAAACAGGCTTTGGGTAACAGTCGGATGGCGGTTGGCGATCCAGATCATGTGCCAGCCGGTCGCTATGCCAAGCAGGCGCTGGAAAACTTGGGTTTGTGGCAACAGGCCGAACCTCTGCTGGCCAGAGCCAATAGTGTTCGCGGCGCCTTGGCGTTGGTTGAACGCGGCGAGTCATCTCTGGGGATTGTCTATTCCACAGATGCCAAGGTTGCCAAAGGGGTAAAACAGCTGGCGGTATTCCCCCAAGAGACTCATAAGCCAATCAGCTATCCCATGGCGCTGGTGGGTAAAGAGCACAACAAAGGCGCTGAAGGTTTCTATCAATTCCTGCAGTCCGACGCTGCCAAGGCGGTATTTGCCAAATACGGCTTCGGCGTAAACTGAGATCCTGACTTTGAGCTTGTTGACCGACTATGAAGTGGCTGCCTTGCTGCTCAGTCTCAAGGTGTCCACTGTGGCTGTGCTCTGCAGTCTGCCGCTTGGTATTTTGTGCGCCTGGGTGCTGGCGCGGCTGGAGTTCCCCGGCAAGTCTGTGTTCGATAGCCTGATCCACCTGCCACTGGTGCTGCCACCTGTGGTCATAGGGTATTTGTTGCTGGTCTCCATGGGCCGCAGCGGTTTTCTCGGTGGCTGGCTCTATGACACTTTTGGCTTCAGTTTCAGTTTCAGTTGGCGCGGCGCCGCGCTGGCGGCCGCGGTGGTGTCATTCCCGTTAATGGTTCGTGCCATTCGTCAGGCGCTCGAAGGGGTGGATGTGCGCCTGGAACAGGCGGCGCGCACCTTGGGCGCCGGCCGACTCAAGGTCTTCTTCACCATCAGCTTGCCGTTGACCGCGCCCGGCATAGTCTCGGGCATGGTGCTGGCCTTTGCCCGCAGTCTCGGGGAGTTCGGTTCCACCATTACTTTTGTTTCCAATATACCAGGTGAAACCCGCACCATTCCCTTGGCCATGTACTCCTTTATCGAGACCCCTGGCGCCGAGGCCGAGGCCGCCAGGTTGTGCGTGATTGCGATATTAATTTCACTGGCCTCGCTGATAGCTTCCCAATGGCTCAGCAAGCGGGCGCAACAGAGGACGCTGGGACAATGCTGAAAATCGCTATCAGGCAACAGCTGGGGCAAACCCTACTGGATGTGGACACAGAATTACCTCTCTCCGGGGTCAGCGCCGTCTTTGGCCGTTCGGGCGCCGGTAAGACCTCACTGATTAATATTCTCGGCGGTTTGGCAACGCCGGATGCCGGTGAGATCCGTTTGGGAGAGCGCTGGTTGTTTCATAAAGAAAAGAAGATCAACCTGCCACCTGAGCGGCGTAACGCCGGCTTTGTGTTTCAGGATGCCAGGCTGTTTCCCCACTATCGGGTGCGCGGCAATCTCAACTATGGCCGCAAGGATAAAGACAGTCGCGAGTTTGATACCGTGGTGCAACTCTTGGGGCTGGAGAAGCTGCTCGATCGGTTTCCCTTTACCCTCTCCGGCGGGGAAAAGCAGCGGGTCGCCATAGGCCGGGCCTTGCTGACCCGCCCAGAGATCCTCTTGATGGATGAACCGCTGGCATCGCTCGACTTGCCGCGCAAGCGCGAGCTGTTGCCCTACCTACAGAGGCTCACCGCCGAACTTAAGCTGCCGATTATCTATGTCAGCCACAGTCTGGATGAGATCCTGCAACTGGCGGATCAGATGCTGGTGCTGGACAAGGGCCGCTGCGTCCTCAGCGGCCCGCTGGAACAGGTGTGGGACAGTGACGAGCTGAGACCCTGGCTCAGTGCTCAGGAGCAAAGCTCGCTGCTGCATGCCACTGTGGCCGAGAGTCATCCCGAGTATGCCATGACCCGTTTGCAGCTCGCCGACGGCAACAGCTTGTGGGTCAATGAACTGTTACCCAAACAGGATAAGCCGATACGGGTGCGGGTTCACAGCAACCAGGTCTCTGTGTGCCTGCAGGTGCCGAGCGGCAGCAGTATTCGCAATATCCTGCCGGTAACCCTGGAAGAGGTGAGCCGGGTCGACAGCCGCGACTATGTGCAGCTAAGACTGAGGCTGGCGGGTATGCCGCTGTGGGCCAATATTACCCGCTGGGCCCTTGAGGAGCTGGCGTTGCAGCCCGGGATGTCACTCTTCGCCCAGATTAAAGGGGTCAGCCTCACGGCCGCCGATTTGGCCCGTTCTCACTGAGGTGCAACAGAAGATCAACTACTGTTACAAAGTCTCGGGTGATTTTTGGTATCAAAATGGCTAAATTTAAGATATTTAGCCACTTTTTCAGATACTATTGTGCCAGTTTCAGGCTTGGCACTCGAGGAATAGCCCATGGGACAAGAAACCTCCAAGATTCTGGTTGTCGATGATGATATGAGGCTGCGGGCCTTGTTGGAGCGCTATCTGATGGAACAAGGCTATCAGGTGCGCAGCGCCGCCAATGCCGAGCAAATGGATCGCTTGCTGGAGCGGGAGAACTTTCACCTGCTGGTGCTCGACCTTATGTTGCCGGGAGAAGATGGCCTGTCCATCTGTCGCCGCCTGCGACAACAGGGCAACCCACTGCCAATAGTGATGCTGACCGCCAAGGGCGATGAAGTCGACCGCATCATAGGCCTGGAACTCGGCGCTGATGACTATCTGCCAAAACCCTTCAACCCCAGAGAATTGCTGGCACGGATCAAGGCGGTAATGCGCCGTCAGGTGCAGGAGATCCCCGGCGCGCCTTCGCAGCAGGAAGAGATGGTCAGCTTCGGCGAGTTCAGCCTCAACCTGGCCACCCGTGAGATGTACCACAACGAAGAGTCCATCGCGCTCACCAGTGGTGAATTTGCCGTGCTCAAGGTATTGGTGACCCACCCTAGGGAGCCCTTGTCCCGCGACAAGCTGATGAATCTGGCCCGTGGCCGCGACTATTCGGCGTTGGAGCGCTCTATCGATGTCCAGGTTTCCCGGCTTAGGCGGCTGATTGAAAAGGATCCCGCCAACCCGCGCTATATCCAAACGGTTTGGGGCCTGGGGTACGTGTTTGTGCCAGATGGTGCCGCCCGTAAATGAAGCTGCGCTGGTGGCAACGCCTGTTGCCCAGGAGTGCCTTCAGCCAAACGGTCATGCTGATAGGCTGCCTGTTGCTGATCAATCAGCTGGTCTCCTATTTGACTGTGACGGTTTATTTCATTAAGCCCAGCTACCAGCAGATCAACCAGCTTATCGCCCGCCAGATCAATCTGTTGTTTGTCGATGGGGTCGAGGTGGGCCGTGAACACCTCACCATAGTGGACGCCCTCAATGCCAAGGTGCGCGACGATGGCATGCATGTCTATAACCAGAAACAGGCCAGGGAAGCCGGTATCGAGCGGGCGACCTACTATGGTTTCCTCTCAACCCAGATGTCGGAATATCTCGGTGGCCCGGCCGAAGTGCGTATTGCCCAGAGCAATCTGCTGCAGATCTGGATCCGCCCGCCTCAGGCTCCCTCCATCTGGATCAAGGTTCCCCTCAATGGCTGGAACGAAAATGCCCTGTCGCCCCTTAACCTCTATCTGCTGGTGATAGGCGCCTTGAGTGTCGCCGGTGGCTGGTGGTTTGCCCGGCAACAGAACCGGCCGCTGCGGCGGCTGCAAAAGGCGGCTATCTCAGTTTCCAGAGGCAATTTCCCTGACCCGCTGCCGCTGACCGGCTCCAGTGAGCTCGTCGAAGTGACCAATGCCTTTAACCGTATGTCCCAGAGTATGAAACAGCTGGAGCAGGACAGGGCGCTGCTGATGGCGGGGATTTCCCACGACCTTAGAACACCCCTGACCCGAATTCGTCTGGCTTCCGAGATGATGGTGGACGACGATGCCTACCTGCAGGAGGGCATAGTCAAAGACATTGAAGACATGGATGCCATCATCAATCAGTTTATCGCCTATATCCGCCAGGATCAGGAGAGCATTCGTGAGCCGGAACAGATCAACCGTTTAATTCGCGAAGTGGCCCAGGCCGAGAGCAACAGAGTCGGTGAAATAGAGCTGGTACTGGCCGAGTGCCCCGAAGTGCCGATGCAGAGCCTGGCTATCAAGCGGGTGATCGGCAATCTGGTGGAAAACGCCTTCCGCTATGGCCGCGGCTGGATCCGTATCGCTTCCCAGGTGGAAAAACACCGCATAGGTTTCAGTGTGGAAGACAATGGCCCGGGTATTGCCGAGAGCCAGATCCCCAAGCTGTTCCAGCCCTTTACCCAAGGTGACAGTGCCCGCGGCAGCGTCGGCTCAGGGTTGGGACTGGCGATCATCAAACGCATCATAGACAGGCATCAGGGCAAGGTCATTCTCAGCAATCGCCCCCAGGGTGGGCTGCACGCTCAGGTGTGGTTGCCGCGAGATTAACACGCCATACGCTTTATGGCCGATTGTCATTCAACTGTCATGCTCCAGTCATAAACTGCGCTCAGTTCAATCAATTGGGCGCAGTTTGCCATGAAAATTTCCACCCTTTCTCTCGGCGCTTCGGCGTTGTTGCTCTTGTTGGCGGCCTTGCTCGCCTCACTGGTGCTCTGGAGTAGTGAACAGAGACAAGAGGCAGAACTGCAGAGCCAGACGCTGCAAGGCTTGCAGCAAGAATTTTTGGTGGATATCCGTGCCAATCTGGATAAGTATCTCGCCAGTGGCGATGCAGGGCGATTGGAACAAGCCAGAGCCCAGCTCAATGATATTCATGACCGTTTGCCGGTAGATTCACAGTTGGCACAGGAGCTGGCGCAATTGGTGACGGCTCTGGATGGTAAATATCGCGCCGCCGGCAAGTTGGCCGGAAATCCCAGGCAGCTGTTGGCCCATGCAGAAACCGAAATGTTGGACAACAACAAGCGCCTGGCGGATTACGGCGATCAAGGGCTGGCAACGGCGCCACAAGTGGCGCATGAATATCTGCAGCTTAGTCGGGAGCTTCCGCCGCTGGTTTACCAGTTGTCACAGCTGACCCAGGATTACTTGCTCGGACGGGAGCAAAGACTCAAGCCTTACCTCGACAGTACCATAACCCAGTTGGCCGACTGGCATGACAGACTCAGCGCCTTGCCACTGCTTGGTCTCTATCGCACAGTAGAGGCCGATGAATTTGCCCTGGGTGACGATGAACCCGAACGTGAAGAGATTGGCGAGAGCTACCGCGCTGAACTTCTGAGTCTCAGCAGTCGCTACGCCAAGGAAGTGACCAATACCGAGCAGCAACTGTTGGATAACCGTCAAATGCAGGATGCGCTGCGCGCCGATATGCACAAGTTGCAGCAGAACTTGCTGACCATGGCCGCTGAGCAGCAACAACGTACCGACAAGCTCAAACACGAGCTACAGCTTTGGCTCTATCTGGCTTTGGCTGTGCTGGCCTTATTTGCCGTGGCTTATTTGATTTTGCAGCAGCTCAGGGTGGTGAAGCCGTTGCAACTGCTCAACACCGCCTTCAGTCAACTGAGTGAGTCCAATACCCGCGAGCGCCTCAATATCAGTCGTCGCTGTGAAACCGGCCAGATAGCCGCCCACTTCAATGCTCTGCTGAATCGTTTCGAGTCCGAGGATGAACAGCAGCGGCAGCAATTGGCGCGTATTTCTCAAAGTCTGTCGGCCCTGGTGCAAAAAATCAGTGAAATGGCCGGCAGTACCCGTGAGACCCAACAAGTGGTGGATCAGGCTCGGCAGCAAACGCTGGAGCTCAGTGAATTGGCCGGACTGGTGAGTGACAGCTCAGCTTCGCTGGCCACCCGTGCCGGCAATACCGCCGAGCAGATGCACCAGAGTGAACTCGAAGCGCAGCAGATGCTGGAGGCCACAGATTCAACCCGCACCGCCGTTGCCGAGTGTCATCAAGCGCTTGCCAGTCTGGATGATTCAGTGGCGGCTGTGGCGGGAATCATCGACGTGATAGGCAATATCGCCGGGCAGACTAATCTGTTGGCGCTCAATGCCGCCATAGAAGCCGCCCGTGCCGGTGAGCAGGGGCGAGGTTTTGCCGTGGTGGCCGATGAGGTGCGCAGCCTCTCCAGTCGCACCCAGAGCTCGCTCGATGAGATAGGTGCCATTCTCAATCGGCTCACCAATGCCAACAAGAGTCTGGGGCTGAGTATGGATGGCATAGCCGAGGCGAGCGACAGGCAGAGACAGAGAGCCGAGAGCCTGAAACAGCTGGCGCAGGAGGTGAGACAGCAGGCTTTTGCCATGGCGAGCGGGACTCAGCAGGGTACTGAGTATGCCCAGTCACAGCTGGCGCATCTGCAATCTTTCTCCAGCGCCATGGAACAGCTGCGCAGTCAGGCGATCACCGCCTCGGAGCAAGGGCAGGCAATCGCCTCTCAGGTGGCTGCAGGTGTCGCCGAGATAGAACAGAATCTCGGCATTAAAGCCGCCTGAGTCGCTATTAGAGGCTCGCCAGTATGGTTTCGGCCTTGCTGACTTCGAAAGTCTTGGGCGCTTCCACATTCAACAAAGAAACCACGCCATCGTCTATCACCATGGCATAGCGCCGCGAGCGTAAGCCTCCGAAGGCACCAGTGTCCATTTCCAGCCCCAGCGCCTTGGTGAAGGCACCATCGCCATCGGCCAACATCATGATCTCACCGGCGTTTTGGGTTTCACCCCAGGCTTTCATCACAAAGGCATCGTTGACCGACACACAGGCAATGATATCGACGCCCTTGGCCTTGAGTTCATCGGCCAGCACCACATAACCCGGCAGGTGAGCTTCGGAGCAGGTGGGGGTAAAGGCACCGGGAACAGCAAATAGCACGGCCTTCTTGCCGGCAAACAGTTCCTTAACCTTGTGGTTGATCATGCCCTCTTTACCGAGTTGGCTCAGAGTGGCATCCGGCAGAGCTTGACCTTGTGCAATCATGATATTTGTCCTTTCAGTGGGAATTACAAACCATCATAGCCGTTAATGGAGTGGACAAACACAGACATTCTACAGGGGCAATCAGGCGGCAGACGGCCGGCGCCGAAACAGCGCCCGCAACGCCAGCCAGCATAAGCTGAGCAGCAGCTCGGCCGAGGCTGCGAGCAGCAAGCCACTGAGTAGGCCAATGGCTATGGCATCGCCTTTGAGCAGAATATTGTGGCTGTAGTTGTCCCACACTTCGCGGCGGATATCCGCCTGTGGCGCAAACGCCAGTTGCAGGTAGGGGCTGTAGAGACTCTCGCGGAAATCGGCCAAGGCCTGCTGCAACTCGGAGCGGCGTTCTACCATGGCGTTGAGCTTATCACCGCCGGAGGTAAATACCGGATCTTTGTTGGTCACATAGTGGGCGATAAGCTTATCCAGATCGCCACCGAAGAAACGGTCGGCATCGCGCTGAAACCCGGCCAATTGGGTTTGGATCTCGCTCAGGTGGGCCTGGAGGCTCTTGCCATATTGATCGACAAAGCCGGGGAGCTGAATCCCCGCCAGCACCCCCACAAAGAACAGCAGCAGTCTGAGATAGTCGCGTATGGTTCTAAGCATCATGCCTCCCTGAGTTCCGGCCAAACCAGATTGCCGCAGCCGCCCTGTATCTTAACTGACCGCTTCTGGCTTTGTTGCCGCTCTATCTGTGTCGCCCATAGCACTCGGGGCTGAAACCAAATGTCGCTGAAACTATACATTGACAAAAACAACCATAGTTTGACAAAAATATTTTTCGAATAAGTTGAAGTTAAGTCTCTCGTCGAAATTTACGTAAGCCATCACCAAATAAGAAAGTGTTCAAGTTTGCCAGCCTAAAGGGGAGGATTTTCCTAATTGATCTTGAGCGAGGGATGTACCATGGGAAGAACGCTGGAAGAGCTTCTCCAACAGGAGAAGCCCGAAGTTGTTAATGCTGCCAAAGTTAAAGCTAAAAAAATTCTCAAGGAAATTGAAATATCAAAACAGAGTATTTCATCTGGCGAGCTAGGTACATCATCTGAAAACCAGCCCACAGCGACTGATTAGTGTACAAACTTTATTGTTCCTCAACATAACCGATATCAATCCAATAAAAACGGCTGCATTGGCAGCCGTTTTTGCTTTTGCAATCATCTACTGGCTTATTCAGCCTTAGGTTTGCTTAAATGACGACGGTAGATCAGCAGATAGAGCGCCGGAAGAACAAAGAGCGACAGCACAGGGGCGGTAACCATGCCACCGACCATGGGCGCGGCAATCTTCTGCATCACATCGTTGCCTGAACCTGCGCCCCACATAATAGGGAGCAGACCGAAGAAGATGGTCGCCACTGTCATCGCCTTGGGGCGGATCCGCATTACCGCACCTTCAATCAGGGCGTCCTTGAGGTCCTCCACTCTGTGGTATTCGCCTCTGTCCTGCTTGTGCTTGATGGCATTGTTGAGATACACCAGCATGACCACACCAAACTCGGCGGCGACCCCGGCGAGGGCTATCATGCCCACCGCGACAGCGACCGACATGTTGTAGTCCAGCAGATACAGCAACCAGGTACTGCCCACCAAGGCGAACGGCAGTGACAGCATAATGATGCTGGCCTGCATGGATGAGCCAAAGGTCATCATCAGCAGAATGAAGATCACCGCCAGTGCCATGGGGATCACTTGCTGCAGTTTGGCATCGACCCGCTGCATATATTCATACTGGCCGGCAAAGCTGTAGCTGTACCTGGCCGGCAGATCCAGTTCCTGCTCCAATACCGGCTTGACCGCTTCGATATACTCACCGATGGACGTGCCGCCGATATCGACAAATACCCAGGAGATCAAACGACCATTCTCACTCTTGAGCATAGGCGCGCCATCAGTGATTTCGATGTCGGCCAGATTGCGCAGCGGCAGATAGTGGCCACTCTTGGTGATCACCGGCAGCTCTCTGAGCTTTTCGATATTGTCACGCAACTCTCTTGGATAGCGCAGGTTGATGGGATAGCGCTCGGCACCTTGAACCGACTCACCGATATTCATGCCGCCTATTGCGTAACGTACTACGTCCTGAATATCGCTCAGGGTCATGCCATATCTGGAGGTCACCTCGAGTTTCGGCGTGATGTCTATGTAGCGGCCGCCACCCACCCGCTCGGCATAGGCCGACTTGGTATGAGGCTGCGCCGATAGAATCGCTTCTATCTGGGCCCCTATCTCCTGCAGTTGATTGACATCGGCGCCGGTGATCTTAATCCCCACAGGTGTCTTGATACCGGTAGACAGCATGTCGATACGGGTCTTGATCGGCTGCACCCAGGCGTTGGTAAGACCGGGCACTTTTACCGTACTTTGCAGCTGGGCAATAATGCCGTCGAGATCCATGCCTTCGCGCCACTGCTCTTTGGGTTTGAGCATTATGGTGGTTTCCAGCATGGTCAATGGCGCAGGATCCGTGGCGGTTTCGGCGCGGCCAACCTTGCCAAACACCCGCGCCACTTCCGGAACGGTTTTGATCAGCCGGTCGGTTTGCTGCAGTACTTCGGCGGCCTTGCTGGCACTGATGCCCGGCAAGGCTGTTGGCATGTACAGGAGATCGCCTTCCTCTAGCTCGGGCATAAATTCACTACCCATATGACTCACCGGATACCAGGCACTGGCCAGCGCCACCAGAGCCGCCAGCAGGGTCAGCTTGGGGAAGCGCAGCACAGCATTGAGCATAGGTTTGTAGATGGCTATCAACACCCGGCTCAGTGGGTTGCTGCTTTCCGAGGGTATCTTGCCGCGGATAAAGAAGCCCATCAGGATAGGCACCAGGGTGATCGACAACACCGCCGCGGCCGCCATGGCAAAGGTTTTGGTATAGGCCAGCGGGCTGAACAGCCTGCCTTCCTGGGCTTCGAGGGCAAATACCGGCACAAAACTCAGGGTTATGATCAGCAAGGAGAAGAAGAGTGCCGGGCCCACCTCAATGGAGGCCTCGGCGACAATTTTCCAGTGCTCTTTGGCGTCGGGTTGGCGCTGGTGGTCTTGCTTGAAATGCTCGAGGTGTTTATGCATATTCTCGATCATCACAATGGCACCATCTACCACGGCCCCGATGGCGATGGCGATACCGCCAAGACTCATGATATTGGCGTTGACCCCCATCTTGTTCATCACAATAAAGGCGATCAGTATCGACAGTGGCAAGGTAATGACGGCCACCAGGGTCGAGCGAGCATGCAGCAGAAACAGCAAGCAAACAATGCTCACCACCACCATCTCTTCCAGCACCTTGTGTAGCAGGTTGTCGACCGAATTTTCAATCAGTTGCGATCTGTCGTAGGTGGGGACTATCTCCACGCCTTCGGGGAGCCCCGCCTTGAGTTCTTCCAGCTTGGTTTTCACCGCCTCGATAGTCGCCAGGGCGTTTTCCCCATAGCGCATGACTATGATGCCACCGACGACTTCGCCCTCACCATCGAGCTCGGCTATGCCACGGCGGGATGCCGGGCCCTTGCGTACGGTGGCAACGTCTTTCAGCAGCAGTGGTGTGCCTGAGGGGCTGGTGATCCCCAGCGGGATTTCACGAAAGTCCGCCAGTGTTTGACGATAGCCCTTGGCGCGTACCATATACTCGGCTTCGGCCATCTCCACCACAGAGCCACCGGCCTCGTTGTTGGCCTTGGTAATAGCCTGCTTGACCGAGGCGATGTCCAGCTTGTAAATCGCCAGCTTGTCCGGCTCCAGCACTATCTGATAGGTCTGTTCCATGCCACCGACTGTGGCGACTTCCGATACCCCGGCAACACTCTGCAGTTCCAGCTTCAAATACCAGTCCTGCAAACTCTTGAGTTGCGAAAGGTCCAGATTACCGCTGCGGTCTACCAGGGCATATTCATAGATCCAACCGACCCCGGAGGCATCGGGCCCCAGTGAGGGTTGCACCCCTTCGGGTAAACGACTGCTTATCTGGCTCAGGTATTCCAATACCCGGGAGCGGGCCCAATAGATGTCGGTGCCATCTTCAAAGATCACATAGACATAGGAGTCACCGAACATGGAATAGCCGCGCACCGTCTTGGCCCCGGGCACGGCCAGCATGGCGGTGGACAGGGGATAGGTCACCTGTTCCTCTACCAGCTTGGGTGCCTGTCCCGGATAGGCGGTTTTGATGATGACCTGCACATCGGACAGATCCGGCAGGGCGTCGAGCGGCGTGGTACGCAGCGCCTGAATCCCCCAAACCGTCACCATCAGGGTGACAATCAGCACCATCACCCTTTGTTTGATGGAGGCTTCAATGATTTTTTTCAGCATGTTGCCTCCTAGTGCTGGTGGCCTGAGCTCAGGCGCATCAGGCTACCCTTGAGACTGGCCTCTGAATCCAGCAGGAATTGCCCGGAAATCACCACGTTTTCGCCTTCATGCAGGCCTTCGAGGATCTCTGCTTTACCCTGACTCAACATGCCGACAGTGACCTTTCTGGCGCTGAAACTGGCATCATCCTGTTTGACTATGACCCGGTTCTCTTTGCCTGTTTGGATCAAGGCTTCCTGAGGGATCACCAAAGTATCGCGTTTCGGGCCACCATAGAGGGAAACCTTGGCCAAGGTCTTGGGCCTTAGCTCCATCGCTTGATCATTGTTGAGTACCACTCTGACTCTCAGGCTTCGGGTGATGGGATCCAGCTCGGGATAGATATAATCAATCTTGCCTTCTATGCCCTTGAGTCCCATGGCGGGGATATTGACCTCGGCGGTCTGTCCCACTTCCAGCCAGCTTTGCTCGTTTTCAAACACATCGGCGATGACCCAGACCTTGGAGAGGTCGACCAGTGACATGACCTCGGTCTGAGGTTGTATATACATGCCGTCACGTACCTCAAGTTGTTTGACTATGCCGCTTTCGCGGGCGTAGAAAGGAACCCGGTATTGGGTCTTGCCTGTCTTGGCAAGCTGTTTGATTTGCTCTTGGTTCATGCCCAGCAGTTCGAGGCGTAGCCCGGCCTTACGCAATAGCTCTTGGTAGTTGGCACTGTTGCCTGAGCGTTTCAGGGTCTCCTGGGCCAACAGATAGTCGTCCTGGGCATTGACCAGGTCTGGTGAGTAGATCTCGTACAGCAACTGGCCTTTCTCAACCCTGTCACCGACAGACTCTACTTTAAGCTTTTCAATCCAGCCGTTGACCCTGGCATGGATATGACTGATCTGGCTCTCGTCATAGTCTATTTGGCCTACAGTCTTGACGAACTTCCACAGCGTGTCTCTTTCCACCTTGGCTACTTTGAGAGCCAAGGCTTGCTGCATCTGCCCTGAGACATCAATCTCAACGGTTTCCGAGTGGCCGCCCATCTCGACTTTTTCCAGGTTCATGCCGCAGATGGGGCAGGTGCCGGGCACGTCGCTGATGATATGCGAATGCATGGGGCAGACATATTTGATGTTGCTGCCCTGATCCAGAGGTGCAGGTTTGATCTCCAATGCGGGCTTGCTCTGCTGCATGGCGTGCTGGCTATGGTCATTAGCCTTGCTTTCCGTGGCTTTGGCTTCTGTAGCCTGGGTTTCTGTAGCTTCGGCATGACCGGCATGGGAACCTGGCTCCTCTTCTTCCTCTTCGACCAGGAACATATTGCATTTGGGGCAGCGTCCCGGCTCGTGACTGGTCACTTCCGGATGCATGGGGCAGATATAGGTTTTTTGCTGAGCCTGTGTTGGTTCAGCCAAAGCTTCGGTGGCCTCATTTTTGACCAAAAACATGTTGCACTTGGGGCAACGTCCCGGCTCATGGCTGGTGACTTCCGGATGCATGGGGCAGTAATACTCCTGGCTTGCCGTCCCATGTTGATGATCTTTGTGTTGTTCCTGCCCTTGGGGCTGATTGCCCTGGGCCATTGCCTGCATACTCCATTGCGGGCCGACAGCCAACACCAGACTAAGCGCACAGGCCAGTCGTTGGCGTTTACGGTTTGAATCGCTCATATGCCTCATCTCCAGCTACAGCTTGATTAGTGGTGGTGGTGTTTCTGGCCTGCTACAGGCTCAAGATTCATACCACACTTGGGGCAGGAGTCACCTTTCTTTCCTGTCACTTCAGGGTGCATGGGACAGTGATAGCCGGCTTGTTGCGGTTTTTCCAGAAACATGCCGCATTTGGGACAGGAATCGCCTTTGTTACCTGTCACTTCAGGGTGCATGGGGCAGCTATATTCGGCAGTTACTGCGGCTTGTTGCTGGCCGTGGTGATGTTCACGGTCGTTTGCGAAGCTGGCACGGGCCAGGGTGACAGACAATAGGGCAATAATCAGGACGCTGATAAAGGTTTTCATTGATTCACTCCGTTTGGGATACGCTTTGGCCAGGTGCAACTGTGCACTCTTGGCGCTTATCCCATTAAAAATTCGTATTTATTGGCAGATTTTGGGCACAAGTGTGCCTTGGATATCAAACTATGGGTGGCTTGATTGTCTGGCCGATAGAAACAGAGTGGAAATGAGGCATAGGCGTGGCCACGGCGGCTTCGGGCAGAGACATCACCGGCCAGGAACCGACGGCGATGAGGGTACCCGCTACAGATATCACCAGGCAATGGTTACAGTCGCTCTTGCAGAATCCTTTGCCTTCACAACAATGACTCACAGTGTCGGGAAGCACTGTATCAATTTGCGAGTCATCGCAGCAGTGACTGGCGTTTGTCTGTTGAGTGTGACAATCCATGGTGGCAGCCATTGAGTGTGCCGTGGAATCCATTTTTCCGGAATGCGCTTCAGCTGTTGGCACCATCCAGTGTCCATTGGTTAGCATACCCTGCCCGAGCAATGCGAACAGGGTAAACAGAACCAGGATGTGGCGGCGAACCGATAGCATCTTGAGCTTGAACTCCAGAGAGAATGGACCCCAATAGTCTACCATGCTTTCAAAAGCTTGCCTTGATATGACTCACATCTGAAGAAGTGTGATGACATTGCTACACTTTTTCCGGCAATCATTGTTAGCAGCATGGTAGAGCCTCTGTCTCATTCCACTCTGAAAACTCAGCGGCGCAGCTGTGCCAACCAGTCGGCCATTAGATCTCCATGGGTCATTATCTCGGCCGGAACTGCCTGGCCCGCTTCATCCACAACTTTCAACTCTGGACTGCGAATAAAGGCGTTAGCTTCCGCTTCGGTATCCAGAGTCGGTAACTGCAGTTGCAGACTTTGTTGTTCGGCGACAGTCAGTGTCAGATAAAGGGGGCCGGATTTAACCCAAGAGCCCGAGTCATCGGCATTGACGGCAAAAATGTCCCGGTATTTGAGTTCGACAATATGTTTTCCGGCGGATAACTGGTGGCGGTCAAAGTTGGATACAGCTTGGCCATCAATAGCCTTGATCACCAGATTATCCGGCAGGTTTAACTCGGCTGCGAAACTGCCTGAAGCCATAAACAGGCTGGCAAACATTAACAGGGCGGCGCTAAAACGAGATGCAGAAATTTTGTATGCAGACATAGTGGGAACTCCCAAAAATATTCAGATGTAAAAACATTAACTAAAGCTTTGCGGCCGTAAGGCCAGAGTTACATCTGTGTTGAATTGGGAGGGGGTGTTTGCTGCGAGAGTATAGCGGTTTGCAAGCTCCAGCTCGGCAGGGCTATCTGCTGGCTTCCTGTCACCAACAAAGGATGGCCGGCGGTAAGCAGGCTTATTCCAGGTGTGCAGTGGCTGGCACAGTTGCCCATGGTGCCGCAATCCATACCCAGATCGCAATCTGGGCAATGTTGCTGACCTTGGCAGCAATCCATATCCATGGCCATGCTGGTGGATGCGGATGAGTCCATGGCTGCCATTGGCTGATGTTCAGACACAGAAACAGACGCGGCTGCAGGCATCATGGCCTGTCCCAGCATCATTATCAGTGTCAGTATCAGCAGCAAGCTTCTCATCGTTATCCTTGGGTTCTGGTGAAGCACACAGTCTGTGCTTACCTCAATAGACAGACATCTTGATTAAATAGTTTCGTCTTGTCCAAAATAAAATTGTTCATTACATCTTTAGCGTCGCTTGGATCACATTTATTGTTTCGAGAATTAGTTGTATGTTAATTATTCGATTGACTATGCTTGATTAAGCGGGTGCCATGCTTTAAGTTTAGGAAAAGTGCATATATGGCATTAACTTAAAATTCAGTCGTCAATAGGCCTTGAGAGTTAGAGCTAAGTCTCATTTTGCACTTTTCGGGTCAGATTAATGAAAGAAAACTGGTTTATAATCAAATTTCAGAACAACGAATAGCTCAATATAGATATAAGAATTTTATTTTGGAGAAGAGTGATGAACTGGCGTGCAATTTTTAAACCCAGCGCAAAGTATTCCATCCTGTCGCTACTGGTCGTCGGCATAGTGATAGGTGTTGTTGGCTACTTCGCTACCCAGCAGACGCTGCATGCAACCAGTACAGATGCGTTCTGTATGACCTGCCACAGCAACCACTCACTGAAAGATGAAGTACTGGCTTCTGCCCACGGTGGTGGTAGTGCCGGCGTTACTGTTCAGTGTCAAGACTGTCACTTGCCTCACGGCCCGGTTGACTATCTGGTGAAGAAGATCATTGTTTCCAAGGATCTCTACGGCTTCTTGACTATCGATGGCTTCAACACTCAGGAGTGGTTGGACGCTAACCGTAAAGAACAGGCTGATAAAGCACTGAACTACTTCCGTGCCAATGACTCTGCCAACTGTCAGCATTGTCACACCCGCATCTATGAGAACCAGCCTGAAACCATGAAGAAGATGGCTGTTAGAATGCACAGCATGAACTTTAAGAAAGATCCTGAAAGCAGAAAGACCTGCGTGGATTGCCACAAGGGTGTAGCGCATCCTTATCCAAAGGGCTAATCATTTTGAGCTGGAAAAACCGCTGCTTGCAGCGGTTTTTTTATATCTGAAGTGAAGCTGGACTAGCGATCGACAGGCTTGATGGAGGGGCGCGATTAAACAAAACACTCGGTGTTTTTATCTGCAGTAAAGAGAGGCATTGGTCTGGAACAAGGGGGTTATCTTTGCCAGCGCAGCAGCAACCTGTGCTCACCGACGCCGAAATAGTCGGCTTCCAGCCCCAGGTTTTCAAACCCCATGCGGCTGTAGAGATGGCGGGCGGGATTATCCGGCGCTACCGTCAGTAACAGTTCATCGACACCATGGCGGCAGTCTTCCAGGCACGTACTGAGCAAGCTTTTGCCTATCCCTCGGCCCTGCTGCATAGGAGACACGGCCAGTGACAGCAACCAGTGTCGCCCCGGCTGTTCACCGCTCACCCGCAGCAGATAACCGGCCAGTTTCCCGTCGACAAAGGCCCCCAGAAAACCTGTGGGCCAGGCATCCAGTGCTTGACGGAAGAAGAAGTCCGGGTAGCAGTGCTCACCGAAGGTTGCCAACTCCAAGGCCAATACGGCATCCAGATCGGCTCTGGATATTGGTCTTATCTGCATCCGATTAATCTCCGGCCAGTATCTTGTCCCACTCAAGGTTAGGGGAGCCGACCACGATAAAGTTGGGGTTTTCCAGCGATTCGCGCTCGTTGTAGGTTAAGGGCTGCAGCTCGGTATCCATCAACTGGCCACCGGCTTCTTCTATGATAATCTGCGCCGCCCCTGTGTCCCATTCACCCGTGGGGCCCACCCGCACATAGCAATCTGCCCTGCCCTCTGCGACCAGGCAGCTTTTGAGTGCCGCACCGCCGAGCACCACGAGTTCACAATGCTTGGGTTGGTTGAACAGCTTGAGCACAGACTGAGGATCCTGACGCCGACTGACCGCCAGGCGCAACGAATTGTCCTGCTCTTTCGGCAACTGCTTACTGTGAATTCTCAGCTCTGCCTGGAGGGTACGTTTGTAAGCGCCAAGACCTGCTATGGCGTAGTAACATACTTCAGTCATGGGCACATAAACCACACCCATGATGGGGCGGTTATGCTCAACCAGGGCAATGATGACCGAGAAGTCGCCGCTGCCGGCGATGAACTCTCCGGTACCATCCAAGGGATCTACCAGCCAGTAGCGGCGCCACTGGCTACGCTCAGAGAGGGGAATATCGGCGGCTTCCTCGGACAAAACCGGGATCTCCGGGGTCAGCGCCTTTAAGCTGCTGCAGATAATCTCATGGGCCGCGATGTCGGCCGAAGTGACAGGGGTGTTGTCTTCCTTGGTTTCCTTGCTGAAACTGCCTTGTTGGTAGATCTGGCGAATTTTCTGTCCCGCTTCCGTTGCAATGACAATAACGTGATCTATCAACTCTTCTGGCTTCATAACTACTCCAAACGCCTTCCATCGGATAAGCAAAAGTCAGTGGCCGGGTGTGGCCAATTTTTTAGGGTGACTCAGTCAGTTTCAGCTGTTTCATCGCCAAAAACAAGGCGCTGACGCTGCGTCCTTCTGAAAAATCATTCATATCCAGCAGTTCTTGCCAACGCTCCAGGGGCCAGGGAACCAGTTCTATCGGTTCAGGTTCATCGCCTTCCAGGCGACTCTCGTAGAGATCTTCGGCCAGGAAAATCTGCATCTTACTGGCGAAATACCCAGGAGCCAGGCTTAACTCTTTCAGTTTAGTCAGTTTGCGGGCGCCATAGCCTATCTCTTCCTGCAATTCACGGTTGGCGGCTTCGGCGGCTGTCTCTCCCGGGTCGATCAGTCCCTTGGGGAATCCCAGCTCATAGTTATGGGTACCCGCGGCATACTCGCTGCCCAGCAGTAACCATTCACCATTGAGAACCGGCACCACCATCACGGCGCCGCGGCTGGCGCCTTTCATCCGTTCGTAGTGGCGTTCCTCTTGATTGGAGAAACGCAGATGTACCTGTTCTATTTGAAACAGACGACTGCGGGCAACAACTTCGGTGTGCAATATTTCCGGCTTCTTCTGCCGCTCTGTCATAGAGGCCTCTGACGCTGACAAACTGAAAATGTGACTCAGGCTACAATGTTATACCAATTCACACGAAATAACAGAGCCGCGGAGTTTGTCTGGGCGGTGGGAATTTTCAGATTAGTTGACTTGGATGCAAGCGTTGGCGGGTTACCGCAGGGGTTTTAAACGGGAAAGCTCAACTGAACAAACGGCAGCCGAGAGAACCCCGGCTGCCAGCCTCTTTAAAGGCCCGGGAGCTTGCCGTTGTAATTGATAGGGAAATATCCCTGGGCATCTCGCTTGCCCAGAAATGGCAAAGCTTTTTTCAGATCTTCAGACTGAGCCTGAGTCTCACGAATGCGGGCCTTGACCTCAAGTTGTTCATTGGCTTTGAGCAGCAAGGTGCCGGCCACGCCTATGGCGTTTTTCTCTTCATCGGTCGCCAGTTGCACCTGACCGGCAACACACTGCAGGCCGAGTTCTATGTCTCCCAAAGGATACTGGCCAAACTGATTCCTGATGCCGACCCGGTTGAGAAAGACTTTGCCACTGAGCGCCTCACACCAAGGCTGCCCCTGCACCAAAGTGTCCAGCAACACTGAGATATCACCGCTTACCTGAGTGCGAAATGGCAGACGACTGCCGGCCATTAAAAACTCGACCGGAGCTTCAAAACGCAGCTTCTCGGCGCTGATACCGCCGGCAGCCAAGGTGACTTGGCCCTTGGCATTGACGGCACTGGCCCGGCTGCCCAGTTGGAAGTCCAGTTTGGCTCTGCCGGTCAGCAGCGCCCAGGGGCTGAGCTCCCAACTCAGTTGCTCCAACTGACGTTGCTGCAACTTAATCACATCGATACTGCCACTCCAGATGGTGCCGCTGACACCGCCAAGCTGCAAATTAGCCGGCAGGGGGGCCAGCGAAACCGCCAAGCGTGCAGGGAAGAGTGCCAGCATAAACGCCAGGTAGATCAGCACACAGAGTATTATTTTACTAATCAGTTTCAAGACAACACCTTACGACTGAGACAACTGGATTCGTCTAACTTTCACCATGCCAGGGCTATCACCTTCGGCCAGATCCAGGCTATCCAGCGACAAGCCTTGTTTCTGTACCAGATCACCAAGATAGGAGATCAGGCTATCGAAGGGCACTTCATCCATCCAGATCTGAATCTGTTTTCCCTGCGGTGCCATGCGGGTGATCTCCAGGTCATAGCTGGCGGCGCTCTGGGTCACCACAGTACTGAGACTCCCCTTGAGAGCCGGTCTGTCGCCGCTTTGTTTGATACCGGCAATTTTATTGGCTGTCTGTTTCACAAAGCTGAGCATCTGGGTCTGAGCATTGAGGTTACTCTGTGCCTTCTGCTCGGCATTGCTTATCGGTGTCCAGATCCCCCAATAAAGGATCCCGACAGCGACTATCACTGCCATGGCCGCGACCAATTGCTGCTCCCGCTGCGCCAGTGATTCCCACCAGTTACGCAAATTTTCCATTTATTTGCTCCTCAGGGTCAGAGTACTGGTGACCGCATTTTCAGTACTGTTCATTGCCCCACCCTCGAGATGGAATTGACGCCCGGCCAGCTCTTTGAACTGTTCTATCTGGGCGTAGCTCTTGGCCGTCACCTGCATACGGATTTCATTGCGCCCGGCATCAAATCTCAGGCTATTGGGCTTGAGATCCGGCACTTGTTTGAAAGCGCCTTCCAGTCCATCCAGCATGGCAAAAAATTCACCACCCGAACCACTGCCCTGCAGGGTTCTGAGTTGAGATTCCAGCTGCGAGCGCAGATTGACTATCCGCGAACTACCGGGAACCACCTGACGATAAATGCTTTCGCTCTGGGCCTTCAGCTCATCGGCTTCGGCCTGCATCTGATGTATGTTAAGCCCCTTGTTAATCAGGCCAAGCAGCAGAGCTATGGCGGCGACAACAGCCACCCGTTTCCAAAGCAGCAGATGCTTACTGTATTCACGCTTGGGGACATAGGGGCCGGACAGCAGATTGATAGGTGACTTGAGTAGCCCCTTGGCCAACACCAGCATGGGCATCTCCAGCGGCATCTGCCGACACTCCAGCTCTGGCCATTGAAATTCGGTATAGCAGGCCAGGCTCGGTGCCGTTTGCTGCTCTTCGAGCAACCCAGGCAGTAAGGGTTGCAGCCACTCCTTGGGCATGCTCATACCCATGCCTTCGCCGGTACGCAGCAACAGCTGATCTTCATAGGCCATCAGGGCCCAATCACAGTCTTCCCGCTCCAGAGCCAGACAATCCGGTACCATTTTACGTACCTTGAGCCCGGCCTCGTTCAGCCAGGAGATCCAGTTTTGCATCTGTTCATGGGCAACCACAGCCACACTTAGGCTCTCGCCACTGCGGGGGCCAACGACGAAGTGCAGCTCATCAACATTCTGGGCCAGGGTATCTTCAAGCAGAAAAGGCAACGCCTTGAGAGCCTGGCGTTGGCCCTTCTCCGGTAGTTCGACCGAAGTAAGCTGAATGGCACTGGCCGGCACTAACACATCGACCGGGCGATTCCCGGCTCGTTGCGTCAGGGTTGCCAGCGACCGCGCATCAACCAGCTCTCCCGAGGCAATAATCTCCTGTTCCTGCTCAGACCATACGACCCAGGCGCAGGGCGAGCCCAGGTTCTTGCCTAAACGGATAAATAAGCGTTCACTCACTATTATTCTCCACAATCCCTGGCCTTGGAGGCTTAGGGGCTTGTCCTGTTATTCTTGTCCGCCATATTGCCGGGTCAACACTTCGAGCCGATTCCCACCCACTATATGCAGCATACTTTCCAATCGGAACAGGGCATCATCCACCCTGGCCTTGGCCTCCAGCTTAAAAAACTTACTGTTGACCACAAAACTGGACTTGAGCTGATCATTCTTACTGGCAATCGAGGTTAAAGAACCCAGCGCCCAGAAATCTTCTATTTTGTCGAAGCCCCCCGCTGGGCGCTGGTTAATAATGCTTTCTGCCTCGCCTACCGAGATCTGGTTTTCCAGCATGCCGGCCAGCAGTGCAGCCTGCTCAACCTTGATGGTATTGACGTTCAACAACTGTCGGTCATTTCCCGGTATGGCGCAAACATAGGGCTTTAAAATGCGATAAGTCTCTTGGTTAAAGCCAAACACGGCCCTGAGTTCACTGCTGTGACTCATTAGCGTGTTGGCCGCCCGGTAAGGGACAACTCGCGCTTCATACTCAGCATCTTCGGCGCCAAAGGGTGAGGCTATCGAATCCTCATCCAGATAATCTTTCAGCGTATGGGTCAGACGTTCGGCACCGAATTCATCCATCCCCAAGGACTCCAGTAATCCTTTGAACTGTCTGGCGGCCAGCGACATCTTTTGCGGTTGGCCATCAGCCGCCTCTTTGCTGCTGACACTCAAGGCGTTGAGGTTAAAACAGCTGCGAAGATCGGAAATGGTGCCGCCGATTTCGCCATTTTCTGCCGGGAGAATGACATCTGCCAGTGCCCAGTATTGTTGCAAATGTACCCGACCTTCCGAGTCATCCAGATCTTGTTTTAATACCTTGCGCGCCAACTCTTCGGCCGAAATGGCATACCAGTAAGCTTGGTCATACTGCGCCAGATTCAAGGTTCTGCGCACTGATAACTGGTTGCGCCCGGTAATACTGGTCGCCAGCACGGCCACAATCGCCACTATCAGCAGCACCACTATCAGAGCAACCCCTCTTTGTTTGCCTTTCATCAGAGTTCCTCTTTACCTTGGCCTGAGTCATTACCCTCTTGGCCGTCCGACTCCTGCTGATTGCCATCGGTATTAGTGCTGCTGTTGTTATCCCCTTTGTTAGTGTCGCCACTATTATCATTCTGTTTGTCGGCTGCCGGGGCTCCAATCGGCAACAGGAATTTGCGGCTGATAACGCCTCTGTCCTCTGTCTCTATCTCTATGGCGATCGCCTTGGGTAACTTGCTGGCCTCAACCTTGCGTTGCCACTTGTCCTCGACAAAAAACGCGTATTTGACCGATAACACCTTATCCATCAATACGGTTTTAATCGGCTCGGCGCCGAATTCCGGCTCGGGGTAAGGATAGTACCAACGCTCGAGCCGACCTTCCTGCACCACATAGGCCACAGACTGCAGGCTGCCTCGTGGCAGCAAGCCTCCCGGGTTGAGCCAACCGAGACGGAAAAACACCAGCGCCTCGGATTCAGAGTCCAGAATATCGGTCCCGGTTTGAAATACTGTGCTGCCACGGCCGCCTTCCAGTAGCCTGGGAGTACGGGCCACCATCTGCCCCAGATCCCGCTCCAACACCCCAAAGCCCTGCTGCAGGTATTTGAGTTGCTGTGAAAAATCGCGGGTCACCTCGTCGTTCTTCAGCACAGTTTGTAATACGGCATTAGCTGCCAGGCCCAACATGGCGAAGATCGCTATGGCGATCAGCATCTCCAGCAGGGTAAAGCCGCTATTCCTGCTTGAGTACATAAGAGTTCACCTGAGCGATGATCCGCTCGAATTTGTCATCATCGCTGACGCTGATCCGGATCATTCGAAAATTATCATCTGTGGTCTTGACCACCTCTTTGCGCCAATACCAGGTTTGGCCGGCCAGTTCGCTGCGACCATCTTTACGTCCAAGAGCAGGAAAGCCCTTTTCCAACCTGGCATCCACCATCTGGTTATCTGCCACCCACTGTGCCAGGGTGCGCTGTTCCAGAATCGGCATATTGGCAATCTGATCGCCTATGCTCTTGGTAATGGCCACCGCAGCAATGGCAAATACCGCCAGGGCGACTATCACCTCCAGCAGCGTCATCCCCCTTTGCCGGGCAAGTTTATTCGAAATCATCGAACCTCCCCAGCTTGAGGCGCCCCAGGCTATCACCACTGACCAGTACCTCGACGGTTTCACCCAGGCTGTCGCTGGCGATAAAGCTCAGCTCGAAAGCGGTCATTTCGCCACTTGGCAGCAGCATGATCTGCGGCTCGGGAAACTTCTTTTTGTCCGCGTCCGATTCCTCGATAAAGGGCTCGTCGAACCAGGAATCCTGCTCTTCATCTTCCTGCACCAAAGGTAAGCCTTCGAGCTCGACCGACAGCGTAATGCCTTCCGGCAACTGCTTTTCGGCCAGCAGTCTGTCCTGCTCCAGCGGTTGCCATTTGTTTTCTTTAAACAGCACGAAGTGGTACTTATCCTTGTCCACCACCACTCCGATAAACTGGCCACTGAGTACAGTTTCATCCAGCACTGTCTCTGTGGCCGCCATAAATCTCTGCGCCTCACGGGTTAACTGTTGCTTGGGGCCGCTGTCCCCCATTGTCATGGTCACAGCCGTAGCTGCCAGCCCCATCAGCAGCACAACCAGCATCACTTCCAGCAGGGTAAAACCCAGTGAGCGCCTGATTTGCATCTTATTGGAAGTCTTGCAGATTCCAGTTGCCTATATCGTCTTCTGTGCCGGGTTGGCCGTCAGGGCCTGAGCTGAAGACGTCTATCTTGCCGTGTTCGCCTGGGCTCATCAGCAGATACGGATTCCCCCAGGGGTCCATAGGCAGACGCTTAACATAACCGCCGTCGCGGTAGTTACGAGGCTCAGGTGAAATGGTCGGTTTCTGGACCAGAGCTTCCAGCCCCTGTTCGGTTGTGGGGTACACGCTGTTGTCCAACTTGTACATGTCCAGCTGGTTTTCCAGTGCGACTATGTCAGATACCGCCTTTTGTTGGTCGGCCTTGTCCTTGTTACCCATCAGGTTGGGCACCACCATGGAGGCCAGGATCCCCAGGATCACTATCACCACCATCACTTCCAGCAGGGTAAAACCTTTCTGTCTGTTGTTGCTTTGCATTAACTTACTTCCTCCTAAAAAATCTCAAATGGCTGCGGTGAAATGAGACTCAGCCACTAATCATATTGTTGAGCGCCAATATCGGTTGCAAAATCGCCAGAACAATAAACAACACTATCCCGGCCATACTCACCACCAACAGGGGTTCAAACACCCCCAAGGCGATATTGACGTTGGACTCAAACTCCCTGTCCTGGTTATCTGCGGCGCGCTCGAGCATCTGCTCCAGCTCACCACTCTTCTCACCCGAGGCTATCATATACAACATCATGGGCGGGAACAGCTTGGTATTTGTCAGTGCTGCCCCCAGACTGGTTCCCTCACGCACTCTGGCCGTGGCCTCTTCCACCGCCTGACGCACCCGTACATTCAGCAAGACCTCACTGGCGATTCGCATGCCATCGAGCAGGGGCACTGAACTGGCACTGAGGATGCTCAAGGTTCGGGCAAAGCGTGACGTATTCAACCCCTTGCTGACCTTGCCCACCACAGGCAAACGCAGCAACAGCTTGTGATACTTGAGTTTGAAGGCGGGCTTGGTGAGCATCTTCTGAAACAGCAGTGCCAGCAATACTATGGCGCCCAGGACGAACAAGCCGTAATGCTGAACAAAGTCAGAGGCGGCAATCAAAAACTGGGTGGTACCGGGTAACTCCTGGCCCATATGTTCAAATTGACCAACCACTTTGGGCACTACTGCCGCCAGCAGCACGGCGATAACGCCGATAGCCACTGTGGTCAGCACTATGGGGTAGATCATCGCCTGGGTCAGCTTGGTCTTGAGTTGTTGGCGCCGCTCTGTGTAGTCTGCCAGACGATTGAGTACGATTTCCAGATGACCGGATTTTTCGCCCGAGGCCACCATGGCGCGGTAGAGATCATCAAACACGTGGGGAAACTCGGCCATGGAGTCGGCCAGCGAGTAGCCTTCCACCACCCGTGAGCGTACAGCCATCACCATGGAGGCGAGACGGTCTTTCTCACATTGTTGGCCCACGGCCTTGAGGGCCTCTTCCACCGGCAAACCGGCAGCAACCAGGGTCGCTATCTGGCGGGTGATCAGCGCCAGTTCGGCCACGGAGATCTTCTTGCGCCGCGCGAACCAACTGCCACTGCTGGCCTTGGCTTCTTTTTCGGTGACCGGGGCGATATCCAGCGGCATCAGCTTCTGTTCACGCAGCTGACTGCGGGCCAGTCTGGCGGTATCGGCTTCGATAACCCCTTTGACCTGCTTTCCGGCTTGATTGAGCGCCTTATACTCGAATGCCGCCATGAATTACTCCTCGCGGGTCACGCGCAGCACTTCTTCCAGGGTAGTGATCCCCGCCAGCACCTTGACCATGCCATCATGGCGAATGCTGGGGCTGTGCTGACGAATGTATTTTTCAATCGCCAGTTCGCCACGGCCGCCGTGAATGAGTTCGCGGACATTGTCGTCCACCAGCAGCAGTTCATGGATCCCGGTACGGCCACGATAGCCGTTATGGCCACAGCTTTTGCAGCCCTTGGCGCGATAGATCAACGCTTCTTCATCACCTATTCCCAAGAGCTCACGTTCGCGGGCATCCGGGGCATGGGCTTCCTTACATTCGTTACATAGAGTCCGCACCAGGCGCTGGGCCAGCACTCCAAGCAGACTGGAGGACACCAGGAAAGGTTCTACGCCCATGTCTTGCAAACGGGTAATGGCACCGGAAGCCGTGTTGGTGTGCAAGGTAGAGATCACCAGGTGGCCGGTGAGTGAGGCCTGCACCGCAATCT
This sequence comes from Shewanella chilikensis, assembly GCF_002836945.1. Classification (GTDB taxonomy): domain Bacteria; phylum Pseudomonadota; class Gammaproteobacteria; order Enterobacterales; family Shewanellaceae; genus Shewanella; species Shewanella chilikensis. The sequence continues at coordinate 66,240 of NZ_NIJM01000009.1, forward strand.
GAGCAGTTTCAAGGTCACGGATTTCCCCTATCATCACCACATCAGGATCCTGACGCAGAATGGCCCGCAATCCACGGGCGAAGGTCATGTCCACCTTGGTGTTGACCTGGGTCTGGCCTATGCCTTCCAGCTCGTATTCAATCGGATCTTCAACTGTGAGTATGTTGATGTCGTTGTGATTGATTTCGGTCAGACCGGCATAGAGGGTAGTACTCTTACCCGATCCCGTGGGGCCGGTCACCAAAATAATGCCGTGAGGTTTACGGATCAGCTCATCGAACTGGTGGCGAATGCTGTCTTTCATTCCCAGCTGTGCCAAGTCCAGATTGCCGGCGTTCTTATCCAGTAAACGTAGTACGACCCGCTCGCCGTGGCTCGATGGCATGGTCGATACCCGCACATCCACAGCGCGGCCACCGATACGCAGTGAGATCCGGCCATCCTGCGGCACCCGCTTTTCAGCGATATCCAAACGGGCCATGACCTTGATCCGCGATACCAGGAGTGATGAAAGCTTACGGTTCGGCTTGAGCACTTCCTTGAGCACGCCATCAACCCGGAAACGCACCACCAGCTGCTTTTCATAGGTTTCAATATGAATATCCGAAGCTTCCTCTTTGATGGCTTCAGACAATAGCGCGTTGATCAGTTTGATGATGGGCGCATCATCTTCCCCTTCCAGCAGATCTTCGGTCTGCGGCATCTCTTCTGCCAGGGTAAAGAGATCCATCTCATTGCCTATGTCTTCCATTAACTGCTGCGCCTCGGAAGAGTTACTCTGATAGGCCTGAGTCAGGTAGCGCTCAAACTCATTGGCTTCCAGTTTGTGCAGTGGCAGTTCCTGACCGGCGTAGCGGCGCACCTCAAACAGCACAGACAAGGGCGTTGCCTGGGTGTAATAGAGGGTTAATTGTTCCTCTTGGTTCTTGCTGAGCACCAGGCTGTATCTGTGAGCAAAGGCAAATGGCAGTCGCTCACGACTGTTTGAATGAAACAGTTCGTCACTCTCGGACTCGGCGACCAACGCCAGTTCACTGGAAACCTGAGCCAGATCGTCTGTTGGCGGCTGGACTTCACTCATCTTCTTCGCCCTGCTTGTTTTCATCCAGCGTTTTCAAGGTGGAGTCCGTCTTACGCATCTTGGTATCCAGTCCCTTACCCTGCTTGTAACGATCGAGGATTTCATTGACTTCGGGTGGCAGATATTCTTCCTGGCTCCACTCTTCCAACATGGGCACATCAGTCCTAGGCATCAGGTTAATACCACGTTCCTGCTGCTCCAGCTGCAGGGCACGGAAGTAGTTGTATTTACGGCCGGCAATGCCTTCCATGGTGACACCGTCACGGATAATGGTCGGTTTGATAAACACCATCAGGTTCTTTTTCTTCTTGCCGCTGCTGGATGACTTGAACAGATGCCCTAAAATCGGGATATCGCCAAGGAAAGGTACTTTCTGGACGCTTTCCTGTACCTCTTCATTAATTAGCCCCCCCAGCACCACGATTTGGCCAGAGTCGGCCATTACGGTAGTCGTCAGGCGGCGGGTGGCAAAGGTCACGTCCACATTGGTCTTGCCGTTGATGCCGGATACTTCCTGTTCAATGGTGAGTTTAACCGCGTTGCCTTCATTGATCTGTGGCACCACCTTGAGCTTGACCCCGACTTCCTTACGTTCAACGGTTTGGAATGGGTTACTGTTGCCATTGCTGGAGTTTTGCGCACCGGTGAGGATAGGCACTTCGTCACCGACGATGAATGAGGCTTCCTGGTTGTCCAGGGTGGTAATAGAAGGGGTCGCCAATACGTTGGAGTTGGTATCGCTGGACACAGCTTGTACCAGAGCGCCAAAGTCACCCATGGTCACACCCCAGGCCATGCCGTTTACCTTACCGAGCGCTTGGGCCAACAGGGTGATATCGCCCTTGGTGTCAGGGTTATCGGTACAGGTCAGGTTGTCACCCGAGCCGGTACAGGTCTGGGAGGCTTTGGTGTCCTGCGCATTCCAGATACCCGCACCAATTTCACCTATGGTGGGGCCCAGGTTGTTGAACTGAGTACCACCACCGGCCTCGGTGGCCCATTGGATACCAAAGCCCACATCATCCCCTTCGGCCACCTCGACTATGATGGCCTCCACCAGTACCTGGGCGCGGCGGATATCCAACTGGTTGATCACACTCTCCAGGGTGCGCATCTGATCCGGCTCGGCGCTGATCACCAGAGCATTGGTGTCTTCATGGGCCATGATATTGATTTCATTGCGGCGTTTACCGCCGGCGCTGCCTGGCGCCGGTGCTGCACCATCTTTAGCTTCCAGCTTTTGGGCAAAGCCGGTCAGCACTTCTACCAGGTCTTCGGCCTTGGCATAACGTAAATAGCGCACCTTGGTATTGCCTGTGCTGGCCTGCTCGGCATCGAGGCGATGAATAAGCTCCACTACCCGTTGACGGCTGCGTTCATCGCCACTGACCACCACGGCGTTGATCCGTTCATCGGCCACCACCTTGGGTGCTTGGCCCGGTAGCTGTGCCTGGTTGGCACTGGCACGATAGAGGGTATCTATGATCCGCACCATCTCACCGGCAGAGGCGTATTCCAAGGGTACTACCTGAACTTCGGTGTCACCCTGCTTGTCTACCCGGCGCACAATCTCCACCAGCTTATTGACCACATTGGCGCGGCCGGTGATCATCAACACATTGGAAGGATCATAGTTGACTACGTTGCCGCCACCGGCGTTGTCATTGAGCTGACGCAGCAAAGGCGCCAGCTGTTTGGCTTCTGTGTTGTACAGCGCCACTATGCGGGTCACCATCTCATCGCCAAGTCCCGGGGTATTGTCATCGGCAACCCGAATGGAAGAGGTTTTGGCGTCTTTGTCTTTAATTACCTTGATAACATTGTTTTCCAGCTCGACCACGGCATAACCGTAGACCTGCAGCACGTTGAGGAAAAATTGGTAATACTGCTCATCATTGAGCATGTCATAGCTGCGGACGTTTATTTTGCCGCGAATAGTGGGATCGACAATGATGGTCTTGTTGAGGTTTTTACCAACTATGTTGATAAACTCCTGAATATCGGTGCCTTTAAAGTTTGCCGCATATTGCTCAGACCAAGCGCTTGGCTGGGTCAGCAAGGCCGCGGTAGCTACCAGACCAGCGATAAGCTTGGTTCGAATCCGTTTATTGTTCATTATTGTGCTTTCCTCTAAACCTGCTTTATTGCGGCAAACTAAACATGATTTCAACCAACTGACCCTCGCGCTCTACCATCACAGAGACTTCGGTCAGCTCCGGCAACTGGCCCATCACCTCCAGCGCCTGACTCATATCAGTTAAATCATAACCATTGATGGATTTTGCCAGGTCATTGGGCTGGAACCCGGCATCCTTGAATAACCCGGCATCTTTGCCCGGATTGAGTCTGTACCCTTGCACTTCACCATCTTTTTGAACCGGTGAAATTGCCAGGTAATCGGTAATTTTGCTGGGATCGGCCAGCAACTCATCGCGGGAAGCCACCAACTCGCGGCCAATGTCGGCATCACGACGGTCAACCTTGGTCACGTCACCACCGCTGCGGGCTTGCTGCAACTGAGCATTGGCTTGTGACTGAGTAGTATATTGCAGGCCGTCGAGCATCAGAGTCTCGTAACGACCGGCATTGGTAATAATGATACGGTCGGCATACACCTCTTTCAGCGATGCCGAGGTGCCCTTGATCTTATCGCCCAGGCTGTAGGTTTCCTGACTGCCTTGAGATTCGATAATCGCCAGGCCTTTCTGCTCGGCGCTGGACGCCACCACCCCGGTTAACAGAATCGACAGTGACGTTTTGGGGGCATCTGTGATCATTTCAGTTGCAACTTCTTTAGGCTTGGTGCTGCTGGCGTCTTTCTTACCGAACAGCGCCAAACCATTGATGCCGCTGATGTCGACATTCTGTGATTGGGGACCTGACACCGGGGTTGGTGTCCAGTTGGCAGTCGGTTTTCCTGTCGGGATTAGTTTCCAACTAATCTGTGCCGTCAAATACAGAACCAATAGCAACAATAGCCAAAACACGGCAGTGCTGGCGGGTTTTTGCGGTATGCTGCCCGTCTTGGCGATAATCTTATCCAATAAATCCATATTTTCCGGACCCTCTAATCAGGTCTCTGTTCTGATTATAATAGTGAATGAAACCTTCGCCATGCTAACCCACACTCTTGTTTGCAACAAGACCATAACAGGGGGTTGGTTGGCGAAAATTGTACGATTATGCTACCTTTGCGCGCCTGGAAAGGGTGTGAAGCGCTCCACTGTTTAACCCTGTATTGGCGGCTTGGACAAGGGGTTTATCCCCGAGTTGTGAGCTCATCCCCTTTTTCAATTATGACAGGAGTATCCATGGCCAATAGCAATGACAGCGCCGAGGCGGTCCGGCTCGATAAATGGCTCTGGGCGGCGCGCTTTTACAAGACCCGCGCCCTGGCCAAAGAGATGATCAACGGCGGTAAAGTACATTACAACGGTCAAAGAGCCAAATCCAGCAAGCTGGCAGAAGTCGGTGCGCGCATTAGGTTACGCCAGGGATATGACGAAAAAGAGATCGTCATAAAAAAAGTTTCCGGTGTCCGTCAGGGAGCGGCTATCGCCCAGAGCCTGTACGAAGAAACGCCGCAGAGTATACAAAAACGGGAAAGCAATGCTGAAGCCAGAAGGCTCAACATACTGCATAATCCGGCGCCCGATACCAAGCCGGATAAGAAACAGCGGCGGCAAATCATTCGCTTCCGCGAGACCTGAATTAACTGTGAGAAACCCAATGAACCAAGATACTCTCCATCGCTATCTGTTTGATAACGCTGATGTAAGGGGTGAACTGGCCCAGCTTGGTGACAGCTATCGCCAGATAATTAGCACCCACGATTACCCGGAGCGCCTTAAGGTCCTGCTGGGTGAATTGCTGGCGGCGACTTCGCTGCTGACGGCAACACTGAAATTTGAAGGTGATATCAGTGTACAGCTTCAGGGGCAGGGTGGTCCGGTGTCACTGGCGGTGATCAACGGTAATAACCGCCAGGAATTAAGGGGTGTTGCTCGCTGGCAGGGTGAGATTGCCACAGATGCAACACTGGATCAGCTCTTTGGCCAAGGTTATATGGTCATCACCCTGACCCCGACTGAAGGAGAGCGTTACCAGGGCGTCGTGGCGCTGGATAAGCCCAGCATCGCCGAATGTCTGGAGAGCTACTTTGCCCAATCCGAGCAATTGCCTACAGGTATCTGGTTATTTGCCAATGGTGAACATGCCGCTGGTATGTTGCTGCAAGTATTGCCGAGTGAGCTGAGTGAAAATACCGAGTTTGAACACCTGACTCAGCTGACCGCGACTATTAAGGCCGAAGAACTGTTCAGCCTGCCGGCTACTGAAGTCCTGCACCGTCTTTACCACCAGGAGCAGGTACGGTTGTTCGATCCAGTAAGCGTCAGCTTCAAGTGTACCTGCTCCCGTGAGCGCAGCGCTGCAGCCATCCGCACCCTGGCGAAGGAAGAGATAGACGCTATCATTCAGGAGAAGGGGCTGGTGGAGATGGGCTGTGAATATTGCAACAGTCACTACCGCTTCGATGCCATCGATATTGAAGCCATTTTTGCCAACAGTCAGACACCGAATACTCCCCAATAATGGGGCGATATTCAGTTGTTTTTAAGAGAGCGAGTGATCGCTCTCTTTTTTTTGTCATTTTTCAGAACATGCTCACACTTTAGCCGCGGCTTAAGTTACAATCGCGCCAACCCGACAGCAGACCGGGACTATACCAGACCTCATAATAGATGGAGACCTTACTTATGGCGGCAGAAGCAAACCGCATTCAACTCAACCTCAACAGTGCCCAACTGGTCGAGCAGGCTATTCTGCGCGGCGAGGGCACTCTGACAGCCAACGGCGCCCTGGTGGCCCAGACCGGCGAGCGCACAGGCCGTTCACCCGCGGATCGTTTTATTGTCAAGGAGCCGGGTACCGAGGCAGATATCGAGTGGGGCGCGGTCAACCAGGCGTTTGAACCTCAGAAGTTTGCCGCACTGTGGGAGCAAGTCGAAGCCTATCTGGCCGACAAGCAAGTATTTGTCTCTGAACTGGAAGTCGGCGCCGATGCTGATCACTATTTGCCTATCAGAGTTACAACTGAATACGCCTGGCACCAATTGTTTGCCCGTAATCTGTTTATCGTACCTGAGCACTATAACCAGAGCCACAAACCCGAGTGGCAGATCATCAACGCGCCAGGCTTTGTTTGCTCACCCGAGCGCGATGGCACTAACTCGGACGGTACAGTGATCATCAACTTCGCCGAACGTAAGGTATTGCTGGCCGGTATGCGCTATGCCGGTGAAATGAAAAAATCCATGTTTTCGGTACAAAACTTCCTGCTGCCGGCTAAAGATGTACTGCCGATGCACTGCTCGGCCAACGTCGGCAAAGACGGTGACACAACTCTCTTCTTTGGTCTTTCAGGTACAGGCAAGACCACACTGTCTGCCGATCCCAAGCGTTTCCTTATCGGTGATGACGAGCACGGCTGGGCCGAAGGTGGCGTCTTCAATATTGAAGGTGGCTGCTATGCCAAGTGTATCGACCTCAGCCAGAAAAATGAGCCGGTGATCTGGGATGCGATTCGCTTCGGCACTGTGCTGGAAAACGTGGTACTGGACGCGCAGCGCGTGCCCGACTATAAGGATGCCAGCCTGACCGAGAACACCCGCGCCGCTTACCCGCTGGAGCACATAGCCCAGCGCAAGGAAGACAACCGTGGCAACGAGCCACACGCCGTTGTGTTCCTCACCTGTGACGTTTCCGGCGTCCTGCCCCCGGTAGCCAAACTCAGTAAGGAACAGGCGGCTTATCACTTCCTCTCAGGTTATACCGCCAAGGTGGGTTCCACCGAAGTGGGTTCAACCGCCGCGATTCAGTCAACCTTCTCCACCTGTTTCGGTGCTCCCTTCTTCCCTCGTCCTGCCGGGGTTTACGCCGAGCTGCTGATGAAGCGTATTCAAGCCTTCGGCAGCCAGGTTTACCTGGTGAATACAGGTTGGACTGGTGGCCCTTACGGCGTGGGCAAACGTTTCGATATTCCCGTCACCCGCGCCATAGTGGATGCCATCGTCAGTGGTGAACTCAAAGAAGTGCCGACCGAACATATCGAGCAATTGAACCTGGATGTTCCGGTTGCTATTCCCGGCGTCGACAGCGCGCTGCTCAATCCGGTCAACACTTGGGCTGACAAGGAAGAATACGCCAAGTATGCCAAACAGCTGGCCGAATCCTTCCAGAGCAACTTCGCCAAGTATCAGGTGTCTGATGCCATCAAGGCCGCAGGCCCCAAAGCCTGATAACAACAGATGTCACTTAAGCGGCTCCTCAATGGAGCCGTTTTTATTGGCCAATTCCTGCTCTTGTCATAAAAGGGATTTAGTCTATTCAATGGACTCGCAAAGACTTAGTGCTTTCGGGGGGTTGTGATCACCCCAAAGGCTAAGGAAAATGCATCTTCAAATTTAATTAATCACGGACGATCAAATGGTTAAACCAAAGTATCTCGCAGTACTCCTTAGCGCCACGCTGCTCTCCGCCTGCGGTAATTCCGACTCAGATGACAACCAACCACCTGTGACCAAGGATATCAGTGTTCTGGGGCAGGTCAGTTATTTGGGGGCTGTACCTGGTGCCGATGTCTGCGCCGATCTCAATCGTAACTTGTCTTGTGATGCCGATGAGCCCACAACAACAACCGACAGCGACGGCAAGTATCAGCTTGATTGGCGCAGCGATGATCCTACGGCCAACTATTATCTGCTGGCCAGCTGGATAGCGCAGGTTAGTGACAATTCCTCAGTCAAACGGCAGCACAATAAGCAGAGTGTCGCTGCCCGGACCGCAGATGATGGCAGTCTGGTGCTTTTTGCCCAGAACCAGCATACAGGCGCCATCAACCTGGTGACCCATTTGGAATTCAGTCGTTTCCAGCAGATGCTGCAGGTGGGCATTAGTGATGCCCGGCGCGATTCCCTGCTTCAGGAACTCAGGCAGTTATATTCTCTGTTGTTTGCCTCTGAAGGCGAGAACCCCTACCAGCTCCCAGCCGAGGTCACAGCTACGCCGACCTTTGCCGAGGCATTTGGGCTACTGCAACATATTCACGCTTTGACTGCAGCTCAGATAGAAAAGCTTCTCGGTGAAGGCAATCAAGAGGCAATTCTGGCGGCCGAACAGACTCTGGCTATGACCCTGAATGAGTTGCGACACTTGATTGCCGCCAGTGGTCAGACAGCGGCGACATTCCTGGCCACAGATCCTCAAGAGGTGCGTAACAAGGTAAACAACGCCATGGTGGCCCTGGGTTATCTGGAACCTCTTGATGATAAAACCATGAACGACAATGACTGGGTGATAGTGCTTAATGGCTTGATGGAAGATGATGAGCAAGTTCATCTGTTGGATCTGGGGCTGACTGGCGCGCCGGAGTTTTTCTCCCTGCAATATGGTGACCTTTCAAAATTTTTGATCGGTAGTGTCAACCAAGGCAAGGTCTTGGCTCAGGATATCACTCCGGGAGATGAGGTCGCCAACGAGTGCTGGAATACCCAAATGGAGCGCTGGATAAATGCCGAACGCAAGGATCAAGGCTATCGCCCAAGTGCGCCGGTTATCGAAGGCAATCAACTGCATACTTTTTATGATGGTACTCAGGTGCCAATCACTATGCAGGTGGACAAGTACCAGACCAGCGATGAAGACTGGCAAAGCTTGCTGGCAGCTACCCCGGCTGCCCTGCAGTTGGCCAAGCTCGAATGGCCTGGACAGGTTTACCGCATCTGGACAGCGCAGCAAGCCGATGTGATGTGTCGCAATGAGGAGTTTGTTGCTTGGGAGATGCCGGTTGCCAACGCCGAAGCTCTCGACTCCAGGGCGCTGATAGCCCTCTTCTGGCCTATAGCAACAGAGGATGAGATTACCCTGGATGGTGAGCAGCGTTTTACGCTGAACTTTGGCTATGGTCCTGAAAGCTATGAGTGGCAGCTGCTCCAAAGCCCAAGCGGCGCACCTTTGTTGCAGCTCACTGAGCTACTGGACAATCCAGAGCTGGCCGACAAGGTTTTGCCCAGTGCATATTTGATCCAAGGTGGCCAACTCATTGAAGTGGATATCTACCGCGCCTTTGATTTCGATGCCGGCAGGCAGCAGTTACGACTCACCTACGAGCAAAGCTTCAGCGAGCCCTTGTATCAACATTTGAAGCAATTGGCGCAGGCCAATTGAATACGGTGTGATGGAAGTGAATGTTTGTTGCTATCGCCTTCAATGAAGGAATCGCGATAAAAAAACGGCCCTTACGGGCCGTTTTGAGTTCTGGGGAGATAGATGAGTTGTTTGGCGGCTTAGTTGGCGGCAGCCTGCTGACCGGCGATACGGCCAAAGACAATGATGTCTGTATAGGCGTTGCCACCCAGGCGGTTGGTACCGTGAGTCAAACCTGTTACTTCACCGGCGGCAAACAGACCTGGGATTACCTTGCCTTGTTCATTCAGCACGTGGGTCTTGGTATCTGTTACCAGACCACCCATGGTGTGGTGTACTGATGGCGTGGCTTTCAGGATCCAGTATGGGCCCTTGCTCAAGTCCACCAACCCGGCTCTGTGGTTGAAGGCTTCATCCTTACCGGTTTTCGCATAGTGGTTCACATCCTTGATGGTCTTCTTGAGGTTTTCCAGCGGAATGTTGAATACCTTGGCGGCTTCCTCGATGCTGTCCACTTCATACATCAGACCACGGCTGGTGAAGTCTTTGTATTCACCCTGGTGCATACCAATGGTACCGGCCACATCGTCGATGTCTTTGTTCCACAAAACATAGGTGTAACGACCGGGTTGTTCCAGAATCGCATGGGAGATCACGTCGCGACGTTCCAGCTCTTCCACAAAGCGCTCACCGTTTTGGTTGACCAGAATCGCGCCAAAGAAACGGGAGTCGGCGATCAGGGCAATGGCGCCAGTCTCTGGGTTACAGATAGGGTAGGTTTGGATATAGCCCAGGTTGCGGGTATCGGCATGGATCTTTTCACCCATGACAATACCGTCACCTGTACCACCTGAAATACCTGTTGTACCGTAACGCTCATCCAGCTCTGGGTTGTATTGCTTGCGCATGGCTACGTTGGCAGAGAAACCACCGGTAGCGACGACAACACCGCGCTTGGCATGATAAGTGATCTTCTTGCCGTTTTTGGTCGCCTCAACACCGACCACACGGCCGTTGTTGTCCATCAGCAGACGGTCGGCGGTAGTGTTGGTGTGAATAGGCAGACCGACTTCTTCGGCTTTCTTGGCAAATTTGCCGATCACTTCGGCGCCTGTGTGGCCTTTGGGGATCAGGGCACGCTTGACGCTGTGACCACCAAACTGGAACAACTGGTTGGGATAGAACTCAACCTTAACATAGTCACGCAGCCACTCGGCGGCATCGACAGCATTGTCCACCATCACCTTGACCATCTCGGGGTCACCCTTGAAGTCGCCCCCTTTGAGTGTGTCCTGGATAAATAGCTCTTTGGAGTCGGTAATCTCCATGTTTTTCTGTACCCAGCTACCGGCTACGTTCATTTCGGCGCCGGAGATCAGCGAGTTACCACCTATGATGGGCATTTTTTCAATGATAACGGCAGAAGCACCGGCTTCCATGGCCTCCAGACCAGCACTGAAACCGGCACCGCCTGAACCTATCACGACCACGTCATAGGTGTATTCGGCTGGTGTCAAAGCTTCATTATGCTTGGCAGTGGCACTTGCAGCTACCAGGGTCACCCCGGCAGCTTCAATACTGGCGGCTACGGCTTTCTTGAGAGCATCCGAGGTCACGGTTGCACCGGTAACCCCGTCAACATCTACAGAGTTGTTATCTATGATGGCTTGCTTCACATCCTTGAACGCGGCTGCGGCCAACACAGGGTTTTCTTTTTGCTTCAGCACGTCGATAGCCACAATACGGCCATCCTGAATGCTGGTTTCAACCTGGATCTCACCATGCTTGCCCTGGGCAGTCCCCTGACTCTTGATGATCTCATGGGTCACCTGACAGCCGGTAATCACCACGGCAGTGGATACGGCCACGCCCAAAACGGATTTGTTCAACTGCATATTCAGTTCCTGTCGATTAAAAAAGGGAGCCTGGCTCCATTGTTAAAACTGGTATCCGAAAGCCAACCCATACTCGATACCGTCGTTGTACTGTGCGCCCCAGCTATCGTACTGAGTCAGGTGCAATTTGCCGTAGAAGGCATCGGTAAAGTGGGTCTGCCATCCCAGAATGATCTGGTGCCCATAGCTGTCGTAACTAAACAGCTTTTGGTGCTCTTCGTCCCTGTCTATCTGCGCTTCGTAGTTGACGGATAAGTTATGCTTCAATCCGGCAAAACTCAGCGGGTATTTGGCGTTGAGCACCAGGGCGTAACCTGAAATGTCATTGAAGTTCTCATCTGTTGGTGAGAAATGACCAAAGGTATAGTTGAAGCCAACCCCATAGTTCAGTGCCAAATTGCCAAACTTACTGTTGTGCGTAACCCCCAGATAAAGGTTGTCTTCGACCAGAGTCTCACTGGCAGAGATAAAGTTCTGGGCCCAAAAGTTAAAGCCGCTTTCACCCAGTTTGTGCTCTATGATTGCCAATGCCTTTAGAGTGGTTTTACCATCTTCATTCTTCTGGTTTTCTGCGACTTCCCCCGGATTCTCCAGCTTGATATTAGCGAAATAACTACCCCAATCGGCCAAACCCAAATGATTCAGCTTGAGAAAGGGCTGATTAAAGACGCCAGGGTTATCATCTTCGGTATCACTGGTATAAAATTTATAACCAAGATCCAGGCTGGTTTTGGTCACATCGGCCTGCACATTGGCAGAAAATGCCATAGCCAGTGCCACTCCACTCAACAACCATTTTGAGTTCATAATATTTCCTCAGACAAATACAATGCCAAGCAATTGAAAAATTTAAACACATGAATTAGACGAGAAAATAATAATTAATTGTTACCAATAACTGCTGTGATCTTGGTCGATTACAATCCTTAAAAAAATAAACTATGTGGTTTAAGGAAGTAGGTGATAAGAGAACATAAATTAAGTGAAAATTCCGTCAAATAAATTAAAAAGAGACAGCCAAAGCCATCTCTTTTTAAAATAATAATAGCCAATCTATAAATGTAGGGCTTAGTTCACACTTTCCTTTAGTCTGTAATTTCTATCTCGGCAATAAACATTTGTGGAGATCTATATTCCTTGAATTGCCAGCCCAGCTGTTTAGCCAGCCGTTTGACCAACATAAGTCCCAGACCAAAGCCCCTAAGACCATCTTGTAAGGTCGAGTTACTGACCCTGATACGTTTACCTCTCTGCTCCACCTTTACCTCACCTGTGCCATGTTCGAGTGCGTTACGCAGCAGATTATTGAGCATGATGGACAGAGGCTCTTTTAACGCCTGAAGTTGGGTATCGTCGCAGTCCAACTGAATCACGCCCTGCTTGCCCTGAGCATGTTCCTGCTCGGTGGCCAACTGTTGCAGCAATTCAGCCGGCATCAAAGATTGTTTCTCCAGCTGAGTGCTGCTCTTGTTGGTGAGCCAAAGCAGAGTTTCTATGATGGATTTCATCTGCGCAGTCGCCTGGCTGGCGGCCAATACAGGCCCGGTCAGCTTGCCCCACTGCAGGGTGAGCAGCTCAAAGGATGACTGGCAGATAGCCACAGGAGTACGCAGTTCGTGGCTGGCAAAGCGCAGGAAGTTGAGCTCCCTCTGTTGCGCTTTTTGTAATTGCTGCAACGAAGTATTGAGAGCATCCACTATCGATTGCAGCTCGGCATAGCCTTGTTTGGGAAAACTGAAGCCATTCATGCTTTGCCAGTCGTGTTGCTTGATCGCCTGACTGATTTTGTGCACCGGGGTGATCACTTGCTTTTGCATATGAAACGCCAAGCTGGCCACCACCCCGAAGGTCATCACTATCAGCAATAAAATGGCGGTCATGTTCTTGGGCGCAAAAACAAGATCATGGGTGGCATCATAATGCAGCCATAGATACAGCGGCTGGCCTGAAGCCGTGTAGTGGACACTCAAGGCATCGATATAGGGGCCATCAAGATGCTGGTAGCGGATGCCGGTTTCTGCAGTGGGAGGCTGAAAGTCATTGATAGCTTTTATCTTATCCGGTACCCGCTGCCAGTCGGCAAACACACTGATGTTGTCGGTATCCAGCTCGGTACTGCCTTGGGTAAATACCGCCTCGGCTGCCTGGCCTGCGTTATGCAAGGTGATTTCATGCATGGAAAACATGCCGGTGCACATCATGCAAAGGGGAATGATGCTATTGATGGCCAGAGTGACCGCCAGAAAAATAAGCCCATAAATTTGATAGCTGCGCTTGAGGCTGAACTTGGGCATCATCTTCAGTCACTCCTCAGGCAGAGTCCTACCCCGCGAATAGTGTGGATTAACTGGCTGTCGAACGGTTTATCCACCACCCGCCGCAGCAGATGCAAATGGCTGCGCAAGCTGTCGCTGTCAGGAGGGCAATCGGGCCAGAGCATACGCTCTATCTCTTCCCGCTCCACGGTTTCCGGGCTGCGGCGAGCCAGCAAGGCCAGTATCTGCCAGCCGGTGCGGCTCAGGGACAACAACTGCCCTTGGCGATAGGCCTCGTGTTTGCCAAAGTCCATCTCCAGCTCACCCAGTTGTAATCTTGGAGGTGCCGGACGGCGCTGAGCCACGACTCTTAGGCGGGCCACCAGCTCCTCCATGGCGAAGGGTTTGATCAGATAATCATCGGCGCCGGCATCAAAGCCGCTCAACCTGTCATCCAGACCACTGCGGGCGGTGAGCATGATCACCGGAGTAGTCATACACTGGGCCTTCCAGCCCTGACATGCTCGCACACCGTCCCCGTCGGGCAAGTTGAGATCCAGCACCACCACATCGAAATGCTGCTGTCTCAGCAGTTCATTGGCTTGAGCCAGGGTTTCGGCATAGTCACATTCAATGCCCTTTATCGCCAGGTACTGAATGATATTGTTTGCCAACAGACGATTATCTTCGACCAGCAGTATTAACATGTCAGATCAACTCAAATTGATGGGCCAGATGGATCAGATTTGCCCTGTTGCTGGCACCCAGTTTTTTACGCATTGACTCCATATGGTATTCAACCCCACGGACACTAATGTGCAGTCGATCAGAGATCTCATGATTTTGCAGTCCGGTTGCCGCCATTCGCAGCACTTTTCTGGCATTGGCCTTGAAGATCCTGCTTTGCAGAAACGGGTTGAATCTCTGTCTGTCATGTTCAAACAGCAGGCTTTGGGCCAAGATCAAGGTTTGCTGTAAGCGTTCCGTGGCCGGTTTGGGATGGCCCGACGCCAGTAGTGTGAAACGACCAAACCAAGTCGGGTTGGCATAGCTGGGCACGGGGAAGCTCAGAACAGTGTCATAACCATGTTTGGCGAACAGGATTTTTACCGGGTCATCCTCTTGCCAGCGGTAACACCAGGCTTTATCGGCGCTTAAAGACTCGGCGAAATTATTGTCGCTGCGGGCATAGTGTTCCAGATAGTACTGTTGCAGGGTTGCTATCCGACAGGAGGACGCCAATGACGCGATTGGCCGGCGTAGCCACACGGGGGCGAATAGGCCTTGATTTCCCGGGTGTTCCAAATACTCCCTGGCGTTGCTTGGTAGCCCTTGAAACCAAAATCCCTGGAATCCCTGCGCGGCAATCAAAGGACCGACGGTTTGCAGCACTTGCTTTAAACTGCTCTCTGCTTCTGTGAGTGCAGTCTTGTTCAATACTGTACTCATGCGATTACTCCTCAAGAACAAGAATCAAAGCTAAAATAACCTAGGCTATGAAGTGAACAAAGATAGTTGAAACAGATATATAGGCTAGGCTACAAAAATGTAACTCTATGTAAATTCGTCGGTTATTTTGACGTTATTTTGACGTTATTTTGACATCGATTGTTCTATGGTGCCAAAACAAGCAGCAAGTTGGATATAGCGTACGCTTGACTCTAAGGCGACTGCTATGGCCTCAAGAACGCTAAACATCTTCTCGTATTGGTTAAACTGCCTAGCAGCAGTCCGCATCAGGTCCCCATGAGTATTCCACCACCAAGGTGGCTCATTATGTCTGAATCCAAGACATCTGAAATTCAGTGCTCAAAAACCCATTGAGCAAAGGCTATTTCCGGTTCTCTCAATATACGAGCCCCGGAGGTCAATCCTACCGGGGCTTGGTTTTCTTAGAACTTCATCAGGAATTGCGTCGAGGCCTCGACATCTGGGGTAAACAACCTGTCCTTGTCGTAGTAAGCCACCTGTTTGCGCAGCGCCTTTAACAGTTGCTCATTCTGGGGTGACAACTGCCTGTGGTTAACTTTCTTCTGCAGGTCCATCGCCTGGGCCACCTGCATCAGCTCAAAGCCATAGATGCGTGCCACACCATCCACCACCTTGCTGAGATTCTTGCCGGCCTGGAAGTAGTTGCTGAAGTTATCCTCAATGCCGCCTTGGTTGGCTATACCATAGAAGGACACGGGGTTGGCCGCATGGGCTATTTCGACAAACAGGGCGGTGAAACCATTTTGTAAAGTATAGAAAGCTTGCCCATTGGCATCATCAGGGTCGACTAGGGCTCTTGGTAAACCTGTGAAGTAAGGGTCAATCAACTTGATCTGGCGGTTGCTGGAGTATTTGCCCAACTGCGCCATGGCATTGATAAAGGCCTCGGTCTGGGACGCCAATTGGATAGTATCGAAGTTGGCAGAGGAGTTAACTGCTCCTGATACCGGCCCTTGGGTAAAATACTGTGCCACTTGTGGGGCATCGGCGTAACGTCCGGGTTTGGCATTGATGTAAACCGTAGGATTATCATCAGAGCTGTTGATCTGAATATTCACCAAGGTTTCCAACTGTTGCAGCTGCGACATGGCATGGGCCACAGGCCAGTGAGCACCGCGATAGGATAGCGCATCCTGCAACGGCCGCTTTTCGTCGCGCTGGAATAGATATCCACCCTCCAGATTGGCCAAAATCTCTTGACCTACTTTCTCGACATTAGGCATAGGTCTGGCCGCCAGGGTATGAGGCAACAGAGGGCTGATATTGCCGTTGATCCCTTCAAGGGCTGCAGCAATGAGTCTCGGAGAGAATTGGATGATCTGGCGGGCATCACCAATAGCATTGACTACCTGTGCCGTTGCCAGAGCATTATTGGACAGAATCGAGAGTGAATCCTTACCGAAAGGTACCAACGGCTTGATGCCGGCTTGTTTCATCGCTTTGGCGGCAGACATCCGCTGACCTTTGTAGAACACATCCCACTCGCCCATCATGGCGGCACCTATGTGTGAGGCCAGCAGAATATCACTCAGTCCCACAGAGCCATCTTCCGGCACAACGGGAATAATGTCTTCGTTGATAAACTCCTGGTAGATGCGGGCCACGTCCGGCTGTACACCAACATGTCCCGTGGCTATCTGATTCAAACGAATCGTCATCGCCATTTTCACGGTTTCCGGCGCTATCGGTTGGCCGCTGGCCGCCGAGTGGGTAAACAGCATGTTACGGTTAAAATCTTCCGATAGTTTGCGGGCTTCGGCACTCAAAGAACCGTCTTTGCCGAATACCGGGGTATCCTTGTTCTTGCCTACCCCAACGGTGAGTCCGTAGACCGGCGTGCCTTGACGGGCAGAATCTATCAGGAGTTCATGACTGGCATGAATTGTCTTTTGCGCTTCTTTGCTCAGAGCCACCTGTACTTGTTTATCTTTCAGCTGCAGTAGCTGCTCTATTTTGAGTGACTGACCATCCAGGGTAATCACCTCTGCCGCAGAAGCGCACCCCAGGGGTAAAGCCACTGCCGAAACTATCAATATATTGGATAAGCCTCTCATCAATACTGTTCTCCAAGAATTAAATGACTTTATCAGAACTTATTAATGTGAACGCCAAAAACGCTATTGATAATTTAAATGGCTGCCACATTAAATCACTACTTTACTTATATAAGTTATTTATCCAGCCGCTAATAAATACTGGTATAAATATAAGATTCTTTTTTAATTTTCTCAGTTAAGAAATTACAGCACAGGAAATAACTAAAGAAGCGAGATTGGATATTTATTCAGACTGGACTGCAAATATGTAAATTACTGCCATTGCATGCCATTTTTTGACATTACTTTGACGAAACAAAATTTAGGGAGGTGCAGTTTGCTTTCATTGTTATAACCACAACAGAAAGGGAGAGTCACTCCGGGTGACTTGCAGGGCTGAGTAAATTGGTGAAAGATAGAGCGCTTCAACAATAACAATTATCCTGTACCCGGAGCCTTTCATGCGCATGCTGTCCCTGCTCTGGCTCGCTGTCGCGACGTTACCCGGCGCCGCACTTGCCGAACCAGCCACCCAAGCCAACACCTACATCAATGATGCCATTTTGCCGCCGCTCAAACCCTGGAGTGGTGCCAGCGAGGCCTTAATGCGCCCAGCCGACGACAGCTGGGCCACGCCGTTTGAGCAATCCGGCGGTATTGAAAGCCCAAGTTATCAGCAAACCTTTGCCTGGCTGGATAGGCTGATGACCCAGAGCAACAAGCTTAACAAGGTGAGCCTGGGCAAGAGCCCCCAAGGCCGGGATATCTGGATGATAGTGGCCAGCGCCGAAGGTGCCGCCACCCCGGCACAGCTGAGACGCAACCACAAGCCCAATGTTCTGGTGCAAGCCGGGATCCACTCGGGTGAAATTGATGGCAAAGATGCCGGCATGATGTTATTGCGGGATATCATAGTCGGCGACAAGGCCGAGCTGTTGGAACAGGTCAACCTGCTGTTTGTGCCGATTTTCAGTGTCGATGCGCACGAGCGCTCCAGCCAAAGCAACCGGGTTAACCAACGCGGCCCGCTGAACATGGGCTGGCGAACCACCAGCCAAAACATCAACCTCAATCGTGACTACGCCAAGGCCGATAGCATAGAGATGCAACACATGCTGACCGCCATCAACGACTGGCAGCCGCAGCTGTATATCGATGTGCATGTCACCGACGGTATCGACTACCAATATGATGTGACCTTTGGTTACAACCTGTCTCAGGGGCTGAGTCCCGCCGGCTACAACTGGCTACAACAGGAATATCGCCCGGCGATAGAACAGGCTCTGACCCAGGCAGGTCATATCCCGGGGCCCTTGGTCTTCGCCTTGGACAATACCGATTTGAGCAAGGGCATGTCACTGTGGAATGCTTCGGCCCGCTACTCCAACGGCTATGGCGATGCCAGACACCTGCCGACAATATTGATTGAAAATCACAGCCTCAAACCGTTCCGGCAACGGGTACTGGGCACTTATGTGATGCTGGAGCAAACCCTCAAGACGGTGGGCGCCAAAGCGACCAAGTTGCGCGCGGCGATAGAGAAAGATAAGTACCGCTATCCACGACTGGTGACCCTGACCTGGAAGTCACAAAAGCAGCCGCAGGGCTGGGATTTCAAAGGCATAGACTATCAACTGGAACAGAGCTCTGTTTCGGGCAAACAAGTGGTGCGCTGGACTGGCGAGCCTAAGCTTTATCCCAACCTGCCGGTAATAGGCAACACAGAGGCAGATATTAGGGTCAGTCGCCCGGCCGCTTACTATATTCCGCCTCAGTGGCAAGAGGCGATTGCCAAGCTATCGCTGCACGGCATTCGTATGAGCCGCCTGGAACAACCTCAAACACTGAAGCTGCAACAGTATCGCCTCAGCGAACCCCAGTTCGCCGCCAGTGACTATGAAGGCCGCCAAAGAGTCAGTGCCAAAGCCAAACTGGAAAAGGTTGAACTCACCTTACCCGTCGGTACCGTCAAAATAAGCACTGAGCAGCCGCTTGGCGATCTGGCGATGATACTGCTGGAGCCGCAATCGCCCGACTCACTGCTGCAGTGGGGTCTGTTCAACACCATATTCACCCGCACCGAATATATTGAGGACTACGCGGTTGAACCTTTGGCACAACAGATGCTGGCCAACTCCAAAGCGCTCCAGGCTGAATTTGACCAGGCGCTCAAAGACCCGGCTTTTGCCGCCGATGCCAAGGCCAGACTGCGTTGGTTCTACGAGCGCAGCCCTTACTATGACAAGGCTTACCAGGCTTATCCCGTCTATCGCGCCAGATAGGCCCTGACAATAAGCTATCCAGGAGTCGAGCGATGAAGCAGCAGAATGAGTTACAGGGAGGCTGCCTGTGTGGCGCCATACGTTATCGGCTCGAGGGTGAACCGTTCGATGCCGACCACTGTTACTGCAGTCAATGCCGTAAGAGCACAGGGGCTGTGGTGGGCAGTTGGATGGACTTCAGGCTGGAGCAACTCACTTGGCAGGGGGAAGCCGTGCGGGAATATGCCTCTTCGGCCAAGATCTGCCGCGGCTTTTGTCCGAATTGTGGCACCAGCCTGAGTTATCGCAGTCTCGACCATCCAGAATTTATCAGCTTGAGTATTGCTTCTTTGGATGACCCAGACAGGGTGGCACCCAGATATCATATCTACTGCGCCGACAAACCCGCCTGGCTGCAGATTACTGACGACTGCCCCCGTTATCCCGGCAATCGCAGTCAAGGCGGCTAGTCGTCGGCAGAAGCGTAATGGCGCAATAAAAAATCCGCTCTGTGGCGGATTTTTTATCATTGATTGAGTCAAAGCTTACATATCACAAGGCTTCAGCGGTTTACGCAGCTGCGCCCGGACATTATCCATACCGGAGTAAAACTCTTTCATCATCAGCAGACCCATCATCTTGCCGTTATCGGTAATGATCAGCTCATCCGGATTTTTAGGGTCATTCTTGATGGCGCCAATCAGCTTCATCGAGCTCATCTCTTTGAACAGCGCCGTGTCCAGATTAACGCCAAAGGTATCGCGGAAATACTTGCGTGATAGACGGCCAGAGAACATTCCCAGCAGGAAACGATACTGCATCACATCTTTCTTGCTGTACTGCTTTTGCTGCTCAACACCCATCTTGCCGCTGGCGATCCGCTCCTGATACTTGCGCAGCGAGAAAGTATTCACATGCAGGGTATCGTTGAGGAAACTGAATGAGCCTGAACCCACACCCAGATATTCGTCGTAGTCGATAACGTACTCGTCAAAGCCCTCATCGTTGGCCTTACCAAAGGCCCAGGCCGACAACTGGTTGTACTGGCCATTGAGGGTATTGAGGATCATCCGGTACTGGTTGGCCATATCGGCCTGCGGCGCTGCCAGTTTCCCTTTGACGCTCTTGCGGGTCTGGTGGGTGATCATCAGGGGATAAGTGGTGATCTGGCGTGGATCCAGTCTGGAAGCCATATCCAAGTCATGCTGGATCACTTCGTCTGTCTGACCGCGGAAACCGAAGATCAGATCGACATTGATAATAGGAAACAGCTCTTTGGCGGCCATGATCTTGTCGAATGTCTGCTGGCCGGTACCGAACTTTTCCAACCTGTCTGTCATCTTGAGGATGTCATCATTAAAGCTCTGCACCCCGATGGACATGCGGTCAACCAAGCCCTTGAGTTGTTTAAAACCAGGGCTGTCCAGGTGCTGAGGGTCCGATTCACAGGAGACTTCCTTGATGGAAGGGAACAGGGTCTTGGCATACTCGATAGTGCGCGCCAGTTCATCTTCCAGCACAGTCGTAGTGCCGCCGCCTATGTACATGGACTCGAAGTCATAGCCCAACTGCTTGACCATATCCATCTCTTTACGTAGCGCCACAAAATAAGCGCGGGCCTTGTCTTCCTTGAACAGGAAACGATGGAAGGTACAGTAAGAGCAAAGCGTGTGACAGAAAGGGATATGGGCATAGAGCATGTATTTCTTGCCCTCTACCGGTGCCGGCATCACATCCGCAGAAATAGTGTCCAGCCTCAGGTTCTTATCAACATAGTACTGCATCACCTGCTCCATAGCCCCCAGCATCCAGTTGGGTACTGTGATATTGGCTTGGTATGGGGTGACCAGTTGGCGATCGAGAGTTTGGATAATTGACGACATAAGGCTTCCTGTTAGTTTTGCTAATCCTTAGATACCACAATCAGTTAGATTATTTCCAAGGTACTGCCAGCTGTTTGTAGACTACCTCCTGTGGAGTAGTCAAAACGTGAACTGGCTAGAAGATAACAATACCTATCAGTATCGGAAGTGATGTTTTGTTAAGCAGATCATGTTTTAGCATTAACGTATGAAAAATCAACCTTTCGAGGGGTGTCTTTACATCAGGCAACAAAAAGGGGTCCTTAGACCCCTTATATTCAGTTGAGCTTAAACTGTCTGACCACGCTGGTGAGCTGATCTTTGGCGGCTGCCAGCGCCGCTGTGCTGCCGAGTGTTGCTTTACCGCTCTGATTCAGCTCCTCAACCATTTCGCGAATAACGCTGAGGTTGCGGGTAATCTCTTCAGAAACTGAACTCTGCTCTTCGGCGGCCGTAGCTATCTGAGTGCTGAGGCCATTGATATCAAACACATGCTCGGTCAGCCCCTGCAGACTTTCGGCCACCAGTGTCGTGGTATCGGCCGTTGCCTGACAGCTTTGGCGGGTACGATTCATGGCATTGACTGCAGAATCGGCGCCTTGACGCAGCTGCTCCAACATATTGTTGATCTCTGAAGTACTGGCCTGGGTGCGTGCTGCCAATGCCCTGACTTCATCGGCCACTACGGCAAAGCCGCGCCCTTGTTCACCAGCACGGGCCGCTTCAATGGCCGCATTCAGTGCCAACAGGTTGGTTTGCTCGGCAATCTCACCTATTACGTCCAGTACGCCGGCTATTCTGCGGGTGCTCTCATCCATCTCGGCTATGGTCTGGGAGGCACAGTCGACCTCGCTGACCAGCGCCATCACATTGTTGGAAGCCTGTTCGACCGCCTGACGAGATTCATCTCCTTGAGCTCTGGCCTTATCGGTCAACTGCGCTGCTGAAGCAGCATCGTTGGCAACCCCTTGGGCGGTAGCGCTCATTTCTTCAACTGCAGTGACGACCTGGTCAGTTTCCAAGGCGTGGGCCTGCAACGCGGCCGAGTTGGACTCAGACTGCACATTGAGCTCACCGACCTGTTGCGCCATATGTTCAGAAGCTTGGGCAATTTCGCGGATCATGGCTTGTAATCTGTCACTGAGCTGATCCAGATCGGCCGCCAGAGTGCAGAGTTCATTCTTGCCCTGGATCCCTATCTTATGGGTCAGATCCCCTACCGCCAGTCTGGCGACAGATTGCTGGATCCGGCTGACAATAGCCACCAGATGGCGGCTCATTAAGAGTGCCATCAGCAGGGAGGTCACTATGGCAAACAGGATAAGTCCGAGCAAAATGGCTTCGGCATCATCTACCTCGGAAACCGTCATTTCACCTAATTCCTGGTTACGCTTGGTTATCTGCGCCACCAGTTGATTGATCTCGGCACTTACTTCAGGGCCCAGATCTCGCCTTATCGGCGTCAGGACCGGCTCTGTGTCGGTTCGCTCGGCCAATGCCAACTCATCGAAGTAGAGGCGGGTGTATCTGTCGATCCCTGGTTTGAGGATGGCAATTCGCGCGCCGGCATCGTTCATAAAGGCAGTGTCAAATTGGCTCAGTCGGGCTATCAGGTCATGCACCTTATCCTGATGCATGCGTACCCCTTGAGTGTTGTGCACCAGGGAAGCCAGTCGCAGTTGATAGAACTCTTCGCGGATCCCGGCGAAAGTTTCAGTCAGATTGTTGTTGTTCACCAGACGTTCACTGACGTCATTGAGTTGAAAAAATGCACGATAAGCAAAGATGCCGATCACTATCAGTAGCACACTGGACAGCAAAGACGGCAGCATGGATAGCATGCTGGTTCGAGTATTATTGATCATGATGGTATCTGATTGAGTGAAGGGAGTTTGTGTAAGTTTGTTACGTTTGTAGAAGTATTTTACATGTGGGTGATTAAATAATCAATTTTCCACAAACAGCGAAATTGCTTTCAAGCAATTATCTTTAAAGCTTTTTGTTTTGTTTTGGGTGTATTTTTTGCGTCTGAAGGGGATATCGGTTAATCACTTTTTTGTATTGTTGTGTAATTATGTTACTTTTCGCTGTTTGCCGCTGGGAAAATAAGCGCTGGATTAAAATAAATTAATCTTAAAAAACAGTTAATTAAAGATTTAAGCCAACAAAGTAACTTTATATTTCTCTTTAGCTGGCATAAGTACAGAATATAAAAAAATCACCTTGATATTTTTCATTATTGATAAAAAAGCCGTGTCTGTTGACACGGCTTTTCAGTAGAGTGAGTGCTGACCTTAGTCTCTGTATTTCAGAGTACCGTTGGCCTTGATCTCGTCATACCACAGGTTGTGGTGTTGAGTTGCCCAGTTTTCATCACAGTAACCGGAAATCATACACTCCATACCACCCTCAGACATAACAGTCGCCATGAAGATATGCACTATGGAGAAGGCACAGATGATGATGGCACTGATTGAGTGCAATATCAGAGCTATCAGGCTCAGGGTACGGCTGGGTTCAAACAGGTTGGGGAACAACAGCAGCATGCCTGAAGCAGAGATGATCAGCCCAAAGAAAGCAAAGGCCCAGAACCACATCTTCTCACCGGCGTTGGCAAAGCCGGCATCAGGGTGTTTGCCCTTGAAAGGCCCGAAGTTGATGTAACCACCCACTACCATGAACCACTTGACGTCATACATCTTGGGCAACTGGTTCTTGGCCCACAACAGCGTCATCAGCGCCCAACCGAACATGAAGGGAATCGCCATCACGTCGTGCACTTGCTTGGCGCCATTCACCAGAGAAGCCCAGAAGCCTTCACCCAGATACGGCTGGAAGAAGAAACGCCCTGCCAGCAGCACCAAGCCGGTGAGGATCAGCAGTAAGCAGGGAATCGCCCCCAGCCAGTGAATGCTCACATCAAACTTGGACCAGCGATGTACCATCTTGCCGGAGAAACCATGGTGCAGTTTGGAAATACCGTTAACCATGATAAACAGGGCAAAGATGATGATCATACCGAACAGGGCCAGCATCAACCCGGGAGCCAGCCAGTCGCTGCGCAGTTCCAGTACCCGCAGATCATAGGTGTTGATCGGCTGGTTGTGGAACTGACTGTCGGATGTCGTATAACCCGTTGCCCCATCCTTGAGCTGAGCCCAGATCTGGGCATCGCTCGCTTGTGGTTCCACTGGTGCATCAGCACCATTGGCGAAGCATATGGCGCTGAACATGAGCGCAATAGCCAAGCCTATGTGTTTGAACCATTTGTTCATATTAACCTCTCTCACCGGCCCAGCTAAGCCGGGCCGGATATTCGTGCCGTCTGTTACTTCCAGGCGCCGTTTTCGGCACCGCGATAAGCCACACGCTCACGGTAGATGCCGGAAACCACTTCCGCATCACCGGCCAGCAGGGCCTTGGTTGCACAGAGTTCGGCGCACATAGGCAACTTGCCTTCCGCAATACGGTTGGCACCGTATTTCTGACGCTCGGCGTCCGAATGGTTTTCTTCTGGACCACCGGCACAGAAGGTACATTTGTCCATCTTGCCGCGGGAGCCGAAGGCACCTGATTTCGGGAACTGAGGTGCGCCGAATGGACATGCATAGAGACAGTAACCACAACCGATACAAGTATCTTTGTTGTGCAGCACTATGCCGTCTTCGGTGCGGTAGAAGCAGTTGGCAGGACATACGGCCATACAAGGCGCGTCGCTGCAATGCATACAAGCCACAGAGATAGAGGCCTCGCCGGGCTGACCATCCTTGATGGTCACCACGCGGCGACGTTGGATACCCCACTCGAGAGCGGAGTCGTTTTCGTTTTTACAAGCGGTGACACAGCCATTACATTCAATGCAGCGCTTGGTATCACACAGAAATTTCATTGTAGCCATAGTGGCAATTCTCCTCGCTTAAGCTGCACTTATGCTTTGACGATCTGACAAAGCGACGCCTTGGTTTCCTGCATCTGAGTCACTGGGTCATAACCATAGGTCAGCGCAGTGTTACAGGATTCGCCCAATACGTAAGGCACTGTGCCTTCCGGATAGTTGGGCTCCAGGCTCTCGCCGTGCATGATCCCGGCAAAGTGGTAAGGCATCCAGGTCACACCAGGTTTAACCCTTGGGGTCACCATGGCTTGAACCAGAATGCGGCCGCCTTCGGCGCCTTCCAGCCATACCTTCTCACCGTCACGGATACCGCGGTCGGCAGCGTCACCAGGGTTGATCTCAACGAACATCTCCTGCTGCAGCTCTGCCAGCCATGGGTTGGCACGTGATTCTTCACCACCACCCTCGTATTCCACCAGACGACCGGAAGTCAGTACCAGTGGGTACTTGCCACTGACATCTTTCTCCTGGATAGACTTGTACAGAGTCGGTAGACGATGTACTTGCATATCATCGTAGGTTGGATACTTGGCTACCAGATCGCGACGGGCTGTGTACAGCGGCTCGCGGTGTACTGGCACCTGATCAGGGAAGGTCCACACGATACAACGGGCCTTGGCGTTACCGAATGGGATACAACCGTGCTTGACGGCAACCCGGACAATACCGCCGGAAAGGTCTGTCTTCCAGTTCTTGCCTTCGGCTTCGGCTTTCTCTTCAGCAGTCAGCTCGTCCCACCAGCCCAATTGCTTGAGCAGCTTGTCGGAGAACTCAGGATAACCGTCCTGGATTTCAGCACCTTTGGAGAAGGAGCCTTCGGCCAGCAGGTTCTTGCCTTGATATTCCACACCGTAACGGGCACGGAAGTTACCGCCACCGTCTTTGACGTGCTTGCTTGTGTTATAGAGGATCTGGGTACCTGGGTGCTTCATCTCAGGTGTACCCCAACATGGCCAAGGCAGACCATAGGTTTCGCCCTTGCATGGGCCACCTTCGGCTTCCAAAGTTTTGTTGGAGAAAGTGCCCCAGTTCATGGTGTGAGCCTTAATACGCTCAGGGCTCTGGCCGGACATACCGATAGTCCACATACCGCGGTTGATTTCGCGGGTGATGTCTTCAATCAGAGGCAGACCATTTTCTTTCTTGATACGCTTGGTGTACTGCTCGGCGAAGCCCAGTTTCTGTGCCAGACGATACATGATTTCAATATCTGTCTTGGACTCAAACAACGGCTCAATAACCTGCTCACGCCATTGGATAGAACGGCCTGAGTTGGAGATGGAACCACGGGTTTCAAACTGAGTCGCGGCAGGCAGCAGGTAGACGCCATCTTTACGACGGTGCATAACACCGGCCATAGTTGGGAATGGGTCAACAACAACGACTGTATCCATCTTGTCCAGTGCATCACGCACGTCGCGCTGACGGGTTTCAGTGTTGACAGACTGACCCCAGAAGAAGGCCAAACGCACGTTGTCTTTCTGTGCCAGCTTCTGCTTGTCTTCCAACACACCGTCGTGCCAACGGGAACAAGGAATACCCGGAGTCGTCATAGGTTCGCGGCCCAGGTAAGTACCCTGGTCGAAGCGGCTCTTCATCCACTCCATATCCAGATCCCATACGTGGGTCCAGTGTTGCCATGCCGCAGTAGTCAGGCCGTAGTAACCTGGCAGGTTATCGAACAGCAGACCCAGGTCGGTAGCGCCCTGTACGTTATCGTGACCACGGAAAATGTTGGTACCACCACCGGAAACACCCATGTTACCCAGAGCCAGCTGCAGGATACAGTAAGCACGGGTGTTGGCATTACCTACGTGGTGCTGGGTACCACCCATACACCAAACTACAGTGCCTGGACGGTTATCGGCCATCATCTTGGCGGCCTGGTACAGGTATTCTTCGCTACAGCCAGTGATGTTGGCCACTTCTTTAGGTGGGAACTTCTTGGCTTCTGCACGGATGGTTTCCATCTCGAACACACGTTCTTTGATGAAGGTCTTGTCTTCCCAGCCGTTTTCGAAGATATGCCACAACATACCGTAGATAAATGGAATGTCGGTACCCGGACGGATAGAGCAATGCAGATCGGCATGAGCCGCGGTGCGGGAGAAGCGTGGATCAACCACGATCAGCTTGGCATTGTTCTTCTCTTTGGCGATCAGAATGTGCTGCATGGAAACAGGGTGTGCTTCTGCAGGGTTGGCACCAATGAAGAAGATGGCGCGGGCATTCTGAATGTCGTTGAAAGAGTTGGTTTGCGCACCATAGCCCCAGGTGTTGGCCACACCGGCTACAGTGGTAGAGTGACAAATACGGGCAGAGTGGTCGACGTTGTTGGTACCCCACATGGCGGCCAGCTTACGATACATGTAGCAGCCTTCGTTGGAGAACTTTGCACTACCCATAAAGTAAACAGAATCCGGACCCGATTCCTGGCGGATCTTCAGCATCTTGTCACCAACTTCGTTGATGGCCTGATCCCAGCTGATACGCTTCCACTTACCGCCTTCAAGCTTCATTGGATACTTGAGACGCTTCTCACCATGGCCGTGCTCGCGCAGTGCAGCACCTTTGGCACAGTGACCACCGGCGTTGAACGGGTGATCGAAGGCAGGCTCCTGACCAGTCCAAACACCGTTTTGTACTTCGGCATACAAACCACAACCTACGGCACAGGCACTACAAATAGTGCGTTTGACTTCGATAGGCGCATCATGAGGTACATCTTTGGCTTCGGCACGACGTATCATGCCGGTACCCAGCATAGAGGCGGCAGCAATACCGCCGGCAGTAATACCGGCATTTTTCATAAACTGACGACGGCTGATCCCCAGTTTGGGTTTGTCGGCCTTAGGGGCGACATTGGATGTGCGAGTTAACTTCATCGCTTGAGATCTCCTGGATTAGCTACGCAGGCTGTTGTAATAGCTGCGGATATGCGCTGTTTCGTGATAGCCCTTTGTCGCGGACTTCGCTTCAACAGGCTCATTGGCCTGAGCGGCGCTCACCCCTGTTGCAGCAATCGCGGCACCCGCGGCACTGCCTATGGTGATAGCCTTCAGCAGGGATCTGCGGTTCAGATCTGGCTTCTGGTCTTTCATCTTCGCTCCTGATAATTTTCCCCCGCACTGCGGGTGACTCGACTCTTTTTTGTGCACTCCAGCCTATTAACAACTCAAGCTGCGCTTATGTACAAAAAAGGTAAAAAATCCGTTATATATGAATGGAGTCCTTCTTTAAGCATGGGCAATATAAGGCTTTGCAAGAGTATGGGTTTTGATCTGGGACAGTTTGAATGTAAGCCCCATGGGAGCGGCTGTTCAAAGCGTTAACTGCTTCAAACTTTCAATAAAAGGAAAATAGCGAAAGTATCAGGAGAGTGTGGATTCTGAAGTAAATAATGTTAAAAAACAGATCATAAAAAAACACCCCGGCAGGCCGGGGTGTTTGCAGTCTTAAATCAGCTCAGGGGCTCAATTCTCTCGATATTTGAGCGTACCGTTGGCCTTGATTTCGTCGTACCAGACATTGTGGTGCTGCATCGCCCAGTTTTCATCACAGTAACCGGACTTCATACACTCCATACCGCCCTCGGACAGTACGGTCGCCATCCAGATATGCACTATGGTGAAGGCGATGATCAGAATTGCACTGATACCATGCACCAACAGCGCCGCCATCGAGGCTTCGCGGGGCAAATCCAGGTTGGGCAACACCATCATGATGCCGGAAATGCTGATAAACAGACCGAAAATGGCCAGGGTCCAGAACCACATCTTCTCACCGGCGTTGGCAAAACCCGAATCCGGGTGCTTACCCTTGAAGGGGCCGAAGTTGATGTAGCCTCCCACCAGCATGAACCACTTGAGGTCATAGCTCTTGAACAGCTGATCCGGCATCCATTTCACCACCAGTACCGCCCAGGAGACGATAAACAGTGGCCCGACCCAGTCGTGGATCGTCTTGGAGCCATAGATCAGTGCTGCCCAAATATCGCCACTGACATAGGGTTGCAGCACATGCTTGCCCAACATGATGTTGAGCCCGGTGAAGATCAGGATAAGACAGCTGATCGCCACTACCCAGTGGATAATCAGGTCTGCCTTACTCCAGCGGAACACCAACTTACCGGAAAAGCCGTGATGCAGCTTGGATGGGCCATTCACCAGGTAAAAGAGCACGAACGCCCCAAACACGCCGACTACGGCTATTGCCATAACGGGTGTCAGGTACTGATTGCGCAGCTCCTTGCCCTGATTGCCGGCCACGTTGATCAGCACGCCGGTTTCAACGCCTTTAGCTGTGGTATAGCCGGATTCACCGGATTTTACCGCGCGCCAAAGATCGGCCTCACTGGTTTGCGCCTGTTGCTGGCTCGACTGTTCATCGGCGGCCATGGCTGTGGAAGCAAACCCCAGCCCGGCAACCAATACCAGCAGAGCGAACAGACTGCGCAGTGATTTGATTAAC
Source organism: Shewanella chilikensis (assembly GCF_002836945.1). Classification (GTDB taxonomy): domain Bacteria; phylum Pseudomonadota; class Gammaproteobacteria; order Enterobacterales; family Shewanellaceae; genus Shewanella; species Shewanella chilikensis. The sequence goes on from NZ_NIJM01000009.1 coordinate 95,691, forward strand.
ATAGTCACTCCTCGTCAGGGTGGGCCTTAGCCCACCCTCGCTCTGTCTCAGTTGATCTCACCGGTCTTGGGATTGTAGCCCCAAATTACATCAGGGTTACCCCGGGCGGCCATCCGCTCACGATAGATGTTGGATACCACTTCCGCGTCACCGGCCAGCAGCGCCTTGGTGGAGCAAAGCTCGGCACACATAGGCAGCTTACCTTCGGCGATACGGTTGGCACCGTACTTCTTGCGCTCGGCTTCAGAGAAGTTTTCCTCTGGACCACCGGCACAGAATGTACATTTATCCATCTTGCCGCGACTGCCGAAGGCGGTCTTTTTCGGGAACTGAGGCGCCCCGAAAGGACAGGCATAGAAGCAGTAACCACAACCGATACAGGTATCTTTGTTGTGCAGCACTATGCCATCGTCAGTGCGGTAGAAGCAGTCTGCAGGACACACGGCCATACAAGGCGCGTCGGTACAATGCATACAGGCAACTGAAATGGACGCTTCACCGGGCTGGCCATCATTGATGGTTACCACGCGGCGACGCTGGATACCCCACTCGAGCGCGGAGTCGTTTTCGTTTTTACAGGCTGTGACGCAACCGTTACACTCGATGCAGCGCTTGGTGTCACATAAGAATTTCATGACTGCCATAATGGCTTATCTCCTCATCAAGTACGGTTAGGCTTTGGTGATCTGGCACAGGCTGGATTTGGTTTCCTGCATCTGTGTCACCACATCATAGCCATAAGTCAGAACCGTGTTGGCCGATTCACCCTGAACGTAAGGAACTGTACCTTCCGGATAATTCTTCACCAGGCTCTCGCCTTCGAAGATACCGGCGAAGTGGTACGGCATGAAACATTCACCGTTGATCACCCGTGGCGTTACCATGGCCTTGACCTTGATCTTGGCGCCTTCTGGGCTGTGTACCCAAACATCGTCGCCATCGCGTAGACCGCGGTCGGCAGCATCTCCTGGGCTGATCTCGATAAACATCTCCTGCTGCAACTCGGCCAACCAAGGGTTGGAACGGGTTTCTTCACCACCGCCTTCATATTCCACCAGACGACCAGAGGTCAGTGCCAGCGGGAAGTCTTTGGAGAAGTCCTTGTCCTGAATTGACTTGTACAGGGTCGGCAGACGCGCCACCATACGGTCTTCGTAGGTGGGGTACTTGGCGACCAGGTCACGACGAGGCGTGTATAGAGGTTCACGGTGCAACGGAATGTCGTCCGGGAAGTTCCATACGATACAACGAGCCTTGGCGTTACCATAAGGGATACAGCCGTGAGCTATGGCCACACGCTGAATACCACCGGAAATATCGGTTTTCCAGTTTTTGCCTTCGGCGTGTTTCTTCTCTTCTTCGGTCAGGTCATCCCACCAACCCAGCTGCTTGAGCATCTTGTCGGTGAACTCAGGGTAACCGTCCTGAATCTCACTGCCTTTGGAGAAGGAACCTTCGGCAAGTATGTTGTTGCCATTGTGCTCAACACCGTAACGGGCACGGAAGTTACCACCGCCGTTGCGGACTTCACGGTCGGTACGATAGAGGATTTGAGTACCTGGATGCTTCATCTCAGGTGTGCCCCAACATGGCCATGGCAGACCATAAGTTTCGCCCTTGGCCGGGCCGCCGGGTGCTTCGAGGGTATCGAAGTCGAAGGTACCCCAGTTTTCTTGGTGCATCTTCAGACGCTCAGGGCTCTGACCTGTGTAACCTATGGTCCACATACCGCGGTTGAACTCGCGGGTGACATCTTCAACCAACGGCTCTTCACCGTTGACCTTGATGTGCTTACAGAACTCTTTCTCAACGCCCCACTTTTTGGCCAACTTGTACATGATCACATGGTCAGGCAGCGACTCGAACAGAGGGTCGATGACCTGAGAACGCCACTGCAGTGAACGGTTGGAAGCTGACACAGAACCATAGGTTTCGAACTGAGTCGCTGCTGGCAGCAGGTAGACGCCATCTTTACGCTGGTGCATAACACCGGCCATGGTTGGGAATGGGTCAACGACTACCACAGTGTCCATCTTGTTCAGTGCTTCACGCACCTCACGGCCACGGGTTTCGGTGTTGACTGACTGACCCCAGAAGAAGGCCAGACGGATATTGTCTTTCTGGGCAATCTTGTTCTTGTCTTCCAGCACACCGTCGTGCCAGCGGGAACAAGGGATACCGGCTGAAGTCTGTGGCTTCTGGCCCAGATACTCGCCCTGATCGAAACGGCTGTTGACCCAGGCAGGATCCAGATCCCACACATTGCACCAATGCGCCCAGGCGCCGGAAGTCAGACCATAGTAGCCAGGTAGGTTATCGAACAGCAGACCAAAGTCAGTGGCGCCCTGTACGTTGTCGTGACCACGGAAGATGTTGGTACCACCACCGGAAACACCCATGTTACCCAGGGCCAACTGCAGGATACAGTAAGCACGGGTATTGGCGTTACCCACGTGGTGCTGAGTACCACCCATACACCAAACGATAGTGCCGGGCTTGTGCTCGGCCATCATCTTGGCGACGCGACGCATTTGAGCTTCACCGACACCGGCAACATGCTCAACCTCGGCAGGGTTGTACTTCTTCACCTCTTCGCGGATACGTTCCATGCCGTACACACGCTGATCGATAAAGCTCTGATCTTCCCAGCCGTTTTCGAAGATATGCCACAGCAGACCGTAGATGAAAGGAATGTCGGTACCGGGACGGATATGCACGTACTCGTCAGACTTAGCTGCAGTACGGGTGAAACGTGGATCAACCACTATGACTTTGGCACCGCGCTCTTTACCTACCAGAATGTGTTGCATCGCCACAGGGTGAGCTTCACTGGGGTTGGAGCCGATAAACAGCATGCACTTGGCATTGTGCATATCGTTGAAGGAGTTGGTTTGCGCACCATAGCCCCAGGTGTTGGCCACACCGGCTACAGTGGTAGAGTGACAAATACGCGCCGAGTGGTCGACGTTGTTGGTGCCCCACATGGCTGCGAGTTTGCGGTACAGGTAAGACTGTTCGTTGGAGAACTTGGCACTACCCATGAAGTACACAGAGTCAGGGCCGGATTCTTCGCGGATCTTCAGCATCTTGTCGCCGACTTCATTGATAGCCTGCTCCCAGCTGAGACGTTTCCACTTACCGCCTTCGAGTTTCATTGGATACTTGAGACGTTTCTCACCATGGCCGTGCTCACGCAGTGACGCGCCCTTGGCACAGTGACCACCGCGGTTGAATGGATGGTCCACGGCAGGTTCCTGCCCGGTCCAAACACCGTTTTGCACTTCGGCGTAAATACCACAACCTACTGAACAGTGAGAGCAGATAGTACGCTTCACTTCGGTTGGGGCATCGTGAGGAATATCTTTGGCTTCGGCTTTACGCATCATTCCTGCGCCCAGCATAGATGCTGCGGCAATCCCACCGGTAGCCAAACCGGCAGACTTAAGGAACTGACGACGATTCAGACCCAGAGCGGGCTTTGCAGCCACCGCGGCCTGGTCTGTTTTGCGGGTTAATCGCATCACATACTCTCCTTATCGTTATTTGTTACGCAGTGAGGCGTAATAATTGCGCACATGGTCAGTCTCACGGTAGCCCTCACCCTTTGGCACTTCTGGTGCTTCAGGCTTGGCCGCCAAGGCTTGACCACTGACAGTCGCAACCGCGCCTGCCGCACTGCCGATCGCCAATGCCTTGAGCAGTTGACGACGACCCATGTCGGAAGCTTGCTTCTTCATAGTGTCTCCTCGTGTTGAAGGTAGACGGGGGAAACTCCCCCGCATGCTTTAGCCCGTGTTGCCACGGACAAATTCTCAGGCCAGCTCGCTGGCTTTGGGCTGGATCTGTACCGCCGGGGTTTCCACCACAGGCGTGCTCAGCACCAGCTGTTCAAACTCATTGATTTCGGTTTCAAAGAAGGCCCGGCCGAGTTGTGCCACCACGGCGTAAAACGCGGCGGAGGGACAACGGGACAAGGTATCGAAGAAACGTATGATCCAGCTGCCGATATGGCGGCGGTAGAAGGCCAGTTGCTGGTGGGCCGGAGCTTCCAGCAGCAGTATGCCCATTACCTCGCACAGAGCGGCGACATGATCTTCCGGTTCCTTGACATTTTCTTCGCGCTCGAAGCCCAGTTGCATCAGGTCCTGACGCAGCAGAGCCAAGGGCTTGTCCATCAGCGAACCTGTCATAAACCAGCTACCGTAGGGCAGGATTTCCCCTGAGCCTACGCCGAGGAAGATGTTGAAATACTCATCTTCCAGCTGGTTACTGTCGAATTGTACGGCCGCCAACTTGAGCGCCAACCAGGCCTTGGTCATCTCACTGTCGTCATTGGCGTCGACTTCGAGGTCGCCAAGAAAACTCAGCAATTCCGGGCTGGGGTGGCGCCTTAACAGCGCCGCCAGCAGCTGATAGATATCTGCTCTAAGCTGATCGTTTTCTGATACTTCTCTTACTGTTTCGGTCATAGCGGATCTCTTATCTCAGTTGCTTTTCCGGATCCTGGAGTATGTCTTCAAACATATCCTTCACCCGGCAATCACCACACATCTTTAAGCGCTCTATGTTGGCGCTGAAAGCGCTGTGGCTTCCGACCATATCCAGCATCCGGTGCACCATAGACTGGGTCGCGAACGGCGCTCCACAACGAATACATTCGAACGGAGCTTCTTCTTTCAGGATCCGGCGCTGCTGCCGTGCAGCCTTATCCAGATTGACCTGAGGAGTCAGGCTGATCACCTTCTCCGGGCAGGCAGCCTCACATAGGCCACACTGCACACAATCCTGCTCGACAAAATACAGTGCCGGAGTGTCGCCACCGTCGGTCAGCGCCTGGGTAGGGCAGGTCGCGACACAGGACATACACAAGGTGCACTTGTCGGCATTGATATTCACCAGGCCATAGGGGATATTGCCCATGGTCAGTTGAGTATCAACATTGGCTGCTTGCTCATTGAGATGGTCGATAGCAGCGTACAGCTGGGTGCGCTTGTTACCCTCAGAGAGCACAGCAGGTACTATCACGGGCCAGTCCAGACTTACATCCAGTATAGGCCAGAGATTGGCAAGCTCGGCTTCGTCGATAACCCGAATCCTTTGAGGCTGTCCCATCTCATCCAAAATGGCATTGGCCAATCCCAGTTCGCCCTTGAGCATTTGGGTCAGGGTAGGGGCCGTAGCGCTGGTGTTGAGGATCAACACCTGGCGCGCTCCCCAAGCCAGAGAAGCCATCCAGTGATCCATGCTGGCCACAGTGACTTCTTCCAGTGCCACAGGGAGAACCTCGCCCGGCAACTCGTCATTGATCAAGGCGCCGCCCTGTCCCATGTCGTGGAACAGAACTACAGGCGCGGTTTGGGCTTGCTCGCGGAAGCGGGAAATCAACTTATTCAGGTATGAATGCAGCGCCTGAGGGGTTGGCTGGTCGTAGGCAATGGCCCCGGTTGGACAGGCATTGGTGCAACTGCCGGCGCCGTGGCACAGATAAGGGTCTATCTCAATCTGCTTGGCCACGCTCTTGATAGCATCGGCCGGACAGAAGTTGAGGCAGCGGTTACAACCATTATTGCCGTTGCGATTGTGGGCACAGAGATCGGCGTTGACCTTGACATAGCGCGGCTTGTCAAACTGGCCGATCATCTGGGGCAACTCTTGCAAGGCTTCGGCCAGTTTCTGCGGGTCCTGACCCACATAGAAATAGCCGGGTGGCAGCATTTCCAACTGAATTTGCGGCTCCCGGCTCAGGTCGAGGATCAGGTCAAAATGCGGCTTGCGCAGAGCAACCACACTGAGCTCGGCGGCGCCGTTGTCATGTTCGACACTCACCTGGAATTGACCGAGGAAGCCTTTGATGCCAATCAGCTTGTTGTAGTAGCTCTCAACCTCTTCGGCGGCAGCCATTACGGCTTCGAGGTGGGCCTCTTCCTGGCTGGTGATCGGCTCATTGGCCAAGATCACTCTGCCGGCCATGGCAGACAGTTTGTCTGCCGCCAGCCGGGCCAGATCTTCAGGGCCTATCACCAGGACATTCCCCTCTGTGGTGTAACTTACGGTCGGTGGGATCAGGTTTTGCAGAATCTGAGTCTGCTGGCTGACCTCACGACGCACCTGCCGCAGCGCTTGCTGGGCGGGATTATTGCTCACACTATTGTTCACTTTGCGTTCCTGAACAGTTTATGGCGGTGGCCGTATTCTTTATCTTGCTGCTTTTATTATTGATTTACAGCTTGCTATAGCCTGAATACAGCAATTCACATACCAAATTTATGGGCATTAAAGGCTGTTAAACTGACGTCAAACAACCGGCTTATGAGTTTCTGCCACTGTATCTGAGGCATTTTGGGCTTCTGCCGTCATTTCCCCGTCCAAATTGTCCGCCGGCGACTGTGGCGCAGATTGCTCGGCTAACTGTGGCGTGTCGACCTCGGCATCTTCTAGGGAAGCATCGGCTTCGGCTAAGGCTTCTTCTGCTTCTTCCGGCTCCTCTTTTTCCAGTACGTGACGGAAAACTTTCTTGGCCAATTCTGCAGAGGCTTCAGCGGTTAGCTTGGGCTGGTTGCTGTAATCGAGTGCGTACTCGAGTAAGCCGTCGATTTCATTGAAGTGAGGTTGCTTCCACAGGGTGCGCAGTGCAGCGGTCTTGACAGCCGGGTCGACATTTTTGGCCATAAAGCTGGCGAAACTGCCGCCAACCTCGATACCGTTGGGGTCGGGCAAGTCTTCGGCGGTCAGCAGTTTTTCTTCCTGCGACTCAGGCTCTGACAGAGTTTCGAGCGCAGCCTGAGTTTCCGGCTCTGCCTCTGCCACAATTTCCGCTTGGGGAGGTGTTTCTTGCAGCGGTTCATCGACAGGAGTTTCACCGTCCAGTACCTGTTGTTTGCGCAGTGCCCAACGGCTCAGGAATCCACTCTTTTCGGCCATTAGTGCCTCCGAATGTTGTCTTCGGCCAATTCCTTGCGGCGGTTAACATGTTTGCGCCTGTGGGCGGTGATTTCCACTTCACCGTGACGGGTTATAAAGGCTTCAATCCAGCAGGCAATCGCCTCCGGCATCGGCATGTTCAGCACTGGGGTATCCCCTTCGAGACAGCCGGCTGCGACATTTTGGTCGGCGGAGATGGCGGCCGGGATCCAGTTGCCCTCGACATCTTCGTCACAGACGATGTAAAGCATGGGATTGTCCATATCCAGATTAAGGCGGTAACTGGCACGCTCATCACGAAATAACTCCAGTAGAACCAGCTTGGATCCGGGCGGCGCCTCATGAGTGGCGGGCACGATTTGGTCCAGCTCCCAGCTGATGGATGTCCAACGACCGACCTGTTTCTCCACTTTTTTCAGTGAAACGTACATGGGCCATACGCTTTCGGAATGTTGCATACTGACTCTCCCTCCCGATGGGATTATTTTCGGGCATAAGTAAGACCTCTATGACATTGCAATTTTAGTGCCAGTTGCCATATGAGAAATAAGTTTGAACTTGATCATCTATTTAAGGCTAAAAGTAGGACATTTTGTCCAATATGTAATCTGGTTTGGGACATTCATGACCTGGGTATTGTCGACGCTTGCTGCGGATCACGCATTTTGCAGCCTGAACCCTGTGACGGTATAAATATTGCTATGCTGTGGCCCATGCTCTCTATGAAGGTTTAATAATGACCCGTGCCAAACCCCAATTGATCAAGACCAATACCCAGGTACCTTTGACCATTGCCGTAACTGCGGTCGATGAAAATGGCCAACTGCAGGAGAAGTATGTCGCCTGTGAAAGGCCGCTGACGGTTTACCTCAACTGGCGACCAATAGTCACCCTGATGACCTTGGGCGCAAGAGCCGAGGCTCTGGCACTGGGTTACCTTAAGAATCAAGGTTTTATTAATGATGTTTCGCAACTGGAATCTGTGATTGTTGACTGGGATGTGGCTTCCGCGGCCGTGATCACCCGGGAGCAGACTGAGGATCTGGATGCCAAACTGGCCGACAAGACGGTCACCACAGGCTGCGGCCAGGGCACGGTATTCGGCGGCTTTATGGAAGGGTTGGACGACATAGTCCTGCCGCAGCCGAAACTGAAGCAGAGCATGCTCTACTCCCTGTTGAAAAACATCAGTGAATACAATCAGACTTACAAGAATGCCGGTGCTGTTCACGGCTGTGGTCTGTGTGAAGCGGATAAGATAAAGTCCTTTGTCGAAGATGTTGGCCGCCACAATGCGGTGGATACTCTGGCCGGGGAGATGTGGCTGGAGCAGGACAGAGGCGACAACAAGATTTTCTACACCACGGGACGGCTTACTTCCGAGATGGTTATCAAGGTTGCCAAGATGGGGATCCCTGTGCTTTTGTCCCGCAGCGGTGTTACCCAGATGGGCCTGGAATTGGCGCAGAAGTTGGGGATCACCATGGTCGCCCGTGCCAAGGGACGCCATTTCCTGGTGTACAATGGCGCCGAGAATATTGAGTTTGATGCCAGCAATCCACGCTGATACCCAAGATACCAAGGAGAAGTGATGACGGAGCCCAGTGAACTTGTCTATATGAGCGCCAAGCAGGTGGCCGAGTATCTGGACCTCAATGAAAAAAAGGTCTATGCCATGGCCAATGAGCGTATGCTACCGGCGACCAAAATCACAGGTAAGTGGCTGTTTCCAAAGATACTAATCGACCGTTGGATCATGGACTCCTGCCACAGTGGCATGTTGACAGATCGCTTGCTGATCACCGGCAGTGATGACCCCTTGTTATCGATGCAGGTGGCCAGGCTGATGGCCCAGGTAGGCAGTCGAGAACTTATTAGCTACAGCGCTACAGGTTCCCGCCTGGGGCTGGAGCTCTTGTCCAAGGGCTATGCCGATGTCTGTACCTTACATTGGGGCAGTTTGGAAGAGCGTAATATTCGTCATACGGCGTTGCTGAAGGGGTATCCCAACCACCAGCAATGGATCATGGTTCACGGCTATAACCGCCAGCAGGGGTTGATAGTGCGGCCGGATATGCACCACAGGTGTCAGGAAGAGAGCAAGGTGTTGCAACTCTCCTGGCGCTGGGTCACCCGCCAGGGCGGTGCCGGCAGCCAGCAACATCTGGAACATTGGCTGTTGAAGCAGGGTGCCAAGCTTGAGCAGCTCAACTCAGTACTCACCGCCTTCAGTGAAAGGGAGTTGGCCGGGTATATTGCCCGGGGTGATGCCGATATCGGCTTTGGTTGTCAGGCGGTCGCCATGGAAAGTGGCTTGAGCTTTGTGCCCTTGGTGACAGAGTCCTTCGACTTTGTCATGCCGCAGGGGATCTATTTCCGCCGTCAATTACAGCAGCTGTTCAAGATGCTCGGCGGTAGCCACACCCGGCAGATGGCCGCTCTGCTCGGTGGTTACGATCTCACCGATTGCGGCCGGTTGCTGTGGAGTCCGGAGTAGATCGGATTTTCAATCCAATTTGAGGTCTGCCTTTGGCGGGCCTCAAGCCTTGAACTTCCACCACTGAAGTCTGGCGGCTGCATCGAAGAAACTCCAGGCTAACACCCGGGTTTGCTTATTGCCCTGTTGCATCTCCAATATCTTGACCTCTTTGGCGCCAAGCCGCGTTAACGCCTGTTGACAGGGTTTGAGGTTGTCACTCTTGGACACCAAGGAAGAAAACCACAGCACTTGTCCACCATATTCGCGACTTTCGTGAATCATCCTCAGTAAGAAGCCCAACTCGCCGCCATCGCACCAAAGCTCGGCCTGACAGCCGCCAAAGTTCAGTTTATGCTCCTGACGCTGATGTTGCTCGCCGCGACTTGCCGCCAGATTGCGCTGCTTGCGTTCGCTGCCACTGCGGGCATCGGCGGCCGAGGCATGAAACGGCGGATTACAGAGGCTGAAGTCAAAACACTCCCCCGCCTGCAAAAGACCATGAAATATCTGTTCCGGTTCGGGTTGCAGTCGCAGTTCAATGGCACCAGTCAGCTTGGGATTGTGCTGCAAAACGCCGGCGACATTGTCCAGCGCCACAGGGTTGATATCGGCGCCGACAAACTGCCAGCCGTAGACACTTGAGCCAAGCAAGGGGTAGATGCCATTGGCTCCCGTGCCTATATCCAGGCCGCGAATACGCCGGCCTTGGGGGATTTTACCGCCTTCGGCCAGCAGATCGGCGATATGGTGCAAATAGTCTACTCGTCCGGGAATTGGCGGGCACAGATAGCCCTCAGGCAACTGCCAGTCCTGGATATGGTAATGGTGCTGCAATAGGGCGGCATTGAGGGCCAAGACAGCTTGCGGTTCGGCAAAGGGAATCGAAACCTGGCCATAGTCTCTGGTGATAAGGTGAGGCGCGAGCGCAGGGTAACTGGCGGCCAGAGCAGCAAAGTCATAGCCCTGGCGGTGCAGGTTGCGCGGGTGCAAGCCCTTGTTCTTGGCTTTTCCGCCCGTTTTAACCAAGGTTTTGCCGGCTTTTTGAGTCGTCTTTTGCGGCTTTTTCTTTACCTCGGCCCAGGCCTTGCCTTTCGAAGCGTTGAGCCGACGCTTTGTTACCTCAGTCATACAGGTACTTGGTAAACAGCAGATTCACCACCAGTGCCCGACCGGTTTCCTGCTCCAGCAAACGATTGACTGTGTCGTAACATTCACGGCGGATCTCTTCTCTGCCGGTAAGCGACTTGACCCTGTCCTCGGGTTGATTACCGAGAATCTCCACTATCGCGGCTCGCAGCAGGGGATCATGGTGTTGCAAGGCTACCAAGTCCTGGGGATCTTTCACCATCAGCTCAACACTGATGCGTACAAACCCCAACTTCTTGCGGTTGGAGATATAGTTGGTCACTATTTCAGGTTCAAAGCCATAATAGGCATAGGTATCTTCGGCAGGCTTTTCATCGGCCGCCATCACAGGCTGCAACATGCCGGCCAGCATAAAAAACAACAGTGTCAAAATGCGTTTCATATTGAGTTTCCAGCTCCCGTGACTTGTGCAGACGCCCCTTGCGATCTATCTGCTTGTGGGCAAGCGTGATAGACTCCCGAGTTGTAATATTGTACCGGGTATCCGATGAGTGTGACCAGTTTAAGCTTTCCTTATGGTGAATCAATTCAGTGGTTTTCGCCAGAGCAATTACAACAACTCCCCGCAGCGCCATTGCATGATTGGCTACTGGCGACCGGCAGTCTCACCAAGAGACTCAAAAGTTGCTGCAATCACTTTGAGGTCAAACTGCTCGGCGAAGCCATGCTGCCCACCGCAGCTCAGGAATGGCAGGGTAAGGAGCACAAAGCCATCTGGATCAGAGAAGTGCTGCTCTGCCTGGACGGGACTCCCTGGGTCTTTGGCCGCACCCTGATCCCGGCAAAGCTGCTGGAGCAACAGCAGAGACTGGGTAAGTTGGGTACTCGCCCCTTGGGAGAATTGTTATTTGGTGATATCGGCTTTGAACCCGGCGCTATAGAGGTTGCCTGCTTCGATAACCATTCACGGGTCGCTTCCCTCGCAGATTCACTGTCGCAACCTACCACAGAGGCTATCTGGGGCAGAAGACGTTATTTTCACTTTCAGGAGCAGCAACTGATTGTCGGTGAAATCTTCCTGCCGGCGGCGGTTGCCGCCATCCATCAAGGCCAACTTACGCCTTGAACAAGGGCTTGTAATCCCTCTCTTGAATTCCCCAAAACATACAAGGGACGCCAAAGCGTCCCTTATTCTGTCAACGCCTGCGCCGCCAGGCGATCAGCGCCAGCCCCAATAGGCTCAGGCTGCCGAGACTACCGCCACCGCCGCCGGAACTGCTTTCAGTCGTATTGGGCACAACCGGGTTGGAGACCACCAAGGTGCGACTATTACTGCTCTGATTATTCTGTGAGTCAGTCACTGTCAGGCGCACACTGTAGCTGCCCGCCGCACTGTAGGTATGCGAGGGAGAAGCAACTGTGCTGCTCTGGCCATCACCAAAGTCCCACTGATAACTGAGTTCTCCGCTGCCACCGCGGCTGAGATTATTGAACTGCACGGTTAAACCTGTACCACTGATATCGAACAGCGCCGACAGAGGAATGCTGACAGTCAGTTGCAAGCTGGTCACGGAAGTCGGAGGCCAAGCGTCTTAGGAAGACAATTCGTATCCGCAACTC